>JAJXHK010000012.1 GCA_021639365.1 Collinsella aerofaciens
AGCACGCCGCCGAGATCGAGGACATGGGCAAGATCAAGGCCGACCTCATCGAGCACGTCATCACCCCGGTCATGGCCGCCGAGAACATGCCGTGGGACAACGCGGACATCTACGTGAACCCTACCGGTCGCTTTGTCGTAGGCGGCCCCATGGGCGACACGGGCCTGACCGGCCGCAAGATCATCGTCGACACCTACGGCGGCTACGGCCGTCACGGCGGCGGCGCCTTTAGCGGCAAGGACTGCACCAAGGTTGACCGCTCCGCCGCGTATGCCGCGCGCTGGGTCGCTAAGAACGTGGTCGCCGCCGGTCTGGCCGACCGCTGCGAAGTCGAGCTTGCCTACGCCATCGGCGTTTCCAAGCCCCTCTCAATCATGGTCGACACCTTCGGTACCGCGAATGTTGCCGAGGACAAGATCGTCGAGGCCGTAGAGAAGACCTTCGACCTGCGCCCAGGCGCAATCATCCGCGACCTAGACCTGCGTCGCCCCATCTACGAAAAGACGGCAGCCTACGGTCACTTCGGCCGCGAAGACGCCGACTTCACCTGGGAGAATACCGACCGAGTCGAAGAACTCAAATCAGCCTGCGGACTGTAATTGGGAACCACCAAGGTCACAACACGCACACGCTTTCAAAAGAAGTACCGCCCACAAGCGGTACTTCTTTTTTATTAATCCGGTAGTGAAGATTTTTCGATATGAGCCTACGCTGCGTCACTAGCTAATGAATTTTGCAGCACGGCACTCCAACCATGTATCCTTAGTCCCGAGGAGCGGGGCATAAGGTCGATCGCGAGTTCCGCACGAGCCGGAGAGCACTTAATGTGCTCTCCGTGCGAGCAGGACTGTCCGAGCAGGCGACCTTATGCCCCGCCCCTCGGGACGACGGGATAGATTAAAGGAGCACCCATGGCAGGCAAGCCGCAAACACTAGCTACGACCTCGGCATTCGAGATCTTGGGCCCCGTCATGGTCGGTCCCAGTTCATCGCACACCGCCGGCGCCCTGCGCTGCGCCCAAGTTGCCGCCAGCCTGCTCGAGGGCCGCATCACCAAAGTCACCTTTGGTCTGTGGAACTCCTTCGCCCACACCTACCGCGGCCACGGCACCGACCGTGCGCTCGTCGCGGGCATTCTGGGCCTCGACACCGATGACGAGAACATTAAGCAGGCCTTCGACCTCGCACGCGAGCAAGGCCTCGAATATCGCTTTGACATCAAGGGCGACGACGCCTCCATCCACCCCAACACCGTCGACATCGACATGGTCGACGCCACGGGCGCCACGGCACAGGTCCGCGGCGAGAGCCTCGGCGGCGGAAAGATGCACATCAGCCGCATCAACGGCGTCGGCGTCGACATCTCGGGCATGTATTCCACGCTGTTTGTGGCACACCAGGACGTCCCCGGCGTGCTCGCAGCGCTCACGAACCTGCTCGCCTACGCCCACGTGAACATCGCCTTCTGCCGCACCTACCGCACCGAAGTGGGCGGCCAGGCCTACTCCGTCTTTGAGACCGACGGCGCCCCCGACGACACCGTCGTCCCCATGCTCCGCAAGCTCGACAATGTCGATTACGCGACCTTTATCGAGCTCCCCGGTTCTGCCTCGTCGCTCTCCCCCGGCGTCTCGGCAAAGGAAATCTTCGACGACGGCGAGCAGCTGCTCGATGCGTGCAAGGAACTGGAGCTCAACATCGGCGCCGTCATGGCCGTACGCGAGGCACGTCTGACCGGCGAGGCACACGCCATCGCCGCCATGCGCCGCGTACTCGACGTCATGCGCGAAGAGACCACAGCCCCCATTTCCAATCCGCAGCGCTCGCTCGGCGGCCTCATCGGCGGCGAGGCAAAACTTGTCGATGCCACCGGCAGCAACGACCTGAGCTCCAACTTAATGGGCGCCGTCCAGACCGACGCCGTGGCTCGAGCCATGGCCGTGCTCGAGCGCTCAGCCACGATGGGTGTGATCGTCGCTGCCCCCACGGCAGGCTCCGCGGGCGTCGTACCCGGCTGCGTGCTGGCGCTCGCCGATCACCTCCAGCTTGACAACGAACAGGTCATGGATGCCCTCTACTGCGCCGCAGCCATCGGCCTCAACCTCACCACGAGCGCCTGCGTCGCCGGCGCCGAGGGCGGCTGCCAGGCCGAGGTGGGAAGCGCCGCCGCCATGGCAGCCGCCGCGCTGGTGCAGCTGCTCGGCGGCACGCCCGAGCAGGCGCTCGACGCCAGTTCCATCGCGCTGAGTAACCTGCTGGGCCTCGTTTGTGACCCCGTCGGTGGCCTCGTGGAGGTGCCCTGCCAAAACCGCAACGCCATCGGTGTGGCAGCCGCCTTTAGCTCCGCACAGCTTGCCCTCGCCGGCATTAAGAGCCTGGTGCCGTTTGACCAGATGGCGCACGTCATGCTCTCGGTGGGCCACGCGTTGCCGGCCACGCTGCGCGAGACGGCAAAGGGCGGCATCGCGCAGGCTCCGGCCGCACTTTCGGCCTGTGCAAAATGCGGTGTGTGCGGATAGCGACAAAGGACGACTCAAAGGTGGGACAAATGTCCCACCTCTTTTGAATGCCACCGTTTCCATACCACAAACAACTGGGTAATCGCTATAATGCAAGCCCAGTAAAAACACGATGAGCCGCAAGGCGAAATTCGAAGGATATGCATACGATGTCGCAAAACGATCGAACTCAACTGATTCCCGATCCGCAGCAGCCGAGCAGGCACACCGGCGGCGTTCAGTCGCCGCGTCCTATCGCGCCGAGCCACGGTCAACAGCGTGGTGCAGCAAACGCTTCGCAACGCCCGAACCAGCAGCGTAAGCAACGTCAGCAGCGCCAGGCAAACGGCAATGCGCCCAAGCAGCCCCCCACGCACGCTCGAGGCGATCGCGGCCCCGCACGAAAACCTGTCGAGAACAATAAGTCGGGCAAAAAGACGACGTTCTTTGTCGTCCTGGGTCTTATCGTCATTGTCTATATCGTAGGCGTCGTAGCGTTTTCGCAGGTAGCCTACCCCAACACCACCATCGCCGGCGTCGACGTCTCGTTCTCCAACGCTTCGTCTGCCGCCACCAAGGTCAACTCGGCTTGGAAGCACTATAAGCTCACCGTGACAGGCGATGACTTTAGCTGGGCCTATCAGCCCGAGTCCGATGAGCCCATCGTCGACGGCGAAGCTGCCGCAAAAGATATTATCAGCCACAACGAAGCCTTTGTATGGCCGGTCCGCCTTGCGGAATCCTTAAGCGGCAAGACCAAAACAAACGCTAGCTCCAACGAAGTCGATCTTGATCAAGACGTCGACCTGTCCATGCTCTCCGACACCTTTGACCAAAAGCAGTTTGAGAAGGATCTGGGCGCCGCCATCGACGAGTTTAACGAGGGGCGTTCGGGCGCGTTCGAGGCCAATAGCTCCTATGACGAGCAGGCCGGCAAGTTTACCGTCGAGAAGGCGCGCTCCAACGAAAAACTCAACCGCGAGCATGTCATTAAATATGCCGAGCTCGAGCTTGCCTCGCTGGCCGAGACCGTAGATCTTTCCAAGCTCGGCAACGATGCCTATGAGCCGCTCAATGGAACGCTGACCGATGATCAGATTCAGGCTGCATGCGATGCCGCCAACAACTTCCTGGGCGTCAACGTGACCCTCAAGCTCAACGGCGAGGATGCCGGCAAGGTTGATGGCAGCTCCGTGTTGCAGTGGATCAGCTTTGCCGATCCCGCAAACCCCACGCTCGATACGTCGCAGATCAGCAGCTGGGCAGCCGAGCTCGCCAACGGCTTCAATACCGTGGGCTCCACTCGCTGGTGGACGCGCGCCGATGGCAAGCAGTGTGCCGTCGAAGGCGGCGACTTTGGTTGGTCCATCGACAGCAGCTCGCTTGCAAAGCAGGTCGAGGATGCCATTAACAACAAGCAGACCGGCGAAATCGAGATCAAATACTCCCAGAAAGCCGACACCTTTACCGCAAAGGGAGAGCCCGACTGGAAGGCATACGTCGATGTCGATCTGTCCGAGCAGCACGCGCGCTACTACGACGAGAGCGGCAATATCGTGTGGGAGGCCAACTTTATCTCGGGAAAGCCGGGCGAGGACGCCACGCCCGAGGGCGTCTGGCAGATCAACAGCAACGACGGCGGCAGCACACTGATCGGAGCCAAGGACCCCGAGACCGGTAAGCCCAAATACGAGAGCCCGGTGAGCTACTGGATGCCGTTTGAGGGCAACATGATCGGCTTCCACGATGCCACCTGGCAAAACGACAAGAGCTTTGACGACCCCAACTCCTACAAGTGGTGCGGCAGCCACGGTTGCATCAACCTGCGCCTGGCCGACGCCAAGGCACTTCACGACTGCATCAAAGTCGGCCTGTGCGTGGTTGTCCACTCATAGTGCAACGCGCGCATTCCTACAACGTGGAACCGCTGCGACCAATCTAACAGTTCCGAAAGAAACCGTTCTATGCGCCCACCCCAACCGGTGGGCGCATATACTTATCAAGGTTATTTCTATAAAGGAGACGCTATGCCGAATGTCCCCACGATCACCCCGGGCCCGGATGATACCGAGCACACGCCCGAAGGTGCCACCGAAACGATTCCTCTGATTACAAACGCACACACCGACAAGCAGAGCGGACGCACGAACGATGCGGCCGAGATATCCGATGAAGAGGCATATGCCAAGCTCAAGGCAAAACGTGCCGAACGTCGACGCAAAAAGCTGATTCGACGCGGTATTGCCGCCGGCATCGTGGGTGCCATCGCGCTCATTGCCATTGTCGCAACCCTGGTTATCAATGCGCAGCCTCAGGGCGCTAGCGGGCCTGTAACCGACATGGTGACCGAGGGCACGTTTACCACAACGGTCGAGGCGAAAGGCCAGCTCAAACCCATTTCGTCCTCAGTGGTCTCCCCTTCTGTTGACGGCACGGTCGATTCGATCAACGTGCAGGCAGGCCAATCCGTCAACGAGGGCGACGTGCTCATGACCATTAAAAACGACGAGCTCGATCGCAACGTTGCCGAGGCGCAGCGTGCAGTTGCAGCCGCTCAGGAAGACCTCGCCAACGCACAGAAAACCGCAGCCGCCGCGCAGGCCACCCCAACGACGGACGTCGATGGAGCTTCAACAGCGGCTGGCATCTCCGCCGCATCAGCGGACACGAACGCCGTATCGGCCGCTCAGCGCAGTCTCGCATCGGCCCAGGCAAACCTCGATCAGGCGAACGCCAAGGCCGCCAGCCGTACGGTAACGGCCCCGAGCTCGGGCAGCATCGTGGAGCTCAACGCCAAGGTGGGCGCTACGGTAACAGGCGGCATGATCATGGGTGAAAGCGATACAGGCGGCGGCAAGCAGTGCATGCAGATCGCCGACCTGTCCAAAATGAAGGTGACCGTGCAGGTGGGCGAAAAGGACATCGCCAAGATCGCCGTTGGGCAGAACGCCAACGTCACATATCCCGCGTTTCCCGATATCGTGAGCCAGGGCACCGTCACGGCTATCGCCTCGGTGGCAAACTCTGACTCCGGCTCCGGTAGCGGCGGCAGCGTGACCTTTAACGTCGACATCCTCATCGAAGCACCCGACAGTCGCCTTAAGCCGGGTATGACTGCCGAGGTCTCGGTAGTGACCGAGAAGCTCGACGACGTGGTTATGGTGCCGACCATGGCGCTGATGACCGAAGATAGCGAGCACTATTACGTCAATCTGGCCACCGATTCGGAAGGCAAGAAGACGCGCCGCGTGAAGGTGACCGTCGTGACGCAAAACGACAACGAGGCTGTAGTTGGTAAGACGCAGGTCAAGCGCGACGACCAGGGCAACGAGATCAACCCAGACGTCCCGGTTACCAAGTTACGCGACGGCGACACCATCGTGACGGATACCGGCACAGGCATGACGGCAGACGGCGGCGACAACATGCCTGCCGACGAGGGCAAGTAATGCGTCCCGTCATCGACATCCGCAACGTGCACCGCATCTTTGAGAGCGAGGCCGGTTGCGCCCACATCCTGCATAACGTAAGCCTGGCAGTAGATCCCGGTGAGTTCGTCGCCATCACCGGCCCCTCGGGCTCGGGCAAGTCGACACTCATGAACATCCTGGGCTGCCTGGACAAACCGACGGCGGGCGATTACTTCCTGCAAGGGATCAACGTTGCCGAGCTTGACGATGACGAGCTCACCGAAGTTCGCGCCCTGAGCATTGGCTTTGTCTTTCAGAGCTTCAACCTGCTGCCGCGCCTGTCTGTTATCGAAAACGTCATGCTGCCGCTGGCCTACACCAATGTGCCCCGAAGCCAGCGGGAAATGCGCGCCGTGCACGCGCTGCAGGCTGTCACACTGCCCGTCGACCACTGGGACCACCGCATATCCGAGCTCTCGGGCGGCCAGATGCAGCGCGTCGCAATCGCGCGCGCCCTCGTCAATGACCCGCCCATCATCCTGGCCGACGAGCCAACGGGAAACCTGGACTCCGCCACTGGAGCGCTTGTGATGGAGACCTTCCATAAGCTCCAGAAGCGCGGCAAAACCATCGTGCTTATCACACACGACCCCGGCATCGCCGCCGAGGCCGACCGTGCCGTGACCATCCGCGACGGTCGCATTCACGACGGCGCGTATATTCCACATGCACCGCGGACCCTGCGCAGTGCCGTAGATAGCCTGCCCATGATTTCCGCCTCCGCCAACCCGCCGAAAGGAGTGGTGGCATGAGCGCCCGCGACCTCATCCAGGAAGCCCTTCACTCGCTCGAGGCCAACAAGGGGCGCAGCCTGCTCACCATCCTGGGCATTGTCATCGGCATCGCCTCAGTCATTGCAATGACCTCGCTCATCGGCGGCATCCAAAACAGCCTGGTCAACAGCCTGGGCCTCAATGCGGCACGCATGGTGCAAATCTATTCGTCGCAAGAACTCACCGAGTCGGACATCGAGAAGCTTCAAAAACTGGTGCCGCAGATAGAGCAGATCGGCATTGTCGACAGCGCGTATACCGAGTACAAGACCGGCGATAAAAGCTATACCGTCATGGCACAGGGTGTCGATAGCGACATGCTCGACGCCGTGGGGGCCAGCAAGCTCGTTGCGGGGCGTGTCTATTCACAGGCAGAGTCCCAATCAGGCTCACGCGTGGCGCTCATCAGCCGCGGCGGCGCCGATCAGCTTTACGGCAACGAACAGGATGCGCTGGGGAAAACCATCAAGGTGTCCAACGGCGAGGTGCAGATTGTAGGCGTGATTGATGGCGGCAGCGACTCCATGGGCTCGCTCACATTGTATATGCCACGTGAAACCATCGCCGGGCTGTTTGGCGACGAGAATCCTTCATTCCCCAGCGTGACGGCACTTGCCGCCGAGGGCACGGACATGGATGAGCTTTGTAAGACCATCGAGTCCAAGGTGCGCGCGATGAAGGGCATCTCGGAGGATGATGAGTACGACAGCGTATCGGCGACCTCCATGAAAAGCGCCATCGATGCACTCAACTCGTTTATGGGCGCCTTCTCGCTCATCATGGGCGCTGTCGCCAGTATCTCACTGCTTGTCGGCGGAATCGGCATTATGAATATGATGCTTACCAACGTGACTGAGCGCATCCGCGAGATCGGTATTCGCCGTGCCTTGGGCGCCAGTCGCCGCGATATCACCGCGCAGTTTTTGGCCGAGTCCTCGGCGCTGTGCGTCACCGGTGGCCTGCTGGGTGTCCTGATTGGCTATCTGCTGGCCTGGGGCCTCGCGATGTTTGCCGCAGGATCAGGGGTTCTCAACGAGCTCGGTGCCAGTGGGCAGATCACACCGAGCTTTTCAATCGCCACGGTGCTGCTGGCCTTCGGCGTCTCCGTCGGCATCGGCGTAATCTTTGGCTTCTACCCCGCTCGCCGCGCGGCAAAGCTCAACCCGGTGGAGTGCCTACGCTACCAGTAAGCCACCACCAACAAGTTGCGGTGAAATAGGGACCATTTGGGCTGTTAAAAGGCCTATTCAGTCCCTATTTCACCGCAACTCAGGGGGGGTAAGGCGCAAGTGCTATTCGAAACGAGATTCCAGACTCGAAAGGCCGCTCAACGTCAGATTATTAGCAACCTCCGAGACGCGCTCGATAGGAACCGAGCCATCGGACAATGCCCACGTGCGATAGATGCCGATGATACCCGACAGCAGAAACGCCAGATAGTAGTCGAACATCTCGTCCTTGAGACCTTGGGGCAGCAGATCGCGCTCGGCAATCTCGTGTTCGAGCGGCGCACGAAGACGAGCCATGAAATCATCGAGCGGAATGTTCTCGATCAGC
The DNA here is from genome assembly GCA_021639365.1 of Collinsella aerofaciens. Classification (GTDB taxonomy): domain Bacteria; phylum Actinomycetota; class Coriobacteriia; order Coriobacteriales; family Coriobacteriaceae; genus Collinsella; species Collinsella aerofaciens_AH. The sequence goes on from JAJXHK010000012.1 coordinate 8,299, forward strand.
TGACGATTGAGCACCAGGTTGTTGCACAGTGCCTCGTTAACGGTTTTAAAGAAGGTCGCCGCCGCGCCCAGGGCGCGCTCGTTGGTGTCGCCGTCCATGGAGACAAGCGTTTTCTCGACCGAGTCGACAATCATCTCCACCACATCGACGGCAATGGCATCGAGCAAGCCATCAACCGTACCAAAGTGAACGTAAAAGGTCTTGCGGTCGACATTGGCCTCGCGCGCGATGGCACTCACCGTAATGTCTGCCAGCGGCTTTTCCATGAGCAGGCGCTCGAAAGCGGAAAGGATGGCATTGCGGCTGCGAACGATGCGGCGATCAAGACGCGGTTTGCTGGTGTCCATGGACGTGTCCCTTCGATATGCGGGCATTCATCAACAGATGAGAGATAATCTACGTAAGAGGATTATCCCCCATACAGCACAAATATGCCCCGCATCATGAAGAACGCACGACTGCCCTACTGCGACTTAGGACGCTTCTTCTTATTGAGTGCCGACGGAGATACACGGATACCGTCGCCTGTCTGTCGCACATAGGCTTTATGAGCCGGCTTAGCGGCCCCAGAAGCCTTCTGAGCGTGCTTCTTGGGATCAACGGTAACAGCATTCGTGGGGTGCGGCTTAGTGGGCGCAGAGGGCGTCTGAGGCGTGCGGCCGAGCTTGCACATCACACGATCCCAGCGCGCATGGATGCTCTCGTTGTGGGCGCTCTTAAGGCCCAGAAGGGGCGCAGCCAAAATGGTCGGCGCGATAAACGTAATGAGGCGCCACAGCAGATAGCCGGCGGTCGAAGCCGACCCAAAGAAATGACCCAAGAACAATGCAAAGCCGCCCTCAGCGCCACCAGTTCCACCGGGCAAGGGGACCGCAGAGCTCAGCAGCTGGACAAAGGCGCTCGCGGCCATGACCGAGAAAAAGTCGACCTCGTGGTGGCCAAAGGCAAGCATCAGGAAATACGGCACCAGATAGAAAAACGCGAGCTGCAGCATGGTGATAAACACGGTGAGCAGCATGGAAGAAAAATGTCCGGCCGAAAGCTTGAACTTCTCGGAGAAGGAGTAAATCTCGCCATCGACAAACGTGCGCCATCCCTCGATCTTAGTGGCCGAGACACCTATGCGCTCGAGCCAATTGATGATGCAATGGGCGACGCGCGTGACGGTCTTAGGCATGAGCGCGACGGCGAAGATGCCGAGCAGGATGCAGCAGTGACCGCCAAAACTAAAGACGCACAGCAGCGTCATGTCGCCATAGCGCTCGGCAAAAAACGGCATGCGAGCAAGCAGTAGGATAGCGCCCCAGGCAACTAGGCCAAACTGATACACGATAAATCGGGTGAACTGCGTGGCACCCGCTTCGCCCACGTTTTGGCCCGCTTTGGTCAGGCGGTAGATCTGGGCAGGCGTAGAGCCCATCATCATGGGCGTCAGGTTGCCAAAGAAGATGCCACTCGCCTCGACCGAGATCAGGTCGCGAATGCCGACGGGTGAATTGGGGTCGAGCCAGACGGCGATCGCATAGGCCACAATGCCAAAGAACAGATACATGAACATGCAAAGACAAGCGACAACGAGCCAAGGTGCCTGGACGCTCGACATAGCGGCCCAGAACTGCCCCATCTGCCCGGTTACCACCAGGTAGACGATATAACCCACCAGCACGACGCCGATAAAGATGGCGCCGCGGCGCGCGCTCTTATTGTCATCTCCGCCCGAGGCCTCAACCTCGACCTGGGGCTTAGACGTATGCTGAGAGGACTCCGTCATGAGACTCCTTCTAACAGTCAAAATATCTTGGATATTGTACCCGTAAGGGCCATAAGCAGAACGCAAAGCTCTTGTTCAAACGGGAATGACAGACAGTGGATTGATAATAAAAAACCCGGCCTTCCATGGAAAGACCGGGTATCAGATGCGTGGTAGCCCGTACCAGATTCGAACTGGTGATCTCCGCCTTGAGAGGGCGGCGTCCTAAACCGCTAGACGAACGGGCCATAGGCCTCAGCAGAAAAGAGTTGGTAGCCCGTACCAGATTCGAACTGGTGATCTCCGCCTTGAGAGGGCGGCGTCCTAAACCGCTAGACGAACGGGCCACATGACATCTGCACTGCCGTGCTGCGAGGACATATATTACGGGACAAAAAACGTCAGCGCAAGAAGAAATTCCAAATTGCCGAAAAATTGTCGGCAGATTATGGAACGCGCAGGTCAACTGGTTAGCTAGTTCAAGTTGAGATGAACCAAAAGGGCTTCGCGATCGTTGGGGATGTTGTCCTCGATCACCGCGTCGAGGGCGGCGTTGAGAAGCTGGCCCAGCTCGGGCCCCGGCTTCACACCGGCACGAATCAGGTCACCGCCGTTGATGGCGAGCATCTTGAGCGTATAGGGCTCCCCCGCCTCCAGCAGCTCGTGCGCCAGCGCGCGCATCTCCTCAATCGTCTCGACGTAATAGAAGCACGACGGGGCCTTGCCAAGTGTGTCGGCACGCTTGAGGTCCATGAGCTCGTCCATCAGACGCGGCGTGTCGACGCCCTCGCCCGAAAGCGCGCGCATCATATTGAGCAGGCAGGAGCGCTCGGGACGCAGCGGCTTGTCGTGATACTTGATGAGTAGGCACACGTCGCGAACCAAATCGTGCGAAAGCGCCAGGCGATCCATAATGATGCGCGCCTTCTTAGCGCCGAGCTCGGGATGACCGTAGAAATGTCCGCTGCCGGCGTGATCGACCGTGAAACACTCAGGCTTGGACACATCGTGCAAAAACGCCGCCCACATCAGGCTCATTGAGGGCGCAACACCATCGCACAGCGCCAACTCCCCCGCCACCGTCAGCACACGGGCGATATGCTCGTAGACGTTAAACGCATGATAGACACTGCGCTGGTCAAACCCACGAGCCGGCGCAAGCTCTGGTTCGGCGGCGCAGATGAGCTCGGGGTAGCGCAGCATGGCGTCTCCCCCGTGGCCGGTCGAAAGGATGCCCTCAAGCTCAATGCCCACACGCTCGCGCGCCACGGCATCGAGCAACGGCGCGCACTCGGCAAGCGCCTGTTTAGTCTTAGGCTCGATCATAAAATCCAGACGGCAGGCAAAACGCACCGCGCGCAGCATGCGAAGCGCGTCCTCGTTAAAACGACGCTTGGGATCTCCAACGGCGCGGATGAGCTTGCGGTCTAGGTCGCCCTGACCATCGTAGCGGTCGACAAGACCACGCTCGGGATGCCAGGCCATAGCGTTAACGGTAAAGTCACGACGCGCCAGATCGTCCTCAAGCGACGCCGCACGCTCCACACTCTGGGGATGGCGGCCGTCGGTGTAAAAGCCGTCTAGGCGGTAGGTGGTGACCTCAATGCGCTCATCATCGCAAATAGCCGTGATGCCGCCAAATTTTATGCCCGACTCAACCACGGCAATATCAGCCGCTTCGAGCGCCTCTTTGGACTCCTGCCACAGGCCGCTGCAGCACATGTCAACATCGTGGCTGGGGCGTCCCATCAGGGCATCACGTACCCAACCGCCCACGTACCAAGCCTCAAGACCTGCTGCCTCAAGCGCACGCAGGACACGGATAGAGGCATCGGTCGGCTGCGTACCGTTGAGCGAAACATTGCACATGCCTATGGCCTCCTGCGACTATCAAATTGGCTATCGATTGCGTCTGCAAGAAGTCTAGCAAGAAACAGCCTCCACTGCACACGCAAGTCCGATAAACAAAAACGCATCCGTCCTGGTCTAAGACGGATGCGAAATAATTGAACTATTCAGGCAAGGTGCCGGAACTAGCAAACCTGACGGATTGCAATACCCTTCTGATACTCATCGACCTTGGCAAAATCGCCCAGACCCGGGCACTCGACCACGTTGGCGCCGGTGGCCATCGAGAGGCGCAGGGCGTCCTCGACGCGCTCGGGAGCGTCGTGCCACACGGACAGGAAGGCGGCCAGCGAAGAGTCGCCGGCGCAGACCGTCGACAGCAGCTTGACCTCAAAGGTACGGTTGGCAAACCAGATGTGCTCACCGTTGGAGAAGTACGCTCCGGCGCCACCAAGGGTCAGCAGCACGTTCTTGGCGCCCTTGGCATGAAGCTCGGCCATCGCGCCCTTGACAGACTCGTCGTCGCCACCGCTCACCTTAATGCCAAAGATGTCGAGCAGCTCGTCGTCGTTAGGCTTAATGAGGAGCGGCTCCATAGCAATGAGGTCGGCCAACTGATGGCTCGAGATATCGAGCACGAACTCGGCGCCTTTCGCCTTCACGCGACGCAGGACCTCAGCCAGGAAGCCCTCGGAGGTGTTGGGGGGCAGCGAGCCGCTAATGACCAGGCAGGTCATGTCGTCGAGTGAATCAATGAGCTCAAACATCTCCTGCTCGTTGGCAGCGTTGATGGCGGCGCCGGCATTGACCATGTTGTACTCGGTGTCGGGACCGGCGTTGAGGAACACGTTGACACGCGTAATGCCGTCGGTCCACACAGGCTTGACGGGCACGCCCAAGGCCTCGGCGCCCTTAACGATGAACTCGCCCGAGAAGCCGGCGAAGAAGCCCAAGATCGTGGTGTCGACGCCATAGTGGTCGAGCGTAAACGAGACGTTGAGACCCTTGCCGTTGGGGGTGTAGACCGCGTTACGGGTGCGCGTAACGGTATTGGCGGACAGGCCATCGCAGGAGATGTTGTAGTCAATGGCGGGATTTGCAGTGAGCGTGTAAATCATGAATGTTCCTTTCACGAAGCAACGTGTTAATGAAAGTATATTCCACACTTCGGCAAAAGGCTACAACAACTCGGCGAACGGTGTGGAACGCGTGAAGTGCGGCGCCGAGGTTCGGGTGGGACAAAAAAACGGCGCCCCGGCCGAAACCGGAGCGCCGTATGCGCACGAGTTTGTCGCGTTTCGCTTACTTGCGATCGAGCTTGCGGACAGCGACGCGCTTGCTGTACTCGTCGACGTGACCAAAGTCGCCGATGCCGACGGACTCAGCAACGTTGGCGCCGGTGGCCATAGCGAGCTTCATGGCCTCCTCGACGTTGTCGCGATCCCTGTACCACTTGTGCAGGAACGCAGCGAGGGTGCAGTCGCCGGCGCAGACGGAAGAGACAAGCTTGATGTTGAACTCACGCTTGGCATACCAGATGTCCTCGCCGTTGGAGAAGTAAGCGTCACCGCGGCTACCACGGGTGAGCAGCACGTTCTGGACGCCGGCCTCGTGAGCCAGCTTCATGGCAACGCGGACCTCGTCGTCGGTGTCGACCGGCACGCCGAAGATAGCCTTCATCTCGTGATGGTTCGGCTTAATGAGCAGCGGCTTCTTGTGAGCGAGCTCCTTGAGCTTGTCGGAGGACAGGTCCAGGACGACGTCGGCGCCACGGGCCTGAGCGTGCTCCATGACCTGAGCCAGGAAGTCGGGCGTAGCTTTGGGAGGCACGGAGCCGGAGACGATCAGGCACTCAAGGTCGCCCGCGGTGTCCAGGATGTTGTAGAGCTCCTCCTGGTGCTGCGGCGTGATCGGAGCACCGGGGTTGAGGATGCCGTACTCGTGCTGGCCATCGTTGACGTAGGTGTTAATGCGCGTGATACCGTCGGTCCAGACCGGGCGGCAAAGGCAACCCAGGTTCATGACCTCCTCGACGATGAACTTGCCCGTGAAGCCGGCGAAGAAGCCGAGAGCGACGGTGTCGACGCCCATCTTCTTAAAGGCGAAGGACACGTCGAGGCCCTTGCCGTTAGCCGTGTAGCTGGCCGAGCCGGTGCGGACGTTCTCGTCGGGCTCGAGCGGAGAACTCGAAACCGTCATGTCGACAGCCGGGTTAGCGGTTAGCGTGTAGAACATTTACAGTACCCCCTGTATATGTGAGGGCCGCGTGGCCGGCCCATTCCAACCACGCGGTTACCTCTGATACCAAATTAGCGAGCTGCGGACTCGAGAAGTGCCTTGACCTCGGCAGCGGTGTTGCAGGCGAGCGCCTTCTCGGCGAGCTCGTCGCACTCGGCCTTGGTCCACTGGCTGATGGTCTTGCGGGCGCGCAGGATGGACGGAGCGCTCATCGAGAACTCCTCCAGGCCCCAGCTGATCAGCAGCGGCTCGAGCAACGGATCGGCAGCGGCCTCGCCGCACATACCGACCATGATGCCGGCCTTCACGCCGCTCTCGATGATGTTCTTGAGCGAGCGGAGCACGGCGGGATAGTAAACCTGGTACAGGTTGGAGATGGTGTCGTTGCCACGGTCGGCGCACATGGTGTAGCCGATCAGGTCGTTGGTGCCGATGGAGAAGAAGTCGGCGACCTCGGCCAGGCGGTCAGCGAGCAGCGAGGCTGCAGGCGTCTCGACCATGATGCCGACCTCGATGTTCTCGTTGAACTTGCGACCCTCTTCGGTCAGCTCGGTCTTGCACTGCTCGACGAGCTCCTTGACAGCCAAGACTTCCTCGACGCAGGTGACGAGCGGGATCATAATCTTGACGTCACCGAAGGCGCTGGCGCGCAGCAGGGCGCGGAGCTGGACCTTGTACTGGTCGGGGTTGGCCAGGCAGTAACGCACGGCGCGGAAGCCCATGAAGGGGTTCTCTTCCTTGACCATGTGCAGGTACGGAATCTCCTTGTCGCCACCCACATCGAGCGTGCGGATGATGACCGGAGCGCCCTTGAGCGCGCTGGCGACCTTACGGTAGGCGTTGAACTGCTCCTCCTCGGAAGGAAGCTCAGCAGAGTCCATGAACAGGAACTCGGAACGGAACAGGCCGATAGCCTCGGCATCGTGATCGAGCGCGTTGGGCACGTCATCGGGGTTGCCGATGTTGCAGGCAATAATCTTCTTGATGCCGTCGGCAGTCACGGACGGCTTGCCGCGGAAGGCCTCGAGAGCCGCCTTCTCGGCAGCGAAAGCCTCGGCCTTGGCAGTGTAAGCGGCGAGCGTCTCCTCATCGGGATCGGCCTCGACGATACCCTTGCCACCGTCGACGACAACGGTCATGCCGTTGCGCAGTGCGGTGCAGCTGTTGGAAACCGAAAGGACAGCCGGGATCTCGAGGGCGCGCGCAATGATTGCGGAGTGCGACGTGCGGCCACCAGTCTCGGTGACGATACCGGCAACGTGGGCCTTATCGATCGTGGCGGTCATGGACGGCGTGAGGTCGTGCACGACAACGACGGTGTTCTCGGGCAGGACGGAAAGGTCGACGACCTCCTTGCCCAGCAGCTCGGCCAGAATACCGGTGCGGATGTCGGCGATGTCGGCCGCGCGCAGACGGAACATCTCATCGTCCATGGACAGGAACATGTTCTCGAACATGGTCGAGGTGTCCATGAGCGCCTGCTCGGCGCAGGTACCGCCGTCAATGGCGGCGTTGATGGCGTCGGTCATGCCCGGATCCTGAGCCAGGACAATGTGTCCGCTCATGATCTCGGCCTCGGCCTCGCCCACCGACTCCTTCATGTGGTCGGCCTGAGCCTGGGTCTTCTCGCAGAAGACCGAAAGAGCGGTCTGATAGCGCTCCTTCTCTGCTGCCGAATCAGCAACCTCGTGCGGCTCAAACGTCAAGTCGGGATCGACGGCGACCATGACGGTGCCGATACCGATGCCCTCGGAAGCGTTGACTCCCTGATACATTCCCATTCCTCTCTCCGTGTCATGTGATAAAGCGTTTTGCCATATCCATGACAAAAGAGCGCAGCTACCTTAAGACAGGTCACTGCGCCCCCAAATATGAACTTAGTTGTTCAACATGCGACCCGTTTGAGTTCTACTCGCCAAGACCGCTCTTGATGAGCTCGATGGCAGCAGCCAGAGCCTCGGCCTCGTCGGCGCCGTCGCACTTGACCTCGACCTCGGTGCCGCAGGGGATACCAGCAGCCATGAGGGCCATCGGGGACTTGCCGTTGACCTCCTTCTCGGGGGTGACGACCGTCACGTCACAGGCGTACTTGCCCATGGTGGAGGCGAACAGACCAGCCGGACGCATGTGCAGACCCTGAGGATTAACGAGGGTAGCCTTCTCAGAAACCATAGTTGACTCCTTTTTTGTGTTTAACCCCTGTCATGCATGTGGCAGGAGTCAGATTCACGACGTTGTCTATATTAACTCACATCAAACGGTTTTTCATTGTGTTTCGCACGAATTGTTGGACAGATGTCATTCGCTGTCCGCTCGCCTGCCGGGCGGGGCGGTTAAGTTTGCTGCTCTACAGTCCTGCGCAAGACGGAAAGCACATTAAGTGCTTTCCTTTGCGTGCAGAACTCGCGACAAACTTAACCGCCCCGCCCGGCAGGCGAGCTGCGGGAACATGCTTCCGTCCAAGAAATATCGTGCAAAAGGAATTCTGGCTGAATTATTGTTCGCGTGGGTGATTCAGTCGATGAGGGCTATTTATGCCCTGTTGGGGACTAAGGAGAGTCCCGGGGTGCCGGCAGGAAAGGAACATCCCTGAGTGCCGGGTGGTATGAAAAAAGGCGAGGACCCGTAGGGAGTCCTCGCCTTTGTTACAGGGGGCGATGTTATTCGCGTACTGTGGGATTAGACCAGGCGGGCATTGATCGTCTTGGCGATCTCGGCGGCGTCGGTGGAACCCTTGACGGTGGCACGGAAGTCCTCGTCCATGAGCGCCTCGGCGACCTTGGACAGGATCTTGAGGTGCGTGGTGCCAGCCTGTGCACCAGGGATGAGCAGAGCGATGGCCACGTTGACGGGAGCGCCGTCCATGGTATCCCAACCGGTCACGCCGGACTCGTCCTTAACGACGATGACGGCAGCCTCGGTAATGGCGTCGGACTTGGCATGCGGGATGGCAAAGCCCTCCATCATGCCCGTGGTGCCCTCGGCCTCGCGGGCCAGGAAGGCGTTCATCACGGCGTCGGCGTCGCTGGCGATACCGGCCTTGACAGCCTGGTTGGAAACGAAGCTCAGAGCCTCGTCACGAGAAGCGAAGTCCTCGGCGACAAAGACATTCTCGACCTTCACGAAGTCGGCAGCCTCGGCCTTAGGGGCCTCGACGGCAGCGGCCTTGGGGGCCTCAACCGGCTTGGCTGCAGGAGCGGCCTTCTGATTCTTCTCGAAGTCGTACTTCTTGAAGGCCACGAACAGGATGCCGCCGACCACAGCACCGATGAGGATCGCGAGGACCCACAGCGGACCGTTCTCGACAACGGGCAGGACCAGGAAGCCGCCGTGGGGCGCCGGATCGTGAACGTTGAACATAATGGTCAGGATCGAGGCGATGGAGGAGCCAAGCATCATGATGGGCATGACGGGCCAGATGTTCTTGGTCATGAACGGAATGGCGCCCTCGGTGATGTGGGTGCAACCAAGGATGAGGTTGACGATACCGGCGTCATGATCCTCCTGGCTGAAGTACTTCTTGCCGACGACGACGGCGAAGGTGGTGATCAGCGGCGGAACGATGCAGGCGGCGGAGACGGCAGCCATGAAGTTGGTGCCGAAGTTGTAGGTGTCGGTGCCGACACCGGCGGCCAGGGCCTCGGTGAGCATAGCGGTACCGGTGACGTAAGCAGCCTTGTTGACCGGGCCGCCCATGTCAACGGCGCACATGCAGCCGATGGCAAGGCCCAGGACAATGGCGCCAGAGGCAGACAGACCCTTGAGGAAGTCCATCATGGCGGTGTTGATGGCAGCCATGGGGCCGGAGATGCCGAGCATGACCAGGCCGACGATGGCGGTCGAGAACAGCGGGTACAGGAAGATAGCCTTGAGGCCGTCCAGATTCTTGGGCAGCTTGGAGAAGACCTTCTCGAGCAGCAGGATGACATAGCCAGCGAGGAAGCCTCCGACGATGCCGCCCAGGAAACCGAAGCCCACGCCGGCGCCGCCGGCGTCGATCATACCGGTCTCGGCGTTAACGGGCAGACCCTGGATGGCGATCATACCGGCAACAAAGCCGGGGACGAGTGCCGGGCGCTTGCCGATAGACTCGGCGATGTAGGCGGAAAGCACGGGAACCATGAGGTTCATGGCGATGCCGCCGATGATCTTGAGCATAGCGGCAAAGCTGTTGTAGTCAGACGCCGTCGAATCGAAGGACGTGATGCCCCACAGGAACGAAACGGCGGTCAGGACACCACCGGCGACGACGAAGACCAGCATGTGGCTGACGCCGTTCATGAGGTGCTTGTAGATGATGTGGCCGATGGACTCCTTCTCCTCGACCTCATCCTCGACATCGGCAGCAGCCGCAACCGAGTCGTCACCCTTGGCGGCGAGCGCGCGGTCGATCAGCTTACCGGCTGCCTCAACGGACAGGGCCTTGGAAACACCAACGGAAACCATGCGCTTGCCGGCAAAACGCTCCGCCTGGACATCCTTATCGGCTGCGACGACGACGGCCTTGGCACCGGCGATCTCGCTCTTGGTGAGCTCGTTCTCGACACCGACCTGGCCATGGGTCTCAACCTTAATGGTCAGACCTCGCTCGGCAGCTGCCTTCTCCAGCGCCTCCTTCGCCATGAAGGTGTGCGCGATGCCGGTCGGGCAACCGGTAGCGGCGATGATGTCAAACTTAGCCATGTGTCCCTCCTTCTTGAGTACTGCGCCCGCAGGCGCTCCCCTACACGCGCATCCTTGCGCGCTTTTCCACAACTGAAAGATACCAACCTACCGTCCGCGTGAGAAGAGACAAGGCGCAATTCTCCGGTGAAAGGTTCTTTCATAACCGTAAACGGTAGGTGAAAGTTTACCATCAACACTTGAAACGGCAAGGTGTATCTTGTAATTGAAAATCCCCCTATACTATGACATTACAAACGAGTCCATTTTTCATGCCAACCAGGAGCCATCCATGACCGATAGTAGCAAGAGCGCACTTTCCCTCATTAGTACCCACCAGGGATACAGCGAGTCAGAGCAGCGCATTGTCGACTATATATTGGAGCACCAGTCCGAGGCGCCACGCCTCACGGCGGCTCAGCTCTCGCGCGCCGCCGCCACGTCCGAGGCGACCGTTTCGCGCTTCTGCCGCAAGCTTGGCTTTGGCAGCTTCCGCAGCTTTCAGTTTTCGCTGGCGAGGGATTTGGAAAGCCAGCGCAACGAGGGTCTGACTGACGAAGTCTCGCTCGACAATATGGAGCAGAGCCTTAAAAACATCCTGGCTGCCAAGGTGAGCGAGCTTAATGCGACCATCGACGGGATCGACCACGATACGCTGGCGGCTGTTGTACATGCCCTTAAGCATGCAGGGGTTATTGAGTTTGCGGCTGTGGGCAATACGAACGCGGTCGCGCTCGATGCGACATTTAAGTTTTCGCAGCTGGGCCTTCGCTGCATGGCGAGCACAATCAGCGAGACATCAATCGGCTTTGCGCTCACGTTGCGCCCCGGCGACGTTATCGTGCTGATCTCGAACTCCGGCAAGTCGCGCCGACTGAATCGCATGGCAAAAGCGGCTCGCGACTGCGGTGCCACCGTAGTCGTCATCAGCAGCGACAGCAAGTCTCCACTCGCGCGCCTAGCCGACCACACCTTTAATACCGTCAATCATGAGGCGCTGCTAACAACGGGCGACTTCGCGTTCTCCAAAATGAGCGCCACGATGATCATCGAGGTCATTTACAACTTCCTGCTGCCCGAAATCGAGGACGCCCGAGAGCACATCAGCTACTACGAGGAGCTCATCCAGCCGGACAAGGTCGTAGAGTAGGTTATTTTTGAGATCCGTTTAGCGGCGCTCGCACGAAACCTGCCCATTTACTACGTTTCACCCGCATGGCCCAACCATACGCCCAAAATTGAGAAAACCGCAGGCGTTCTACCTGCGGTTTTCTTTTTGCAATTCTTGATGTGGTCGCCGGTATCCTACTAAACGTAGTAAACCGGCCCCTTTTGTGGCGGCCAGGTCGGACATGAATATGGCGAGTCAAAATCACTGAGTATTTTGTCCCGCCAACGCACCGAATGAGGCCTAAGCCCGCGCTTCTTCGAGCATTTGCTTGGCGTGCGCCAGGCTTGCCTCCGATTGGTCGCCGCTCAGCATACGGGCGATCTCGGCGGTACGCGCTTCGCCGGTTACCTCGTCCAAATGCGTCTGGGGAATATCGCCCGGCTCCTTGCTGACAACATAATGCTTGTCGGCCATGACGGCGACTTGCGCCAAGTGGGTTACGACAATCACTTGATGCGTAGCGGAGAGATCTGCCAGCACGCCCGCGAGGGCACGAGCCGTGGAGCCGCCGACACCGGCATCGACCTCGTCAAATACCAGTGTGTCGACGCCGTCAGCATTACCCAAGACCACCTTGCTCGCCAGCATGACGCGGCTGAGCTCGCCACCCGAGGCAATGCGGCGCAGGGGACGCGGCGTCAAGCCGGCACCGCTGCGATACAAAAGCTCGTAGCTCGAAGGACCCGCCGGCGTCCACTCGGCGCGCGGAAGATCACGCGACTCCCAAACGAGCTCGGCGCCGCCCATCTCCAAGCGTGCCATCTGACGACCAACCTCGTGACAAAAACGCGGAGCAGCGGTATTACGCGCACGCTTGAGTGCCTTGGCGGCAGCAAAGAGCTCGCGTTCAGCAGCACCAAGTGCCTCGCGCACCTTCCTAATCTGCTCGTCACCATCGTCCACCAGCGATAATAACTCTCGCGAGCGATTGCGCATGGCAAAAACATCGTCCATGGTGGGACCCCACTGACGCAACAGGCCCTTGAGGTCGGAATACCGCTCACGCATGCGAGCGAGCTCGCGGGGGTCGAAGGCGACGCCATCGCGATAGGCACGAAGCTCGTTCGCGCTATCCTCAAGGGAGATACAGGCATCCGAAAGCGCATCGGCAATGTCGCCCAGTTTGCGATCGACGGTAGCCATACGGGAAAGCTCTGCCACAGCGCTGTTCACGGCATCGAGCGCTCCCCCTTCGGCGGCAAGCGATGCATGGGCATCGTTAGCTGTGGCAACCAGTACCTCGGCATGTTCGGAGCGCGGCAGTAGTTCCTCGAGTTCCTCATACTCGCCCGGCTTGGGGTCGACCTCGCCGATGCGCTCGAGGGCAAAGCGAGCCTCCTCGACACGGCTCCCCTGCGCACGCGAGGCTTCCTCCACACGGCGAAGCTCCTTGGCGGCGTCACGCGAAGCCTTAAAACAGGCGCGATACTTCTCGAGCGCCTCAAGCGCTGCGCGCCCAGCCCAGGCATCGACCATGGCAACATGATGCGCCGGATCGAGCAGGCGCTGGTGCTCGTGCTGACCGCAAAGATCCATCATCACGCCGACGCGCTCCGAAAGCTCACGCACGCTGGCGATGCGGCCGTCAATCCTGACGCGGCTGCGACCCTCGGCAGAAAGGCTGCGCTGCACGGTGAACCCCTCCGTGTCGTGCGGGCCATCGAATAGGCGCGCCTCGACGCTCGCCAGCGCCTCTCCCTCGCGCACGGTCGACGAATCTGCACGCTCGCCCAATATGAGCTTGAGCGCCGAGAGCAGCGCGGTCTTGCCGGCACCGGTCTCGCCAGTCAAAACCGTTAGGCCCGCACTCGGAACCAGCGTCGCCTCACGAATGAGTGCAATGTTGGAAACCTGCAGCTCATCGATCATGACGCACTCCGTAGAACACGCGGCTCACCGAGTTATAGAAGCTCTCGGGGCCGTAATCCAGCAGCAGCACATCGCCGGGACCGCGACGCACAGCCACGCTCTCGACCGTGCCATCGCAGGTAATAAACTGCCCGTCGATGGCAATCGCCGGAACGCTCGGGCGATCATCGGACATAAAGATCTCGACGACATCACTCGGCGAGGTCAAAAAGGCGCGAGCCTGAATGGTATGCGGAGCGATGGGCACGCAAACCATACCCGTATAGTCAGGGCTCACGATGGGGCCACCGGCACTGAGCGCGTAACCCGTAGAGCCAGTCGCCGTCGACACGACGACACCGTCACCGCGCAGGCGATCGATATGATGGCCGGACACCGTGATGTCAAACTCAACCATATCGGACAGGGGACCGCGCGTAAGTGCCATATCGTTGAGGGCAAACGTGCGTACGACATCCTTCGTGCCGTCTTCGCGCACCGAAACGATATCGGCGGCGATGGTGGCGCGGCGGCTCACGTGGAGCTCGCCGGACAGGGCATCGCTCACAACCTGCAAAATGTCGCGCTCCTCGGGACTCGCGGCCGTCAAAAAGCCCAAATGACCATAGGAAAGACCCAAAATGGGGATCTCGCGATAGTTGAGGATACGAGCCGCGCGCAGCAGCGTACCGTCGCCGCCGAGCGTAATGACCAGGTCGGCATCGTCAACATCAGGAGCACTCTGGATCTTGGAGCGCTGGTCGGCAGCCCATGCGACCTCGTAGCCCTGGCGCGAAAGCCAAAGCTCGAGCATCAGGCCGCTCTCGACCGCCTCTTGCTTGTAGTAATTGGGAACCAGAAAGACCTTCATAGCGTTGCAGCTTTCTCGCTCAAAACCGAAACCTGCGATTGCAGCTCATCGTCGGTGCAGTCGCCGGGGGCAAACCTTGTGCCGTACAGGAAAAACTCAACGTTGCCCTTAGCGCCATGGATGGGCGACACGCACACGTCAAACGGGAACAGGCCCTTGGCAGCAAAGAGCTCAATCACCGCCACGAGCGTATCGCGGCGCACTGCGGGGTCGGTCACGATACCGCCCTCGCCCACCAGCGCAGCCGGCGCCTCAAACTGGGGCTTTACGAGCGTGCAGAACGAACCCGAAGGCTTCAGGCACGCCAGCACGGCGTCGATGATATTCGCGATGCTGGTAAACGAGACATCACATACAGCTAGGTCGATGGCACCGGCATAGCCAAGCTCAGGCAGCTGCGTCACGTTTGTGCGCTCATGCAGCGTCACGCGATCGTCCTGACGCAACGACCAATCGAACTGGGAGCGACCCACGTCCACCGAGACAACGGTCGCAGCTCCGCGCTTGAGCAGGCAATCGGTAAAGCCGCCGGTAGAGCAGCCCACATCCAGACAGCTAAGGCCCGTCGGATTGATGCCAAACGCATCAAGCGCGCCTTCGAGCTTAAGGCCGCCGCGTCCAACGTACGGAATGCGCCCTTTAACATGCAGCGGTAGGCCCGGCGTCACCTTAAGGCCAGGCGAAGTCAAGCGCTCGCCGCCGCTCGAGACCAGGCCGGCCATAAGAGTGCGAAGGGCATCCGCGCGATCGGCGCAGATGCCCTGTGAAATCAGTTCGTCATCAAGACGCACGCGTTTCATGAATGCCATCAACCATTCGTATCCGGAGATGCGGCCTAGCTATCCTGGGATTCGTTTGCCGCATCCTCATCGTATTCCTGCTCGAGCTTATCGGCCTCACGCGGCGTCAACTCAAACTTGTCGACCATATCGACCGCGCGGGAACCCAGCTCAATCGCTTCGTCAAACAGATCAAGTGAACGCTCCAAGGAGGTATCCTTGGAGCGAACGGTAGCGATAATCTGGTCCAGACGGTCCGAAATCTCGTCAAAGTTGCGGACAGAACCCTCTGGCATGACTACTCCTCGACGGAGTCGACGACGGACTCAGCAGCGTCCGCATCCTCGGCCAGCACACCAGCCTCAGCCTGGGCAACCGCAACCTTAGCGGCAGCCTCGGCAGCCTGTGCCTCCTCGCGAGCGCGATCTTCGGCCAGAAGCTCCTGGTACAGATCCTCGCCCGGCAGCTCCTCGCTACGAGCGATCTTGCCCAGCACACCGTTGACGAACGACGCGGACTGGTCGGTGCCATAGGCCTTGGCAAGCTCGACGGCCTCGTTGATCACGATGGCGTCCGAGACCTCCTCGTCGGTGAGGAAACGCATCTCATAGACGGCGATACGCAGCAGATTGCGGTCGGCGCCGGGCATGCGCATAAGATCCCAGTTCTTGGCAACGGAGCGCAGAGCGCAGTCGATGCGGTCGATATGCTCGTAGGCACCGCGGCACAGCTCCAGCGCATAGGGGTCGAGGGGACCCTTCGAAATCAGGAAATCGCCCTCGAGGACGCGCTCGAGCGGGCTGTCCGTGGCCTCGGCCTGGAACAGCAGCTGCAGCGCCTGACTGCGGGCAAGCGTGCGCCCGCGATAAACCTTAAGGCTCAAAGGTTACTCCTTGGGGAAAACGAGGCCGTCGATGCAAACGTCAACGCGCTCGACCTCAACGCCCACCTGGGCATCGATGGCGGCGACCACGGCGGCGCGAACGGCCTCGGCGAGTTTCTTGAACGGATAGCCAAAGAACACCACGACACGCACGGTGAGTGCGAGCTTGTCGCCGATGACCTCGGCCTCGACCGCCGGCTCGGAAGCCGGGGCCTTGGACGAGAGCATCATGGAGACAAGGTTGGTGGCAAGGTCCTTGACGCCAACGGAGGCGATGCCCTCGACATCCGACACGGCGCGCGAGACGATGGCGGTCAGAACATCGGGCGAAATGCCGATGCCGTCAATCTTGATTTCCTGGGGCATGAGTCCTCCTAGAAGAGTTGGTTGCTAGACGCGGGAGACGAACTTGCCGTCGCGGGTGTCAACCTTGATGACCTCGCCCTCGTTGAGGTACATGGGGACCTGGATGACAGCGCCGGTGTCGATCGTGGCCGGCTTGGTGGAACCCTGGACGGTGTCGCCCTTAAAGCCCGGGTCGGTCTGGACGATGGTGGTCTCGATGAACATCGGCGGGGTCACGCCCATGAGCTCGTCGTCGGCGAAGAGCAGCTGGCAGATGTCGTTCTCGCGCAGCCACTTGGAGTTCTCGCCCACCATGTCCTCGGGAACGGGAACCTGCTCATAGGACTCGTTGTCCATGAAGATGTAGTCGGTGCCATCGTTGTAGAGGTACTGGAACTCACGGGTGGTGAGCATGACGCTCTCGAACTTGGTACCGGCGTTGCAGGTGTTCTCGACGACGCGGCCGCTCTTGATGTCGCGGGTCTTGTAGCGCACAAACGCGCCGCCCTTGCCCGGCTTGACGTGCTGGAACTCGACGATGGTATAAACCTTGTCCTTAATACGGAGACCGAGGCCGTTCTTGAAGTCGGCGGTAGAAATGGTAGGCATAGCGACCTTTCTTCTTATGGGCAGAACGCACAAACGTCCAAATTACATACGACCGAAATTATACACTTGCAGACGGCGCCTGCAGCGAGCGCATAAAAAGAGAACGCGGGGCGCCCGAATTGCTCCGGACGCCCCGCCCAAAAATCTAACGAAGAGGGCTAGCAGTCGATAACGTGAAGGTCATGCGGTGTCTTGGTGAAGGGCTCGTAGCCGTTCTCGGTGACCACGCCGTAGTCCTCCAGACGCACGCCGCCCACGCCGGGCAGGTACACGCCGGGCTCCATGGTAATAACCGAGCCGACCTCGATGATGTTCTTGCTGCGGTTGAAGTTGGGCAGCTCATGGATGTCGATGCCCACGCCGTGGCCCAGACCATGGTTGTAGTAATCGCCATAGCCGGCATCGCCAATGATCTTCTTGGAAAGCTTGAAAATGTCGTTGCCCTCAACGCCCGGATGGATGGCGGCGACGCACTCCTCGTGCGTACGGCGCACGAGTGCGTACAGGTCGAGCTGCTCCTGGGTGGGCTCGCCCATCACGACAGTGCGCGTCATGTCGGAGCGGTAGTCGCAGTAGCCAGCGCCGTAGTCCATCAGGACAAAGTCGCCCTTCTCGATCACGCGGTCGCTCGGGACGGCATGCGGGTTGGCGGTGTTGGGACCGCTCGCGACGATGGAGCCAAAGGCCAGGCTATCGGCACCGTTAGCGAACATAAAGTTCTCGAGCTCGTTGCGAACCTGCTTCTCGGTCATACCGGGCTTAATATAGCCGAGCATGTGCTGGAAGGCGGCGTCGGTGATCGACTGCGCATGGCGCATGAGCTCGATCTCCTCGGCGTCCTTGATGGCGCGCATCTTGCGAATGTCGTCATGCATCAGCGGCAACATGCAGGCGACGGAACGATCCTCCAAACCACGCTGAATACCCTGGTAGAAATTGATCTGCATATCGTCCTCGACAGCGCAGACGCGGCACTTGTTGGCCGCAATCTTGCCGGCGACCCAACCGGGGATGGTGCCCTCGTCCATATCGTAGACCCAGGGGCTGCCGGCGGGCGTGTTCTCCTCAAAGCTGTTGAGATAGCGCGAGTCGGTATGGAACAGGCACTGGTCGGCCGTAATAAACGCAGCGTGCGGGAACTCGAAGGTGTAATCGAAGACGCCCTTGACGCCCGTAAGCCAACGAAGATTGGCCTCGTCGCGCACCACGATGGCGTCGTAACCGCGCTCAACCATCAGGGCACGGACACGCTCGATACGACCGGCAGGACCGGCAGCAAACTCAGACATGCAGATTCCTTTCTTGTTGTCTTCATAAAGACGGGACGGGCTCAATCAACGTACGGAATCGCGAGCGATTCGCAACCGATTGGAAACCCGCCCCTCAACATGATACGAAAGACTATGGATGTCAATAAATCCTAGAGAAGATCTTTGCGAGAAGCCAAGTATGCGTGAGCATGGCGGTCGAGAACCTCGTCCTCAACGCTTGTTAGACGAATGGCGCCGAGCGCCGCGGGCAGCGGCAACATGCTACGGTTCGAGCGGACAAACTGCTGCCTGCGGAACTCCTCGATATATGCGGCAGGCTCCAGATCGAAGGCGAGCTCCTCGATACCAAAGTCCTCCAGGCAGTCATCGACCTCAAAGACGTAATCGATATCGAAGCCGCAGGCATCATGTGCTAGGCGCGCCTCAAAGCGCAGACCCTCGGACAACAGCTGGTAGACCGGGACCTGCGAAGCGGCATCGCCCAAGCAGGCGCGCAGGGTACGCTCCCCTGTTTTGCCAAAATCGAGCGCATGGCGGGCGCTGGGATTCGTAGCCATCAGTACGTCCTTACGGGCAGTCTGAGACCACTGAACGGCATTGACGAGCGCGACCTCCTCGCCCGCGAGAATCTCGGGGACGGTCTCGGTAAACTGATTCCAGCGGGACTTGCTGCTCGAAAGCATGGTGCCAGCAAGTACCACATAGCCGAGTTTGAGGTCATCGGGGTCCGCCTCGCGAACAAGGTCGAGGTCACACACGACCAAGCCCGGCTCGGGACGGAACGCGATAGCGGGAAGCGCATTCGCCGACGAGGCGACGAGCGGCTTCATAGTCGTCGCGACCGTGAGCATGGCGTCGAACGTCGTCGGCAGCAAGGCGCACTCGGTGCGACCGCACCACTGATTGGCACACCAGCAAACGACCGAGCAGGTCGCCGTGTCGCCGACAGCGACAACGAGATCGTCGCAGGTAATGCCGTTAGCCGACAGGGCGCCAAAGACGGTATCGGCATCGACCAGCGTAGCACCGGCAGGCGAAACCTCGAGGACGAGCGGCGACACGGCAAAGCCGGCGTCGACCAGCGCATGCTCGACAACCTCGCCAAAACGCTCGGATGTGGCGTCATTCCAAACCACCATCGCGCGCTTAGGCTTGCCCACAGCCGAGGCAAACATGCGCGGCAGTTCCTCGAACGCGCCCAATCCGACGCGGACATCGACACTGCGGTTTTGGAAATTGATAAGTTGACGGCGAATCATAGCAGTCCACGCTCCAAAAGCATCTCGGCACAAAGGTAGGAAACGTCCTCGAAGGACTTGTTGCGAATATCAAGGGTAATATCGGCGGCCTGGCGATACAGCGGACGGCGATGCTCAAACAGGCGCGCAGCGTGCTCGGGCGAACGGAAATCGGGCCGTGTATCCGAACGGCGAATCTGGCGCAACGAGTCCTCGAAATCGCCCTCGAGGTACACGCATGTACCCATCTCGTGCATCAGTTCAATGTTCACCGGTGTCTCGACGATGCCGCCCCCGCACGATACCAGCAGGCTGCGCTCGCTTTGAAGCGAACGGAGTGCCGAGGTCTCGAGCTCGCGAAAACGGTCCTCGCCCTCAGTCTCAAATATCTCGGTCACCGACTTGCCGCATCGACGCACAACCAAGCGATCGGTATCGATGAATCGACGCTTGAACATAGTGCCCACGTTGCGCGCAAGCGTCGACTTGCCCGCGCCCAAAAAGCCGATAAAGAAGATATGGTCGCAGCCGTGTTTAATGTGCTGAGACATGGCGAAACCTATTCCTCGCAGGGAAGGTCGCGCAGGGCCCGGCGCTCAAAGATACGGAAGACCTGCGTGTACCACAGGTCCTGGGTTGCCTGCGGCTTGACCAGAATAGTGTCAACGCCGGCAAAATTACCGCTCCACACGTCTGTGTACAGCTGATCGCCAATCAGCACCGCCTCGTCTGCCGTGGCGCCGAGGCGCTTAAGACCCGCCTTCAAGGCAAACGGGGCGGGCTTCATGGCGTGGCTGATGGCCTCGAGTCCCAGCTCGCGTGCAGAGCTCATGACCTGATCGCGATGCCAGTTGTTGGACACCATGCACAGCTTAAAGCCTTTGGCGCGGGCGACGTCGAGCCAAGCGGAAACCGCGGCGGGAACCTGCTCGGTGTCGCGCGGCACCAGGGTGTTATCGCGATCGAGCAGAATGGCGCGTTTGCCGTCGGCCCACAGGGTATCAAGGTCGATGCGATCGACCGAGGCAACGTATCGTTTGGGGCTAAAAATCCTCATGCTAATTCCAAGACTGTTGATGCTCTTCGTAGGTTTGCGAGAAGTACTCCTCGTCCTGCGTAATGTAGAAATACAGGTCATCGGAGTCGGTCGGCTCAAGCGTGGCCTTGAGTGCCTCGAGCGACGGAGAGCAGATGGGCGTGGGTGGCAGGCCCTCGTGCTTATAGGTGTTATACGGGCTATCGCTCTGCAGGTCGTCGGCGGTAACCTCGCCACCGGTGACATACATCATGGTCGCATCGCTGTTGAGATAACGCAGACCGTCTAGCTTGCCGGCAAGGCGGTTGTAGAAGACCGAGGCCACGTGCGCACGTTGATCGGCGTTGAGGCCCTCGCGCTCAACGATAGAGGCAAGGTTGACGATGTCGTAGTCGGACATCTCCACACCGTAGCGCTCCTTGATCTTGGCTTCGCAGCTCGCAAAGTCAAGCGACTTGTACTCGGTCTTAAACTGATCGAGCATGGCGCGAATCACGTCATCGGCCGTCGGCGAATCACCCAACGAATAGGTCTTGGGGAACAAGAAACCCTCGAGCGAGTCGTTGACGGCGCCCTTAAGGAAGCTATAGTCGTCCACGTAGTTGGAGGCCTTGGCCTGGTTGAGGAAGTCTTCCTTAGAGATGCTGTCGTAGGCCTGGGCCACGCGGTCCGCGACTTGATCGACTGTCAGACCCTCAGGGATAGTCAGCGCATTGGAGCCCGCGTTGGGGCCTTCCATGAGCTGCTGAACAACCTTGGTCGCATCCATGAGCGTGGTGAACGAGTAGGTGCCAGGCTTAAGCGACATATCGGCGTTAAGCTTTTTCACCGCCGCATAGTAATCCTTGGGGTTTTCGACGATATGGTTCTCGGAGAGAATCGAGGCGATCGTATCGCCCGAAGCACCGTCGGGAATGGTCACCGTAACCTGCTGACCAGCCGTGACCTTCGTATCCTCACCGGCAAAGAAGCCCTTGACGGTCGGCACAACAAAGAAAGCGATCGCAGCAAGCGCGAGCACCGCCACCACAACGCCGATGATCATGGGAACCGGGGAGCTTTTCTTTTGGGCACCGCGACGAGCATGCGTGTTGTAGCTCGAGCGGGTCGCCGGAGCAACGCCATGCGAGCCGCGAGCGTGATGCGAATGTGATTGGGGGGCCTGCGTTCGCTGGGTAGGTGCCTGCTGCTTAAAGCGGGTACCGCCAACAGGCTGGGCCGTACGAGCAGTGGGGTGCTGAGCCGCGTGAGAAGCCGGATGCTGAACCGAACGAGCAGAAGGCTGCTGACCCGTCCGTTGAACAGCTTGGGCCGAACGAGGGGAGGACTGCACCGGGCGCGCAGCAGGCTGAGCTGCGCGCTGCGTCGGCTGTGCCGGACGCTGGCCAGGCTGGCCAAGGCGCGACGCCGGCTGACGTGTACGATTCTGCTGGCGCGGATCGGGAGCGCTAGGCATGCGAAACCTCCTCGTTTTTACGATCAAGCCACGTCTGCAAAAACAGGCTGGCGGCAATCATGTCAATCCTGCCCCTCATCTGCTTTTCGTTGAGTCCCTGCTCGCGCAGGATACGCTTAGCCTCTTGCGAGGACAGACGCTCGTCCTCAAACTCCAACGGAAGATCGAGCTCGTCGGCAATCTTTTGCGCCACAGCGGCAACACGCTCAGCCTGGGGGCCGGGCTCACCGGCCATGGTCAGGGGACGCCCACTTACCAGGATATCGGGCTCATAGTCCTCAACCAGGTAGCGGAACGTCTTGGCCATACCGGTGACCTCTGCAGCCGGGAGCACCTTGACAGGCATCGCCATCTTGCCATCACGGCTCGAGACGGCGATGCCGATCCTGGTCTCCCCTATGTCCAGCGCAAGCGCGACCACAGCGACTACCTAGATTCTTAGGCGCCGAGCGCGGTCTTAGCGGCCACGAGGGCATCGGCGATGCCGGCGGCGTTCTTGCCACCGGCCTGGGCCATGTTGGGACGGCCGCCGCCACGACCGTCGACCAGGCCCGCGATCTGCTTGATCACGTTGCCGGCGTGGAAACCGGCCTTGACGGCGTCATCAGAGCCGGCGGCGAGCAGGGCCGGGGTGCCCTTCTCAGTCACGCTGGCGACGACGCAAGCGACAGGACCGGCAACCTTCTGGTGCACGGTATCCCAGACGTTTCGCAGGTCAGCAGCCTCAAGGCCCTGGAGCTCAGCGACGACGAGCTTGTAGCCGTCGAGCTCGACGGCGCCCTCGATGGCGCTAGAGATAGCGTCGGAGGAGCCACCGGTCAGCGCCTTCTTGAGCTTGTTGGACGTCTCGCGCAGCTCGGCCTGCAGGTTCTCCACGCGGGCGGGAACCTCATCCACGCGGCACTTGAGCGCAGCAGCAGCGGAGTCGACGAGCGCCAGACGGTCGGCCATGTAGTCGAGGGCACCCTTAGAAGTCACGGCCTCGATACGGCGGACATTAGAGCCCGTGGAGGACTCAGAAATGATCTTGAACAGGCCGATCTCGGCGGTGTTGGCAGCGTGCGTGCCACCGCAGAGTTCGCGGGAGAACGGCTGGTCCTCGGCGCCCACGGAGACAACGCGGACGACGTCGCCATACTTCTCACCAAACAGGGCGACAGCACCGGCGGCCTTGGCCTCGTCAATGCCCATGACGCGGGTCACGACCGGCTTGGAGGCGAAGATCTGCTGGTTGACCAGGTCCTCGACAGCCTTGAGCTGCTCGGAGGACAGGGCCTCGAAGTGCGTGAAGTCAAAGCGCAGGTGCTCAGGCGTCACCAGCGAGCCGGCCTGGGAGACATGCTCGCCCAGGACCTGCTTAAGCGCGGCGTCGAGCAGGTGGGTGGCGGTGTGGTTGCGGCGCAGGAAGCCACGGCGCTCGGCGTCGAGCGTGGCGGTCACAGCGGCACCGACAGTCAGCGTGCCATCGACAACGTGCGCGACGTGGGCATACAGACCGTTGTGGTTCTTGGTGTCGGCAACGGTCAGAACAACGCCCTCGGCGGAAAGCTTGCCGGCATCGCCTTGCTGGCCACCCATCTCGGCATAGAACGGAGTGCGGTCGAGAACGACCTCAACGTCCTCGCCGGCGGCAGCGGACTCGACGGACTCGCCGTTGCGCACGATGGCGACAACCTTGGCACCCTCGATCACATCGTTGTCATAGCCGTCGAACTCGGTCGCGGCGACCTTGTCCGAAAGCTCGACCCACACGTCGTTGAAGCTGCCCCAGGCGTCGCCCTTGGCGTTGGCGCGAGCGCGGGCCTTCTGGTCCTCCATGCAGGCGGTGAAGCCGTCCATATCGACGTCGTGGCCAGCGGCGCCGGCAATCTCGACGGTCAGGTCGATGGGGAAACCAAAGGTGTCGTGCAGCTTAAAGGCAACGTCGCCCGGAAGGACAGCGCCCTCTGCAAGCGCGGCCAGGGCCTCGTCCAGGTAGACGCGACCGTTATCGAGTGTCGTGGAGAAGCGCTCCTCCTCGGAAGCGACGATACCCTTGACGAGTGCGACGTTCTTGAGCAGCTCGGGATAGGCCTCGCCCATCTGGGCGTTGACCTCGTCAATGAACTTGGTCAGGAAGGCGCCCTCGATGCCCAGCAGGCGACCGTGGAACACAGCACGGCGGAGCAGGCGGCGAAGGACGTACTCGCGACCCTCATTGCCGGGCAGGATGCCATCGGAGATCATAAAGTCCACGGCACGGGAGTGGTCGGCGATGATGCGCAGGGAGCGGCTGGCTCCGGAGTAATCGTCGGCGTCATAGGTCTTGCCGCTGATCTCCTCACCGAGCTTGATGAGGTGCTGCATCAGATCGCCGTCGTAGTTGGCGGTCTTGTGCTGCATGATAGCGGCCATGCGCTCCAGACCCATGCCCGTATCGAGGTTGCGGTGCGGCAGCTCCGGCATGGAGCCGTCCTCCTGGCGGTCGTACTGGGTAAACACGAGGTTCCAGAACTCAAGGAAGCGGTCGCAGTCGCAGCCGGGCTTGCAGTCGGGGCTGCCGCAACCGACCTCCTCGCCCATGTCAAAGTAGATCTCGGAGCACGGACCGCAGGGGCCGGTGGGGCCAGCAGCCCAGAAGTTGTCGTCCTCGCCCAGGCGCGAGATGTGATCCTCGGCAACGCCCAGGGAGCGCCACACGTCATGGGTCTCGTCGTCCTCGGTAAAGACGGTGAAGTACAGGCGATCGAGCGGCAGCTTGAACTCCTTGGTGATGAGCTCAAAGGCCCAAGCGCAGGCCTGCTGCTTGGAGACGCCGCCAAAGGAGAAGTCGCCGAGCATCTCGAAGAAGGACAGGTGACGGCCGTCCTCGCCGATGCAATCGATGTCGTTGGTGCGGACGCACTTCTGGCAGGAGATCGCGCCGATCTCCTTCATGGTCTTCTTGCCCTGGTAATACTCCTTAAACTGGTTCATGCCGGCGTTAGCAAGCAGCAGCGAAGGATCGTCGGGGACGAGGGACGAAGAAGGATAGAGCTTAAGACCGCGCTCCTCAAAGAAGTTGAGGAACTTGGAGCGGATCTCGGCCGTAGTCATTGACGGGTAGTCAGCACTCATAGAGGGAATCTCCTCGGTTTCACATCGAAACAGTTCAAACGTAACGATATTACCATCCCACCGCGCAAGTGCAAAAAAGAGGGCCGCCAAACAGCGACCCTCCAGCGAAAGTGCACGTTATTCAGTACTGTGCGATCCTTTGAAAAAGGACTGCTGTAGAATTACATGATAAGAGTCACCCGGAAGGAGCGATCGATGAAAAGCAAACGATTTGTCCTGAATGCACTTCTGGTTGTAGCACTTTTAGCGCTCTTGGCCTTCTCCTGCTGGTACGCAAACCAACCAGCATTTGGCTACGTGTTGTATGCAGTAATGTCCGGCGATAAGGCTTATTACACTCTACGCGCAATTGACATTCTCTTTTTCTATGTTGCCGGCCCCTTATCAATCGCTTTGCTCGCGTTTCTTGTCATTTACAACTTCAAGAAACGTTAATAGGACCTATTTAGAATCCGAGTCGTCCATGGAGCCGTCGATGCCGGTTTTGGTATCGTCGTCCGTGTTGGAGTCATCGTCCTTGGCAAAGGGGTTCTTGAAGAAGCCCGTGGCATCGGGCTGCAGACCAGAGAGCTTAATCCAGGGATTATCGAGCTCGGGCTTGGGCATGGCCTTGGCCTCGGGCGCAGTCTCGTTGCCGATGAGCTCGGACTCGTAGATGAACGTATCGTCCCCAAGCGCGTCGTAGGCGGCGACCGGGTTGCCATCGGCATCGCGGTACGGCGTGCCCTTAAACACGGCGCCGTCATAGGCCACAAGCTGTCGGCCGGTCTCATTCTCGAAGTAGTACACGAAGATACCCTTGAGGGCCGCACAAAGCGGGATGGCAATAATCATGCCGATGGGGCCCATGAGTGCCGAACCAATAACGAGCGCCGTGAGGCTCATGATGGGATGCACCTGCACCGAGCTCTGCATGACCTTAGGCGAAATCACGTTATCGGTAACGTTTTGCGCGACCATCGTCACGATGAGCGTCCATAACGCCAACATGGGGCTGAACATGAAACCGAGTATCGTGGCGATTGCCGCGCTCACCCAAGGGCCGACGACCGGAACCAAATGCATGATGCCGGTAAAGATAGCCATGAGCGCCGCATACGGATGGCCGATGATCATAAAACCGATAAAGGCGAGGAAACCACCGCAGATGGACGTCACGACCATACCGCGCATGTAGCCGCCGACAGAGCGAGAAAGGATGGCAACCATAAAGCGGTACGAGGTCTCCTTCTCCTGACCGATGATGGTGCAAATCTCGTGGTGCATGCGAGGGTAGTCGCAGGCCATCCAGTACGCAAGCACCAGACCCAGGAAGATCACGAACAACTGCGAGGCCGTATTGGTGATGAGCGGGAACACACCACGGCCAAGCTCGGCAGCAATCTGAGACACATACTTCGATGCCACGGTAACCAGCGACGAAAGATTATCGTCCAAATACTCCTTGAGCGGCGTGTTGTTGAGCGTCTTGGCATGCGAGACCATCTCATTGAGGTCGCCGCCCGCAACACGAAGCTGCTCGGGCAGGCGGCTCAGAACTTCCATGATCTGACCAAAGAGAATCGGCGACAAGATGCAAACGACACCGACGAGCACGGCAACAACAACAATTAGGGCGATAAGCGAACCGATGCCGCGATTCACGCCATGGTGCTCGAGCCAGTTAGTGATCGGGGACATCACAAAAGCAATGATGGAGCCGACGGCAAGAAACTCAATAACCGGTGCCAGGATGCCCATAAGGTTAAAGATGACAGCAGCAATAACAATGCAGCCGACAACAGCCCAAATGCGCAGCGTCAGAATGCGGGTGTCGCGCAGCGCGCGATCGGTTTGTTGGGGATGCTCACTCATGAACGAACCATCACTCCGTCGGGGTCGATCTTATCCTGAATCTTCTTGAGGGTGCGGCGCAGCAGGCGCGAGACCTGCACCTGCGAGATGCCCAGCTTCTTGGCGATCTCGATCTGGGTCATGCCCTTCACAAAGCGCAGCTCAATCACCTCGCGCTCGCGCGGCGAGAAATCGCGGATGGCTTCCTCGATCACCAGGCGGTCGTCGGTGAAGTCGAGCTCGTTGTCGTCATCGGCATAGCGGTCGAGAATCGAAGGCGCATCGTCGGAATCGGACGCACCGGGAGCCTCGATGGGCACCGAGGTGTAGGCCGAGGACGATTCCATGGCTTCGAGCACCTCGTCGACGGTCACGCCAAGGAACTCGGCAATTTCCTCAACCTTGGGCGAGCGTTGCAACTCGTTGGTGAGCTTGTCGGTGGCCTGGTTAACCTTAGCCGAGAGCTCCTGCAGACGGCGCGGAACGCGCACGCTCCAGCCCTTATCGCGGAAATGACGCTTGATCTCGCCCAGAATGGTGGGCGTGGCAAACGTGGTGAACTCGAGACCGCGCTCGGGGTCAAAACGATCAATCGCCTTGAGCAGGCCCAGATAACCAACCTGCATCAGGTCGTCGAGCGGCTCGCCGCGGTTCTTAAATTTGTTGGCAAGAAACCTTACCAGGTTCATATGGGACATGACGAGCTGCTCACGAGCGTCCGGATCACCGGTCTCTTTATAGCGACGAAACAGCTCGCGGGTTTTCTCCTTGTCCCAAGCGGTCTTACCGCTCCGGGAACGTTCGGTCATATTAGATATCCGCCTTGAGGTCGAGGGAAAGCGTCAGGGGCGCCGAAGTCTTTTCGTAGGAATCGCACACGCTCGCCAAAATGAGCTCGGCATACACGGCAGCCTGGTCATCCTCGTCGACAGAGGCCTGATCGCCAAAGGTAAAGGTCATGCCAACGTGAGACTCGTCGACATCGAACCTGATCGTAATGTCATCGGAATTAACCGCCGTGCAGCCAAAGATGAAGGCCTCCTCGGCCGCCATACGAATATCCTCGATGCGATCGACGGACATGGAGCACAGCGCACCAACGTTGGCGGCCGTCATACGCACCAGGCGCGCCAGACGCGGGTCCCCGGCAACGGTCAGCGTGATGGGGCAGGTTGCTTCGCTACTCATCGCAGGACTCCTCGGAGATCTGGGCGGGTGTGTAGGTGTAATACTGAGTCGGCTTGCCAACAGGCTTCTGGCCATAATCGTCGCCCGCGGCGGCCTCGTCCCCAGCTTCGCCAATCAGAACGCGCTTGGTCGGCTGCTCGGCTTCGGCGGCAGCGGAAAGCTTACGCTCGGCGTCGGCCGCGGGAGCCTTCACCTTGTTAATGAGTTTCTGCACGGCACCTGCCGCAGAATCAGTCACGCTCGACACAGCATTACTGGCCTCTGCCATGCTGCCTGTAACCTCGGAAATGTCGCGAACCACGGCCTCAACTTCTACGAGATTAGAGGTAAGGGCGTCGACGGCGGTCTTGCTCGACTTAAGCAGCGGCTCAATCTGGGCAACTGCCGGCGTAAGCTCGTCGACAGCGCCGTCGAGCTTTGCCACCACTGGCTGCGCCTCGGCAATCGTATTGTTGAGGTCGGTTACCGTCTTGTCGAGCGAGTCGACAACGGTGCGGGTTTTGCGCAGGGTGAGCGCAAGCTCAACGATAGCCCACACGCCGGCAACGGCGAGCAGCAGCAAGGCGATTTGAATGGGACTCATACAAGCCTCCCAAAGGAATCGAAATACAGACGTTGTTCATGGTACCCCAAAGGGGACGGAAGATTCCCAAAAGCTTACTTTGGCGCCCTGCCGCTACGGTCGCGCTCGCTTTGCTCCACACGCCATTCTTCCCAACCGCGGCCGGCAGGCTGCCAAAAGGCACCACGCTCCAGGCCTTTGGGCAAATAGCGCTGGTCGACCCAACCTTCGGGATAATCGTGTGGGTACTTGTATACACCGTACTCGTCGCTGCCGGGACGGTGACGATCGCGAAGATAACTGGGCACCTCGCGCAATCCGCTACTATGGATATCGGCCAGCGCCGCATCGATCGAAGCCTCGCACGCGTTGGATTTAGGCGCCAAGCACACATAGAGTGCAGCCTGAGCCAGGTTAATTCGGCACTCGGGATAGCCAATGACCTCGGCAGACTTAAACGCGGCTTGCGCCACCAAAAGTGCCTGCGGATCGGCATTGCCAACATCCTCAGAAGCCTGAATCATAATGCGGCGAGCGATAAACTTAGGATCCTCCCCCGCGTCGATCATGCGCGCGAGCCAATAGATCGTGGCATCGGGGTCGCTGCCGCGCATGGACTTGATGAACGCACTGATAATGTCATAGTGCATGTCACCGTTTTTGTCATACGAAAAACCGCGGCGTGGGTTGGCAATCTTCACGTCATCGACGGTGATGGGATAACGCTCCCCTGCCACCGGCGCCGGCGTCCCCTCGGTATCGGGACGCGTGACGGCGATCTCACTTGCCAGCTCGAGCGTCGTCAGGGCCGAGCGCGCATCACCCGCGGCCAGCGTGCAAATGGTCTTGACTGTATCCTCATCGGCCGAGAACTTACCGTTTAAACCCTGGGGCGCCTCGAGCGCACGCTCAATAAGCGTGGCGATATCCTCGTCCTTCAGGTGCTCAAGCTCCACCACGCGCCCACGCGACAATAGTGCGGAGTTGACCTCGAAGTACGGGTTCTCAGTCGTGGCGCCAATCATAATGACGGTACGGTTTTCAACCGCATGCAAAAGCGCATCCTGCTGCGACTTCGAAAAACGGTGAATCTCGTCGATGAACAAAATGGTACGGCGGTCATACGTATTCAGGCGCGTCTTTGCCTCGTCGATCACGCGACGCAGGTCCTTCACGGTACCCGAGACGGCGCTGACCTCGACAAACTCGCTCTTGGTATGGTTGGCGATGATATGCGCCAGCGTCGTCTTGCCCGTACCGGCAGGCCCATACAGAATCACGCTCGATAGCACATCATGCTCGATTGCCGCACGCAACCACGAACCCTTGCCCACGGCCTTTTGCTGGCCCACGTACTCGTCGAGCGAATTGGGGCGCATGCGCACCGCGAGCGGCGCATTTTTAAAGGAACGCTCGCGCGTCGAGGCAGAAAAAAGGTCGTCCATAGCCATCCCATATATCAATCAAAAGCTTTGTTCGTCAACAGTATACCGAAAAGATACGAACTACCGTTCGTTAATATAGGTACGATGCGGAAACTCCAGACCAGGGAATAGCTTGCTCGTCAGCTCACAGAAATAACCGTCCGTCATGCTCGCAATGTAATCCACCACGGCTTGGTCCTTATCGTCCTGCCATGCATAGGTACGGTCGTAGTAGGAAAGCTGCTGATCAATGCGCGAAATGTGGTGCTTAAATATGTAGGAGGACTCGTCGCCTTCGTTTATATCCTGCAGGCAACGGTCGTAGAGCTTTTCGAAAGCCTCGCGCAGCTCCGCTTCGGAGTCGCCTTCGATACCGCCCTTGCTATAGATCTTCTCGTAGTTCTCGCACTTGGCTCGGCGGATTTCCTCAAACAGGTCCTCGCTCATCTCGATGCGTGGCTTGCCATAGCTGCGCTCGACGATATCGATGGAGGCATGCGTGAGGATCCAGCTGTTGTATGCTCCGCCCAGGTCATCGTCAAAGGCGTCAGGTGACAGCAGACCCGCAGCAATGGCGTCTTGGCGATCGCGCCCAACGTAGGCAAGGATATCCGAGATGCGAACCACGCAGCCCTCGAGCGTCATGGGGCGCAGATGTTCAATCGCGCTATAGCCCGTGGCGATGCAGTCCTCGACCGTCAGATCGAACTGTTCAAAGGAACCCATATCCGAAAGCTCAAACACGCGTTGCTCGTACTCGCCGTTATGGCACAGCACGCCATCGAGTGTCTGGAGCGACACATTGCGGCCATACAGTGCATCGAGCACACGGACTGATTGCACGTTATGGAAAAAGTAGCGACCCGTACGCTCGTGGTAAATATCGTTGAGGAATCGCTCGCCGGCATGGCCAAAGGGCGTGTGGCCCAAGTCATGGCCTAAGCCAATCGCCTCGATTAGATCGCAGTTGAGCCCCAGGGCGCGGCCGATATCGCGTGCGATGCGCGATACAAGCTGCACGTGCAAACCGCGGCGCGACAGATCATCATTGCTACGGAAGCTAAAGACCTGCGTTTTACCAGCATATCGGGCATACGCGGGCAAATGGAGAATCTTTTCAGCATCGCGCATAAATGCCGGACGCATGAGCGTGCCCTCGTCTGCGGCTCGATCAACGCGACGGATGACCTGGTCATCGTCGCAACGGTACGGGTTGACATAGCCCAAAGCACGATCTGCGGCAATGTGCTCGACAAGTTCGGGCGATAACGACGAGGGAATACGGTCCATGCGCGCCTTAATGACGGCCGTTTCTTGGTTAGTTGCCATGGCATGCTCCTTAAGAAGGATGCGCAATCGGTTACAATGTGCAGCTCACGACCTCGATTATGGCAAAAATCGGCACCAAAAATGGGAGCAATGGCAAGGAGCGCGATTTTGTGATGAGGCAGGAGAGGGCAAGGACCAGGAGCGCGGCGGCAAATGCCACGACGCCACCCATAGGGTCGAGCGTGCAAAGCGCGAAGAGTGCCTTGGCATCTCCCATGCCGATGCCGGGGGCTTGACGGAGGCGCCGCCAGAGGGACTCGGTCAACGCGAGAGAAAGGTACACGATGACCGCAAGGCCAGCGCGGTCAAGTGCCGTGTTCAAGCCCGCATCCAGCCACACGCCCGCAAACGCCGCCACGGCACACGCAGCCGCAAGCGCGTTGGGAAACCGCCGCTCACGGGCATCGATCACCGCACCGGCAAAGGCGCAGATCCAAAATGGGATATAGACCACAGAACACCTCCCGGGACAGCTGCTCAAAAGAAAAACTACCACAAAGGTGCATCCCCTTTGTGGTAGTTCTGATCGTGGTTACTTGGCGCCCTGCATGACCTCGTCGAGGGTAACGTTAACGGCGTGCTGCGTGGGCACCCAGTCGACCTTCAGGAACAGCGCGGCAACCGTGATGGGGATATAGCTGAACATAAAGATCGGGAAGGTAAACAGGTTGGTCACCAGGCGCCACTTTTGAGCGCAATGAATGTGCTTGTACTCAAAGATGGTCGTGAGCAGCGCCAGGATAAAGAAGGTCTGGTACATCATCACGAACGTCATGATAAGCGAGGCGGCACACGCCTGCATCTCGACTTCGGTAGCCAAGAAGCCGTGCGAAAGACCGCCCACGATCAGGAACGTCGCATTGGCGAGCATCGAGATCAGGGACAACAGCATACCCGGGGCGATCGTCATAAACATGTCGTAGGCAGCAAAGCGATGATAGCGGAAGGTCGATTTGACCAGGTGCTTACCGTAGGTAAAGAACACCTGGTAAAAGCCCTTGGTCCAACGCATGCGCTGTTTCCAGGACGCCTTAAACGTCACCGGCTGCTCGTCAAAGAACTCCGCCGGCGCATAGCCAATGCGAATGCCGTGAATGGCGCAGAACGTGGTGAACTGGATGTCCTCGGTCAGTGTATGGAACTGCCAGCCGTGCATGCCCTCGATAACACTGGCGGAGATGAGGTAGCCCGAACCCGAGACAGCGCAGGACGTCTTGCAGATATTACGCGCGTTGTTGAGGAAGCGGGCCTCACGCAGATACCAGGTGGCGTTGGCAGACGAAATCCAGGAGCTGCCGAAGTTTTTGGAGTTGCGATAGCTCGTGACCACATGGAAGCCCTGGTCAAAAGCATCGTTCATCTTGGACACGTAATCGCGGGAAATGACGTTATCGGCATCGAAAATAAAGTAGCCCTCAAAGGTATCGGGATACTCGTTAAGGATACGGTCAAAGCCAAAGTCCATGACCCAGCTCTTACCCTTGCGGGCCAGGTCGTTGCGCTCATAAACGATGGCGCCCGCCTCGCGCGCGAGCTGCGCGGTGTTGTCGGTGCAGGCGTCGGCAACGACAAAGACTTCGATGAGCTCGGACGGATAATCCTGGTCCTTGATGGAGCGAACAAGGTTGGCGATCACGGCCTCCTCGTTATGCGCCGCGATAAAGAAGGCATAACGATGCAGCTTTTTGGCCTTAGGGGGCGCGACCTCACCACGGAGAGCACCAATGACAAAGAAGACCACCTGGTACAGAAAGCAGACCGTGAGTAGCGTAACCACAATCTGGTTGAAGATCACGATGGGCGTGTTAGTTTGTAAAAAGGCGAGCATGCAGGCTCCCAGCAACGCGTTACGTAAACAACTGTATATCTTACCGTAGGCTAACCGAGTTCAAGAAACCACCTAATACTGGCTAGGCTTCGAGCAGACCGAGCTGCGGAACGATTTCATCTCCAGCGGCCGTGCGACCGATCGAGCGCGGAGCCAGATCGTCGAGAACCGCAGCGAGATCCCACGGCAACTCGTCGCGGCACTCAATGCGCTCCCCCGTCACGGGATGGTCGAATGCGACGCGCCAGGAATGAAGGAATTGCCTGGTCAGACCCTGATCGGCGCGTGCATCGCACTTGCCATAGAGTGGATCGCCCACGCAAGCGTGGTTGATGTGGCGCATGTGCACGCGAATCTGATGCGTGCGGCCGGTAAACAGGTGGCACTCGACGAGCGTATAACCGTCGTCAAAACGCGTGGAATCGAAGCGCTCGAGGACCTTAAAGGTCGTAATGGCCTGACGGGCAAAGGGATCGTCCGAAACCGCCATCTTGACGCGGTCACGCGTGGAACGGGCGATACCGGTGTTGATGGTACCCTCGTCCATGGCAATGTGGCCGTGGACGAGGGTAATGTAGCGGCGGTCGAGCGTTCGCGTGCGGATGAGATTCTGGAGCGCGCGCTGGGTGTCGTCGTCCTTGGCCGCAAGCATGAGACCCGAGGTATCGCGATCCAAACGATGCACGATACCGGGGCGGTCCTCGCCCTGCACGGTGCCCAGATGGTCGATACCGCAGTGATAGACCAGGGCATTCGCGAGCGTACCGCTCTCATGACCATGCGCAGGATGGCACACCAGACCGCGCTGCTTGGAGAGCACGATGAGGTAGTCGTCCTCGTAGCGGATATCGAGGGGAATGGCCTCGGGAATCACGTCGGTCGGATCGTGCGGCTCGGGCAGGTCGACCGAGATGCGGTCACCGGAGCGCACGGCATACTTTTTTGACAGGCATGTCTCGCCGTTGACGGCAACGGCACCGCCCTCAATCAGATGCGCGCAGGCAGAGCGCGTAGGGCAGCCGTCGTTGGCGCCCAGATAGGCGTCAAGACGCTGACCAGCGGTATCGTCGGCAACGAGAATATGGATGTCGGCCATTAGCGCTCATTCCTTTCGCGAATCTTGCGGGCACGCTCCCCACGTTGTTTGGCCTTGCGCTTGGCGCGGGCCTCGTCACGGGCGTTGAGCTCGGCGGTCGCATCGACCTCGCGAGCAGCGGGGCTCAAGAACATATAACCGATGAGCGCCAGCACGACACCGACCGTAATGCCGATATCGGCGACGTTAAAGACGGGAAAGTCGATGAAGGTGGTGGCGATAAAATCGGTCACGAAGCCAAAGGCGAGGCGGTCGATCGCGTTACCGATGGCGCCGCCCGCAACCATAGCCATGCCCACAACCTCAAGACGAGCGAGCTGAGGCGCACGGAGCAAGTAAACGGAAATGGCGACGATAACCGCAAGCGCCAGCACAGCAAACGCGACGCCATGCCCCTCGCCCATGCTAAAGGCAGCTCCGATATTGCGGACAAACAGAAAATCGATCACGCCGGGGATAACGGTCACATGCAGGGCGTCGCCCACGGCACGAACCGCAAGCTTGGTCAGCTGGTCAACGAGCAACACAACGAGCGCCACCCCACCAGCAACACCCAACCGCCAACGCAAAGGCGGCGTCATATCCCCAGTACGACCCAAATCAATCCCCTACCCTCAAGAACATCGAATAACATTTAACGCAAATAACCATCTTATATTGCCACACGCAGAGCGCACGACATATCCACCAACGCAAGCGAAATAACCAGCTAAAAACGAAAGCGGCATTCCGAAAAACAGAATGCCGCTTTTATTCAGCGGAGCAAATGGGCCGAAGGCGCCCAAATTCTCCCTTTTACTAAAATGCCGAGTTACCGTGCCTTAAAGGGCATTCGCACACCTCTCGCAAATATGCGCGTGGCCGTTGTACTCGCCGACGGTGGTGCGGTAGTTCCAACAACGATCGCAGCACTCGCCCTCGGCAGCCTCGATGGCAACGGAAAGCTCCTCGCCCTGGGTCAGTTCAACATCGGAGACGATGTAGAACTCGGCCAGGTCGACGGCCTTATCACCGGTCAGCAGCGCGTACATCTCAGCGGGGACGACCGCCCTGACGCGGACCTGCTGGCTCTTGGTGAAGGTGCCGGCAGAACGGGCATCCTCAAGAGCCTTGGTCACGGCGCTACGGAGCTCGAGCGAAGCCTCAAGCACGCCCTCAAACTCATTGGCCTCGTCGACCGTGATGGGAGACTTGTACCAATCGAGAAGCGCGGCGTACTTCTGGTGATCGACGCAGCCGGCGGGCGCATAGGCCATGGCCTCGTCGACGGTGTAGGACAGGATCGGCTGCAGATCGCGCATGAGCATCGAGAAGAGCTCGGCCAGCACGGTCTGGGCGCTGCGGCGCTCGAGCGAACCGGGCTTGTCGCAGTACAGACGGTCCTTCAGGGCGTCGAGGTACACGTTGGAGAGCTCGGTAACCACAAAGTCGTAGAGCGCACGGTAGGCACGCGGGAACTCGTAGCTAGCATAGGCATCGTCGACCTCGGCCTGGACCTGGGTCAGGCGGGCAACCATGAGCTTGTCGAGCGGCAGCAGGTCGACAAAAGCGACGCCGTCGGTCTCGGGCTCAAACTGACCCTCGAGCTCGGAGAGCAGGAAGCGCAGCGTGTTGCGGAAACGACGGTAGGCATCGGACGTACGAGCGAGAATCTCGTGGTCGATGGACACGTCGGAGCTGGTGTCGACGGAGGCAACCCACAGGCGGATGATGTCGGCGCCCATCTCGTCGCAGACCTTATTGGGGTCGATGACGTTGCCGAGCGACTTGGACATCTTGCGGCCCTGGCCGTCGAGGGTGAAGCCCTGCGAGACGACCGCCTTGTACGGGGCATGGCCGTTGGCGCCCACCGAGGTGAGCAGCGAGCTCTGGAACCAACCGCGGTGCTGGTCGGAGCCCTCGAGATACACGTCCGCCGGGTACTCAAGCTCGGGGCGATACTCGCAGACTGCCTTCCAAGATACGCCGGAGTCCCACCACACGTCGAGGATGTCCTTATCGGCCTTGAGGTGATGGCCACCGCACTTGGGGCAGACGCAGGCCTCGCCCAGGTAGCTCTCGGGGGCGTCGGTGAACCAGGCGTCGGAGCCCTTCTCGTGGAAGAGCTTGATGACGGCGTCGAGCGTGGCGTCGTTCATGACCTTCTCGCCGCAGTCGGCGCAGGTGTAGCTCGGGATGGGCACGCCCCAGTTGCGCTGACGGCTGATGCACCAGTCGGGACGCTGCTCGACCATGGCACCGATGCGGTTGGCCGCGTGGGCCGGATACCACTTGACGTTCTCGCGGACCTCCTTGCCAGCCTGCTCGCGCAAACCGGTCTTGTCCATCGAGACGAACCACTGGTCGGTAGCACGGAAGAGCACCGGGTGCTTGCAGCGCCAGCAGTGCGGATAGCTGTGCGTGATCTTCTTCTCGAGGACCAGGGTGCCGCGCTCGCGCAGGAACTCGATGATGTGCGGGTTGGCCTCATCGGTGTCCATACCGCTGAAGGGTCCACCGGTACCAAACTCCTCGCCGGTATAGAACTTGCCGTCGTCATCGACCGGCATGCAGATGTCGGTGATGCCCTCCTTGAGGCAGGCGAAGTAGTCGTCGACGCCGTGGCCGGGCGAGTTGTGGACGATACCGGTACCATCATCGACACCGACGTAATCGGCCAGCAGCGCCACGCCCTCAACGCCATCAAAAATCGGCTGCTTGTAGTGGATGTGGTGGAAGGTCTCGGCGGGAACCACATAGGGCTTGCCGTCGACCATGACCGGGGTGTACTCCCAGCCAAACTCCTCGCAGCACTTGGGAGCCAGGTCCTCGAGCATGACCTCGGCGCGGCCATCATGCTCAACAGCGACATAGGCGGCGCCGGGCTTAAGGGAAACGGCCTGGTCGGAGGGGATGGTCCACGGCGTGGTCGTCCAGATGATGAAGTCGACCGGGCCGTCGAAGTTCTCGAGGCCGGCGGGCTTGGAGGTCATCTCGAAGCGAACGAAGATGGAGGGGCTCGTCTCGTCGGAGTACTCGATCTCGGCCTCGGCGAGTGCGGTGTGGCAATGCTTGCACCAGTGAACCGGCTTGTGGCCGCGATAGATCATGCCCTTATCGAACATGGCCTTGAAGACCTCGATGTCGGCGGCATCATGCTGGTGATAGAGCGTCAGATAGGGGTTGTCCCAGTCGCCGAGCACGCCCAGGCGACGGAAGCCGGCCTTCTGCAGCTCGATGTTCTCGACAGCGAACTTGTTGCAGAGCTCGCGGATCTTAGCCGTGGAGGTCTGGTTGAACTTCTCGGTGCCGAGCTTCTCCTCGACCTTATGCTCGATCGGCTGGCCATGGCAGTCCCAACCAGGGACGTAGGGAACCTCATAGCCCTGCATCATCCAGTAGCGGTTGATCATGTCCTTGGAGATCTTATTCATGGCGTGGCCGATGTGGATCGGGCCGTTGGCGTACGGAGGGCCGTCGTGCAGCACGAACTTCTTGTAACCCTCGTTCTTCTTCAGAACCTGCTCGTAGACCTTGTTGTCCTGCCAGTCCTTGAGTCGCTTGGGCTCGGACTTGGAAAGACCGGCACGCATGGGAAAACCGGTTTTGGGCAGATTCATCGTCTGCTTGTACTCGTTTGCCACGGTACCCCTTTCATGTCGTGGGCGCGCACGCCCGTTGGGCACCAAAAAAGCGCCCGTCCCTGCAAGCTGGGACGAAGCGCCACAAACGGGCTGCATGCCCGCAAAAGCTCTTCGCTTAACCACCCAGCTTAGATGCCCTCGCCCGCGTTATAGCGCGCTCGCATCCGTTACTCGGCTGGTCTGTATCGACGACCATCTCGGCGATGTCTACTAAGACGTGCCTGTACGGCGCGCCCGTTGGGACCGCAGCTCCGGGGTGATTTTCATCGGTCGCATGCGCGGGTTCTCAGCGCTCCCCGCTCTCTGTGGCATGCGGACGGCCGACTACTCGTCCCCATCAACGCTTATGCGCTGTATGGTAGCACGGTCAACGCCGGCGAAAAACCCTCAACATCGGTTTCATACTTTAGAAATTTCTCGCGGTCGCAAGCACTCACTTGGAGCAAAATACCTGAAAGCACTTTATCTAACGAAAGAAGGCTCCTATGCGCACGATTGGAATGAGCGACTATACCGTCGGCGAGGACTGCTTTGACGAGCTGCCCGGCGCGCTGGCCGAGTATGGAGCGACTAAGGTCGCGATTATCGGCGGCAAACGAGCGCTGGCCGCGGCGCTTCCCGGTATCGAAGCTGCGCTGGCAGGCACCGACGTCGAGATTCTGGAAACGCGCGTCTACGGCACCAACAGTACGCGCGCCAATATCGCCAAGCTCGTTAACTCCCCCGCCTGCCAAGAGGCCGACGTGCTTATCGCATGCGGTGGCGGCAAGGCGCTCGATACCGTCAAGACGGCGGCCATCGAGCTCAAGAAGATCGTCTTTACGGTACCGACGATCTGCTCCAATTGCTCGGCCGCGACCGCCATTGCCGTTGTCTACAACGACGACGGCTCGCTCGAGGGCTATTCGTACCCCAATCGCCCCGCGCACATCTTCATCAACCCCAAGATCATCGCCGAGGCACCGGCGGAGTACTTCTGGGCCGGCGTGGGCGATGCCCTGTCCAAGCAGCCCGAGGTCGAATACGCCACGAGCGCCGGTAACCTGGAGCATACCGCCGGCCTTGGCTTGGCACTTGCTCACACCTGCTCCGAGCCGCTGTTTACCTATGGCGTCAAGGGTCTTGAGGACGTGCGCCAGGACCTGTCGAGCGAGGCCGTCAAGCAGATCGCGCTCGATATCGTGGTCAACACGGGCTATGTCTCCAACCTGACCAACCAAAACGATTACTACTACAACTCGAGCGTGGCGCATGCGTTCTACAACGCCACCTGCAGCATTCCGCGCGAGGGCACCTACCTGCACGGCGAGGTCGTGAGCCTGGGCGTGCTGGTGCTGTTTGCCTACACGGGCGATACCGAGAACCTTGAGCGCTACGCCGCCTTTAACAAGCAGATGGGCCTGCCCGTGACGCTTGAGCAGGTCGGGCTTTTCGAGGCCGATATCCCCGCCCTGTGCGAGTACGCGCACGCCACCAACGAGTGGAAGCAGGGCAACCCGGAGCCCTTCACCGACGAGAAGTTCGCCGCCGCCATCAAGGCCGCCAACGCCTACGGCCACACGCTCTAGGCCCAGCCCAAAACCACCACAAAGGGGACAGGCACCTTTGTGGTGGTTTTTTATTGCTCCAGCATTCAGTTCGTACTCGAACCCGATTCTTTACGAGAAAGGGTTCGGGTACGTTTTTTGTTTATCGGAAATTCTGCGGAAGGACCACTCGGAACGGTAAACAGGAACGAACAGAGGCAGGGCATCATCGTGGTGATGGTATCCTGCCTTTTGTTTTGCGGGATCAAGGTCGCTTTATGCGAACTTGATCGCCACTTATATGGCGCATTGATGGCAATTGCTTCGTACGTGCATACCGGGAGCCTGTACACCTCTGGCAAGGCGTAACACACTAGACTATGTTCCAAAGTCCGTGTGCTAAGGGGGCAGGCCCCTTAGAATTCCTGTGGAGTGTGTACGCACGTACGCAGGAAAACGGCAAAATTTCGCTATATCAGGGCGCTCTTTCATTGGAGAGTATGGTATACACGGCTTAGTTCAACAAATAAGAATTTATATATAAAGGAGAATATTGATGAAACTGTTTTTATGTTCGCACTTTTCAAGTGTAGGAAGTCTGATAAAGGAAGAAATTGAAAATAAGAAAGTCGCATTTATTCCAACAGCTTCACTGCGTGAAGGCTACACCGGTTATGTCGGCTCGGCTCGAAAGCTATTCAATAAACTGGGAGCAGCC
The DNA here is from genome assembly GCA_021639365.1 of Collinsella aerofaciens. Classification (GTDB taxonomy): domain Bacteria; phylum Actinomycetota; class Coriobacteriia; order Coriobacteriales; family Coriobacteriaceae; genus Collinsella; species Collinsella aerofaciens_AH. The sequence goes on from JAJXHK010000012.1 coordinate 48,527, forward strand.
GTAACTGAAATTGATATTTCAACGGAGGCTTATTCAACGATACAGTCTGTTTTTGAAGATGCGGATGTGATATATTTTACTGGTGGAAATTCTTTCTTCCTTATGGACCAGCTCCGTAAAACGGGAACGGATGAGCTGTTGAAGAAAGAATTGGCAAAGGGAAAACTGATGATTGGTGAATCGGCAGGTGCGATTATATGCGCTCCAAGCATCCAATATATCGAGCAAATGGATGAAAAGCCGGAGG
>JAJXHK010000049.1 GCA_021639365.1 Collinsella aerofaciens
AGCGCGGGCCGAGTCACCGTGCCCGCGCGCCTTACCTTTCGGGTTCACCATCCATAGTGGGGCGCGTTTCTAACGAAGCCATAACGGCCGTTGGGTTCTTTTGGCGCCAACCCTTCTCGACCCGCACATCATGATTAATTTGCTTAAGGCAACAACTTTCCCGATCGATGTAATCACCGAATCAAAACGTGTACATCACCCTCCAAAACCGACATTTTTCGGCATGTTTGGAGGCTGATGTACACGAATGTGAAATCCACCGCCGCCCAAAAGCGCCTTCCTCATGTCTGGACTCTCTATGCTTGCGCTGGATAGACATCGCCGGAACGGGTATAGTAGCGAAAGTTTTGTCGTTAACCAGCGGGGGAGTCCTGTGGGCATCAAAAAGAAGATCAAAAAGGAGCTTATCGGCACTTCCGATTACCCGTCGAATAAGATCTTTACGATCTCCAATTTCATCACCTTTACGCGCCTGATCCTCACCCTGGTATTTCTGTACCTGTTTGTGACGGATAACAACCGCGTCATCGCCATCGTTATCTACGCCGTTGCCGCCTCTACCGACTGGATGGACGGTCAGATCGCCCGCATGACCAAGACGGTCTCGTGGCTCGGCAAGGTCATGGATCCCATCTGCGACCGTGCGCTGCTGTTCACCGGCGTACTTGGGCTGGTGGTCCGCGGAGAGCTGCCCATCTGGGTCTGCGTGCTCATTATTGGCCGCGACATCTATCTGGGCATCGGCACGCTTATCGTGCGTCATTATCACCGTCGCCCCATCGATGTCGTCTTTCCCGGAAAGATTGCCACTGCACTGCTCATGACCGGCTTCTCGCTCATGCTGCTCGGGTTCCCCGTTATTGACGGCCTGCATCTTTTACCTTCAACCCTTACGGCCTTCCCGGGCCTCAACGGAAGCTCGGTGCCCCTCGGCATCTTCTTTGTGTACGGCGGCGTGATCTTCTCCATGCTCACGGCTGTCATCTATTCCATTAAGGGCGGAGTGGCCATTAAACAGGCTCTCGCGCATCCCGAGGACGAGGACATCGACTTTCTGAACCCTGAAATCGAAGACTGATTCGTTGGGGTATGATTACGTACGGTTCATTATTTGCGGCACGTCCGCGATAAGTTAGGGGTTGTCATGGACAACATGGTTAACAATATGCCTCAGAATGATAAGACTGCTGACGCTACCTGCGTATTCCGCGTGCCTTCAAGCGACGTCACCGTTCCCGACCTCATGGCCAACGTGCGCATCACCGCACCCGTTCTGTCCATCGTCAAGGGTCCGCAGACTGGTGCCGCCTTTGAGCTCGAGGACGACGTGACCACCATCGGCCGCGATCCTGCGAACGGCATCTTCCTCAATGACATGACCGTTTCGCGTAGCCACGCGCGCATTATTCGCGAGGGGCTCGGCGCTCGCATTGAGGACCTGGGCTCGCTCAATGGCACCTGGGTCGACGGCGCCATTGTCAACGCGGCCCCGCTGCACGATGGTTCTTCCGTCCAGATCGGTACGTTTACGCTCATCTACCACGAGAGCACGCCGGAGCGCATCGAAACCGGTGAGTAGGGCATGGCCGAACGCAACTATCTGAGTATCGGCCAAGTCGTCAACCTTCTTCGAGGCGCATACCCCGATCTTTCGAACTCAAAAATTAGATTTCTAGAAGATGAGGGGCTCATTACCCCTCATCGTACGCCTAAGGGATACCGTCAGTACTCTAAGGAGGACGTTGATCGCCTGGAGGTCATTCTGCACTTGCAGAAGACCCGCTACATGCCGCTCAACGTGATTAAGCAGCGCTTGGAAAACGCCACGGACCTGTCAACGCTCGCCTACGAGGTGGGCTTGCTGTCCGATGTTCCGCTCAAGACGGAGCCCAAGGAGACCAAACAAAAGCTGCATCCCATTGAGACCATTCCCGATATGCTGGGCGTCGAGATTTCGTTTATCCGCTCGCTCGCCGAGAACGACCTCATTCGCATCATCAAGAGTCCGCAGAATCGTGAGCTCGTCGATGGTCGCGATTTTCCAATCATCCGCTACTGCTCCGAGCTGTCACGCTTCCATATCGAGCCCCGCAACCTGCGTCAGTACGTGTCTTCCGCCAACCGCGAGTCCTCGATGTTTGAGCAGGTGCTCGTGAGCATGCTCGGCATGGATACCTCCGATGACGAGCGCGACGCCAAGCTCGAGCGTGCGTTTAAGAAGCTTCACGACCTGACCGAGGGTGTGCACACTGCGCTGCTCAAGAACCGCGTTTTTGAGTCGCTCAACGCCGTGGTCGAGGACGCCGACATCGATGCACTCGATGAGGAAATCACTCGCTCCGAGTCCACCAAAGCCAAAAACGAAGAGATAGCCACGCCGGCTTCGCACGAGGATTCTCTCGTAAAGCCGCTCAAGGTCGTCGCCCCTTCGCACTCCGGCACCGCCACGGCGGGCAAATAACCGCTGCCGCTTATCCGGCAACCCATTGAAAGGTCATGCAATGTACGACTTCGAATCTCAAATCGTCGACATCCCCGACTATCCCGAGCCCGGAGTCATCTTTAAAGACATCACGCCGCTCTTTGGCAATCCCGAGGCGCTCAAAGCCATGACCGATACCCTCGCCGAGCACTTTGCCGGCATGGGAATCACCAAGGTCGTGGGTCCCGAGGCTCGCGGCTTTATGGTTGGCGTACCGGTGGCTGTAGCCCTTGGCGCCGGCTTTGTTCCCGCACGTAAACCGGGCAAGCTGCCGCGCGAGACCGTAAGCCAGAGCTACGAGCTCGAGTACGGCACCGATTCAATTGAGATCCATGCCGACGCTATCAGCTCTAAAGATACCGTGTTGATTCTGGACGACTTGGTCGCGACGGGCGGAACCGTCGAGGCAACAGGTAAACTGGTGCGAGATATGGGCGCAAAGCTTATCGGTTACGGTTGTATACTTGAGCTTGCGTTTCTCAACCCGCGCGAGAAGCTCACGCCGTCTGATGACGATGTGGAGCTCTTTAGCCTGGTGACGGTAGTCTAGCCGTTACCCTTAGTTACTGGAAAGGAAGCTACATGCGCACAGCAAACACGCACAAAAACATGGCACGCTGCGCTGCTACGGCAACCCTCGCTTGTGTTTTGGGCTTGGGCCTCGCGGCTCCTGCCTACGCCGATACCGCATCCGACCTTGCCGCTGCTCGTACGAAGCTCGAGCAGATCGGCACCCAAACCCAGCAGATTTACGATGAGCTTGCCACGCAGACGCAGGCGCTCGATCAGACTGCCGGCGAGATCACGCAAAAGCAGCAGGAGATCGCCGATGGTCAGGCCAAGCTCTCAACCTATGTCGCCGGCGAGTACAAAACCGGCGGTCTGAGCCTGCTTCAGGTTTTGACGGGTGTCGATGATCTGAGCGATATGCTCAACCGTCTGTTCTACTACGGCAAAGTTTCCGATAAGCAAGCTCAGACCATTCAAGAGGTCAAGGAGCTTAAGCAGCAGCTCACCGATAAGCAGGCCGAGCAGGAGAAGAACGTCGCCACCACGCAAAAGAAGGTCGACGAGCTTAACGCCCAGCAGGCTGAAGCCCAGAACGTCGTAAACTCCCTGGATTCGCAGCTGCAGGCCGAGCTTGCCGCAGAGGCCGAGGCCAACGCCGCGCTGCAGGCCGGCATCAACGCCAGTACTGCCGAGAAGGCCACGGTGAGCAACGAGACTGCCGGTACGACCGTGAACACCAACAACGGTGGTCAGACCAGCAATAACAACAACCAGGGCGGCAACACTCCGGCTCCTACGCCGACACCTGCTCCGACGCCGCAGCCCTCCACGCCTGCTCCGGCTCCGACGCCTTCTGCTCCGAGCCAGTCCGTCGATGGTGGTTCTGTTGTCTCGCGTGCATACAGTAAGCTTGGTTGCGCTTATTCCTGGGGCGGAATTGGCCCGAACAGCTTCGACTGCTCTGGTTTTGTTAGCTATTGTCTCACTGGTCGCTATTGCCGCCTGGGCACCACGGGTACCTTTATGGGCTGGACGCGTGTGTCCGATCCGCAGCCCGGTGACGTTGTGGTCAACTCGTACCACACCGGCATTTACATCGGTGGTGGTCAGATGATTCATGCTTCCGACTACAATACGGGTGTTATCATCAGCTCCGTTGCCGCCGGCATGAACAACAACTATATCTTCGTGCGTTACTAAGTCATCTTACACAGCGTGTGAATGTGGACCTCGTGGCTTTAAGTCGCGAGGTCCATTCTTTTTTTCTCTAATCTTGTACGGCTATCTAGTATTCAAAACTAGATAGCCGTACATTCAGTTTGCAAGATGGCTATAATTGTTGAGGAACAATTAGAAAGGACCCTCTATGAGCTGGGCACTTATCTCAGATTCAAGCTGCAACCTCCGCGATTGGCAACCGACCGCGCCCCATACCACCTTTGCATTTGCGCCCCTCAAAATTCGAGTGGGGGAGCGTGAATTCATCGATGACCTTTCACTCGATGTTCATGAGCTCAACTGCGCTGTTCAGGCGGAGACGAACGCTTCTTCGAGCGCTTGTCCCAGCGTAGGGGAGTGGGCCGAGCTCTTCAAATTGGCAGACAAGACCATCTGCATGCCAATCTCTGAGGGCGTGTCGGGCAGCTACAACGCAGCAGCCACGGCTCGCGATATGGTTCTTGCCGAGGAGCCCGACCGGCAGATTCATCTAGTCAATTCGCGCGCAGCTGGCGGCAAAATGGACCTCATTTTCTTGCTGTTCGACCGCTATCTTGCAAGCAATCCGGATGTCTCATTCGAGGACGCTTGCGCATACTTCGATAGCCTTGAGCAGAACAGCAAAATCCTCTTCAGCTTGTGCAATTACGAAAACCTGGCCAAAGCCGGACGTATCCCTAAGGCAGCCGGCGTCATTGCCAACAAGCTCAATATTCGCATTTTGGGCACGGCGAGTGAAGCCGGTAAAATCGAACTCGTCGGACACACGCGTGGCGAAAAGAAGATGCTCAACAAGATTATCGACACCATGGAAGCCGAAGGTTTTACGGGCGGCGAGGTCGTTATCGACCATGTCGAGAATGAGGCAGGCGCCCAAGCACTTGCCAGCCGAATTGTGGAGCGCTGGCCAGGCTCCAAGACTATCATCATGCCCTGTAACGGGCTAGATTCATACTATGCCGAAATGCATGGGCTCATTATCGGCTACGGCATGGGCGTGGCTTCGGGCCAATAACGTCCAACCAAGCAAAAATACGGGCGGGACAAAGTGGCAGATAGCCCTTTGTTCCGCCCGTTTTATACGTCGGCTAGCTATTAAACCCATTAAACTTTAGATAGCTCATCAGGTACGCTTTCGAAACGAAGGATGAAACCGCACTGCGCACAAGCAGCGACTCACGCGTTACCTGATGCGCCGTATCGGGAACCGGCGTCTGCTCGACGGAAAACGCCGAACGAATCGATGCCTCGAGCTGATCGACCACATAATCGAAGGCCGTCGGGGCATCGTAGCTCAAACGCTGAATGTTAAAGAGTGCCTGCACCGCAGCAATAGGTAAGACCTGCTTAAAGAGGCAGATAGCGATCAGGCGGGCAATCTGCTCGCGGCCATATTGCTTTTTGACCGGAGCAGGCACCAGGCCGACCTTCACGTAGTTATTGATCATCGATGGCGTAATGACAGGGTGCTCAACGCAAATGGACAGCGGCTCCATCCACAGCGCAACATACTCAATAACCTGGTCGCGGTAGAGCGTCACATTGGGCAACTGGTCATAGCGCGGCAGACTCAACGTATTGAGTTTGCGCACGATTTCGGACTGAATAAATGCATCGGGCAGCACAGTGGGCTGAATATCCTCAGGCTTAATGCTGACCGACGAATCGGACATCGGAATAACGTGTTTAACGTGGTTCATAAAGGTCCTCCGTTCATTTTCTATATTGTATTCTAGGTTATCTAGTTTTACATACCACATAGCCGGCAAGTAAAAGTGGTTGGACAACACATTGATGCATCGTCCAACCACTTTGTTTAAAGATAGCAACCTTACATAAGATATATTATCGTACTTATCCACGGAGAAACGCGTATGCACTCGTTGCTGCTATGGCTCCGTCCGAAACAGCGGTCACAACCTGGCGTAAACGCTTGGAACGGATATCGCCAGCGGCAAATAGACCTGGCGTGCGGGTCGCCATGGATTCATCAGTCAGAATGCCGCCATCAGGCGCCAGATCGACTAGATGCTCAACAAGCTCGGTATGGGGCTGCGTTCCGGTAAAGACAAAGATGCCAAACGAGCCGGGCTCAAATGACTCGGTATGAGTCTCGCCGGATGCATTGTCCTTAAAGGTAATCGTCGTTGGCATGGCTTCGCCCGAGAGCTCCACGATACTAGTTTGGTACCTAACTGAAATATTTTCTTTTGCAAGAACTTTTTGAACCACACCATCGGGGGCACGGAACTGATCGCGGCGCAAAACGACGGTCACGCTGCTGGCAATTTCTGACAAGAACAGAGCTTCCTCACAGGCAGCATTGCCGCCGCCGATGACAAAGACCTGCTTGCCGCGGAAGAACATGCCGTCGCATGTTGCGCAATATGAAACGCCACGACCGCGATACGTATCCTCGCCAACGAAACCTGCCGGACGCGGCGTGGCACCCATGCAAGCGATAACGCTCGAAGCCAGCGTATCGCCCATATCGTGATGCACCGTAAACAGCGCCGCATCGGCATCGTAATCGATACCCGTAACCATGCTCCATGTAACCTGTGCTCCCAAGCCCTCTGCATGTTGCTGAAAACGCTCGCCGAGTTCGGCCCCACTCAAGAGCGGAATGCCCGGATAGTTCTCGACCTCATTGGTTGAGGCAATCTGTCCGCCCGACATGCCCTGCTCAAAGACAGTCGTCGTTAGGTTGGCGCGCGCCGCATAAATGGCGCCAGCATAGCCCGCGGGGCCGCCGCCGATAATCGCAACATCGATTGACTGATCGGTAGTCATGAAGAGTCCTCTCGTCGAAACGTTGTCGTTCTTTGCGCTCATACCCAAATTTACTTGAACGTGACACTCATGCACTACAATAATAAATCCGTGTTACAACGTCGAAGGGGAGTTATCGATGGATCAAACGCAGACGAGCAATAGCGCTCCCCTGCCCATGCAAGCCACTCCCCAACCGGAGCAAATGACCGTTTCACCTGCACAAAAACCCCTGGTAACCATTGTGCACGCATCGGTTGGATCGGGCCACAAGGCCGCCGCAAATGCGATTGCGCAGGCATTCGACCTCATCCGCGGCACCAGCGGCATCCCCGAGGATGTTGAGATTGAAGTGCTCGATATCCTTGATTTTGGACGTATTAAATTCGACGGCAACAAAACGGCCGCTTCGTTTACCGGCGCCACGCGCCCAATATATGACTTGACCTGGCGTTATACCCTTACCGGACACTTGCTTTGGGGCGGCGGCACGGCATGGTCGCGCATCATGTTCTCCGCATTTAACGAATACGTTCGGACTCGTAGGCCCATTGCCGTGGTCGCCACGCACATCACGGCAGCCAACGTTGCCGTCGGCGCGCGCGTCATTACGGGCATCGATTATCCCGTCATTTGCGTACCGACCGATTACGAGGTCGAGGGTTGGTGGCCCCATAAGGACACCGACCTATTCTGCGTGGCCAACGAGTTTATGGCCGAAACGCTCCGTCCCCGTAAGGTTCCCGAGGCCAAGATCCGCATTACGGGCATCCCCATTCGCGCCGGGTTTGATACGGACTACAATCGCGAGGAAGAACTCGAGAAGTTCAATCTCCCCGTTGACAAGACCGTTGTGTTGGTGATGGCCGGCGCCAGTTTGCCTCAACCGTACGTTCGCTTTCGCGCTGAGATGGACCGCACACTCCCCTTCCTGCGCAGCTTCGAGGACATGCACTTTGTCTTTTTGCCGGGCAAGGATAAGGAATACGCCACCCGCCTCAAGACGCTCTTCGACGCCATGAAGCTCGACAACGTCACGGTTCTGGACTACGTGGACGACATGGCGGCCCTCATGCACGGCTGCGACCTGGCAATCCTCAAATCGGGCGGACTCACCGTCACTGAGTGCCTGTGCGCGCATCTGCCGATGATTCTGCTGGGCAAATCATACGGTCAGGAAAAGGCCAACACAACGATGCTCACCGGCATGGGCGCCAGCATGCATGTCACCACCGCACGAGAACTCATCGTGACGTTGCGCCATCTGCACGATCATCCCGAATCACTCAAAGCCCTACTCATCAACGGCGAAGTGCTACGCCGCCCCCACGCAGCCGAGGACATCGCCATCGCAACCATGGAGCTCGTAGGCAAACCCCAAAAGCGCAAACGAGCCTTCTGCCGCTTCTACTGGGGCGGCAAACCAGCGCATATCCGCTAGCGTCTTAATGTCCGCTCGCCTGCGGGAGGCCCCTATATATCATCCCGTGCTCAAACATTCTCGCGGGGCGCTCGTATCCCTCCCGCCCGCTTCTCACACATATCATTCCATGCTCAAACATTCTCGCTTCGCTTCGCTCGCTGCGAAACTGCGCGTGGAACGATATGTGTGAGAAGCGGGCGGGCGACTACTCGCTTGAAAACAATAATCAATCTTTCTGATAAGCAGATGCGGCAAAGGAACAGTCCCTTTGCCGCATCTGCTTGCTGCAATTAGTTTCTTTGGTTCGCCTTCGCAGCTTCTAATACGAGGATTCGGCGCAGCTGGTAGTGCGTAAACGTAGCTGGCCAGCCCGACCCGCCTATATATCGTCCCACGCGCAGTTTCGCAGCGAAGCGAGAATGTTTGAGCATGGGATGATATATAGGCGGGTCGGGCCGGCCAGCGGACAGTACGTAAACGACTAGGCTACGCCGCTGGAGCCGAAGCCTCCTTTGCCTCGGTCGGTTTCGTCTAGTTCGTCTACCTCTATGAGGTTGACCGTGGGGACTTCTTGGATGACGAGTTGGGCTATGCGGTCGCCTTTTTTGATTTGGATGTTGTTCGTGGGGTCTAGGTTAATGAGGATGACCTTGAGTTCTCCTCGGTAGTGGGCGTCGATGAGACCCGGCGTGTTGACTATAGACAGGCCCTGCTTGATGGCCAAGCCGCTGCGGGGCTGAACGAAGCCGGCGTAGCCATCGGGCAGGGCGATGGCCAGCCCCGTAGAGACCAGACGGCGTTCGAAGGGCTTCAGGACGCAGTCCTCGTTGGAGCGCAAATCCAAGCCGGCATCGGTGGGATGGGCGTATTTGGGAAGCTCGACGGTGGGATCGAGACGCTTTATGTTGACGGTAATGTTGGACATGGAATCACCTTAGCTTGTCGAGCTCTTGCAGAAACTCATCGACGTCTTTGAAATCACGGTAGACCGAGGCAAAGCGAATGTAGGCCACCTTGTCGATCTTGGCCAAGCGCTTGAGCACCATGTCACCCAACTCATGGGACGTGACGGCCGTCAGCGTGCGAGAGCGCAGCTCGACCTCGATGTCATCGATAATCTCATTGAGCTTCTTAGTGTCGATATCGCGCTTGATGGTGGCGCGCATCAAGCCAACAAGCAGCTTATTGCGATCGAACCGCTGCTTGGTTCCGTCTGACTTAATGACCTCGATTGGGTCTTCGCATCGCTCGAACGTTGTAAAGCGATAGTTACACGAGCAACATTCGCGACGGCGCTTAATGGTGTTATTTGACTCCTGCATACGGGAATCAACGACGCGGGTATGTGCCTTGCCGCATTTGGGACAGCGCATGGTACCTCCTCTTAAACGATAACAAGGGTACCATGCGCAACGCGATAATGATTACGAACGAGCAGGAACCTTAAGATGCGCACCGGCGGCGAGCGAACCATGCTCCAGATGATTGACGTTACGGATCATGTCGGAAGTCTCTTGCGTGGAAAGGCCTTCGATTGGATATTCTTCGGCAAGCGACCAAAGAGAATCGTCAGGCTGAACGCGAATGGTCTCGTAGGTAATGTTGGAAACGGACTCGGCATACGCGGCGTGACGAGCGCTAAAGACCGACATAGCGAGG
>JAJXHK010000013.1 GCA_021639365.1 Collinsella aerofaciens
CAATGAGCACACGGTTTATGAGCGCATTAAAGTTGGAACAGCCGATGCAACACTTGGAACGAGTAATAACGGAGGACGTACAGGATATGTGCTAGTATGGGAGAAAGATGGCATTTCGCATACGATTATTGGAAAGATACCGCGTGAAGAGATTCTAAAAATTGCAGAGAGCATTTCCTGACTGGCTAAATTTTTGCCCACACACTTGTAATTGCTTACAAATGTGTGGGCACTTTTTTGTTGAAACGTCCAAAGTTGACAAGACCTTGAAATTTTTTCAAAAAAGTTGTTGCGCGCCGGACAGACTTCTGTGTATACTAATCCCCGCAGCGCACGCGAGCGGAAACAAACGCGAACGTCTGCCTGGGGAGTTAGCTCAGTTTGGTTAGAGCGCCGGCCTGTCACGTCGGAGGTCGCGGGTTCGAGCCCCGTACTTCCCGCCAACGCAATTAAAGCCACGTCTTCGGACGTGGCTTTTTGCGTTTGATGCACTTTGTTTCGGTAGAACGATTGCCCTGGCGCATCTTCGCCCAGAATCCCCGCCCCTTCGAGAACGCAAGTAAAATCTAATAAGCATATCTGTCTAAACAACAGCTTTGTTGCGCAACACCTGTTCAACGAGACAGGGGGTTAGGTTATACTAAATTGCACTGTAGGCCGCATCTGATGCATTTCGCTCCAAGCGCGGCACTCAGTGGATATCCTATTTATCATTTGGATGTCCTAGCGGTCATTTAGCGTCTCGACACAAGCTCGGCCCCGGAGCTCGTTCGAGCTGTTCGTATTCCTTGAAAGGGGAAAAATGGACATATCGAGGAAGACTGATTACGCCCTTCGTATGCTGGCGATGCTTGCTGAGGATCCGGAGCGTTTGCTTTCTGTTCGCACCGCTGCCGAAGAGGTCAATGTCCCGTATTCGTTTGCCCGTTCGATTCAGCATGGTTTGGTCCAGGCCGGTATTGTGGAGAGCCTGCGTGGCGTCCACGGTGGCATGCGTCTCAAGGTCAGTCCGGACGACGTCACTATCCGCCAGGTCGTCGAGGCCGTTCAGGGCCCTATGGTTATGAACGACTGCACCGCCCCCGATGGTGACTGTGCGCGCATGGGCGCGTGCTGCTATCATCCCCTGTGGGCCGGAGCCCAGGCGTTGATGTGCGACTACCTCGATTCCGTTTCGCTCGGCGATATCGTCGCCCATCGCCAGTTTCCGGCTGTCGATCCCAAGTTCGCCGATCGCGATGCGTTTCCCGAGTACGCTGCCTGCGCGTACGCTTGCCGGGAGGAATAGCGCCGCATAAGGAGTATAGCTATGATTCAGGACCCCTTTCGTTCGATGATTCGTTCGGAAGGGGTCTTGCGTTATCGCGACCTTCCGTGGCGCCGAACGCGCGACCCGTATATCATCTGGCTCTCCGAGGTCATGCTGCAGCAGACGCAGGTGCCGCGCGTGGAGACGCGTATGCCGGCGTGGCTCGATCGCTTTCCGACTGTTCAGGCGCTCGCTCAGGCTGTCCCTTCCGATGTCTTGGATGCGTGGCAGGGGATGGGCTATAATCGCCGCGCCTTGGCGCTTCACAGGGCTGCACAGTGCGTTGTAGAGGACTGGGATGGGGAGTTTCCGCGCGAGACGCGTGACTTGGTCGCTCTGCCCGGCATTGGCCCGGCAACGGCGCAGGGCATCCGTTCGTTTGCATTCGATCTTCCGGGCGTGTATTTGGAGACCAATGTGCGCACGGTCTTTTTGCATCATTTCTTTCCCGATGTGCCGGCCGTTCCCGATCGCGAACTGGTGCCGCTGATCCAAGCTGCCTGTCCGGCGGCCCCCGGTGCGGCGGCGGACGAGATCGCGCCCTTTGCCGCGCCTCAAGACGATGCCGACACGCCGCGCGCGTGGTATTACGCATTGCTGGATTACGGCGCGTATCTTAAAAAGACACTGCCCAATCCGTCCAGGCGGTCGGCGGGCTATAGTCGTCAGTCCAAGTTTGAGGGCTCGCGCCGCCAAAAGCGCGCGCATATCGTGCGTATGTTGTTGGCAGCGCGCGATGGGCAGCCGGCGGGGATTACGCTTGCTGATGCCGTGGTGGGCGTTAACGAGATGGAAGCGGCAGCCGGTCGCGGGCCGGTCGAGTGCGACTTGATCGCGGGCATTCTAGCTGACCTGGAGCGCGAGGGCTTTTGCCGAGCCGAGGGCGATTGCTGGTTGAGTGTGTAGCCTGCGCAAATCTGAAGAACAGGATTGTAAGGTTTAGATTCTTGGCATGAGGGCATCCTAAAGATGAGGCCGCTCGAAGCCTACGAGCGGCATGCGTTGAAGGGAAGTACACCTATGGACTTTGAGAACTCCCAGACCAAGAAGAACCTCGAGACCGCTTTTGCCGGTGAGTCCCAGGCACACACCAAGTATCGCTATTATGCCTCCAAGGCCAAGAAGGATGGCTACGTTCAGATCTCGAATATCTTTACCGAGACGGCGGGCAACGAGTCCGAGCATGCCAAGCTATGGTTCAAGTATCTGCACGACGGCGCCGTCCCCGACACTCTGGACAACCTGCGTGACGCCGCGGCGGGCGAGAACTACGAGTGGACCACGATGTACGACGAGTTTGCCAAGACCGCCGAGGAGGAGGGCTTTGTCGAGATCGCCGCGAAGTTCCATGGTGTCGCCGCCGTCGAGAAGGCGCACGAGGAGCGCTACAACAAACTCGTCGAGCGTATCGAGTCGGGCGAGGTGTTTGAGCGCGAGGGCGTAAAGGTGTGGAAGTGCCTGAACTGCGGGCATCTGCATGTGGGTGCCGAGGCGCCTGAGGTGTGCCCGGTGTGTAACCACCCCAAGGCGTACTTTGAGGAGCAGGTGGTGAACTACTAGCGCTTGGCGCTAGCGTGAGCTGGGCCGGGAGGGCCGGACTACCTTCCCTCCTCGCTCACGGCTTCGCAGGGTCGCGTTGAGGGAAGGTAGTCCGGCCCTCCCGGCCCGCTTTGGGTCGTCGCGTGCTCGTTACTGAAAAGCTGATAAGAAGTTTGTGTGCCGCCCCTATTGGGGCGGCACGTTTTGTGTGGGGGCTGGTCGGGACGGCACCGTTCATGGGTGGGGTACACTGGGTAGCGACTTTTAGTTTATCTACTACCTGATGGGGTGTTTTTTTATGGGTAAGAAGTCTCGGGCTCGGGTGGCTGCGGCGGGAACTCGCAAGGATCCTGGCCGTCGGGTTGCCGAGGGTAAAAAGGCCGATCGTGCCGAGAAAGACAAGAAGGTCGGCGCGCATGCTCATCCTGAATGGGCGCCGCATCTCAACTCTGCTAGTGAGGATTTGACTGCCAAGCTGTTTACTCTGGTCGAGGTTATCTTGGGTGTGGTGCCCGTGGTGGTTATCGGCTTGTTCTTGGCTTCGAAGGATGCTGCGAGTGTTGATAAGCTTACCGAGGTCTTTTCTCAGGATCCCTCGATGGTGGTCACCTTTATTTCTGCGTGTCTACAGCCGTTTGTGGCGTACATGCTGTACATGGTCTATCGCAAGTACTGCGAGGGCGATGCGGGTTTTGTTGCCGGCAACCTGATTGGCCTCTTGTGTTCCGAGATTTTGCTGCTCAATATTCCGGGCGTGATCGGTATGGGCATCTTGCTGTGGCGCGTTTGGCGCAATGTCGCACCGCACTTCGAGAGCTGGCTCATTGAGCGCCGTGTTGCGGGCGTGCTGGCGGATATCGCTGGATCGCTCGTGATCTTGGTCCTGGCGTTTATGTGCGCCACCGCTACCCGAAGCCTTGCGGGCATGTAATGCGTCTTTGCTACCTGCGGAGCGCGGGGCGGGGAAATACCTTTCCCTCTCGCTCACGGCTTCGCAGGGTCGCGCGAGGCAAAGGTATTTCCCCGCCCCGCGCTCCGGCGTTGAGTTGTCGCGTGCTCGCTACCGAAAAGCTGATAAGAAGTTTGTGTGCCGCCCCTTTTGGGGCGGCACTTTTTGTATGGGGTGGACAGTTAGTTCAGATACGTATAATTCGGGCGGTTTAATAGCTGGGTTTGGAGCCCTCGGAGGCTTGTTGGACGTCTTTAGATGACCTGAGGTGCTTGGTCTTGGGCTTTAAGCGCCCGTTTTGAGGGCCAAATTGCGCCAAGCGAAGCGCCCGAATGCAATTTGAGGGGGTTTGATTTATACGTATCTGAACTAACTGTCCAGGCGACTGCGTTCGGGGGCGGCGCGCTTTGCTTTGGTCCCTGTCTCCACAATTTCTGTCAAGTTTTTGGTTAGCTTTTGGTCAGTTGGCGGGATGGCGGAAGGGTGAAAGATCGCTGGCGAAAAAAGCTCAAAGAAAGTGCTGGTAGGGGAGTTGTTGAGCTTTTCGACAGCTTTTGGGCAAAAGAAACTTTGTGGCTATTGCCAGCGATTGCATTGTCGCGGTCGTGGTGGTGCGGGATGCTGGTCGTAAGCGTCGAATGCTCCGATTTTGGAGGCCAGCATGGATCTGTTTCTCGAGACCCCGCAGCAACAAGCCGAGCGCATGCTGCGTCAGCAACAACGACTCATGGAGATGCAAATGCAAGGGGCGGCAGCCCAGCCCTTTGCGCAAAATGTCGTGCCCGCTGCTGTACCTGCAGCTGTGCCCGGGTGTGAATCGGCGCCAGAGGCCTATTCCGTACAGCAAGATTCATATGCGCAGGAGCTCGCGTTCGACAAACGCCGCGCGCGCCGCCGCCGTTTGGGCCAGCGCCTGCGCACATTGGCGATGATCGTGCTCATCCCGCTGGGGCTTGCGGCCATCTTTCTGGCGTCGTATGCCCTCACGTGCATCCTTAACGGCGTCTCGCCCAACGAGGTGCTCCAGCATCTAGCGGCCCTGGGCCAGCGCCTGGGTGACGTCATAACAACCATCCGCGCCGGCTGGGAGAGCTAGCGTTTGTCACATTAGGACTTCTAGGGTGTAGGGATTATCGCCACGAGTAAAATTCTTGCATCCCGTGGGTCCTGTCGTGCGATTGATAGTATTATCGAAGATGAATAATAATAGGATTTGCTATGTATAAGCATGATTTAGAGCAGACTCTTTTGGGCATTGACGAAGAGGCAGAGCTGGAAATAGGTCCAAGAGACGATAGGCCGAGCGTTGTATTGGTGGGAGGAAGCGCCTTCATGCTAAACGATGTGACGAATCGGTCGGTTACACATGACATTGATGTGTTTGAGGCAGACAGGTGCCTCCGCGAGATCATAGCTCGATACCCCGAGGTGAATGGTATGGCGGTGGCATATTGTGATCAGATGCCATTCAATTACGAAGATCGTTTGATTCCCTTGGATATTGGGGCGCGTTTTATCAGGTACTTTACTCCATCCTTGGAGGACCTGGCGGTGATGAAGCTCTATGCCTACCGTCCGAACGACATCGTCGATCTTCATAGTCAGGCATTCGTCGATCGACTTGATTGGGGGCTGCTCGAACGGCTTATATTCGACGAGGGGGAGGCACTGGCGTCGTCGCCTTCGGAGCGGAGTTATCAAGAGATGGTCTGCGCATACAGGCAATACAAAAAGGAGGTGTTCGGTTGAATCTGACCTTTGAGGGATTCTTAAAAGGCTATTGCCGAGAGCTATCCGGACAGCAGTCACTGAGTTTTAGAAAGCTGGTTGAGCAGGCGACGACGGTTGCGCCGCGCGTGGCGGAGCCTCTGTTTTTGCTTGCTTTGGCGCAAGGAAAAGCCGAATACGTTCTGGGTTTATCCGAGGGCTCGTGGATGGAAGAGGATTACCGAGACGTTTTGTCCTTGTACGGTCAAGCGGGTAACATAATATCTTTATGCGCCAAAAGTGAGCTTCCTAATCGTTATGCCAACGTTTGGCGTGCGTATAGAGCGGTGAAGGAAAAGCCGGTGGCGAACAGAAGGATCAACGCCCTGATGCGAAAAAGAATACTGGAAGCATTGGAGGAATCGGGCGTAACGCGCTATGGCCTCTGCCGTGCTCTGCACCTGAATAAAGGAAACGTATACGCATACTTGGCCGGCGATGACTCAAAGGTGAGCAGGGAGACGGCGCGCCGCATTATGGAATATGCGGAGGAGAGGGGCGCCCAAGAAGGGGCCGGCCGCCCGGTGCGTGTGGCGGGGTAAGATTAATCGCGGTTTTGATTGGTGCTCGATTGGGTTTGTTGGGCGGAGTTTATGTCTGCTATTGATATTGTGCTTGTTGTGATCGCCTTGGTGGCGGTGGGGGTTGCTGTGGCTTGCGCCCTCCAGCTCAAGAGCCTGCGTGCCGAGCTGCGGGAGCGTGGCGACAGTAGCGCGGAAACGCTGGCAGCGCTCGAGCAGGCCAACAGCGCGCTCGACACCCTGAACGTCGCGTTGGCCGAAACCCGCCGCACGGCAAATGCCATCGCGCAGCAGCAGACGACCGACGCCGCCGTAGAGCAGCAGCGCTACCTGACCATTGCGCGCGAGTTCTCGCAGGCCGGCGACCGTATGGATGACCTGCGCCGCGAGACGGCCCAACAGCTTGGCGCCAACCGCGAAGGCATCGAGCATCGCCTGGACAAGGTGCGCGAGACGGTCGATGCTCAGCTGGGCGCCATCCGCAAAGACAACAACGTGCAGCTCGACCAAATGCGTGCGACGGTGGACGAGAAGCTCTCTCGCACGCTCAACGACCGACTGTCGGCATCGTTTAAGCAGGTGAGCGACCAGCTCGAGGCCGTGTACAAGGGCCTGGGCGACATGCGGTCTATCGCCACCGGCGTGGGCGACCTTAAGCGCGTGCTGGGCAATGTCAAGGCGCGTGGCATTTTGGGCGAGGTGCAGCTGGGTGCAATCCTGGCGGACATCCTCACGCCCGATCAGTATCTGGAAAACGTCGCCACCAAGCCCGGCGCCTCGGAACGCGTTGAGTTTGCTGTCAGGCTGCCGGTAGACGAGGGCGACCCCGTGCTGCTGCCGATTGACTCCAAGTTTCCGGGCGACGCGTACGAGCATCTGCTCGACGCCCAGGAGTCTGGTGACGCTGAGGCCGTCGCCGCAGCGCGCAAGACGCTCGATATGATGGTGAAACGCGAGGCCAAGGACATCTGCGAAAAGTACCTGAGTGTGCCGGCAACGACCAACTTTGGCATCATGTTCGTGCCGTTTGAGGGGCTGTACGCCGAGATCGTCAGCCGCCCCGGGCTTATCGAGATCCTGGGCCGCGACTATCACGTCAACGTAGCCGGTCCCAGCACCATGGCCGCCATTCTCAACAGCCTGCAGATGAGCTACCAGACGTTTAGGCTGCAAAAACGTACCGACGACGTACTGCGCGTGCTCTCCGCCGTCAAGGCCGAGCTGCCGCGCTATCAGGCGGCGCTGCGCCGCGCCCAGCAGCAGATCGAGACCGCGGGCAAAACGGTCGAGGGCATCATCACCACGCGCACCAACGTCATGGAGCGCAAGCTCAAGGACATCGACGCGCTGGAGGATGCCGACCAAGCCGATGAGATTTTGGGGCTCACATCCGCGGAGCTGCTCGCAGGCCAAAAAGACGAGGACTAGCTGCATCTGACGGCGGGGCGCCGGTGTAAACGCGGGTGCCCCGCTGCTTTTCGCATCGTGCTTGCCTGAAGTGCGCTTCAATGTGCAACAATGGCGTTTCGCCCTATCAGACGCGAAAGGAAGCCCATGTCTCAGAGAAGCACCAGTCCGCTCAAACGCTCCACTGTGCGCCGCACGCTGCAGCGTTTTTGGGACGTCACGCGCACGCAGCCGCTGATCGTCTTTCTCTCGGTGTTCTCGTCGGCGGGCTACATCTTTTTGCTCACGTTTGCCAACACCTACGTGATGGCCCTCATCGTCGACCGCGTCCAGGCCGGCCCCGTGGCGGGTGACCAGGTGTTTGAGGTCTTCGGCCCCTATATCCTGGCGCTCGTGCTCGTCAACTTAGCAGGCCAGATCCTCTCCAAGCTGCAGGACTACACCGTCTACAAGCTCGAGATTGCGGGCAACTATCACCTGGCGCGTCTGTGCTTCGACACGCTCTCCAACCAATCCATGACATTCCACACCAGCCGCTTTGGCGGATCGCTCGTGAGCCAGACAAGCCGTTTTATGAGCGGCTACACGGGTCTGGTGGACGTGACGGTGTATTCGCTTATCCCCACTATCACTTCGGTGGTCTGCACGGTGGCGGCGCTCGCCCCGGTGGTGCCCACATTTACCGTGATCCTGGTGGGCATTATGGTCATCTACATCGCGTTTGTCTGGCTTATGTACAAGCGCATCATGCCGCTTTCGGCCGCGACGTCCGCCGCGCAGAATAAGCTGTCGGGCGTGCTTTCCGACGCGGTCACGAACATTCTGGCCGTCAAGACCTGTGGGCGCGAGGACTTTGAGCGCGACCTGTTCGATACCGCCGACCGCGCCGCACGCGATGCCGAAACGGTTTCGATGCACGCCATGATGCAGCGCAACTTTACGACTTCGGGCCTTATCGTCATCACCATGGCTGTGGTGAGCGTGTTCGTGGCGGGCGGCAACGCGTGGTTTGGCATCTCGGCCGGCGCGCTCGTCATGATCTTTACCTATACGTACAACCTCACCATGCGTCTGAACTACGTGAGCTCCATGATGCAGCGCATCAACCGCGCGCTGGGCGATGCGGCAGAGATGACGCGCGTGCTGGACGAGCCGCGTCTGGTGGCAGACGACGAGAACGCCCCCGAGCTCAAAGTGACCGAGGGCGCGATTGATTTTGAGCACCTGAGCTTTGCATACCGTGACGCCGCGGCGGGCGAGAGCGTGTTCAACGATCTGACGCTCCATGTGGCGGCGGGCCAGCGCGTGGGTCTGGTGGGCAAATCGGGCTCGGGCAAGACGACGCTCACCAAGCTGCTGCTGCGCCTAGACGATGTTCAGGGCGGCCGCGTGCTCGTGGACGGCCAGGACGTCTCGCGCTGCACGCAGCAGAGCCTGCGCCGCCAGGTTGCCTACGTGCCGCAGGAGGCGCTGCTGTTCCACCGCTCCATTCGCGAGAATATCGCCTACGGCCGCCCCGACGCCACTGACGAGCAGATTCGCGAGGCCGCGCGCCTGGCCAATGCCCTGGAGTTTATCGACCGATTGCCCCGTGGCTTTGACACCATGGTGGGTGAGCGCGGCGTCAAGCTCTCGGGCGGCCAGCGTCAGCGCGTGGCTATCGCCCGCGCCATCCTAACCGACGCGCCGATTCTAGTGCTCGACGAGGCGACCTCTGCCCTCGACAGCGAGTCCGAGGCGCTGGTGCAGGAGGCGCTCGAGAACCTGATGCGCGGGCGCACCTCCATTGTGGTGGCGCACCGCCTGTCCACCGTGGCGGCGCTCGACCGCATTGTGGTGCTGGCCGATGGTGAGATTGTCGAGGACGGCACGCATGCGCAGCTCGTCGAGGCGGGTGGCGAGTACGCGAGCCTGTGGAGCCGTCAGACCGGCGCATTCTTGGAGGCGTAAGCGTCTCGGACGTGGGACAATTGTGCCCATAAGTTTATTGTGCCGTTGAGCCGAGGAGTCGTTATGCCACGCGAGACCAATGCCGCCAAGCGCGAGCGCGCCATCGAGGTGTGCGAGCGCCTCAACCGTCGCTATGGCCCAGTCGAGTGCTTTTTGGACCACGAGAATCCCTTCCGCCTGCTGATCGCGGTGCTACTCTCGGCGCAAACGACCGATGCGCAGGTCAACAAGGTGACGCCGCGGCTGTTTGCCCAGTGGCCCACGCCCGAGGCCATGGCCGGGGCGAGCGTGGCTGACGTGGCAGACACCATCAAGTCACTCGGCTTCTACAAGAGCAAAGCCAAGCATGCCGTTGAGGCCGCGCAGATGATCGTCGCCGACTATGGCGGCGAGGTGCCGGCCGACATGAAGGAGCTTGTAAAGCTGCCGGGCGTGGGACGCAAGACGGCGAACATCGTGCTCAACGTGGGGTATGGCATCGTGGAGGGCATTGCGGTGGACACGCACGTCAACCGCATTGCGCACCGCCTGATGCTGAGTCCCAAGACGCATGCCAAGGAGCCGCTCAAGACCGAGCAGGATCTGCTCAAGATTTTGCCGCACGAGTATTGGGAGTCGGTCAACCATCAGTGGATTACCTTCGGTCGCGAGATCTGCGACGCCCGCAAACCCAAGTGCGACGAGTGTCCGCTGGCAGATTTGTGTCCCAGCGTGCGCGTAGCGGGGTAGGGCGGAACGCATCTTCGTCTGGCGTTTTTTGCGGGGCCGGGTTTGCCCTTGAGCCGGAGTTCTCTCCATGCGCTACCATGACAGACAATGTATTTGACGTACGACCCGCCGAGCTTGCCCCGGCGGGCTTTTGGCGTTGCGATGCCGGAGGAACAGCATGCTCATTCACCGTATAGCCGCGCAGCTCTACACTGCCGAGGCGCTGCAGACCGTCGAGGCCGGACTCGATGCCGGCGAGGACGTGACGCTGGCCGTGTCGCAGTCGGGCCGCACGCTTATGGCGGCCGCCCAGTTTGCGCGCCGTCCGCGCCCGACGGTCTACATCGTGAGCGGCGAGGATGCCGCCGACCGTGCCGCACGCAGCTTGGCCGCCTATGTGGGCCTGGCACACGTGTGCCGCTTCCCCGAGCGCAAGGACTATCCGTGGCGCGAGCAGGCGCCCGACGATGCCGTGGTGGCGCAGCGCTGCGAGGCCCTGGGACGCATCGTGCGCGGCGACAACTGCATTATGGTTGCCTCGGCCCGCGCGCTGCTGCGCTGCGTGCCGCCGGTCGAGAGCCGCTACTGGGAGTCGACAACCTTTGCGGTGGGCGAGGAGATTCCTTTTGACGAGGTGCCGCAGCGCCTGGTGGGCATGGGCTACACCAATGCCGGCGCCGCCGATGCACCCGGCCTGTTCCGCGTGCACGGTGACACCGTCGAGGTGTTTCCCGCACAGGAAAAGGCGCCCGTGCGCATCGAGTTTTTCGGCGACGAGATCGACCGTATCCGCCGCATGGTGAGCTCCACGGGCCAGACCATCGGCAACGAGGACAGCATCGAGATCTTCCCCTGTCGCGAGCTCGCACTCACCGACGACGCCGTCCACAACATGCATGTGGCGCTCTATCGTGCCAGCCAGGACGACAGCAAACTGGCGGCGCTGCTCGAGATGGTGGATGCGCGCATCGTCACGCCCGAGCTCGATCGCTTTTTGCCGGTGATGTACGGCCAGACCGTGAGCCCGCTGGCGCACGTGAGCGGCAAGGCGCTCGTGGTGCTGTCCGAGCCGCGCTCGCTGTTCGATGACTGCCTGCGCGCTTACGAGGATATCGAGGCGCGCGCCGGCGAGGCGGGGATTGACCGCTTGGACGGTCTGTACGTGCGCGCCCAGCAGCTCGACTTTGGTGCCCAGCAGCGCTTGAACTACGTGAGCTTGATTCGTGCCGGCGGTGCGGTTACGGCGGAGCTCAAGATTGAGCAGCCGGCTATCGCGGGCTCGGACAATCGCTTTATGACGCGCATCCAGGAGGTCGTGGGCAAGCGCTATGCCTGCGTGTTTGCCATCCCCGACCGCGGTGCGCGCGAGTCGATGGAGCTCACCTTTGGCGATGAGGGCATTACCTTTGAGGAGTCGCTGACGGCCGCGCCCGAAAACGCGGGCGCTATTGGCGACCGTGTGCGCGTGGCAGCGGCGGATTCTGCCGATCGTGCTGTCCGCCAGGATGCTCATGCTGCAATTCGCGAGCGCAAGGCCGACGCGCTCAACGCCCGCTCGCTCGAGGCAGGTGCCGCCCAGGCTGCCGCCGGCGCCGCCGTGCCCACCATCTCGCGCGGACGCGTGACTTTTGTGGATGCCGCCCTGCCGCAGGGCGTGGTGGTGCCCGATGCGAACCTGGCCGTGTTCTCGATTGCCGACCTCAACGCCCGCATGGACGCCAACCGCGCGCGCAGCCGCCGCAAGGTGGACATTACGCAGATTACCTTCCCGTTTAAGCCGGGCGACTACGTGGTGCACGCCACCCACGGCATCGCGCTCTTTAGCGAGATCGCGCGCCAGGAGGTGGGCGGCAAGGAGCGCGACTACTTTTTGCTGGAATATGCCGACGGCGACAAGCTCTACGTGCCGCTCGAGCAGGTCGACCGCATCACGCGCTATGTTGGCCCCGACGGCGACAAGCCGCGCCTGACCAGGCTCAACACCGCCGACTGGACGCGTGCCACCAATAAGGCGCGCAAGAACGCTAAAAAGCTGGCGTTTGACCTGGTCGATTTGTATACGCGCCGCTCGTCGATTACCGGTATCGCCTGCCCGCCCGACACGCCCGAGCAGATCGAGATGGAGGAGAGTTTCCCTTACGACGAGACGCGCGACCAGCTGGAGGCCATTGCCGACATTAAGGCCGACATGGAGGCGCCCAAGCCCATGGACCGCCTGCTGTGCGGCGACGTGGGCTTTGGCAAGACCGAGGTCGCCCTGCGCGCGGCGTTTAAGTGCGTTGACTCCGGCCGCCAGGTCATGGTGCTCTGCCCCACGACCATTCTGGCCCAGCAGCACTACGAGACGTTCTTTGAGCGCTTTGCCCCGTTTGGCCTCGAGGTCGAGGTGCTCAGCCGCTTCCGCACTCCGGCGCAGCAAAAGCGCGCGCTCAAGGCGTTTGCCGAGGGCACGATCGACGTGCTCATCGGCACGCACCGCCTGCTTTCGGCCGATGTGAACCCCAAGAACCTGGGCCTGGTGATCATCGACGAGGAGCAGCGCTTTGGCGTGCAGCACAAGGAGCAGCTCAAAAACCTGCGCGAGCAGATCGACGTGCTCACACTCTCGGCAACGCCTATTCCGCGAACCATGCAGATGGCCACGAGCGGCGTGCGCGACATGAGCCTGATCACTACACCGCCGACCGGGCGCCGACCCGTCATTGTGCACGTGGGGGAGTACGACCCCGACGTGGTGAGTGCGGCGATCCGTCTGGAAGTGGGACGCGGCGGCCAGGTGTACTACGTGTCCAACCGCGTCAAGACCATCGACGACGCTGTGGCACGCGTGCACGAGGCCGCGCCCGAGGCGCGCGTGGGCGTGGCGCACGGCAAGATGAGCCCGCGCGAGGTCGAGGACGTGATGATCGAGTTCGCGACCAAGAAGATCGACGTGCTCATCGCCACGACCATCGTTGAGAGCGGCATCGACAACGCAACGGCCAACACGCTCATCATCGAGGACTCGCAGCGTCTGGGTCTGGCACAGCTCTACCAGCTCAAGGGCCGTGTGGGCCGCTCGGCCACGCAGGCCTACGCGTACTTTATGTTCCCGGGTGAGCTGCCGCTCACCGAAGAGGCCACGGCGCGCCTGACCGCGCTTTCCGAGTTCCAAGACCTGGGCAGCGGCATGCGCATTGCCATGCGCGACCTGGAGATCCGCGGCGCCGGTTCGCTGATGGGCGCTGAGCAGCACGGCAACCTGTCGAGCGTGGGCTTTGACCTGTTTACGCAGATGCTGGGCCAGGCCGTGGCCGAGGCGCGCGGCGATGACGATGCCGGCGTGGAGGCGGCGAGTGTGGGCATTAACCTGCCGGCCGATTACTTCTTGTCCGAGGAGTACCTGCCGGCGGTGGACCAGCGCGTGCTCGTGTACCGTAGGCTTGCGGCGGCCGAGGACCTGGAGAGTATCGACGAGGTCCAGGAAGAGACCGAGGCCGCGCATGGCGAGCTGCCGTTGGCGGGACTCAACCTGTTCAACCGCGCGCGCATCCGCATTCGCGGCGAGCGCCTGGGGCTCGAGAGCGTTACGCTCAGCGGCGGGCGCATCACGTTTTTGGGCGTCGACGTACCCAAGAAGGTGGCCTTTGAGCTTAAGACCCGCTACGGTGCGGTGAACTTCCCCAAGAGCCGCAAGCTGTCGGTGCCCTACAAGGCCGGCGCCGGTGCGGGCAGCGGCCTGGGCCGCGGTCTCGACGCCAACGACGGCACCGGCCCCGTGGCGGCTGCCCTCATGCTGCTGCAACAGCTGGGCGCGAGCGACGACGACTAATTGGGTCGACGCTGCAAACGCCCCATTTGGGCAATCTGACCTCATCGAAAGGAAAGCATGTTCGGATACATCTATAAGAAAGATGTCGCCATGATCGCGGTTGTCCTGTGCCTTTGTCTGGGCGTGGGCAGCTTCTTCGATTACCAGATCTCGAGCGCGCTGTTCAACATCGGCAGCATGTACGGCCGCTTTATCGAGGCCGCCGGCGAGCTGCCGTTCGAGCTGACGGCGAGCATCGCGGGCGTCATGCTTGTGCGCGCGGCGCGTCCCGACTCCAGGGGGAGCAAATGGCTCGCCGTGCTCGGCATCCTTGTCAATGTCGGTCTGGCCGGCTACGAGATTATTTCGTCCCTGCGGGTTGGCGGCAAACTCATCGCGGCTCAGCTGGTGCTGACGTTTGTGCTGGTCATCGCCGCCAACCTCATCGTCTATCGCCTTACGCGTGACACCGACCCCGACGAGCTCACGCGCTGGGCGCTGATGGTGCTTGCCGTGTGGGTTGCCCAAGCCATCATCCTCAACGTGGTTGTCAAGCCGCTGTGGTCGCGCCCGCGCATGCGCGTGATCGAGGTCACGCCGGGGCTCAATTTTCAGCCGTGGTGGGTGATTGGCAACCCCGACAAGTGGAGCTATATTGCGGCCGGTGTAATCAAGGACGGCTTTAAGTCGTTTGCGAGCGGACACACGGCGCACGCGGCGATCGGCCTTATGCTCGCCGGGCTTCCCGCGGCGGCTTTTACGGAAAAGCCGTCGCGACGCCGCGTGGTCTTTTGGGCGGCGTCGCTCGTCGCGGCGCTCGTCGCCTTTGGCCGTATCGTGATCGGTGCGCACTTTTTGACTGACGTGAGCTTCGGCTTTGCCCTGGTGCTGGCGCTTGAGTGCCTTGCCGCGCGCATTGCCTATCCCAACGGCGTACAATAGCCCCACCTGAATCATCTGGCCGATACCCGGTAAGAGAGGATTGCCATGCTCGCGTTCAACAACGACTATTCCCACGGCGCACATCCGGCAGTGCTGCAGGCGCTCGTCGACACCAACATGGAGCCGCAGCCCGGCTACGGCACCGATGCGCACACCGAGCGTGCCAAGCAGCTGATCCGCGAGGCCTGCCAGGCCCCCGATGCCGACGTATTTTTGCTGGTGGGCGGCACGCAGACCAACGCGACGGTGATTGACATGCTGCTCGCGCCGTACGAGGGCGTGGTTGCCGCCGAGACCGGCCACGTTGCCTGTCACGAGGCGGGCGCCATCGAGTTTGGCGGCCACAAGGTGCTCACCATCCCTGGCTACGAGGGCAAGATGCACGCCGAGGATCTCGAAAACTATATCCAAGTGTTCTACGAAAATGAGAGCTGCGAGCACATGGTGTTTCCGGGCGCCGTGTACGTGAGCCTGTCGACCGAGTACGGCACGCTGTACTCAAAGGCCGAGCTGGCCGAGATTTATGCGGTGTGCCAGAAGCGCCAGATTCCGTTGTTTGTGGATGGCGCCCGCCTGGCCTATGCGCTGGCGGCCGATGAGTGCGACATTACCCTGCCCGAGCTGGCGCAGCTGTGCGACGTGTTCTACATCGGCGGCACCAAGTGCGGCGCGCTTTGCGGCGAGGCCGTGGTGTTTTGCGGCATGCACGCTCCGGCGCATCCCATTCCGCGCATTAAGCAGCACGGCGCGCTGTTGGCCAAGGGTCGCCTGACGGGCGTGCAGTTTGAGGCGCTCTTTACCGGCGGCCTGTATTTTGAGATTGGTCGCCAGGCAATCGAAACCGCGCAGGCGCTTCGTCGCGTGCTGCACGAGCGCGGCTACCAGTTCTTCTTGGAGACGCCTACGAACCAGCAGTTCGTGATTCTGCCCAACGAGGACATGGCCCGCATTCGCGAGCATGCCTCGATCGAGTACTGGGAAAAGTACGACGAGACCCACACGGTGGTGCGCTTTTGCACCAGCTGGGCCACGACGCAGGAGGACATCGACGCGTTGGCGGCTGTCCTGTAGCTTGACGTAATGACGAGGGGCCGCCCTGCGCCTGGGTTTGGCGCAGGGCGGCCTTTGCTTTTGTGGGGGAAGGGTTGTATGACCGAGATGTCCGAGCCGACGATTCGCCTGGCGACGCCCGATGACGCGCCGGCGTTGCTTGCCATCTATGAGCCG
The DNA here is from genome assembly GCA_021639365.1 of Collinsella aerofaciens. Classification (GTDB taxonomy): domain Bacteria; phylum Actinomycetota; class Coriobacteriia; order Coriobacteriales; family Coriobacteriaceae; genus Collinsella; species Collinsella aerofaciens_AH. Next base: position 16,110 of record JAJXHK010000013.1, read on the forward strand.
TATGTGCGCCAGACGGCGATTACCTGCGAATACGAGGTGCCGAGCGTTGAGGAGTTCGCCGGGCGCATCGAGCGTACGCTCAAGCGCTATCCGTATTTGGTGATGGAGCTGGACGGGCGCCCGGTAGGCTATGCCTATGTGAGCCCGCTCAATAGCCGCGAAGCCTACGACTGGTCGGTCGAGACGTCGATCTACCTGTCGCGCGATGTACGCCATGGCGGTCTGGGCCGCAAGTTGCACGACGCGCTCAAGCAATGCCTGGTCGCGATGGGCATCACCAACATGTGCGCGCTCATCGCCGTGCCGCATGATAAGGACGACGAGTACCTGACGCACAACAGCCAGGATTTCCATGCTCATATGGGCTATCGCCTGGTGGGCGCCTTCGACCGCTGCGCCCAGAAGTTCGGCCGCTGGTACGACATGTGCTGGATGGAGTTGGTCCTAGCCGAGCGTGTCCCCAACCAACCCAAACCAACCTGGTTTCCCGACCTCCTCGCCTAAAACCACCACATTGGGGACAGGCGCCTTTGTGGTGGTTTTCGGACGGTTAGCCGATGGGTTCGGTGTATTTGGCGCGGTCGGTTCGTTGGATGCGCTTGGAGACGTGGAGCGGGCGGCCGTCGGTGTCGTAGACGTAGTCGGTGATCAGAATCAGCGCCTGCCCGCGCTCCACGTTGAGCAAAAACGCCTCGTTTTGCGAGGCATAGCACACCTCAAAGGTCTTGTGTCCTTGCGCCGGCGCGCGGTGGAACTCCTGACGCAGCGTGGCATAGAGCGAACCGTTGATGTCGCGGTCGATGAGCGCCCCAAAGCTCGGCGGTAGATACGTGGTCTCTAGGCACAACGGCACGTCGTCCAGATAACGCAGGCGGACGAGCTTGACGAGCTTGCTGCCCACGGCGGCATCGAAGAACTTGGCCACGCTGCCGGCTGCCTTGGCAAAGCCCGAGTCCACGGTGCGCGTGGTGGGCTTCATGCCCTGGCCTTCGACCTGCTTCGTATAGCTCGAGAACACCAGGTTGTTCTCGTGAACCTCGGGCGTGTCGGCCACAAAGGCGCCTCGTCCGCGCTCGGTGCGCACCAGACCCTCATCCACCAGTACCTTAAGCGCGTGGCGCACGGTGCTGCGCGACAGACCCGATTCTGCCATGAGCTCCATCTCGGATGGCAGCTTGTCTCCGCGTGCGTAGATGCCAGCGGCGATGCGGTCGCGCAGCGTGCCCGCCAGGCGCTCGTATTGGGCCAAGTTCTTTTTCGACGAAGTGCTCATGCGACCAACCTGTATCTAACTTGTATGCTTGCCGAACCAAGCATGTATCCAACATGACAACAAAACCGCTGGTAAATGATTTCTGAAAACCACGGCAGCAAATTTTCTAAGACAAATATAGCATACAACTAGTCGACATCGCCAAAACATGTATGTAACTTGTATGCCATCAGGAGCATCAAACGAGAAGAAAGGCTGATGCACGATGACTACTCAGGAACAGGTTAAGGACGTCGTATCCCAGGTTTTGGCTGACAAGGCAGACAGGGGCGGCATCAAGCGCGTCGTGTGGATCGGCGCCGGCGGATCCAACGGCGGCAACTATCCTGCCCAGTACTTTATGGAGCACGAAGCCACGCAGGTCGTGAGCTCCAGCTACACCAGCAACGAGTTCGTGCACGCCACCCCGGCCTACGTCAACGAGAACACCCTTGCCGTCGTCGTGTCCATGCGCGGCACCAAGGAGACCATCGTCGCCGCCCAGGTCGCCAAGGATCACGGTGCCAGCACCATCGCCATCTATGTTGACGAGTCCGGCCTCACTGAGGTCTGCGACTACAAGATCCAGTACGACAGCCTGGCCGTCGACGAGTCCTGCATGGGCCGCACCAACTCCGCCGTCGTGACCATGATCGCCATGGAGCTCACGCAGCAGACCGAGGGCTATGCCGAGTACGAGACCGCCATGGCCGCTTTCGATCTGGTCGATCCCATCTACCGCAAGGCCGTCGAGTACACCACGCCGCTGGCCGCTAAGTGGGCCGAGCAGAACGCCGACAAGCCCTGCATCAACGTGATGGCTCAGGGTCCGCTCTTTGGTGCCGCCTACGTCTTTAGCATCTGCAACGTTCAGGAGATGCTGCAGATCGACTCCTGCACCATCAACACCTGCGACTTCTTCCATGGCCCCTTCGAGATCCTGGACAAGCGCACTTCGCTGTTCCAGCTCATCAGCGTCGGCCGCAGCCGTTGCAACGACGAGCGCGGTATCCGCTTCGTCAAACAGTACGGTGGCGAGCGCGTCTATCAGCTCGACGCCAAGGAACTCGGCCTCAACGACATCAAGGACAGCGTGAGCGAGTACTTCAACCACCTGATCTTCGCTCCGATCCTCAACAACGTCTACATGCGTGCGCTTTCCGCCGTCACCCACAAGGACTACATGACGCGCCGCTACATGTGGAAGCTGGACTACTAAGGGATAGAGCGGCCTAACAGCCCAATACCCCTCATAAGTTGCGGTGGAATAGTTCCTGTTTGGGGGCGTGAAACCTCTGTTTGAGAACTATTTCACCGCAACTGCTAGAGCGGCACTTGGGGACGTTCCCTTTCTGCCGGCACCTGCGACACTCCTTGTTTCAAAAGTTTCCCGTTCGCCGATTTCAGTCTTGATAAATGTATATAACGACTATAACGTAGCATGAAACATATTGGAAACAATACCGAGGAGGCTGCGTTGAAGAGGAGCAATCTGGGCTATGTGCTGGTGCTGATCGCCGCGCTAATGTGGGGCACCATCGGAATCTTTGTTAACGGAATATCGGCCCTGGGCGTTTCGTCTCAGAGCATGGCGGCCTTTCGCCTGTTGTCGGGTGCCGTCTTGATGGCTCCGGTCTTGGCATTTATGGGTTGCCAGGGAGGTGCTCGTGAGGGAAAAGCCTCGGGTCCCATGACGCTGTTCAAGGCAAGCCCTAAAGAGCTCGTTCCCTGCGCGCTTGTCGGTATCGTCGGTTTAGCCGTCGCCAACACCTGCTATTACGAGTGCATGGGCGAGGTGGGCATGTCCACGGCCTCGGTGCTGCTCTACACCTCGCCGGTGTTTGGCGTCATGTTCGGCCGCGTGCTTTATCGCGAGGACGTGACCCCCAACAAGCTCGTCGCCATCGTCTTTAACATTGTGGGTTGTGTGCTCGCGGTGACGAGCGGCGACCTGTCCGGTTTCCATTTCTCGGCCTGGGGCGTCGCGTCGGGTGTGATCGCCGGACTTTGCGGTGCGCTGCTGGCGGTGTTTAGCCGCATGGCCACCAAGACGCTGCATCCGCTGGCGGTGACGTTTTGGGGCTTTGTCTTTGGCGGATGCTTTATGGCAGTGCTTTCGGCTCCGTGGTCCGATATGGCCGCGGCAATGTCTCCGCAGCTCATTCTGCTGTTCGCGGGCTTTGGCTTTATTCCGACGGCTCTTGCGTACATCTTCTATATGCAGGGCCTTTCGATGGATCTTGAGACGTCGAAGGTGCCGGTCGTGGCTTCGTTCGAAACCGTGGCGACCGTTCTGGTCGGCATTGGTATCTACGCCGAGTCCGCCGGCGCGATCAAGGTCCTGGGCATTGCGCTGGTGCTCATGTCCATCCTGATCATGAACACCGACTTCTCCAAGCTGCGCAACAGCGTCATTGCCAAACGTATTGTCGAGAGCATGACCTTTAAGCCCAACGCGTGGTGGACGGAGAAATCGCAGGACATGGATCTGTTCCGCGAGCGCACGGGCATTGCGCTGGAGCCCACCGTGCAGGAAAGCCCCTGGTACTTCGTGCGATAGGGGATTGCGCGCGGCGGTTGACCTGGGGTTATCCAGCCAGCGCCGGCCTGCCCGGCTCCAACGTTTCAAGTACGTTAAACCCGCCAACGGTCGTTTTTCACCCGCGAACGGTTTATATACTAATTATCAATATAAGCAACGTATAAGACGTTATAATGACCATAACGAAAAGGAGGAGGCAAGATGAATCAGATCATTCTCGCATCTCATGGCGGCCTGGCCGCAGGCGCCAAAGACACGCTCGAGATGGTTCTCGGCGACGTGTCGAACGTCCACGTCGTGTCGCTTGCTCGTGACGACAAGGAGCCCATCACCAATAAGGTTGAGGCTATGATCGCCACGTTCAACGCGGACGACACCGTGTATGTGCTAACCGATATGCTCGGTAGCTCGGTCAACAACAACATGGTTGAGCTTTCCAAGAACGGCACGAAGTTCACGGTTGTCAGCGGTTTCAACATTCCGCTGGCACTGACGCTTGCTATGAGCCCCGTCCCCGTCAAGGGCGCCGAGCTCGCGGCCCTCATCAACGAGGCCCGCACCGGTCTGACCAACCCCAACGCACCGGTCGAGGTCGCCGCGGCTCCCGCCAAGAAGGCCAAGGCGTCCCGTCACAGCTCCGGTCCCGCCAAGATCGTCCTCGCACGTCTTGACTACCGTCTGCTGCACGGCCAGGTCGTCTTTACCTGGACCACCAAGGTCCAGGCCGAGCGCATCATCGTCGTCGACAACGCTGCCGCCAACGATGACATCAAGAAGGGCGCTCTTAAGCTGGCCAAGCCCCAGGGCGTGCGCCTGAACGTCTTCACCGTCGAGCGTGCCCTCGCCAAGATGGACAAGCTCAACACCCTCGGCGAGCGCGTCATGTTCGTCTTTGGCAACACGGCCGAGATGCTGCAGTTCTGCCAGGGCTACAAGCTCGACGCCATCAACCTGGGCGCCACCGCCAACCACGACGGTGCCGATCAGGTCGGCGGCAAGGACAGCTCCGTCTTCCTCGACGCCACCCAGAAGGCCGACGTCAACCAGCTGCTCGACATGGGCATCAAGCTCTATGTCCAGCAGACCCCTACGTATCAGAGCGTCGACATCGACGCCAAGCTGTAATCAACCAGGCTTTTGCCTGACTGAAAGGAGAAGGGTATGAATACGTTCATCAGTGCGGTGCTCGTCGGCCTCGTCGGCGTGTTCTGCATGTGGGACTCCCGCCTGCTCGGTCGTCTTAACTTCGAGCAGCCCCTCGTTGGCGCTACGCTCGTCGGTCTGCTGCTGGGCGATGTGCCCACCGGCCTTGCCGTCGGTGCCGCCGTCGAGCTCGTGTCCATGGGCCTGGTGCAGGTCGGCGCTGCCGTTCCGCCCGATATGGTCCTGGGCGGCATCGTGGCCGCTGCCTTTGCGTGCCTGACCGATGCTTCCGCCGAGACCGCCATGACGATCGCCATCCCGGTCGCCGTCCTGGGTCAGCTCCTCGGCATCGTGTTCCGTTCCATCATCGCCGCCCTCACCCATGTGGCAGATAGCGCGATCGATAACGGAAAGTTCAAGACCGCTTACCGTATGCACATCTGCGCCGGCTCCGGTCTGTACGCCGTCATGTACTTCCTGCCGATCTTCCTCGCCGTCTTTGTTGGCACCGACCTGGTTCAGGCCATCGTCAACATGGTTCCCGAGTGGCTGTCCACTGGTCTTAACGTTTCGACCAAGATCATGACCGCCTACGGCTTGGCCCTGCTGCTCACCATGATGATCAAGAAGGGTATGACTCCGTTCCTGTTCATCGGTTTCCTGCTCGCCGCTTACCTCAACCTGTCCGTCATCGCGGTCGCTCTGATCGGTGTGTGCCTGGCTGTCGTCTTCATGGGCTTCAAGTTCAACGGTTCCCATGCAGCCGCCGGTGTCGATTCCGACTACGATCCGCTCGAAGACGACGAAGACTAAGGAGGAACACACTATGGCAACCGCAACCAAGGACGTGTCCCTGAACAAGAAGGTCAGCCAGTTCTTCTGGCGCTCCTGGGCCATCCAGGCCTCTTGGAACTACGAGCGTCAGATGAACATGGGCTTCCTCTACGGCATGGTTCCCACGCTCGATCGCCTCTATCCGGACGAGTCCGACCCCAAGCAGCTCGCTGCTAAGAAAGAGGCTTACCACCGTCACATGGCGTTCTACAACTGCACCCCGCAGACGAGCGCTTTCATCCTGGGCCTCTCCGCCTCCATGGAGGAGGAGTACGCCAAGGATCCCGAGAACTTCGATCCCGATTCGATCAACGCGGTCAAGACCTCCCTCATGGGTCCGCTTTCCGGCATCGGTGACTCCTTCTTCCAGGGCACCATCCGCGTTATCGCCTTTGGCCTGGGCGTTCAGCTGGCTCAGCAGGGCTCCATCATGGGCCCGATCCTGGCCATGCTCATCTCCATCGTCCCCTCTGTGCTGATCACTTGGTTCGCAGCCAAGATGGGCTATCAGGGCGGCCACGAGTACCTGAGCAAGCTTCAGGGCGGCGACCTCATGGAGAAGCTCATGTATGTCTGCGGCATCGTGGGTCTTATGTCCGTGGGCGGCATGATCGCCACGCTGATCGGCGCCACCACCCCGCTGCAGTTCGCTGAGGGTACCGTCGTGATCCAGGACATCCTGGACGGCATGATGCCCCAGATGATCTCCCTCGGCCTCACCGGCCTTATGTACTGGCTCATCAAGAAGAACGTCAACACCGGTTGGCTTCTCGTGATCGCCATCGTGGGCGGCATCGCCCTCTCCGCGGCCGGCATCCTGGCCTAGTCGCGACTAAGCGCCTAACCGCTTTCCCCCGGGGGCCTGCCTGGCATCCCATACCCCAGGCAGGCTTCCACCCCTATACGTGACAAAGGGCAGTCCCTTTGTCACATCCTCAACGGGCCGGCGACTCGGTCCAAACCACGGTAACCCTGCGAGCGCCCGGCAATGTGGCGCCGCAAAAATCGAAAGGAATGTGTCAGATGTACGAGATCGACCTTAACCTCCCTAAGCAGATCGTCGCTGACGTCCTGTCCAACCACGAGATCCACAGCGTCGCCTTCGTCGGCTGCGGCGCTTCCATGTCCGACCTTTACCCCGCCAAGTACTTCCTGGCCAACAACACGGACAAGCTGAACGTTCAGATCTTCACCGCTAATGAGTTCAACTACGACACGCCTTCCTGGGTCAACGAGCACACCTTCGTGATCACCTGCTCCCTCGGTGGCTCCACGCCCGAGACCGTCGAGGCCAACAAGACCGCCAAGAAGCACAACTGCCCGGTTGTCTCCCTCACCAACAAGGCCGGCTCCGCTCTGACCGTCGACGCCGACCACGTCATCGTCCACGGCTTCCACGCCAACTACGCTGCCAAGTGCGAGAAGCCCGGCTATGCCATCGCTCTTGCTCTCGAGATCCTTCAGCAGACCGAGGGCTATGACCACTACGAGGACATGATCACCGGCCTCACCAACGTCTTCGATCTCTGCGAGAACGCCGCTCAGCACTGCAAGAAGCTCGCCAAGAAGTTCGCCGAGGACTTCAAGGACGACAAGATGATCTACTTCATGGCTTCCGGTGCCTCCGAGAAGATGGCTTATTCTCACGCCGCCTTCCTGTTCACCGAGATGCAGTGGATCGACGCCGCCGCCTACAACACCGGCGAGTACTTCCACGGCCCGTTCGAGGTTTCCACCGAGGGTAAGCCCTACGTCTTCTTCATGTCCGATGGCGCTACCCGTCCGATGGACGCCCGCGCCCTCACCTTCCTTGAGCGCATGGGCGCCAAGGTCGCTCTGATCGACTCCAAGGACTACGGCCTGGCTGACGCCGTGCCCGCGAGCGTCATCACCTACTTCAACCCGCTGCTGCACCTCGCCGTTATGCGTGAGTACGGCAACCAGATCGCCGAGGCCCGTCAGCACCCGCTGACCATGCGTCGCTACATGTGGAAGCTTTCCTACTAATAGGTTCCGCCGTTCTACCGAACGGCGGAGAGGCCGACGCTGCGCGAGCCTCTGTCGGACAATCTGCCGTTCAATTTCAAGGGCGCGACCGAAAGGTCAGCGCCCTTTCATTTCACGGCACCTTGTCACGACAGAGACTCGCTCGCTGACTTTGCCAATAACGGGGCGTTGAGCTATATCGATGGCGTTGTGCGCTATTTGTCCCGGAGGAAAACTGTCAATTGTTTTAGGAGGTCGCCGTGATCAAGGCAGTGCTATTTGATATGGATGGCGTGCTGGTCGATACCGAGTGGTTCTACAACCGTCGTCGCGTGGCGTTTATGGAAGAGAAGGGGTTCCATTTTGACGAGATCCCCGATCTTTCGGGGTCTAACGAGCCCGCCATTTGGGAGGCGCTGGTGCCCGACGATATTGAGCTGCGCGAGCGCCTGCGCGTGGAGTACAAGCAGGTCTACAGCCCGGACCACCCTGTTCCGTATGCCGAGCTACTCAACGAGCAGACGGAGCCAGTGATGCGTGAGCTGCGCGAGCGCGGCGTGAAGTGTGCCATCGCAAGCTCGTCCTATCGCGAGCTCATTGACGAGCTGGTTGAGATTGCCGGTATCGCCGACGTGCTGGATTACACCATCAGCGGTCACGAGTGCAGCGCGTTTAAGCCTGACCCTGAGATCTACCTGCGTGCCATGAAAGCGCTGGGTGTGGAGCCTGCCGAGTGCCTGGTTATCGAGGATTCGCCTTTGGGCATCGAGGCTGGCAAGCGTTCCGGCGCCCGCGTCCTGGCGCTGCGTCCGCACGAGGGCGTCAACCTGGATCAGTCCGCCGCCGACGTTGTCATCGACAACCTGACCGACATCCTACCTGCCATTTAGGGACAGGTTTATTTTGGCAGGTTTTATCTGGGCAAACGCCGAATTCGCCGTGAAGGGATCGCTCTCTTCACGGCGTTTTTCTTTTAAGCGGCCTCACGGTCCTTCTGATGGTTGTCGAGAGAGGGTGAATTGAAGCGCCCCCGCACGCTCCATGCTACAATCGCGGCCATGCCCCACAACTACATCTGCCTTCGAAAGGAGCCTACGTGGCGAACGCCATCGATCAGCTCACGGACCGCGTGCTCGTGCTCGGCCGCCTCACCATCGTCCGCCGCGCCATTACTGCCGTGGCGGTCACCATTTCCGCCGTTCTCCAGACATTTCTGATCCAGGCGTTCATTCAGCCCGCCGATCTGCTTCCGAGCGGTCTTACCGGCGTCGCGGTCCTGCTCGATCGCGTTACCTCGCTGGGCGGCGTTCACATCGACATCTCGCTCGGTATGCTCGCGCTCAACATCCCCGTGGCGCTCCTATGCTGGAGCGGCATTAGCAAGCGCTTCGTCATCTTCTCGATGATGCAGGTCGTGCTCTCGTCGCTGTTCCTCAACATATTTCACTTCGCACCGTTTTTGGGCGACAAGATCATGCTCATCATTTTTGGCGGCGTGGTCTCGGGTCTGGGCGCTGCCATCGCGCTCAAGTCCGGCGCATCCACCGGCGGTACCGACTTTATCGCGCTGTGGGTTTCCAACCACACCGGCAAGACCATCTGGGGCGTCATCTTTGGCTTTAACTGTTTTATCCTGGCGATCTTTGGTTTTATGTTTGGCTGGGACAAGGCGGCGTACTCCATCGTGTTCCAGTTTATTTCGACCAAGACCATCGACAGCTTCTACCGCCGCTACGACCGCGTGACGCTGCAGATCACGACGCGCAAGGCCGACGAGGTCATGACCGCCTATGTTGACCATTTTCAGCATGGCATTAGCTGCGCTGAGGTCATCGGCGGATACAGCCGTGAAAAGATGTACCTGCTGCACGCCGTTGTCTCGACCTACGAGAGTCAGGACATTATCAAGCTGGTGTGCGACATTGATCCCGGCGCCGTGATCAATGTGTTCCACACGCTCAACTTTGTGGGCGGCTGGTGGGGCGGTCATGTCGACGAGCCCATGCCCACGGCCGTTCCCGATCCCGACAAGCCCGCACGCATGGCCAGCAGGCAGGCGCGCCTCAGCGAGCAGGACAGCCTGCAGCAGGACGACGGCAAGTAAGGATTTGCTGTATGTGGTGTATCGTTTTATCAATATGAGGTAACATGAAACTAGACGTTATATACGTATTAGTTATTTCAATATTTCGATAAGAGTGATTAGATATGCCTGCGCCCAAAAATGCACCGCTTTACCAGCAGATTTACGACGAGATCAAGGATGCGATCGAGAAAGGTGTTTATGCACCCAAGGAGCGTATTCCGTCCGAGCTCGAGCTAGCCGAGCAGTACGAGGTGAGCCGAATTACGGTGCGTCGCGCCGTCGAGGAGCTGTGCTCCGATGGCTACCTGGTTAAGCAGCAGGGCCGTGGCACCTTTGTTTCCACGCCGCACATCAATCGCCAGTTTCACGCCTCGACGCTGCAGACGTTTACCGCGCTGTGTGCCGGCAACGGCATGAAGGCCGGTGCGCACGTGATCGATCGCCAGATTGTGCCGGCGCGCCAAAACGAGATGGAGTTCTTTGGCCTGCAGAAGGATGCGCTGCTGCTGCACATCAAGCGCGTGCGTACTGCCGACGGCGAGCCCATCTTTGAAGAGAACATCTTTGTGCCGTTTGACGCCTACCGTGAGCTGTTGACGGCCGATCTTGAGGACAAGTCGATTTTTGCCGAGGTCGAGCGTGTTGGCGGAACGCCGATTGTCTCGGTTGGCTACCGCACGGTCGAGGCCGTTCGCGCCAACGCCGAGCAGGCCGCCGAGCTGGGCATTGCTCCGCACGATCCGCTGCTCAACCTGCGCGCCGGCTTTATCGGTCCCAACGACGAGCCGGTTCTGATGGGTAAGCAGTACTACGTGGGATCGCGCTACGTTATGGTCATGTAAGTTACGCGGTTTTACCAAACCGCGTAACGGCTCGACGCTGCAAACGCCCCTAAGCGGCAATCTGACGTTCAATCGTCGGTCGCGTACCGAAGTACGCTTCCCTCCTCTTTCACGTCACCTTGCTCACTTAGGGGCGTTTTCGCTGACTTATGCTCAACCAGCGACGTTTCCGCGCTTGTCAAGATAGTCATTGGGGACGTTCTTAAACGGCCAGTCATTCAAGAACGTCCCCAACGACTACCCGTAGAATGAGCGTGGCTGAGAGCCGGGCGACGCCGGTCCGCGTGGCGGCGTATAATCGGCGGCAGATGATTCTGACGTTAGGAAACCATGACCGATAGCATGCAGCAGATGGCGCTCGACACGCTCGGCGCCTATTTTGGCTACACCTCGTTTCGCCCGGGACAGGATCGCATGGTGGATGCGATCCTTGCCGGCCGCGATGCGCTCGGCGTTATGCCCACAGGCGCCGGCAAGTCCATTTGCTACCAGGTGCCTGCGCTCATGCTGCCCGGCATCACCTTTGTGGTGAGCCCGTTGCTGTCGCTTATGGAGGACCAGACCCGCGCACTGCTCGCGGCGGGTGCGCGACCCAGCTATCTCAACTCCAGCCTTACGCCGGCTCAGCAAAATACCGTGCTCAAACGTGCTCGTGAGGGGCGCTACCAGCTTATGTACGTGGCGCCCGAGCGCCTGCTCGAGCCGCGCTTTTTAGCCTTTGCGCAGGAAGCTGCGGCCGAAGGCGGCATCGGCGTGCCGCTCGTGGCCATTGACGAGGCCCACTGCGTGAGCCAGTGGGGCCAGGATTTCCGCCCCGCCTATCTGCAGATTCGCGAGTTCATCGATTCCCTGCCGCGGCGCCCCATCGTGGCGGCCTTTACCGCTACGGCGACCGAGCGCGTGCGCACGGACATTCAGCAGATGCTCGGCCTGCAAAACCCTGCGACGGTGGTGACGGGCTTCGATCGCAAGAACCTCTACTTTGGTTGCGAGGAGATGGGCGACAAGGCCAAGGCCGCCTGGGTGCGCGACTACGTGATCGCGCATTCGAGCGAGAGCGGCATCGTGTATTGCTCGACCCGCAAGACGGTCGATGCACTGGCAAGCGATCTTGCCGAAGCGCTGGGCCCCAGCGGCATTCGCGTTGGCCGCTACCATGCCGGTATGGGTAATGACGCCCGCCGCCAGAGCCAGCGCGCCTTTATCGACGACGATATTCAGGTGATGGTTGCCACCAACGCCTTTGGCATGGGCATCGACAAGCCCAACGTGCGCTACGTGATCCACAACAACGTGCCCGAGAGCATCGAGGCATACTACCAAGAGGCGGGCCGCGCCGGCCGTGACGGCGACCCGGCCAGCTGCCACCTGCTGTGGAACGGCAACGATTTCCGTATGCGCCGCTTTTTGATCGACCGCGGCGATGCGGCCGACGAGGCGCTCGACGACGAACAGCGCGCGTGGGCGCTCCAGAACCGTTACCGCCTGCTCAGCCAGATGGAGGGCTACTGCAATACCACCGGTTGCCTGCGCGAATACATGCTGCGCTACTTTGGCGACGAGGCCGCGGCCGAGCATGCGGCTGCGGGCGGCGCCGCCACGGACGACGCCGAGGGCTGCGGCAACTGTAGCAACTGCCTCACGCAGTTCGAGGTCGAGGACGTCACCGATATGGCCCGCGCCGCCGTGCGCTACGTCGCCACGCGCCCCATGCGCTTTGGCAAGTCGCTCATCGCCGACGTGCTCCACGGCGGCAACACCGAGCGCATTCGCCAGATGCATCTGGATCAGGACCGTGGCTATGGTGAGCTGTCGAGCGAATCGGTTGGGCGCATCAAGGACATCATCGGCCAGCTGTGCGGCCGCGGTTATTTGGCTACCTCGCAGGGGCAGTACCCGGTCGTGGGGCTGGGCCCGCGTGCCGGCGAGGTCGAGGACGAGGCCTTTGCCTTTACCGTTAAGCGCCGCGCGTCCAAGCGCAAGGCGTCGGCGCGCGCCCGTCGTGCTGTGGACCTGCTGCGCGAGGAGGCCGAGCTGGACCAGCGTCCGCGCGTGGGCGACGACGCCGAGCTGTTCGAGCGCCTGCGGGCACTCCGCAAGGAGATCTCGACCGAGCTCGAGATGGCGCCGTACATGGTTTTCTCCGACAAGGCCCTGCGCGGCCTGTGCCGCCAGCGTCCGCAGACGCGCGACGAGCTTATCCAGGTCAACGGCATCGGCGAGAAAAAGGCCGACAGCTTTGGCGATCAGTTTATGGCGGCAATTGAAGAGTTTGAATCCGAGCACGCACGGGATGGAGCGTAGACGATGGCGACTGAGATCAAAACCGAGCGTGCCGAGCGTGCTGACGTGCCCGCCGTTCCGCTGTATCAGCAGGTCATGGATGACCTAAAGGGCGAGATCGCGCGCGGCGTGTACGCTGCCGGCTCGCGTATTCCTTCCGAGATGGAGCTCGCGAAGTCCTACGGCGTGGGGCGCGTCACCGTGCGTCGCGCCATCGAGGAGCTGTCGCGTGCGGGGTATCTCAACCGCCAGCAGGGGAGGGGCACCTTTGTGTGTGCGCCCAAGCTCAAGCGCAAGATTGTCCAGAAGGGTGACGTCCAGAGCTTTACTGAGGGTTGTGCTGCCAACGACATGGTGCCGGGTGCGCGTCTGGTGTCGCGCACGGTGGTCGCGGCGACGCACGAGGATGCGGCGTTCTTTGGCGTGGAGCCCGGCTGCGAGCTTATCGTGGTCGAGCGCGTGCGCACGGCCGACGGCATCCCCGTCATGCTCGAGAACAACGCCTTTGTGCTCGCCGACCATCCCTACTTGCAGACGCTGGCCGATAAGGACCTCACCGATAACTCAATCTTTGCGCTCGTTGCCGAGCACTCGGGCCGCGCGCCGCTCAAGTCCGACCCCTGCACCGTGGAGATTGCGCTTGCCGATGCTCAGGCGGCCCCGCTGCTGGAGGTGCCGGTCGGCGAGCCGCTCTTCTATATGGAGGCGTACTTTACCGATGCGGACGAGCAGCCCTTGCTGCTCGGGCGCCAGAAGATAGTGGGCTCGCGCTACGTCTTCGACATCTAACGTCCACAGATAGAACAACATAGAACAAATTTGCTGAGATGCCTTCACGGGCGTTGTTACACGTGCTATAAATAGAACAACATAGAACGACCGCAGGTACGGGCTGTCGCCGTTCAAAGCCGCCCCACAAGGAGGAACATCAGGATGAACGCACATGATCTGATTCAGGAAATTATCGAGCGCAAGGGCAAGATTGAGAACGTCTTTTGGATCGCCTGCGGCGGTTCGATGATCGACCTGATGCCGGCCAACGAGCTGCTCAAGCGCGAGGCCACCACGTTTACCTCGACGGTCTACACGGCACGCGAGTTTTGCCTGATGGCCCCCAAGAGCCTAGGGCCGAAGTCGCTCGTTATTGCCTGCAGCCACAGCGGCAACACGCAGGAGGTCGTCGACGGCTGCGAGATGGCGCTGGCCGCCGGCGCCGAGGTCGTTGCCCTCACCGACTGCGAGGGCTCCAAGATCGACAACGGTAAGTGGACCACCTGGGTCTACCCCTGGGGCGAGGGCGTGTCGCAGGCCGAGGTGCCTCAGGGCATCGGCGCTCTGATCGCCGCCGAGCTGCTCGACCAGCAGGAATGCTACGAGGCGCTCGCCGACATGTACGAGGGCCTCAAGCAGATGGATGCGCTGCTGCCCGCCGCCCGCGAGAAGGTCAACGCCGAGCTGGGCGCCCGCTTTGCCGAGCTCTGCCAGCAGCACAAGTTCTTCTATATTCTGGGCTCCGGCCCCAACTTTAGCCAGACCTACGCCATGGCCATCTGTTCGCTCATGGAGATGCAGTGGCAGCACTGCTGCTACATCCACTCCGGCGAGTATTTCCACGGTCCCTTCGAGGCCACCGAGCCCGGCGTGTTCTACTTTGTGCAGCTTGGCGCGGGCGAGTGCCGCCCCATGGAGGAGCGCGCTCTTGCGTTCCTCAACACGCACACCGATACAGTCATGGTGCTCGATGCGCTCGAGTACGGTGTGGGCGAAGTGCCTGCCAGCGTGCGTTCGTTCCTGGAGCCGATCTTCTTCTACAACATGAGCTGCGAGCTGCGCGCCGCCCGCGGCAAGGTCTTCGACCACAGCCCCGAGGTTCGTCGCTACATGGGCATCGAACAGTACTAATATACCGGGAATAACCTCTCACGACGGGGTCTGCGCTGCGCGCGGGCCCCGTTTTGCGTTGTGGCGGCCGGATTCGTGTCTGCGCGAAAACGAAGGTGAATACTTTTCCGCGAAGTGAACGACCTATTTTGGACCCCCGAAGCATCCACACTTTTTGACGCCAAAACTGCAGGAAAAACTCGGTGAAACCGCAGGAAACGGCGTCTGAAAAGTGTCGATGCTTCGGGGGCTCGTTTTTACTCGTTCACTTCGCGGAAAAGTATTCACATTCGATTCGCAAGGGCACTGCGTGAGTCAAAAAAGCGGGCCGTGCCGGGGATTTCCGGCGCGGCCCGCTTGGCATCGCGTTTAGATTCGCAAGGTTGCGGCAGCCAGCGGCCTACTTTGCGTCGTAGGCCTCGGCGTCCCACCAGTCGAGCTGGGCGATGTTGTCGCGGATGTGCTGGCAGCTCTTGTGGAAGCCCTCGAGCTCGTACTCGGACAGGTCGAGCGTGTAGACCTCCTCGACGCCCCCGGCGCCGATCACGCACGGCAGGGAGGTAAAGATGCCCTCCTCGCCATACTGGCCGGTTATGAGCGTGGAGGCGGAAAGCACGGCGTGCTCGTTGTGCAGCACGGCGGCGCAGACGCGCGCGGCGGAGTTGGCGACGGCGTACTCGGTGCACTGCTTGCCCTGGTAGGTCACATAGCCGCCCTTGCGCGCGAGCTCCTCGACCTCCATGTGGTCAAAGGCGTACTTGTCGGGGTTCTCGGCCTGAAGCTCGTTGAGACTCTTGCCGGCGATGGTCGCGGCCTTAAAGGCGGCCAGCTGGCTAAAGCCGTGCTCGCCGATCATGTAGGCGTCGATAGACTTGGGGCTCACGCCGACCTTCTTGGAGATCTCGGTGCGCAGGCGGGCAGAGTCCAGACCGCAGCCCGAGCCGATGATCTTCTTGGGATCGTAGCCGGTCAGGTGCCACAGCTCGGTGCATACGACGTCGCAGGGGTTGGAGATGCTCACGAAGATGCCGTCGAAGTCGGCGTCGACGATGCGTTTGGCAAAGGTGCGGGCGGCGTCGGTGGTAAAGAACAGCTCACCGTCACGGTTGCCGGCGGCCAGCGCGACCTTGCCGGCAGCGTTGACGATGACGTCGCAGCAGGCAAGCTCCTCGTAGTGGTCGTAGCAGTTGACGATCTTGGTGTTATACGGGACAAACGAAAGGGAGTCGCGCAGGTCCTGGACCTCGGACGTCACCTTGGCCTCGTTGATATCGCACAGGTACAGCTCATCGGCAATGCCCTGCATGAGCAGGCTGTTGGCGACATGTGCTCCTACGTGGCCCTGGCCGACCACACCGATTTTACGCGTCTGGTACATATATGTATCCTTTCGGCCGAGTTTTTCGCGTCGAACCATTGTAGCGTCCAGCTGCCACTTTGCTAGACTAAAGCGCCGTAGATTTTTGGCACATGCCTTAATCTCTACTTTTGGAGTGATTTGGGCCGCTGGCGGCATCGCTGGGCGATGTGCTCGCGCGGATGGGGCCGCTCGTTGTACCATAGCTGCAACTGACTCGTAAGGAGCATCCATGCCCATTCGTATTCCCGACGCCCTTCCTGCCGCTGCGCAGCTCGAGAGCGAGAACATTTTTGTCATGACCGAGTACCGCGCGCTGCACCAGGACATCCGTCCGCTGCGCGTGCTCATTCTCAACCTCATGCCCACCAAGATCGCCACCGAGACGCAAATCATGCGCAAGCTCTCCAACACGCCGCTGCAGGTGGAGGTGGACCTGCTGCGCACCAAGACGCACGAGGCCACGCACGTAAGCGCCGGCCACCTGGAGACGTTCTACCGCACGTTCGACGACATCCGCGATATCCACTACGACGGCCTGATCATCACGGGCGCGCCGGTGGAGCAGATGCCGTTCGAGGAGGTTGACTACTGGCCCGAGCTCTGCCAGATCATGGATTGGTCCACCACGCACGTGCACTCTACGCTGCACATTTGTTGGGGCGCGCAGGCGGGCCTGTATCACCACTACGGTATTCAGAAGTACGACCTGCCGGCAAAGGCGAGCGGCGTGTTCGAGCATCATCTGGTGAAGCCGCAAAGCCCGCTGGTTCGCGGCTTCGACGACCGTTTCTATGCCGTGCATTCGCGCAACACCGATGTGCGCCGCGAGGACGTGGAGGCCGAGCCTCAGCTTGAGGTCGTGGCCGTGTCCGACGAGGTGGGCCTGTACATCGTCAAGTCGACCGACAGCCGCCGCTTCTTTGTCTTTGGCCATCCCGAGTACGATACCGACACGCTGCGTCTGGAGTACGAGCGCGACGTGAAGCGCGGGCTCAACCCTCAGGTGCCGGCGCATTACTTCCCGAACGACGACCCCGCCGCCGAGCCGCGCAATGTCTGGCGTAGCCAGGCTCAGTTGCTCTACACCAATTGGCTCAACTACTACGTCTACCAGACCACGCCCTACGACCTGGCCCGCGCCGGCGAGGAGCACTAGGCCGTCGGGAGGTACGCTGGCATTTAGGCGCTGACGATGTGGGGCAGCGGCAGGTCGTGGGGATTGGTGGGAACGTGGTCGACACGCTGCTCGTCAAAGGCGATGCCGATGATTTGGCATGCGGGCGAGAGCATGGGCAGGTAGCGGTCGTAGCAGCCGCCGCCGTAGCCCAGGCGCGCGCCGGCGCGGTCGAAAGCCACGAGCGGCACGACAACCATGTCGAGCTCGGCGGCGGGCACGATGGGGAAGTGGTCGCTGTCGACGTCCGTGGCTGCGAGGGCCCGCGTAGGGTGGGCGATAAACGGGGCCTCGGACGCATCGCCGGCAGCAGCCGCCCGCATGCACATACGCTGGCTGCAGGCAGCAGCTTCGGTTGCCAAGAGCATGCACGGATAGGCTACGCGCCAGCCGCGCGCGGCGGCCGCAGCGGCAAACGCGGCAGGGTTGACCTCGGAACCCATCGCGGCATAGCTGGCAACGGTGTGCGGCGCCGCGGCACCCAAGCGATCAAACAGCTCAACCAGCCGCGCACAGATAACGGCAGACTTTGCCGCCCGCACATCCAAATCAAGAGCATCGCGCCGAGCAATCACCGCCCGCCGCAACTCAGCTTTATCCATCCCGGCCTCCTCTAACAAACCTGCCAAAAAGGGACAGGTTTATTTTGGCAGGTTTTATCTGGGCAAACGTCGAAGCCGCCGCAAAGGCGCCCTTTGTGGCGGCTTCGACTCGACGTTGGCTTCACAGCGCCGCAGCGATCGCTTCAGTCACAAACTTATTGAGTGACTCACCCTTCTTTGCCGCCGCCAGCGCTGCTTGCTTGTGGAGCTCAGAGCCCGTTCTTACGTTGAACGAGCCCTTAAAAGCCCGCTCGGGTTCCTTGCCCTTCTCGGCGCAAAACTCAAGGTAATCGTCGACGGCGTCGTGGAAGCATTGCTCCACTTCTTCAGCCGTGGAGCCTTCAAATACGATTGCGTCCCTAATGCCGGCGACCATACCTGTTAGCACATGCTGTTCGGCATCGAACTCGACCGGGGCGAAATAACCCTTGTATGCCAAAACGTTACTCATGACTACCTCCGACATCTTGCAGAAAGCGAACGATGTTTCGAATGGTCCCCGCTGTCAATTCGTCAGATGGATGAGGCGCGTGCATTACGAACATCCTGCCATCTGATGGCCTGTAGAAGCGAACGCGCGATCCGGATGTCTTGCCTTTGCTGTCCATTTCAAAGCCATATGAAGCCATAACTTTAAGAAAGTCAGCGAATCTATACGTTGAAGGACAGCTAAGCAGCTGGGCGATGAGTTTATCGGATCGAGTCATCCCGCCTCACATTCTGCAACTATATTCTAGTTGCAATTTCAGTTCGATGCAAGCACCTCTACTATAGAACATGTGTGCGTATAGAACAAGTGTTCGAATCACAACTGAGGAAGGAGACAGGCACCTTTGTGGTGGTCTGTGCTGTGGAGTGGGCGTCTGCGGCGGTTTGTCTCAATCTGTAACAGTAACTCGGCAAAATTGGACCTAGATGTTACAGATTTAGACAAAGGGTCGGCGTCATCCGGAAACGTCTCGATTTGTGACATCTGGAGCCAATATTGCCGCCTAGATGTTACAGATTGAGACAAACCGCCGCGGTGGGCTACGCCGCCCCGCCCAAGCCGCAGAAAAAAGGTAGATTTTCGGGCATGTCCCAAAAATCTACCTTGGTGTCTTAGCCCAGCAGGTCGACTACGTTGAAGTTGGCGTTGCTCTTGGCGATGACGTCGCGGCCGCCAAAGACGCAGGTGGGCGACTTGGCTGCGATGCGCGTCACGTCGGTGCCGAGCGAGCGCAGCTCACCGGGCGTGGCGGCGAGCATCTGGGCGCGACGCTCCTCGCGCGCATGCGGATCGAGCCCGGCCAGGTAGGTCGTGTTGCGGCGCTTGGTGAGCGCGTACGGCTTCACCGGCGCGTCCATGCCGCTCACGCAGCTCACGATAAAGCCCTCAAAGGCGGCTTCGTCGGGCTCAAAGCTGCCGAGCCATTCGCCTGCGCGCGCCACACGCTCAATCGAGGGGTCGATTGCCGGGTCGCGGTAGGTGTAGAACGCCGCCTGACGCTCGCCGGCTGCGCGGAATCCGCAACCGTACGCACCACCCTTCACGCGGATCTCGTTCCACAGGTAGTCGTAGGAGAGCGCGTTGGCAGCTACGGCCCAAGCGCCTGTCACGTCAATGCCCAGGCGACGTGGATCGCACGCACGCGCGGCAAAGCAGATGTCGCTGGGGATCACGAAAGCCTCGTGGCGGTCGCACGGCGCCGGCACCACGAGCGCGTCGCGGCCGGCGCCATCGCCAGCGTCCAGCCCCAGGTCGCCCGCGGCGGCCCAGTACGCGTTAAAGTCCTCATCGCTGCCGGTAAAGCTCGCCAGGCAGCCGTCGGCCACAAAGATGCGGTCTGCCAGCTCGGTGAGCTTGGCGCGCAGGTCATCCAGTCGCTCGTCAAAGTGGTCGAGCAGATCGCGCAAGAACAGATAGAAGTCCACGCCCGAAAGCTGCTCGCGCACCACGGCCGAAGGCGAGCTGTAGCTCATCGCGCGACCGAGCGCCGCCGAGTGTCCGTTGTTGATAAAGCCCTGCTCAAGCCCAATGCGAATCTGCGTGAGCACGTCGCGAACGCGGTCGGCGTCGGCATCGAGCAACAGCGTGTTCGACCACACCTCGCGCGGCAGACTCGCCAGCGCGTCGATCTTTTCGGACAGGGCGCCGGCGCTCACCAGCAGGTAGGGGCGCACGCCGTCCACGTCGGGCTGCGTCATGACCTCGGTCGTAAAGCTCAAAAAGCCCAGCTTGCCGGCGAGCAGGTTGTCGAGTTCCTCGGCTGAATGCTCGCGCGTGGGCAGCTGCTTGAGCAGGCGGCAGAGCAGCGTCACGTAGGGCAGGTCCTCAAATGCGACGCAGCTCAGGTCGAAGTATTGCATGGCGTAGGCCAGACGGTTGGTGGGGATGCCGTGGCGCAGGCAGGGGATGGGCGCGGTCGTGTCCACGACGAGCGGCGGCTCGGGGCGCGCCTCACCAATGTCGGATACACGCAGGCGCGGCAGCGTGGCCTTGTCCTCGGGCGTGTCCTCGGCCTCCTGCGCGGCACGCAGCGCGGCCGTGCGCTCGACCACGTCGGCCAGCTCGGCATCGGTCATGGCGTCGCGCTTGGCAGCCAGCTCGGCAGCTTCGGCACCCTCCGAACCCTCGGCAGCGTCTACCGGTACCAGCTCGACCAGCGCCATGTGATCGTTCTGCAGCACCAGCTCGCGCAGCAGGTCCTCAAAGTAGCTGCCGTCCAGCTCGCCGCGCAGCTCCTCGTACACTGGGCCGTACTTGAGCGCCAGCGTCGCGGCGTCGTCATCGTAGAGCCACGTGCTCAACGCGTCGCACGCAATGGCCACGCCGTCGGCGATACCGTAGTCGCGCTGGCGCAGGTCGTACTCGTTGCTGCTGATGATGGCTTCCAGGCGCTCGCGCGGAACGCCGTGCTCACACAGGTCGCGGCAGGCGTCCTGGAACACGCGACGTAGCTCGCGCGCCACGCCGGGCTGCGCGTTTTGCAGCATGATGAGCTCGTAGGGCTGCAGGCTCTCGGCCGCGGTGTAGCTCACCACGTTGCCGCCCAGGCCGGCGGCCAGAATGGCCTTCTTAACCGGTGCTTCGTTGGAGCCCAGCAGTGCCTCGAACAGGATATCCGCCGCGATCGTGCGCTTGCGGTCGAGCGCGCTGCCCAGCACCAGACCCAGGCCCACCAAGGCGTTCTCGGGCGTGGTGGCCATCTCGACGCGCTTATACTCGCAGGTCACAGGCGCCTGCACGTCCAGCGGATTGGGTGCCAGCGTGGACGGGTCCTCGCCGGCGGCAACGGCAGCGTCCATGCGGCGGCTCGCGGCGCTCGGCTGCGACAGATAACGCTCGTCCAAAAACGCCAGCGCGCGGTCTACATCTAGGTCGCCGTAGAGCGTTATATAAGAGTTGGAAGGATTGTAGTGGCGCGCGTGCGTATCCAGGAACTGCTCGTAGGTGAGCGCGGGAATCGCGCGCGGGTCGCCGCCACTCTCGTGCGCATAGGCGGTGTCGGGATAGAACGCGGCGTTGACGGCGTCGTCCAGCACGCTCATGGGGTCGGACAGCGCACCCTTCATCTCGTTGAACACCACGCCGTTATAGCGCAGCGTGCCCTCGCGCAGGCTCGCGGAGCTGTCGTCGTCTGCGCCCTCGGCGCCCTCCGGCAGGTCCAGCTCGTAGTGCCAGCCCTCTTGCTCAAAAATGGTGGGCTTGGTATAGATGGCCGGGTTGAACACCGCGTCCAGGTACACGTCCATCAGGTTGTACAGATCCTGCTCGTTGGTGGTGGCAACGGGGTAGATGGTCTTGTCGGGGTAGGTCATGGCGTTGAGGAACGTCTGCATGGAGCTCTTGATAAGGTCGACGAATGGCTCCTTGACGGGGAACTTGGCCGATCCGCACAGCACCGAGTGCTCAAGAATATGGAACACGCCGGTGGAATCGGCCGGCGGCGTCTTAAAGCCAATGGCAAAGGCCTTGTTTTCGTCGTCGCACGCCAGGTACAGCAGGCGAGCGCCCGAGGCAGTGTGGCGCAGCACGTAGGCGTCCGAGTCGAGCTCGGGCACGGTCTCGCAGCGCTCGACGGCAAAACCGTGGCAGGTGGTACCGGGCACCAGCAGCGCGGCAGCAGCGGCGCGCGGGTCGGTTGAGGTGGTGGGCATATGCAGTCTCCTTTGACGCCCCAGCGGGGGCGAATCGAGTCGAATCCCCGAGAGTATACCCATATGGGGCCGCGGCTCTGCGGCGAACTGAAGACGATGTGGGTGGACTAGCCTAGCTAGGTTGATAACGAATGCCGCGGGTAGCCGCTGCACCCCGCTAAAGTGAAATAACACCCCGTTTACCGAATCATTTAGGAAATATATGGACTCCTAAAAAGTTCTAATACAATATAAGTCATCTATCTATAAACTGCTGATTCCTTGCAAAGGTATGGTTGATATGGTTGAAGCAAATAGCGTTGTCCCCCTGTACAAACAGATTGTCCGTGCGCTTTCTGATTCGATCGCCAACGGCACGTACCGCCCGGGAGATAAGCTCCCGACCGAGGCGGAGCTCATCGAGCAATTTGGCGTGAGCCGAATAACGGTTCGCTCCGCAATTAAAGAAATGGAAGATGCTGGGCTTGTTGAGAGGGCCCGCGGCAAGGGCACATTCGTTTCGTCGGACACACAGATGTATGCCGCGGACGACCGTGAGAGCTTTACCCATTCGTGCCAGCTTGCGGGCAAGCAGGCGTCTACCAGGGTTCTCGCAATGGGCTGGGACTTCCCAAGCCTGCGAGACGCGAAGTTCCTGGGCGTAGACGATACCCAAAAGGTATTGCGTAGTCGTCGTCTGCGTCTTGTGGATGACAAGCCCACGATGCTGGAAACCAATAGCTATTCCGCTGCGCTTTCTTTTTTGGAGCATGAGTCCCTCGAGGATTCGCTGATGGCGGTACTCGATCGCCAGGGGATCAAGATGGGCCCCAATACGCGTACGCTCGAGGTCTGCTATGCGAGCGAGCTCGAGGCGGCATACCTTAACGTGGAGCTGGACTCTCCGCTGCTTCTGTTTGTCGATAGACGTTATGCTCCAAGCGGCGAGCCGCTTTTCATCTCCCGTCAGGTGTACTGCACCGAGCGACTGAAGTTCTATTTGTAAATTAGAGATAGATTGGTCAATTTACCGACCAATTGCTACCGTTCGCGGATTTGGAAAATAGACACACCGCGTAGGGTAGATTGCTAATATACTTTGTTATGACAATATAGTACGTCTTATTGATATTGGAGAACTATGAATAAGATATTGCTAGCGAGTCATGGTTATCTCGCCCAAGGTATGAAGAGCTCTCTCGAGATCCTGATGGGCGCCAACGACCGAATCGAGTGTCTGTGCGCCTATGTCGATGACGACACGAGGGATGTCGCAGCGCTTATCGATGCTTGGATGGAGTCGAAGGACCCTGCCGACTCTTGGTTTGTCGTGACTGACATCTTTGGCGGCTCTGTAAACAACGAATTCATTCAGAGGCAGACCGCCGGATCGTTTACGTTGATCACCGGAATGAACTTGCCGCTGCTGGTGGAAATGGCTACACAGCTGGACTCCCTGGATGCGGACAAGGCCAAAGCTGCGGTCGAGGGATCACGTTCGTTTATCATGCTTTGTGAGGCGGCGGACATGCTTGCCGATGTCGAAGAAGAAGAGTTCTAGCTCAAGCTTCAACGAATAATTCAACCCTGTCATTACCTTTATTACGTGCGGAGATGATTACGATGATTAAGCTTACGAGGGTCGATTACCGATTGATTCACGGCCAGGTCGCCATGTCTTGGACGCATGCGCTGGATGTCGATTGCATCCTGTGTGCCAGCGATGCCGTGGCAAAAGACGACATGAGAAAAGCCGCTTTGAGGCTCGCCCGCCCCAACGGCGTGAAGCTCGTCATAAAAGACGTAAACGCGGCCATCGAGGCGCTCAACAGCGGCGTCACCGACAAGTATTCGCTGTTTATCATTGTCGAGACGATCGAGGATGCCTATCGCCTTGCTAAGGGTTGCAAAGACATCAAGGAGATCAATTTGGGCGGAACCCGAAAGTCTCCCGAGACCACGCTTCATCCGACCCCCGCGATCTTTGCGACCGAAACCGATGCCGAGCATATCCAAGAGCTTGTGAACGATGGCGTGGTTATCGAAATCCGTCAGGTCCCCAATGACTCAAAGGTATTTGCCAAGGACGTTTTCTAGCTGGAAACATGCCATTGTCTAGCATTTATTAACCAGGTCCTCCTTTCTTAAGCCCGTCGATCATTTAATCGGCGGGCTTTTTATTAAAGAAAAATCAAAAAAATCTGAAATAGCTCTTGCATAGTTAGTTATATAAAGTATTATAACGTCATGGGATGAATGAAGGGTTCATCCAAGTGAGTTAGGAGTAAGGGATGTTCAATTTCGATGAGCCTCGTTACGAGAAGGTTGTGAGCGATGCCCTCGCTCTCCGTCCTCAGATTGAGGCTGCCGTGGACAAGGTCTGCGAGCAGGGTTATTCCAACATCTTCTTCATCGGCTGCGGTGGCACCTGGGCCCACACGCTCCCGATGAAGTATTGGGTCGAGACCACCACGGCCGACGTCGACGTCCACTGCGAGATTGCCGCTGAGTTCCTCGCATGCCCGCCTAAGACCTTCAACAAGGACTCGGTCTGCGTCTTCTCCACCCGTACCGGCACCACCCCCGAGATCATCGAGGCCGCCAAGTTCTGCCAGGAGCAGGGCGCCCGCACGCTGATGTATGTCTCCAACGACAACACCCCGGCCACCGAGTACGCCGATTACAAGTTCTTCAGCTTCGCCGAGGACGACGTTCTGTGCGAGGCCATCTACACCTACCAGATCACGCTGGTCGCCCGCTTCCTCAAGAACGCCGGCGCCTTCCCCAAGTACGACACCTTCATGGAGGAGTTCGGCAACATCGCTCCGTACCTCATCAAGGCCAAGGACGCTCAGGACGAGCGCTGCGCCGCCATGGCCGAGGACTTCAAGGACACCGACTACCACATGGTGATTGGTTCCGGCATGCTCTGGGGTGAGGCCTACGACTACGCTATGTGCATTCTCGAGGAGATGCAGTGGATCAAGACCAAGTCTATCCACGCCGCCGAGTTCTTCCACGGCACCATCGAACTGTGCGAGGAGGGCACGAGCCTCATCATGCTCTACGGCGAGGACGACACCCGCAAGCTCATGGACCGCGTGGACAACTTCACTCACATGCTCGCCGACGAGAAGGGCGTCCATGTCCGCGTGAACAAGTTCGACACCGCCGAGGTCGAGCTGCCGTTCAGCGACCCCGAGTTCCGCAAGATCGTCTCCCCGATGGTCACCTACACCATCACCGAGCGCCTGAGCTGCCATCTCGAGCACGTCCGTAACCACCCGCTCACCACGCGTCGTTACTATCACCAGATGAACTACTAATCCTCTCAAATTGCTGCGGTTGTCTGCAGGCGAGCTGCGCAGAATGCCTCGCCTGCAGACCTGTTTCTGGGGTTGATCGAAATGGTTGTCCAGTATCTTCTAGTTGCACTGGTCGCATTTATTGCGTCCATGGACGAGCAATTATTTGGCATTACGATGCTTGGTCGTCCGCTGTTTACGAGCCTGTTTGTCGGCTTGATCCTTGGCGATGTCCAGCAGGGCGTTATCGTCGGCGCTGCTTTGGAGTCCATGTTCATGGGCGCCATCATGGTCGGCGCGGCGGTTCCTCCCGAGGTCTATGCTTCCGGCGTGCTTGGCTGCGCGTTTGCCGTCATTACGGGTACGGGGACGGCAACTGCCGTCGCACTCGCCCTTCCCGTCTCCGTCTTCCTTCAGGTGTGGCGCAACTTCTGCTACGCCGTTCCGGGTGCCTTTGCCTGCAAGAAGATCGAGACCGCTCTGGCAAATCGTGATCTTGCCAAGGCGAATCTGTACCATCTGACCATCGTGCCGCTGTCGATTGGCATTCCGTCTGCACTGCTGGTGTTTTGCTCGCTGTTCTTTGGTGCCGACCTCATCAACAATGCGCTTAACGCTATTCCGCAGTTTGTGATGGACGGCCTCAACGTTGCGTCCGGCGTCATGGTCTGCATCGGCTTCGCTCTTCTTATTAGGACCATGGGCGACAACAAGCTTCTTCCCTGGCTGTTCCTGGGATTCATTATGGTCATCTACCTCAAGATGGACGTTGTCGGTGTTGCCGCTGCCGCTATCTGCGTCGCGCTGCTCCTGGCCTTCCGCGAGGGCTCGGCCGGTCCGCAGGCGGTTGCCGAGGATGAAGAGGAGGACTTCTAATGGCTACCCAGAACACCGATCTCAAAGAGGCCAAGAAGGACGCGATTATGAGCCCCGATATGTATCGGAGCATGTTCCTTCGCCAGTTTACGAGCCAGTGCTCGCAGTCGTACGACAAGATGATGGCAATGGGCTTCATGTACACCATTCAGAAGCCCCTGCGAAAGATCTATCCCAACGACGACGATTACTATGCGGCGCTCGATCGCCATACCGAGTTCTTTAACATCACGCCTCATGTGCTTCCGTTTGTAGCCGGCCTTACGGTTTCGATGGAAGAGCAGGCGGCTGCCGATAAGAACTTCGACACGTCCTCGATTAACGCCATGAAGGTCGGCCTCATGGGACCGCTTTCCGGCATTGGCGATTCGTTCTACTGGGGTACGTTCCGCGTGGTCGCCGCCGGCATTGGTATTGGCATCGCGTCGACGGGCAACCCGCTCGGCCCCATCGTGTACGCGCTCATCTACTCCGTGATTAACTTTGCAACGCGTATCGTCGCCGCCCATCTGGGATACGACCTGGGAACCAAGTTCCTGCAGCAGTCCGAAGAGAACAACCTTATGTCTCGCATGACGCATGCTGCCGGCGTTCTCGGAATGACCGTTATCGGCGCGATGATTGCGGCGCAGGTCTCGCTGTCCACAGCTTTGACCTTTGACGTGGGTGGGTCGGAGATTGTCCTGCAGGATCTGTTCGATTCGATCTTCCCTGGCCTTCTGCCCTTGCTGGCAACGTTCGCTTGCGTTGCCCTCTATAAAAAGGGTGTCAAGACCATTTGGATTATTATTGGCATCTTCGCGATCTGCATCATCGGAACGGGTTTGGGAGTGTTCGCGGCGGCGTAATGTTGACTGCTATGCTCGCGCGTTGGATAACTAACTGACCGTTTGAAAACGGGGCTCGGCGTAAGGCCGGCCCCGTTTTTTGTTTGAGGGACTTTCCGACCGTCCAATAATCCAGGCTCATGCATCACTCACGCATCTCTCGTCTCTCATTCGTCACTAACACGAGAGATAGCTGAAAGACGAGAGATAATTACGAGAGATAGCTTAGCAGCAAAGAGACAAGCAACCATGGTATTGTCTCAATACCGATTGTTCCACCAGCAAAAACATGATTTAATGAAGTAGGTAGTAGATATCTTATCTCTCATCTTTCACTCATATCTAACACGAGAGATAACAGAAAGACGAGAGATAATTACGAGAGATAACTGAGAGACGAGGGAAATCCGTCTGCAGCATTCTCCGCAGGACCGAGCGAAGGGACGTGCAGATGAACGAAAACGAGCTGGCCGGTTTGCTCGAGTCTTTAAAGCGCATGGGTTCGGATGACCTTAGCGTCGAAGTAAAAGAGAGCGCCACGACGCTTTCTCGCGACGTATGGGAAACGGTCAGCGCTTTCGCAAACACCGCCGGCGGCATCATCGTACTCGGAGTGAGCGAGCGCGCGGGTTTTGTCCCAGTTGCAAACTTTGAGACCGAGAAAGTGCTCAACCAATTCGTGGCGGGCATGGGCGATGCCGGCGGTCGTGGAAAGCTGGCCAATCCGCCCAAATACACCATTGAGCGCGTGGAGCTTCGGGGTACCGTTGTTCTCGTTATCACGATTGAGGAGCTCGACCCGTCGAGCAAGCCTTGCTATGTCATAGAGCGGGGCGCTCAAGGTGGCAGCTACAAACGCATCGATGACAAAGATGTCCCGCTTTCGTCGACCGAGGTTTTGGCACTGTCGTCATATGAACGGACGAGTCCTAGCGATCGCGATGCGGTGCCCGGCACGAGTGTGGGCGATCTCGACGAGTCGCTGGTCGACCGCACGATAGAGCGTGCCTATTCGTTGACGCCTCGAGCGATGCGCGGTGCGGCGGACAAGAAGACAAAGATGGAGCGTCTGAATTTCCTCGACTTCCAGGGCAATGTTACCAAGGCCGGCCTCCTTGCCGCGGGCGTTTACCCTCAGCAGTTCTATCCCAAGCTCTTCATTGATGTGGCTGTCCACGTGGGAACTCAAAAGGGAGCTGCGGGGCCACTAAGGTTTATGGACCGCACAGTCTGCGAGGGCACCCTGGGCGAGATGATTTCGGATACTGTCGCGGCTGTCGCCAAAAACCTGCGCCGCACCTCGACCGTCCAAGGCATCTCGCGTATCGACTCGCTGGAGATTCCCGAGGAAGTCCTGCGCGAGGCAGTCGCCAACGCGGTTATCCACAGGGAATACGGGGATCGGTTCTGTGGGCAATCGATCGCCGTCGACGTTTTTGACGACCGTATCGAGGTGACGAATCCCGGCGGCCTTTATGGAGGGAAGACTCGCGAGAGCTTGTTTGACGGCAGCTCCCGATGCCGTAACGCGACGCTCGTGAAACTCATGTCGATTGTCCCGCTGCCGGATGGCGCAGGTTCGCCGGCTGAGGGCAATGGCTCGGGCATCCCGATGATGATCGATGCCATGCGCGCGCATGGTCTGGCCGAGCCCCTGTTCTGCCCGGGGTTCGATCGGTTCAAGGTCGTACTTTACCGTTCAAAGATCGAGCCGGTCGATCATGGCGGGGACTTGATTATGACGGCACTCAAGCGCTACGGCGAATTGGGGACGCGCGAACTGGCGGAGCGCACGGGACTCACGGTTTCCCAGGTTAGGGCACGCGTCAATGCGCTCATTGAGCAGGGTGAGCTTGAGCCGACGGCGCCGTTGACAAGCCGCAACCGCAAGTATCGACTGTCAGAGCGCGTGGAATAAATGCGTTAGTGGACGAGGCGACCCAATAATCGACCCTCAATTGGCGCCCACTAAGGTAAAGCGGTTGTTGCTCAGTCGACGGTGATGCTAAAGACTCGGCTTACGCCGGCATGGCCTCGAACCCGTCCATCAAGAACAGCCTAAGAACCAGCTTGATGGCATATCCCGGTTTGACTTCTGCCGCGTCAAAGACGTGGCGCTCGGCGAGCTCGCTGCAGTATGCGTAGATGTCGCGGATAAGGTCCGCGCCCGAAAGCGTAAACATGTAGCCTGCGTCCGAAAGCGCATTGGGTGCGGCGGGCAACTTGGCCATCTGGCAGAACGTTTGCAGGTCGGGCGCCATAACATTCTGGTAGTCGAGGTGGCCGCTGGCATCCTGTGCGGCAAGCTCCAATTGGCGCACAAAATCCAGCGCCGCCGCTAACACAAAGCTCGGCGTAGGCGCATTGACGTCCTCCGTGCTCGCCACAAGCCTGCCCGCCGCCTGCGTGACAAGCCAAGCGACCTCGCGCTGGCAACGCACAGCCTTGCGCGTAACCGGTTTGATGGACGAAGAAGAAACGCTCCCCTTAGGCGGATTCGAAGCAGCCATAAGACCCTCCCATGAACAATCCGGCCCAACAAGTCCGGATGAAACACGTGCTACACCAGTATACAGGGGAGTGGGGTAGCGGGGCACAAGCGCGCCAGCGGCAAACCGAGAGCATCAACAATGTGCCTCCGCTCTATTTGGACGATGGTACGTGGGTCATTAAGTACTCGGTTCAAGCGCCGGGTACCGTTGGTTTTCGAGACCAGAATTACAACCGTAAAATGCTCAACTGCATGGAATGTGGCGTCCCAGTCGGAGTCATATTTGCAACCGAGGTGGGCTATAAGGTGCTCGGCCTTGCGTTTGTTGAGCGGTTCGAGCCCGAAAACGGATGGTTTGTTCTGCACGGTCCTGTTCATAAAGGCGGACCGGACCCCCGTTTTGCGCCCGACATGAGTTATCTGAAGCACATACCCGCCGATATTGAGTTTGCCGGACAGGGTACGACCGACGACGAAATTTGGCTTTGGCGGTCTTTTACGATCGTGTTGTTTGATCGGATCGCGCGGCGATGCAATCTCGCGCACGCCTGCTGGTGCATGCTCTTCCTGATTTGTATAGCGAGAGGGGAGCGAGCGTGAGCTGGCGAGGCGATATTGCGATGGGGAAGTACGGAAAACTGCCGTGTGCCCTTATAGACAACAAAATGTTTCCGAGCGTAGAAGTTGATTGCGGGTCGTTTGTCGTCGCCTGTCCTTGCTGCGGCTCGCAAATACCGTGCCTCGACATTCGGTTCATCGATGCGCGCGACAGACTTAGCGACGAAGTGAGAAAACGGACGGGCGTTCATATGCCGGTGTATCAGGAGAAATGCCCTGTTTGTGGCCTCGATATCGTGTACGGCGCCGGCGACGAGGGATAGGTGATGCGGAGGAGCTGGCTGTGAAGGCATCTCTGTCCCTATAAATAAATCCCCTCACCGAGCTGCTTGTGGAACTCGGCGTGATGGTCGCGTGCCCAGGTAAAGAGCGCCTGGTCAAAGTCGGTGCGTGTGGCCGGGACGCCGAAGACGCCGGCAACTTCGACGCGTACAAACTCCAGTGCCGGCAGCTTGTTGATGGCAGTGAGGGCAAACGGGGACGAGGGCTCCTCGAACAGATAGCGGCTGCCTTGCAGCGCGTCGCAACTGGTGCACGTGTTGCCGAGCGACGGGGCTTTGGAGGCTCGCGCGCCTACGGGCTTGTAGCCGCAGCGCTTAGAAAGATAGTCGCGGATCTCGCCCGGCACGCAGCCAAGAGCGGGCACGATGGCGAGTGCGTTGGCGTTGGCCGTGTCGATGGTAATGTGCCCGGCTTCGTTGGGCGCGTGCGCGATGGCGATGCCCTTGTCGTCATCGGTTCGATAGGGAATGCCGAAGGCCGCGACCGAGGTCTCTTTGTGACACTTCCAGCACTCGCGCTTGCCCAGTACTAGATATATATACGGCGCTGAGGGGTCGGATCGGTCAACACCGGGCAGCCACTCGGCAAAAGGCTCGGGGTTGACGCCGCTGGGTACATACCAGATCTTCTTGGTCCGGTCCCATTTGGCGCCCAGCGCCTTGGCTTCTTCTTTGTGCGAAAAGGGGACATCGAGCTCGGTGCGCATGGCGGCTCCTTGG
>JAJXHK010000001.1 GCA_021639365.1 Collinsella aerofaciens
GCTCGGGCGCAGGCGCCGGCGCCGCAGCGGAATCGGATACGGGCGCTGCGTCGGCGCTAAAACCAGCCGGAGCAGACTTCTTCTCAAACGGCAGCACAAAGGTCAGGACGTCATCCTTATCCTCATCAGCCCATTCAGCTGCATAACGCGCTACCCAATAGCCAACGGCACGATGCTTGAGCATCTTGCCAAAGACCGTGAGGAATACCGTGACAAACGCCGTCAGCACCAAGAACAATACGAGCGTGATGCCACCGCCGGTAACAAGCGCCTCAATAGCCGAAGGACGGTAGTAGTAGCTATACATACCGACAGAGGCAATGGTGCCAAAGACGAGCGTCAGGATCCAGGTGACAACGTTGGCGACCAGACCCGTCAAAAACTCGGGAAGGAACGAAGCGCAGAACAGTTTGGTCTTGTTGTGCTTAAAGGCCGCCCAGACCTTATCGAGCGAAAACGCGCTCTCGACACGACCGGTCACCGCAAAGTGCATCACGGCAATGTCGGCGAACATCTTAAAGAAGACCCCCAAGACCGCCGTGGCAATCATAGCCAGGACAAGCAGGCCAAGCGAGCCGAACAGCGCTGCCTCGAGTGCATAAGAGCCGTAATACGAATACGAGCCCGCGGCGCCAATTACCACGCTCTCCACCAGCGAAAGCACTACACCGATAACGGGAATGGCAGCAATAACCTCGAGCACGACCGAGATAACGCTCGAAAAGACTCCGAGGCCAAACGACGTGGAACGCATGAGTGGACGATCCATACCGTCATCAACCTTGAGCGACAGATCGCGACCCCACTCAATACCAAAGCCGGAACCACACACGCTCGCAATGCAAGCTGCCAAAAAGCCGATGGCAGCTGCAATGCCGCCAATAACGGGAATAAACAGCACGAGTACCGACACAACACAAATCAGCGCCGGTAAAAAGGCAATCTGGCACACGCGCTGCAGCACGCCCGGCGTCTTGGTCATATCCTCAAACGCCTGAGCCACACAGCCCTTGGACGCATTCGCCACGGGCGGTTGCGGAACAAACTGCTGGGGCTGACCCTGAGGGGCAGAGGCTGCGGCACCGGCATTGGGGGCACCACACGCGCCGCAGAACTTGTCGTTATCGCCCATGGGGGCACCACACTGCGAACAGAACATCGAAATCATCCCTTCGTATCTTGAGCGAATCATCTGGATCGCAAACGATGTCTTTGGCATCATTATCACCCAATGTGGGGACAAATACTCCAACATGACGCATTTGCAATGCGCAGGGCGCTATTCGATTGTTTGATGGGCTCGACCGCGTTAGTTCGTTCCGCGGAAACCCTTGCCGACAATCTCGGAGCTGTCGACGATCGTGATAAAGGCACCCGGATCGATCTCGCGAGCGTAGCGACGCAGCTGCACGGCCTCGCGGCGACTCAGCACGCTCATGATCACCGTCACGCACTTGCCCGAGAAAGCACCGTAGCCGCGACTGATAGTCGCCGTACGGTTGAGATGCTTGACGATAAACTCCTCGACCTTAAGGGGCTCGGAACAAATGACTGTGCAGACTTTGCGCAGGTGAATGCTCTCGATGGCCTTGTCGACCACGAGCGTCTTGGCAAACAGGCCGAGCACGCAGTACAGACCGACGCGCGGGCCGTACAAGAAGGCCGCGATGGTCACGATGCCGATGTCGACCAGTAGCAGGGCGCGGCCAATCTCGAGCGTCGTGCGACGTTTGAGGATCATGGCGAGAATGTCCGTGCCGCCCGTCGAGGCACCAATATCAAAGACGATGGCGCTGCCGAGCGCCGGCAGAATCACGGCAAAGCACAGGTCGAGCCACATATCGCCCGTCATCGAGACATCGGTCGGAATAAAGAGCTCAAACAGCGAGACGTAGGCCGAAAGCGCAAACGAGGCGAAAACGCTCCACAGGATTGCCTTGCGCTCCAAAAAGATAAAGCCCAGAACGACCAGGACCGCATTGATAATCCACATAAAAACGCCGACGGGCAGGGTCGGGAACAGCGTGGACAGAATGACCGACACGCCCGAGGTGCCGCCAAAAGCAAAGTGATTAGGGGTTTTAAACGCAACGATGGCAAAGGCCGTGAGGATCAGGCCCAAATTGAGCTCAGCAAAAAAGCGCGGAAAGCCCGGCTCCTGGCTGCGCTTGCGACCAGCGCGCTCGCCCCGCTCGATAACATCGCGATCGACCACGCGCTCCATCGGCACCACGGGAGGACGATGCACCTCCTCGGCAGCACGCGACGCCGCCTCTGCCGCAGCGGTCTCAATCGCCCATGCCTTGCTTTCTGTTTCGTGCTCGTCGGCCATTACGGCAACTCCTCGTTAACAATTTGGAAACAATGCGCCCATTAGAGTAACGCGGAACGTAGGGATTGCAACCCCCAGTTAGACGAGCGGTATGACTACATCGGGAGCGTATAAAAACGGCCGGCCACGCTTTTGCTTGCGCGGTCGGCCGTTTAACGTTTTCGCAGATAAAACCTGCCAAAACAAACCTGTCCCCTTTTGGAAGGTTATTCGTGCTGGCTGGTGCGGTGCTCGTACTCCTCGGGGGTGATGACATCCTCGATGCGCAGGTTGACGCCCGCCACCTCAAGGCCAGTCATCGCGGCAAGGCGCTCGGTGACACGTGCCTTGACATCGTCGAAGATCGCGGGCGCATAGGCGCCGTACTCGATGATGACGGAGATGTTGACGACCACGCGATTGTCATCGGTGACCTCGACCGTCACGCCCTTGGTCAGATTCTCGGCACCAAACTGCTCCTGAACAAAGTGCATGAGGTTACCCTTCATGCCCAGAACGTGCGGAACCTCGCGGGTGGCCATGGCAACAATCTTCTCGATCACGCCGTTGGAATAGGTCAGCGAGTCCTCGGACTCGTCTGCTTCCTCGTCGTCCTCATCCGTATCGGACTCGGCCTCGACGAGAGCCTCGTCCTCGAGCGTCACATCCTCAGCTTCGGCGACGACTGCCTCGTTCTCCTCGAGCTCGGTATCGGCTACATCGACCTTCGTATTAAAAGCCATGGTTCCTCCTTATGCCTGCCGCGGATGCGACAGTCGAATACATATTAGCGGCCGCTAAACAGACGGCCGAAGAAGTTGACGATCCCGTTCTCGCCGTCGCGAATTTGGCCGATCACAGCGCCGATCAGCACGAAGAATGCAATGACGAGCGTGTCCCACAGACCCAACGTGAGCACCAACACGGCGAGGATAAAGCCGGCGACGGCGCCGAGCGTGGTGTTGGGATGACGCACAGCATAGCTCCAGATGGCAGCGCCCGTACCCTTGATGAGACCCATAGCCTCGTCAAAATCCGCGGCTGCCGCGTCTTGTAACTCGGTTGCCTCCGCTTTGGAGTCAACAGGTTCGCTCGCCGGCGTGGCGCTCTGGTCAATCGTCAGGCGCGGCGTACGAGCGGTCTTATCTTGATTGGTATCACTCACCGGAAACCTCCACGGTCTGGACGGTAGTCTTGGACGGCAAAAAACGGACACGCGCGGTCGTACCCGGCGTGCCGAGCATGGTGTCGCAAGCTTCCTCGATGCGCTGCTGCATCGCGGTAGCCAGAGATGTCACGTCCTTATCGTCAAGCGCGATAGCCTCGACCTTAAAACGGACGTGCGAATCGTCGGAGCCTTGGACGCGGGCCTCGACATGCTCGACCATCACGCGGTCGTCGCGCTCAGCAGCAACCCTGGCGCACGAAGAAAGCGCCGCAAGGGTAACCTCGATATTGCGCTCCCCCGCCGGATGCACGCAGGACGGCTCGCGACGGGCGAACATCAGGCGGAAAAAGCTTACCAGCACGCCGATCGCCACGACGCCGGCGCACGCCGTGACGACGACGCGCGACATGGGGTCGCGCATCAGCAGCATAAAGCGATACGTATACGGCCCCCAAAACTGGCAGACAAGCGTACCCAGCGCCACGATGGTGGCGGCAAGATACACGATCGCTAGGGCTCGTTTGAGTACGCGCACGCGGCGCTCCCTTCAAATCTCGGCTCTCGAAATGCAAAACGGTTCGCATCATTATAAAAGAGCCGGGTCCGGTGCTCTACGCACGCGGATCCGGCTCATCTATTCCACGAGGCTTGCATGCTCGCTTCATTATGCCCAGATATGCACGGCTTAACCCGTGCGAGCGCTACTCCTCCTCGAGGGCAGCGATGACCTCGTCGGTCATGTCCATGGTGCTGTAAACATCCTGGACGTCGTCGAGCTCCTCAAGACGGTCGATGAGGCGCTGAACCTTCTTGGCGTCGGCGCCGGAGACCTCGGTCGGGGTAGTCGGGACCATGGTGGTCTCGGAGCCCTTGACCTGGACGCCCTGCTCCTCGAGCGCCTTGGAGACAGCCATAACCTCGTTGGCAGTAGTCCAGACGATCCACTCCTCGCCGGCATCCTCGTAGTCCTCGCCACCGGCCTCGGCAATAGCCATCATGAACTCATCCTCGTCACCGGCAGCACCGTTGGCGATCATGGTCTCCTTCTTGGCGTTCTCGTCCAGGATCTCCTTGGCGACGACGATCTGGCCCTTGCGCTCAAACTGGAAGGCGACGGAGCCGGAGGTGCCCAGGTTGCCACCAGCGTGGGAGAAGGCGGAACGGACATCAGCGGCGGTACGGTTGCGGTTGTCGGTCAGGCAGTCGACGTAGACGGCGACACCGGCGGGACCGTAGCCCTCGTACACGATGTTCTCGTAGACGGCGGCGTCAGCACCCGAACCAAAAGCCTTGTCGATAGCGGACTTGATCTTGTCCTTAGGCATGGACTGAGCCTTGGCCTTGGCAACGGCAGCGGCGAGGCTGGCGTTGTTCTCGGGCAGCGGGTCACCGCCGAGACGGGCAGCAACGGTGATGTTGCGGCTGAGCTTGGAGAAGAGGGCGGAACGCTTGGCGTCCTGCGCGCCCTTACGATGCTTGGTTGTGGCCCACTTAGAGTGTCCGGACATACGTGTCTCCTATCGGTTTCGACCTAAAGCCCAGCGCAGATGCTCGGGCAATATAAACAAACGTCGTTATGATATACCTACTGGCCTGCGAGATAAACCCCAAAATGAAGGCGTCGTGATGATGCCCCCTTTGGTGCAAAGAAACCTGACCCCAATGCACCAAGTTAGGACCAGAGGAAGTCACTACGGGTGACGGTGGCGCCGATGGCGAAGGGCATGCAGGCGATGACCGGATACAGGTAACGCATGTAAGTCGAGCCGTTGCACGGGCCAATCAGGCACACGGCGAGCACGCCCAACAGCGGCACCCAGATCGCCAGCGCACGCCATGAATGACGACGCAGCAGGTAGACCACCACGGCGATCATGATCCACACATAGGTGGCCGAGCTCATGGTGAGCGAAATAAACGGGATGCGCTGCACCGCCACACGGTACAGATTGATCAGGTGGTCGCACCAGCGCACCATGTTGCTGTCAACCGGATGAAAGTCGAAGTACTTGAGGTTGTCGGGACGCGCCATGATCTCGGCACTACGCGCCGTGCTGTAGACCCAGGCATCGCGCGCGCTCGGATAAAAATAACCATAGTAGTTATTGATAAGCGCCGAAATATAGCACTCGGGATCCTTCTTAAACATCTGAGCCCATACCTCAAAATAGGCATCGATGTCCTCCTGCGAGGCGTACTCGTTAAAGCAGTTCTTGACGGCATCGGACTTGTCGGGGTTGTAGCGGCGGCCCAGGTTCTCGTACTTGAGCACGCGATCGATCACAGCGCGCTCCTCGTCGGTCACCAAACCGTCGCAGGGTGCCTCCACGATAGTGCCGTCCTCCTTTACCGTGGGGTTGACGCCCGAGTTGAGGCCGTCGTGCTTTTGGACGAAACGAGCCGTCTGTTGGAACGGAATCGAGAGGATTTCGCGCTTGGAACCAGGCGTGATGTCGTGCGCCGGCATAAAGACCTTGGTGAAGTACATATTAGAGGCAAGGCAGAGTGCGAGCACCGCGAGGACGCCAACCCAGCGGAAGCGCGGCGTGGCGCATGAGACCGCGGTGCCCGTCTGCTTAGCCGCACGACGAGCGACATGTACATCCCATGCGCAAAACGCCGCCGCGATTACGCATGCCGCCAGGGGAAACACCAGGCCTCCATTGCGCAAAAACGTGGAACCCATGGCAGCCAGCGCAAGCAACAGCCAGTCGTGGCGCGCAAAGAGCACGGGGGCTTTCTCGCCCGCTCGCTCGACATTGGCATCACGACGGGGCAAGCCACATGCCACGAGCTTGACGGTCTGTATCAGCAGCACCAAAAACGCGTCGGCAAAGAGCACGTCTTTGGTGAGCAACGCCGCGTAGTTAGAGAACATCGGCATAAACGCAAAGAACAGCAGGATCGTACCGCGAACCGGCAGGCTCACGCCCAGTTTGCGCAGCGACGAAATGGAATAGGCCATGCAGGCAGCCGTGATGACAAACTGAGCGCAGGTATAGATGATGAGGCCCGCGTTAGCGCTGTTGAACAGCGAAAGCCCCAGCTGAACGCACGAGCCGATAATGGCCGTGTGCACCACGGGATGGTGCCCGTTGAGCAGCACGTTGGGGTTGAGCAGGCGCAGGTAGTCGCTCGTGCCATTGGGATAGTTGAACCACTGGCGAATCTGCGCACCCGTATCTCCCATAAAAAGGCCGGGCAGCGAAGCGATGAGCGTGGGCGCCCAGGCGATCATAAGCACCAGGAAGGGCCCGGCAAAGGGATGGACCGAGAGCACGGCGTGAGCCACACGCCATACGCGGCCAAAGTGCGCTTCGGAAAACGGAATGCGCCGAGAGCTCAGCCAATCCAGGCACTCAAAAGCCAGATAGAAGGCCACGATCGCTAGGAGCATCCAGCCCGCGCCGCCAATCCAGGCGCAGATGATGCGGGCCTTGTCGCCAAGAACAATCTCGGCCGAGTCGATAAGGTCGTAGCTGCGGCCGAACACCATGCAGATGGCGAAAAACAGCGACGGCAGAATAATCGATGGGCGCCAGGTGTCGCCACGGCCAAAGAACACGTAGCGAAACGGCAGCGTGAGCAGGCAGGCAAGCGCAAGCAGCATGACCGCGTCGGTATGGCCGGCAAACGAGAGGAGCACCTCGTAGCACACGTACAGCATGCCCGAGGCTTTGGGGTCAATCGCCAAGACTGCGTTGCTCGACACCGGGGCGGGATCGATGGAAAACGCCGTGGTCGCCAACAGCGCGAGCAGAAATGCGATGAGCGTCTGCTTGGCGGGGTAGCGCTTAAACCAGACGATGCGGGCAGCGTCGCGCGCAGCCGTTGTGGAGAGATCGGAATCCTTCACAGTCCGAAAGCCTTTCTAGAAACCTATCAAACTCAGCAAAACCACCGCAAAGGCGCCTGTCCCCTTTGTGGTGGTTAGGCGTCGAGGTAGATACGCTGGGGGCGATTGCGGTGTCGGGCAAAGATGACGAGCGCCAGGCCCGCAATAACGAGCGGAAGGCTCAGCAGCTGACCCATGGTGACGACGCCGCCCAGCAGATAGCCCAGCTGGGCATCGGGCACGCGCACGAACTCGACGAGGAAGCGGACGATGCCGTATCCCATCACGAACACGCCCATAAACGTACCCTGGGGCAGCAGCGGCTTTTTGCGGCTGAGCACCTGCAGAATGCAAAAAAGCACGATGCCCTCAAGAAATGCCTCGTAGAGTTGGGAGGGGTGACGCGGCATATCGCCCGCGGTGCCACCGAAGACCACACCCCAGGGCAGATCGGTCGGCTTGCCCCACAGCTCACCGTTGACAAAGTTGGCGCAGCGTCCCAGACACAAGGCCAGCGGCGCGCCTATGACGGCAAGGTCTGCCAAAGTCCATGCGTCGAGTTTATACATGCGGCACACGATGATGCCGCCGATAATGCCGCCCACCAAACCGCCATGGAAGCTCATGCCGCCCTCGTTGGTGGCAAAGATCTCGAGCGGATGCGCCCAGTAGTAGCCGTCGCCGTAGAAAATGACGTAGAACAGACGGGCGCCGATGATAAGGCCAAAGACCACGCCGACCACGACACTCGTCAGGTCGTCAATCGTGATGTTAAAGCCCCAGCGACGCTGCGTGCGGTACATGACGACCGCCGTGAGCAGGGCGCCGACCACATAGGCCAAGCCGTACCAGTAGATGGTGATGGGCCCCGC
Organism: Collinsella aerofaciens; assembly: GCA_021639365.1. Lineage (GTDB taxonomy): Bacteria > Actinomycetota > Coriobacteriia > Coriobacteriales > Coriobacteriaceae > Collinsella > Collinsella aerofaciens_AH. Next base: position 8,187 of record JAJXHK010000001.1, read on the forward strand.
CGAAATGGCGACGGGATCAAGCATATGGTAGAAGTCGTTGAGCATGTCGACCCTCCTACTCCCTACATACAAATGCGGCCGCGGGCCTTGCGCTCGCAGCCGCATATTTGGGCGTAACGTCTATGCGGAGTATGCCGTCCGCAGCTTTCGCATCTTAGAACGGCGCGTACTCGTCGTACAGGTCGTCGGTCTCGCCGGAGGCATTAACCTGCTCGACACGGGTAACGCCGGGCACATGCTCCTTCAGGATGCGCTCAATACCCATGGACAGGGTCAGCGAGCTCATGGGGCAGCCGGCGCAAGCGCCCTGCAGCTCCAGTTTGACGACGCCCTCGTCGTCAACGCCCACATACTCCATATCGCCGCCGTCGGCCTGCAGGTTGGGGCGGATCTCTTCAAGAACCTTCTTAAGCAGCTCTTCGTTAACAGCCACAGGGGCTCCTTTCTCACAATTACGCGGGCGCGCCCGCGGACAGAAGCTATGTTACTACAGCCATGTACCCGCTCACGAGCCGTCCATGCGCGCGGACGCGACTTTCACGAGTAGTCAATTTGGGACGGGGCTCTTTTAGCTGCTTTTGCCGGCGCCCGACGCTAACACAGGCTGCTGCTACTGCTGAGCCTGTTCCCCGGTGCCAATGTGTACATCGACGATAACTTGGCGGTAGCTGATGCCACAGGAGTCGAGGATGCGGCGGCTGATGCGTCCATCATCGGTGTCGGCGTACTTGTTGTCCAGGTAGACAACCTCGCCCACGCCCACCTGCGCCAAAATCTTGGCGCAGTCGTGGCACGGGAACAGCGTGACGTAGACCGTGGAACCCTCGAGGTCCTTGAGCGAGCCACGGTAGTTGAGCACGGCGTTTGCCTCGGCATGCACCACGTAGTTGTGCTTGTCCTGCAGCGGGTCGTCGCTCGTACCCCACGGGAAAAAGTCGTCGTTGAGCGCCGAGGGCGTACCGTTGTAGCCCACCGAAAGGATGCGGTGGTTGGTGCTGGCGATGCACGCACCCACCTGCGTGTTGGGGTCCTTGCTGCGGCGCTGCGCGGCGATGGCCACGCTCATAAAGAACTCGTCCCAGCTAATGACGTCCAGGCGCTTGCCTGACGAAGTTTGATGAAGATCGTCCGACATGGCAGACACCTCCGTAATCGCAATAGTTTGACCCATTGTAGCAGGTGAAAGGTGGGGGCGTTTGTCCCACCGGCGCCCTCACTTTTACACGCGGCGGGGCTTTTGGTTGATGCGGTAGAGCTCGGCGAGTCCTCGCAACGTCAGCGCGTCGTCGACCGTCAGACTGTGACCGACCAACGCCGCGAGCGCCTCGGCATCGTCGCCGGTAATGACGATGGGCACGTCGCCCTCCCCCGCCGCCTTGGTCGCGCGCATCTCGGCGAGCACCATGTCAAGCATGCCGTCGATGCGAGCTACCTCGCCCAGAACCACGCCCGAACGCATGGCCTCGCGCGTGTTGCGACCGATCACATGCGTGGGTGCCGAGGGCTCGACCTGCGGCAGACGCGCCGCAGCAGCCGAAAGCGAGCGGGCGCCAAGCGCCAGACCCGGCGCGATGACGCCGCCCACAAAGGTGCCGCGCGCGTCGATGACCTCGATATTGGTCGTGGTACCCAAGTCGATCACGATGCAGGGAGAGCCGTAGACGGCGCGTGCCGCCACGGCGTCGGCAATGCGGTCGGGGCCGATCTCGGCCGGATCGTCGTAGTGTACGGGCATGCCGGTCTTGAGGCCCGGCCCCACGGTGAGCACGCGTCCCGTGCAAGTGCGGGAAAGCGCCGTCTTCCACGGGCGCTCGAGCGCCGGCACCACGCAGCTCAGCACGGCAGCCGTGGGCACAAGTGCGCCGGGCATGCCCGCATCAGCCGCCAGCGCGGCCATGACTTGAGCGAGACGCATACGTGCTTCATCGGCCGTAATGCTCGACGGCGTCGTGATCTCGCACGTCGCAAGCGGGCACTCCTGCGCCGCGGCCGAATCCTCGGCAAACAGGCCAAAGCGAATGAACGTGTTGCCCACGTCGACCGTCAATATATATGCGCACCCATTAAGCATCGTCGGCGCTCCTTTCGTCTGCCCAGCAGTATATCGCCTACCTAAACCAGTCATCCCAAAATGACTACCTTGCCGCTATACTGGTGCGCGGTCGTTTGCGAGCTCACACGGCGGCCCTTGGTAACCCGACTTCCCGCGCCGTATCCGTAGCGGCGCTCCCGGGGGAGCGGATATACGCAAAGGAGTTTTATATGAGCAATCCCTCGAACCGCGCCTCGATGCGCGGGCAACTCACGCTGCGCGGCGTCGTCATCGGCGTCCTTGGCTGCGTGATCATCACGGCAAGCTCGGCCTACACCGCCCTCAAGATGGGCGCACTCCCCTGGCCGATCGTCTTCGCTGCCGTCATCTCGCTGTTCTTCCTTAAGCTCATGGGCAACGCCAGCCTCAACGAGGCAAACGTCACCCACACCATCATGTCCGCAGGCGCCATGGTCGCCGGCGGTCTGGCGTTTACCATCCCGGGCGCCTGGATGCTGGGCTATGCCGACCAGATCAGCTGGCTCGACATGTTTATCGTGGCACTCGCCGGCACCATCCTGGGCCTGCTGGCCACCGCGCTCATCCACCGTCACTTTATCGTGGATGCCGCGTTGGAGTTCCCCACCGGCAACGCCGCAGCTCAGACCCTGCGCGCCACCGAGGCCGGCGGCAAGACCGGCAAGCAGCTCTTTGGCTCTATGGCCATCGCCGGCATCTATAGCGTGCTGCGCGACGCCCTGGGCGTGGTGCCCAGCATGCTGTGCACGCTCAACATCCCCGGCGTGACCTTTGGCATCTACAACTCGCCCATGCTGCTCTCCGTCGGCTTCCTCGTGGGATTCGCCCCGGTCGCCTTCTGGTTTGCCGGCGCCCTGCTGGGCAACTTTGGCATCATCGTCGGCGGCACCGCTGCCGGCCTATTCGATGTTGTAACCGCACAGGGCATCGTCAAGTCCCTCGGCATGGGCCTCATGATGGGCTTTGGCGTCGCCGTCGTCCTCAAGGACATCCTGCCGCAGGTCGCCGGTATCGTCCGCGGTCTTGCCGCCGACAGCTCCACCGACACCGACGAGCAGTCGCTCATCTCGGGCTCCCTTAAGCTCGACGCCGGCATCATCGGCCTGGGCGCTGCCGCCATCGCCGTGATCGTCGCCATCGCGCTCGACCTTGGCCCCGTTCCGGCTGTCATCGTCACGCTGTTCACCTTTGTCACCACCATCATGAGCGCACAGAGCTGCGGCCAGACGGGTATCGACCCCATGGAGATCTTTGGCCTCATCGTTATGCTCATCGTGGCTGCCTTTGCACAGATCGCTCAGGTCAAGCTGTTCTTTATCGCCGGCATCGTAGCCGTGGCGTGCGGCCTTGCGGGCGACGTCATGAATGACTTTAAGGCCGGCGCCGTGCTGGGCACCAACCCGCGTGCGCAGTGGATCGGCCAAGCCATCGGCGGCATCGTGGGCGCCCTGGTCGCCGCAGCCGTCATGGTCGCGCTCGTCACCGCCTATGGCCCGGACGCCTTTGGTCCCGACAAGAGCTTTGTTGCCGCGCAGGCAAGCGTCGTCGCCACCATGGTCTCGGGCATCCCGAGCGTGCCGTGGTTCGTTGGCGGCTTTATCGCCGGCATCGTCATGTACTGGCTCGGCATTCCGGCCATGATGATCGGCCTGGGCGTGTACCTGCCGTTCTACATGTCACTCACGGCATTCCTGGGCTCCTGCGTCAAACTCGCCTACGACAAGTGGTCCGCCCACCGCGACGCCACCGCTGGTCTTTCCGACGAGGAGAGGGCTGCCAAGGACGCCGCCTTTCAGGAGCAGGGCCTGGTTGTCGCCAGCGGCCTGCTGGGCGGCGAGTCCATCGTCGGCGTTATTCTGGCGTTTGTCTCTGTTGGCCTGAGCCTGCTGGGCTAAGCTGAGCAGCTGCTCGGCAGCAACCATATTGCCTACGATTTGCCCGGTCGGTAGCTTTTGCGGCTACCGACCGGGCTTTTTGATATCGAAACAAAGAAAGGCCGGCGCGCTGCGTATGACAGCGCGCCGGCCTTATCGTTTGGCTATCGAGACGGTCCCGCTAAGAATTGAAGTTCGTTGCAGAGCCGACGCCCGAATCACTACATGTGCTTGCGACGACGATCGCCCAGCGTCACGCCCGCAGCCACGAGCGTAATACCGCCGATAACGAAGACCTCGCCCGCAAGCGCGGAGTCATCACCGGTCTGGGCGAGCGCGGCAGGCGCAGCCTGTTTCTTGGCGACAGGAGCCTTTGCGGCGGCCTGCGTAACCTGGGGCTTGGCCTGAGGCTTGCTCTGCGGCTCGGCCTTGGGATGATACTTGTCGTACTCGGCCTGCGCGGCAGCCAGGACATCCTTGGCATCGCCAAGCTCGGCAAGCGCGGCGGCATAGGCGTCGTTGGCATCGGACAGCTTGGCATCGGCATCGCTCAGAGCAGCCTTGAGACCAGCGGCAGCATCGACGGCAGCCTTATAGCGAGCGTAGGCAGCGTTCAGCTTGACCAGCTTCTCGTTGCCCGTCGTGCCCGCGGCAAGGGATGCCTTGTGGTCGACAGCCTCAAGATCGGCCTTGAGTGCCTCATCGTTGGCAAGCTCGGCCTTGGCCTTGACGATATCGAGGTTCGCATCGACGACGGCTTCGTTGGCGGCCTCGAGCTGCTTCTGGGCATCGGCGACACCGGCGACGGCAGCGTCATAGGCGGCCTTGGCGTCGTCGACCGCCTTCTGGGCACCGGCGAAGCGCTCGAAGGCCTTGTTTGCGCGGGCCAGCTCGCCCTCGGCGGCCTTGACCTTCGCCTGTGCGTCGGACACGGCCTGCGTCTTGGCGGCAACTGCCTGCTTGGCATCCGAAAGAGCGGTCGCGGCGTGTGCGCCTGCGGCTTGAGCCTTATCTACGCCAGCCTGAGCGGCGTCGTCGGCCTTCTTGGCCCCGTCAAGCGCGCCCTGCTTGCTCGCAAGGTTCGCATTAGCGGCATCGCGCTTGGCAGTAAGGTCCTTGACCGAAGCGGTGGCGTTGTCATAAGCCTCGCTGGCCTTGTCGGATTTTGCCTTGGCAGCCTCGCAGGCGCTGCGAGCCTTCGCCTTGTGAGCAGCGGCCTCGGCTGCCTTCGTCTTGCTGTCAGCAAGCGTGGCGTTTGCCTTATCGAGAGCTGCCTGGGCAGTAGCGGCCTCGCCCTTGGCGGCATCGAGGTTCTGTTTGAGGGACTCGATGTCAATTCCGCCGAGTGCGTCCTTCGCGGCGTCGTATGCCGTCTTCGCGGCGGCGGTGCCGGACTTAGCCTTCTCGTACTCACCCTTGGCGGTGTTCACGTTCGTGTCGGCCGCGGTATAGGCGTCGCGAGCGCTTTCTTGCTTATCCAATGCGTTAGAATAAGCCGTTCCAGCAGCCCCGAAATTCTTCTGCGCCTCAGCAAGCTTATTCTGAAGCTGCTTCAGCTGCTCCTTCTGCTCCTGCGTGCCGCCTGCGTTGTAGGCGGAATCGATGTAGTCGTTGAGGAGCTTCTTGAACTCGGAGACAGTGAAATCGGCCTGCGTGTCATCAGCGCTGTAATCGAAGATGGTTACCTCGGAATCGGTGTTCTTACCGCTACCGGTTGCGATGCCGATAGCCTTCGCACCGGCATCGATAATGTTGAGATAATGCCCGCACTCATGGTAGATGCTGTTGTAGTGCTGGTAGATATAGTAGGAATCATATCGATGGCTTCCAAGTGCGTCGCCATACTGCGCGACGTACTTATCGAATGCCTCCTTCTCCTGGGTGTAGAGACCGGTATAGGGCCAGCCGAGGGTATCCTCGGTTTCGCCGCCGGTATATGCACCGCCTCCGCCGGCAAGATTTTCGCCGTTGTCGTAGTAGCAGCCCGAGTGCCCCCAGATGTTCGATGAATATGATGTATTAAGGGCGGCTGCCGCAGTCATGCGGAGGCTGACGCTGAGCACCGACTGGCCGTTCGCCTTGCGGAGGTTGTTCTGGGTATCGAGGTAGGTCAGGGCGTTGCGCATCTGCTCCAAGGAAAGCGGATTGGTGTCGCGAGACATGTCCTGATCGACGTACTGGTCATACCATTCGGCCTTGTCATCGGCACCGGTCAACGTCGATACGGCATCCTGGGCGTTCTTTTTCTGCGTGGCTGTGAACTGGCTGCCGCCGATGATGTAGTTCATGAAGCCGAACATACCCTGACTGATGACTTCCTGGTCAACGGTCATGTTCGACTTGAGGTCGGCAATCTGCTGGTTAAGCTTCTCGACCTCGGCGTTTGCGGCGTCGTATGCATTGTGCGCGTCGGTTACTTCAGCACGAGCCTGATCGAACTCGTTGCTCTTCTGCTGACGAATCTCGACGAGTCGGTCGTACTCAGCCTTCTTGTCGGCCTCGGTCTGCTGGGCCTGCTCGTATGCCGTCTTCGCGGCGTCACGCTTACTGGCCGCGTCCTTGTACTCCTTGTTTGCCGCATCGTATGCAGACTGGGCAGATGCCACAGCAGCGTTGGCGGCGTTGGCCTTCTCCTGCGCGGCGGTGACGGTAGTCTGCGCAGCCTGCAGGTTCGCCTGTGCGGTGGCGTCTGCAGTCGTCGCGGCTTCGAGCGCGTCCTGCGCGGTCTTGAGCTCACCAGCAGCAGCGATCTTGGCGGCCTCAAGCGCACTCAGGTCAACACCCGTACCCGAGACGGCAGCATCGAGCGCGGCCTGCGCCTGGCTGAGCTTCTGCTGGGCGTTATCGCGCGCGGTGGTTGCGGCTGCGAGCGCAGCGGCAGTCTCCTGCTTCTTGGCCTGGGCGGAAGTCAGAGCGGCCTCGGTATTCTGCTTTTCCTGCTGGGCGCTGGCCTCGGCAGCCTTGGCCTGGTCCAGATTGGCCTGTGCAGTAGTAACGGCCTTATTGGCGTCATCGAGCTTTGCCTGCGCGTCCTCGACGGCTTTCTTGGCGGCCTCGTACTCGTCCATACCCATGGCCTTGAGCTTGGCCTGGGCATCATCGAGGGCCTTCTTGGCCTCATCCTGCTTTGCCTTGGCGTCCTTGAGCGCCTGGGTCTCGTCCTCGACACTCTTGTTGGCCTGATCGAGCTGATCGTTCAGGTCGCCCAGCTTCTTCTGCTGCTGCTCGGTCTTTTCGACAGCGGCTTTGAGCTCGTCAATCTTCTCCTGAAGCGCGGCTACCTCGGCCTCGTTCTGCTCGGCGGCGTTATCGGTCACGGCCTGCGAGGCCTGATTCTTTTGCTGCTGCGCCTGCTTTTGAGACTGGCCCGCCGCGTCGGCCTTCTTCTGGGCGGCATCGTAGGCGGCCTGAGCGTCCTTGAGCTGCTTTGCCGACTCCTCGGCCAGCTGGGCAGCCGTCTTTACGACCGCTTGGTTACCGGCGGCAACGGTATTCTCTACAGAACTACCCCCCCCCTGAACAGAATCGCCGTTATCGGTTGACGGTGCGGCGATTGCCGCCAGCGGCGACATGAGCGGCTGAGCGATGAGGCCCGCCGTCAAAACGGTTGCGACGGCGCGGTTGGCAACGCCCTTGACGTTGACGGCCTTGGCCCGAGGCTCAAAGTGTTGTGGACTGTAGTTTGCCATGGCTTTCTCCCTTTGACACGGATGTATCCATACGTATCAAACGGTAGCTGTCGATTTTTGAATTCTGTTGCGCAACATTGGCGACCAGCGTATTTTTTGAAATTCGTGCTCCTGTGCTTCACAATTTCGTCACATTTGAAGGAGCTGGTGCATCATATTTTCGCGGGATGGAATTGAGCCTGTGATTTGCATTTGCTCCCGCGTCATCCGCCCTATCGGATTCCGCATCCAACAGACACCCCGCCCGCCACGGTGTAGAGTTAAGACAACGGGCGCGTTGCGCGGACCGCGCTGGAACGAGGTGGACATGGAACTCGACAAACAACAGATCAAGCGACTACGCGAACGCCATCACCGGCGCCACGGCATTCGCCCCGCCCATAGTGAGGCTGCCGAGCAGGCTGGTCGCTTTTTAAAGCGCGCATTCAACATTCGCGAGGGTCGCGCGCCCTACCACGTAATCCGTAAGCGCTTTGTAAACGGGGCGCGCCTGACCGGCTCTCACCTGTGCATCCTCATCATCGCCATGCTCATCGCAAGCATCGGCCTTGATATCGATTCGGACATCGCCATCGTGGGCGCCATGCTCATCTGCCCGCTTATGGGATCGGTCCTTGCCATGGCATATGGCATCGCCACGCTCGACCGCGAGATTACCGTCGAAGCCGTCGCCAGCCTTGCGCTGCAGATGGCCTTTTGCCTGGTCACGTCCACGTTGTACTTTAAGCTCTCGCCCCTTGGCACCACCACGGCGGCCATCATCGACAATTCGACACCGACTGTGTGGGACCTTGCCGTCGCGCTCGCAGGCGGCTTTGCGGGCGGGCTGGGCAACTCGCGCGACCAGGAGCCCGCCACGCTCATCGCCGGCGTGGCCGTGGCGACCGCGCTGATGCCGCCCCTGTGCGCGGCGGGCTACGGCATCGCCATCGCAAGCGGATCGCTGTTTCTCTCGGCGCTCTACGAGTTTGGCATCAACGTGGTCTTTATCGCACTCGCGGCCGAAGTCGTGCTACTTCTATTGCGCGTGCCGCTCAAGCGTGATCTCAACGGCGACGGCATTGTGACCGCCGAGGAAAACGCCGAGGTCGACGAGCTGTCACGCAAGGTGCGCCGCCGCATTATTGTGGGCACGGTAGTCTTTGCCATCCCCTGCATCGTTATGACCGCGGGTTCCATTGGCTCGGCGCAGGCCGGCGTGCAGGACGGCTACGGCGTCACCGAAACCACGCGCGAGCTCGCGGCGGTGCTGCCGGGCTTTAAGGATTACACCGTCGCTGTCGAGACCTCGGCTACCGAAGGCAACGAGGAGGGCGTTGTCGAGCGCCAAACTGTCGCCCATGTGACAACGAGCGAGGCGCTCGGAACGCACGACCGCCACGTCGCCCGCAAGCTCATCGACCTCAATGTGCCCGAACTCGATCGCGTGGAGTTTGATGTGCAGTGATGCCGACGCGGGATGAACGCTCGCACGGACGCAAGCTGCGACGAGGCGCAGACGCGATACGGACACGAGCAAATAGCGGGGTGCAGTTCACGCCCGCGCCCCGCTCGCCATTTTATTGCCGTGAATCAACTGGCCGGATCGACATCGCCAGACTCCACTGTAAACGCCGGACCGGTACTCACCAGATAAAAACGGGTCACCCTGGTATCTCTAAATAGGTAGAGCAAGCCCTGATCGCGTCGGCGCGAAATATATGCCACGTGGACCGTACCAAATATTTCGCTGTTTTCATTCTTTAATACCAGAATGTTGGGGTCGTCCATACGCTCGAACTGTCCATCAACGCAGCCGCCGCCCTTGCCGACCAACTGCCATCGATGGTTATCCTCTTCAAGAAAGGCCAGGGTTTCCAAACCTGCTTTGTCATCCCGATAGTAACCATCAATGGCAAAGCCTTCGGAAGTGCATTCCTGCATATAGGATGTTTCTCGACTTATAGCGAACTGCCCTATAGCGCCTAGGAGCACAGCTAGGCAAACCACTGCAAGGGTTATTGAGATAGTGCGGCGGCCCATGCTAGCCAGCCCGATACTTGTTTAACGGAGCGCGAAACATACTTGGCACCTCCGATATCAGAGCAAACGTCACCCGCAGCCCGGCGGCAGTCATATAATTCCAACATCAAACCATATGGCTGCCACTCGCGAGAGGAGTATCGGCGAACGGTGCATTTTTGCGCTCCATTGGTCAAACGTCAACGCGCGCTACAGCTCTTGCCCGATCAATTCAGATTTTGTCGCATACTACCGTAGATCCCCAACGCTTCCACCCCCCGAATTACTCAGGGCGGCCGCGATGGCGCTCAATCCAGCCCACGGCAAAGTCGACAAGCTCGCGTTGACGCATAAAGCGGATCATCCCGTTACCGAGAGGCGCCGTGCGCACCGAGCATTCACGCTCAAAAGCAGCGCCGATTTCATCGAAATCCTCGCCATCGACAAAGAGCGTACGGTATTCCTTCCATACGCGTCGACCGTTTTCCACAATCGCACTGTGCTCCACACAGTCGTGCTTGTCAGGGTATTCCGCACGGGCGTCGGCCAAATGCAGGGATGTGTTCTTGTCGTAGCCCACGCCCACGAGCAGCACATAGCCGTCCAAATCGTACAGGCGCGCGATGGGCGATCCGTCGCCAAAGATGTTGCTCAGGTCGTGGTTCTCCGTCAGGAATTGGGCGTGCGAACCGTTTGCCGCCACCGAACGCGCCGGGTGGTCGCTGCGGAGCGTGCCCGGCCACGTGCGGAACATCTCGGCCACGGCCCCCATCGTATTGGTGGGCGTGATGCGCTTGTCGTAGGCCGGCCAATTATCGCGGATCAGCTGCCACCATTCTTGCGGCTCTTGCCAATGGACGCCACTCGCCGGGTCCAGGTTTTTCCACGACTGCGTCGGCATCATGATGGTACCGGTCTCGCCCACCGTCTGGAGCAGCGCCTCGATCACCGGCTGCGCACCGCCGCACACATATCCAAGCGCGCTGAGCGAGCAATGGACCATTACCGTCTGCCCCGAGCACATTCCAACGGCAGAAAGCGCATCGAGGACATCCTGCTTGAGTACGATTTGTCGGTCCATTGCCACCCCTTTCTATTTCTGGGTCCATCTTCCCACTGTTGGCGGCCGAAAATGATCCGTTTTCCTCCGTCTCCGAGGGATCATTTTTTAGTAGTTGAAGAAGCCCTCGCCCGAGCTTTCGCCCAGCTTACCTTCGTCGAGCATTTTCTTGAGGACGGACGCCATAGCCTTAAAGTTGTGGGGCATCATCATCTTTTTGAGCAGCGGGCTCACCAAGCCTGGGACCTTCTGATACTGCATGACGATGTTGTAGGCCGTCTGGATACCAACCGTGTCGAATACGCGGAACGGTCCTTTGGGGGCACCGGTGCCACGCGTCCATGCGAGGTCGATGCTCTTGGGATCGCTCACACCCGAGACGTACAGGTCCAGGCCCGAAAGCAGCCACGGCACCAGCATGGAATTGAGCAGATAGCCGTTCTTTTCCTTGTTGACGGGCAACGCCAGCATACGGATGTCGTTGGCAAAGTCGACGAGCTCATCGAAATAGCGCTTGTCGGTCTGGTCCTGAGCCATGACCTCGGTCATGTTGTTCTTCCAGATGGAATTGGCAAAGTGCAGCGACAGGTACTTCTCGGGGCGGCCGGTGTACTTGGCAAAGGTACTCGGCAGCAGCGTGGAGGAGTTGGTCACGACGACGGTCTTTTGCGGGAGAACCGGGGCGAGCTTTTTGTAGAAGTCGATTTTTGCCTGGGTGTCCTCGGCCATAGACTCGATGACCAGGTCGGCGTCGGCCACTGCCTTGGCAAGATCGAGCTCCAGCTTGAGCGTGGAGTAGGCACGCTCGACGGCAGCGAGTGCCGCCTCCTTGTCGAAGGGCTGGCCGCTATCGGCGATACCGGCGCACCACTCGCCCGTGCCGTCCGCCATGCCCTCGATAGCAGCGATGTACTCCTCACGCACATGATCGATCTTGGGCTGGGTGCGGCCGATGCTGCCCTCGCTGCGCAGCCAAATCGTTACATCAAAGCCGCAGTAGGCAGCCTGAAAGGCAATCTGGCTTCCCAGCACGCCACCGCCGGCAACGCAAACGGTCTTGTAGCTCATGGAACGGTCCTCTCTTACGTAATTCCATAGATGTGTATTTATTCAACCGTAAGGGGACTGCACGCTGGGGGTGGGTTCTATAAACGGACGGTATTTCGCGGCAAACGGCTACATTTGTTCATTATCTCAGGGTTCCATGTCCAACAAAAACGGGTGGTAGCCGGTACGGCTACCACCCGTTTGTCTCATATCTAGCCCATAGCAGGCCAGCTACTTCTTAATGCCGCGTCCCAGACGCTTGGCGACCGATGCAACGGCCTCCTCGCTGGCCGGCCCGCAGCTCACGCAGCCATCATGGGCACGCATCTGCCCGGTGACCTCGTCCATCGCGAGCGGCGCCACCTTCTCGAGCTTAAAGCCCTTGCCGGCGCGCATGTTCTCCTTGGCCACGCTAATCATGAGCTTAATGCGGTTGAGCTGGTTGACCTCGGACGCGCCGGGGTCGTAGTCCACCGCGACGATATTGCTCTCGGGGTGCTGACGGCGCAGCTCCTTGATCACGGCCTTGCCCACCACGTGGTTAGGCAGGCACGCAAAGGGCTGCGTGCAGATGATGTTGGGCGCACCGTGATCGATCAGGTCGAGCATCTCGGCCGTGAGCAACCAACCCTCGCCCATGTTGTTGCACACCGAAAGCACCGTGCGGGCCTTGTCCGCCATGGTGCCGATGCGCTCGGGCGCCTCAAAGCGGCGGGACTTTTCGAGCATCTCCTCCACCGGCGTACGCATCCAGTCCACGAGCTTAATAAGCGCTTGCATGCCCGCGCGCGTAGTGGCAGAGCTTCCCAGCTCGTCCTTCTGCAGCTCGGCATTGCTCATGGAGTACAGGAAGAAGTCGAGCAGGCCCGGCACCACGGCCTCGCAGCCCTCGCGCTCGATCACGTCGACCACATGGTTGTTAGCCGTGGGGTGGAACTTGACCAAGATCTCGCCGACCACGCCCACGCGCGGCTTGGTGCCCTCGCCCACAAGCGGCATGGTGTCGAACGCGTGGATGGCCTCGCGGCACAGCTTGGTGTAGTTGTGGCGGTTGAACTTGGGCGCCAGCTTGCGGGCGCGCGCCATGTACTCCTCGTAGAGCGCGTTGGCGGCACCGGGCGTGGCCTCGTACGGACGGCAGCGATAGAGCATCTGCATCATGACGTCACCAAAGAGCACCGCGTACACGGCCTGCTTAAGCAGCGCCGGCGTAATCTTAAAGCCGGGGTTGTCCTCGCCGAGCGCCACGGCCGAAAGCGAGATCACCGGGATCTCGGGGTGGCCGCTCTCGCGCAGAGCCTTGCGGATGAGTGCGATGTAGTTGGTGGCACGGCAGCCGCCGCCGGTCTGGCTGATAACCACGGCCGTCTTGGACAGGTCGTACCGACCGCTCTCGATGGCCTCCATAATCTGGCCCGTTACCAGAATCGACGGGTAGCAAATGTCATTGTTCACATAGCGCAGGCCAGCCTCGACAGCGTCGTGATCGGTTGAGGGCAGCAGTTCCAAGTTGTAGCCGGCACCGCGGAACACCTCTTTGACCAGGTCAAAGTGGATCGGCGCCATCTGCGGGCACAGGATGGTATAGCCCTCGTCACGCATCTGCTCGGTAAAGGGCACCTTGGGCCACGCGGTCGAAGCACTCTCGCGCTGAGCCTCAAACGTGTACTTGCGGCTCGCGAACGCGGGGGCATCCGTGGAGGGCGCCACCGGCGCGGCGTCGCCCTGCTCGTAGGCCTCGCCCGCAGCCGTGGCCTCGGCCAAGCGCTCGGCCTCCTGGTCCTTAAGCGCGGCCATGAGCGAGCGGATGCGGATGCGTGCGGCGCCCAGGTTGGACACCTCGTCGATCTTGAGCACGGTGTAGATCTTGCCGCTGGCCTCAAGGATTTCCTGCACCTGATCGGTGGTCAGGGCATCGAGACCGCAGCCGAAGGAATTGAGCTGGATCAGGTCCAGGTCGTTGCGCATCGTCACAAAACGGGCGACGGCGTACAGGCGGCTGTGGTACATCCACTGGTCGACGACGCGAATCGGACGCTCGGGCTTTACCAGATGCGCGAGCGAATCCTCGGTAAAGACCGCAAAGCCAAAGCTCGAGATAAGCTCGGGCAGGGCGTGGTTGATCTCGGGGTCGTTATGGTAGGGACGGCCGGCGAGTACGATGCCGTGGCCGCCGTGGTCCTCGACCCACTTAAGAGCCTCCTCGCCCATGGTCTGGACATCCTCGTGGAAACGCGCATCGGCCTCAAAGGCAGCGTTGACGGCGGCATCGACCTCGGAGCGCGTGATCTTGGGTCCGCGCACGCGACCGCGACCGGCTTGCGCATCGGCCACACGGTCGACGGCGAGCACCTGGTACAGACGGCGCTTGAGCTCGGTCTTATCGTGATACGGCACAAACGGATACAGGAACTCGATGTTCTGTTCGCGGATCTCGTCGATGTTGAGCGCCAGCGCCGTGGGGTAGCTCATGACGATGGGGCAGTTATAGCAGTTACCGGCGGTCGGATCCTCCTTGCGCTCCCAGCGCACGCACGGCATCCAGATAAAGTCGACGTCACGGTCGATAAGGTTCATCACGTGGCCGTGGCTCATCTTGGCCGGATAGCACACGCTCTCGGACGGCATGGACTCGATGCCCGCCTGGTAGGTCTTTTTGCTCGACTGGTCAGACAGCTGCACGCTAAAGCCCAAGCGCGTAAAGAACGCGTGCCAGAAGGGGTAGTTCTCGTACATGTTGAGCGCGCGCGGGATACCCACGGTGCCGCGCGGGGCCTCGTCGGGACTCAGCACCTCGCGGTTAAAGAGCAGCTCGTTTTTCTTTTTGAAGAGGTTGGGGGCCTCGGTCTTCTGCTTTTTGTGGCCGGCGCCCTTCTCGCAGCGGTTGCCGGTAATGAAGCGCCTACCGCCGCCAAAATCGTTAACGGTAAGCTGGCAGTTGTTGGAGCAACGGCCGCAGCGGACATGCTTTTGCGTCACGGTGAGGTGCGCGATGTCCTCGGCCGAGAGGATGGTCGAGGTACCGTCGGCGCCGGCGCGATCGCGGGCGAGCAGGGCCGCACCGTAGGCGCCCATGCAGCCGGCGATATCAGGACGCACGGCATGAACGCCGGTGAGCTGCTCAAACGCGCGCAGCGTGGCATCGGACATAAAGGTGCCGCCCTGAACGATTACCTGGCTGCCGATCTCCTTGGGGTCACGCAGCTTAATGACTTTAAACAGGGCATTCTTGATGACGGAATAGGACAGGCCGGCCGCGATGTCGCCCACCGTGGCGCCTTCCTTTTGCGCCTGCTTGACACGCGAGTTCATAAAGACCGTGCAGCGGCTGCCCAGGTCGACCGGGGCCTTGGCATGGATGGCAGCGTTGGCGAACGCGCGCACGTCCATGTTCATAGAGACGGCGAAGCTCTCGATAAAGCTACCGCAACCCGACGAGCAGGCCTCGTTGAGCATGATGTGCTCGATCACGCCGTCCTTGACGCGCAGGCACTTCATGTCCTGGCCGCCAATGTCCAGGATGAACTCGACGCCGGGCAGGAACGCCTTGGCGCCGCGCAGGTGCGCGACGGTCTCGATCTCGCCGGAGTCGGCCTTGAGAGCCTCGATGAGCAGCGCCTCACCGTAGCCCGTGGTGGTCACGTGGCCGATGGTGCAGCCCGCGGGGATGTGGTTGTAGAAATCGGCCATGATGACCTTGGCCGTGCCTAGGATGTCGCCGTTGTTGTTGCCGTACCAGGTGTGCAGCAGCTGACCGTCCTCGCCCACGAGCGCGGCCTTCATGGTGGTGGAACCGGCGTCGATGCCGATGAACACGCGGCCGGTGTAGCCGTCGAGCTTGCCCTTGGGGACGACTTCCTGGTCGTGGCGGTTCTTGAACTCGGCAAAGTCCTCATCGGTGGCAAAGAGCGGATCCAGGCGCTCGACCTCGGCACCCTGCGTGTCGCCCAGGCTGTCGATGGCCTCGATGAGCTGCGGGAACGTGCTGAGCTTGTTGGACTCATGCGCCATGGCGGCGCCGCTCGCCACAAACAGGTGGGCGTTTTGGGGCACGATACGGTGCTCCTCGTCCAGGTTGAGCGTGAGGTAGAAGCGGTGACGCAGCTCGGAGAGATACTGCAGCGGGCCGCCCAGGAAGGCGACGTTGCCGCGGATGGGACGGCCGCACGCCAGGCCCGAGATGGTCTGGGTCACGACGGCCTGGAAGATGGAGGCGGCCACGTCCTCGGGACGGGCACCCTCGTTGAGGAGCGGCTGCACATCGGTCTTGGCAAAGACGCCGCAGCGACTGGCGATGGGATAGATGGTGGTGGCGTTGGCCGCGAGCTCGTTGAGGCCGCTCGCGTCGGTGTGCAGCAGGGTTGCCATCTGGTCGATGAACGCGCCCGTACCGCCGGCGCAGGTACCGTTCATGCGCTGCTCGATGCCGTTGTCGAAGTAGATGATCTTGGCGTCCTCGCCGCCCAGCTCGATGGCGACGTCGGTGGCCGGGATGAGGGTCTCGACGGCACGCTTGCTGGCGATGACCTCCTGGACAAACTCCAGCTCGAGCCACTGGGACAGCAGCAGGCCGCCCGAGCCGGTAATGGCGCAGGTCATCTGGGCCGTCGGCAGCACGGTCGCGGCACCCTCGAACAGGTCGCGGGCGCAGGCACGGACGTCGGTGTGGTGGCGCTGGTACTTGGCGTAAACGATCTGGTTGTCGTCGTTGAGCACGGCGAGCTTAACGGTAGTGGAGCCCACGTCGATGCCCAGGTGCAGGTTGCCACGAGCGTTCTCGGGGTTGAAGATCGCGCCTTCGGGGGCGTGGGCGGCGGCTAGGGGCTCGGCGGCGGGCTCGCTAGCGGCGGACGTCTCCCCTGCCGCGTTCTTGGCATCGGCAACTGCCTCAGCGACTTTCTCGACAGCCGCGGTCGCCGCCTTCTGCGCGGCATCCACCACGGCAGGCGCGGCCTCGCGTGCGGCAGCGACCATGCGGTCCTTAATGCCCTCGACGAGTTTACTCATCTGTCTCTCCTCTTAGTTGTTGGACTCGACGGCTGCGGCGGTGTCGGCCGCGTCCTCGAGCTGCAAATTCAATAGCTTCATGCCGTATTCCGGCACGTTGATATCGATAGGTTGGCCATACAGGTCACCAGGGCGCACAAAAGCGAGCACCGTCATAATGCGTGCCATGGCCTCGGGCGATTCGGTGAGCCCACGCTCAAACCAGCGCTGAATCATGCCGACCTCGGCACTCACGACGTAAGTGACGTAGTAGTCAAAGAACGTGCCCAGCGCCAGGCCCAAAATGCCCGTCTGCGCACGCGGCACCACAGCCTCACGCGCGGTGTCGATAATCCTTTTAATGAAGGCCTGGTCGCCGCCCGGACCCAGCAGCGCACCGATTAAGTCGCGGTTGGCCGCAAGATAACGCAGCAGCTCAACCGAACCGGGCGCCGGCTCGAGCTCATCGATGTTGTGATAGAGATCAGGCAGTTGAGCTGCGGTGATGAGCTCAATACGCTCACGGATCTCGGCCAGCAAGCCGTCCTCGATTTGATTGATAAAGTCGGGGATATCGCGGTAATGCGAATAGAACGTGCGACGCGTAAGGCCGGCGCGCTCGGTGAGCGACGCGACATTAATGCGCGAAAGGTCGCCGCTTTCGGCAAGCTCGCTGGCAAGTGCCTGGCGAAGGGCACGCTGCGAGCGAAGGGACCGGCGGTCGCATTTCTCGAGCTGGGACAAGCGTCCTCCTTGTTACTCAGCCTGTGCGCTATTGCACAGTGCGAGTATTATTGCACACCGTGTGCATCAACACGTAAAGGCAATATTTAGATTGTGGCAAAGGGACTGTCCCTTTGTCCCTTATTCGATGATGGTGCGGGAGTTTTGCTTGTGCATGGTGGCGAGCATGTGTTTGGGGACGGCGTGGACCATGCAGCTGCCGATAGTTGCGCTCGCGGCGGCCTTGGCTGCATCGCTTGCGTTTTTGGTCGCATAGCTGTGGCGGAAACGCTTGAGCATGGCGATGTCGTTGCCGCCGTCGCCGTAGACCGCGACCTCGTCCTCGGCAATACCGTAGTAGCCCGCTAGCCAGGCCACACTCTCGCCCTTGTTGCACGCCACGTCCGTGATCTCAAACATCACCGGATCGAACGGCGCGTTGACCACGCGGTCCGAGCGCTCGGCAAGGTACGCCTTAAGGTCGCGCTCAAGCTCGGGCGAGGTCACGCGACAATTGATCTTGCATACATCGTGACGCAGGATGTCACCGATCGACTGGTCGAAATACTGTTCCTCGTGGTACCCGCCACGCGCACGCATGCCGCGCATCACAATACGCTTGACGGGGCTGTCCTTTTTAAAGCCCGCTTGATGCATCTCGAACGAACCGCTCGAGAACATGCCATCGGGCGTGGAGCAATCAAAACAAATGTCCGGGAACGCCTTGAGCAGCTCCTCGGTAACCTGCGGGTCGATGGTCCAGGTCTTGAGCACCTCTCCATGGCTGTCGCGCACGATGGACCCATTGGAGCAGCAGGCATCGAGCGCCAGCCCCGTAAAGCCATGCTCGCCGATCGGCAACGTCGAGCGTCCAGTCGCGGGAACCACGTGCAGGCCAGCCTCAGTCAGCTCGCGAATGGCGCGGCGGATAGTCCCATCTGCCTCGTGCAGGGCGTTCAGCAGCGTTCCGTCTAAGTCACTCGCAAACATCTTGATCATGGGCATGCCTCTCTTTCGTCTGCACGATATTTTAGACGAAAGAGAGGCATGCCCATACAAGGGTGTTCCAACGCGCCTGGACATTCGCTTCCGCAGGGCAACGGTGCCCCAGCGCGTTAAGGCAATCGCCGCAAGCGATTTTTCAGCCGATAAAACAGCGCCGTCGTCAACGTCAGCACCGCCAACATAGCTGCGAATACAATCGCCGGTGTCCATCGATCATATGCAACCCCGTACGCCAATTGGCCGATAGGTGTTGCGCAGGAAAGGACCATGTAAACGACCGAAAGCACTTTTCCGCAGAGCTCAGTCGGCGCTGCCCGCTGAACAAACGCGATGATTTCAACCGACGCAATGCTTGCCCACACCATGACCCATGCCGAACCAACCGCAAACACGGTGAACACGCATGCATCTGCGCCGAACAGTTGCGCGACAATAATCGGTGCGACTCCAAAACAGATCATCGCAACATATCGACATATGCCATTGAAAGAAAAGCGATGCGGCCAAATGCCGACCATGCCACTGCCGGCAAGACCACCCAAGCCCATAGCAACCTCAACTATCCCAACGCAGGACGATTGCATGCCGAGATGCTTTGTAACAATAATGGGAGCGCCAATCGTTAGCCCAACCAACGCAAGGTTCAAAACGGCCGCAAGCAAAATCACAGCGACCAATGATGCGTTTTGCAACAGATACCGAATCGACTCCCGAAAATCGTTTCGGCATGTCGTACGAGTCGCGCCGTCTCCCATCGTTTCAGATGAGGCATTTTGCTTGAGTACGCCACCAAACAACAGAGCTGAAATCGCAAACGTTACCGACGCGATTGTGCAAAGAGCATCGATGCCAAAGCACCCATAGACTGCCGTCCCGACCACAGGACCCAAGATATTGCTCACCATGGTCACCTGCGAAACCAATGCAGTGGCCCGCTCAACCTTCTCTTCACCCGCCATGCGCACCGTCTCAATTTGGAGCATTGGCTTTAGCAGCGATTGAACGCCATATTGAACACAAAGTATCGCAACTACGACGACCGCAAGAGGCAATGAGTGCTTCATGGGGATAGACAGCAGTGATGCAGCCATCAGAGCAATGCCGAGGGCCACGAGGACCTCGCGATGTCTTCCCCTATCCGCCAAGATTCCGCCAACCGGAGTTGCAAGTACGCCGGGTATGAACGCTATCGCCACGACGACGCCATATAACGTTGACGATCCACTGCAATCGAACAAGTAAAGTGGATACGCAAAGCACAGCGCCGACAGCATCGAATACGTGCACAGCTGTGCAACCAGAAGTTCCGCGAGCCTGATTGACCGCATTGTTTTTGATTTCAACGAGACGCCGACGTCTCTCAGCCCAGCCATAAGTCCGCCCCCCATACATACCGCTAGTATGTATTTATCGACTTGAAAAGGGCAGCCGGAGCTGCCCTCACAAATCAATTACATACCGTTGGTATCTATATTACCACCCGGCACGGTCCCATACGTCCCAAATCCGTGCCGTTGTCTGGAGCACTTCCTCACCCAAATCGAGTCCCACCGCGGCGGCCATCTGCGCCAAACATTGAGCGCGAGCGAGCATTCGATCCTTGGGCTCGAGCGGACGAAACAGTGGCAGCAGCCAAAGATTCGCCAACAACGATACGGCCTCCGCCGCTTCGCGCGGGCATTCGCACGCAATGGAGCCGTCGGCGATGCCCTCCTCGATCACTGGCAAGAGACAGCCATCGGCCGACTCGTCAAATGAGCCCTGATACTGCATCGCCAGTAGACGCGAGCTTTTTACCGGATCTGCTGCAGGACGCATACGTGCCCATAGCTCAATTTGCGGAACAACGGACTCGGGAGCGTAAAGCCTTTTTAGCTTTTGGGCGCCGGTCATATTACCGACGCCAAGCATCGAGCGACGGTGCTCAACAATCGGAGTCATCGCCCGATCAAACGCGGCGTTGAAAATCTCTTCTTTGCTCTTGAAGTGATGATAGACAGCGCCCTTGGTCATGCCATCGAGACGGTCAACGATATCTTGAATGCTCGTCCCCTCATAACCCTGTGCACAGAATAGCTCCAGTGCCGCGTCGAGAATCTTCGCGACCGTCTCCTCGGGATATTTATTGCGACCCATAATCCGTCCATCCGCAACACAAGCCTTATGCCTCACTGCAGTATTTTAACGTTGCAGATGACAGACGGTCGATTCTACACCGCGGCGGGGCCGTGTTCGCCGGTGCGAATGCGGATGACTTCCTCGACCGGCTCGACCCAAATCTTGCCGTCTCCAACGGCACCGGTGCGGGCGGCATTGCAGATGATGTCGACAATGCCGTCAACGTGCTCATCGGCGCAGATAAGGGTGAACTGCACCTTGGGGATCGTGTTGACGAGCAGCTCGTTGCCGCGCACGTATTCCTTCCAGCCATGCTGCGCGCCGCAGCCCTGCACCTGGTTGATGGTCATGCCGCGAACATCGGCAGCAAACAGCGCATCTTTGAGAACCTCAAGCTTCTCGGCACGAACGATCGCCGTAATCTTCTTCATAATGAATTCCTCTCTTCAATAAAAGAAATGAATTGTCCTTCACATGGCACGGGTTTTCCAGGTGCCGCAAACCAACCTCAGAGATCAATAAGTTCAACTGACTGGTCTTAGCAGGTTTCCCAAGTGCCGCAGATTGCCGTGAAAGAGGAGCGAAGCGTACTTAAGTACGTGAGCGACGATTGAACGGCAAGGTGCGGTGCTTGGGGAAGCTGCTAATCGAGTCCGGAGAAAGAAGGATAGGCGCTCTCGCCGTGCTGGCTCGCATCCAAGCCCAGCGCCTCGTCGGCCTCGTCCACGCGCAGGCTACCGTGGAACAGCGCCTTGACCACCGCGGCGATCACCAAGTCGAGCACCAGCACAATAACGACCGTCACCACAATGCCCAGAACCTGCGAGACAAGCAGCGACACGTCGCCCGTGTAGAACAGGCCGCCCTTACCGGTCCACGAGAGCTCCGGCACGCAGAACAGGCCCGTGAGCACACCGCCCAAGATGCCGCCGATACCGTGGCAACCGAACGCGTCGAGCGCGTCGTCGTAGCCAAACTTGGCCTTGAGATGACTGATAGCCAAGTAGCAGACGGGCGAGACAATCAGGCCCATGACCAGCGCTGCCCACGGCTCGACAAAGCCCGCGCCCGGCGTGACCACCACAAGGCCCGCAACCAGACCGGTGCTGGCACCCACCAGCGTGGGGCGACCGGTGTGCACGCGCTCGACGGCAAGCCACGAAACCATGCCCGCCGCGCTGGCCGTCACGGTGTTGAGGATGGCGAGTGCCGCCACGGCGTCGGCCTTAAACTCGCTGCCGCCGTTAAAGCCAAACCAGCCAAACCAAAGCAGGCCGGCGCCCAGCGCCACAAACGGCACGTTATGCGGACGATAGCTCACCATGCCAAAGCCGCGACGACGGCCGAGCATTAAGCAGAGGATCAGGCCGGTAAGACCAGACGAAATGTGCACCACGTCGCCGCCAGCAAAGTCGAGTGCGCCAATGATGTCGCCGATAAAGGAGCCCTCGCCGCCCCAGACCATGTGGGCGAGCGGCGCATAGACCACGAGCAGCCAAATGCCCAGGAAGGCCGTCATAGCACCAAACTTAACGCGGCCTGCCAGGCTGCCCGTAACGATAGCGGCCGTAATCATGGCAAACGCCATCTGGAAGGCAATGTTGATGATCTGAGGGTAGACGGCACCGTCCGCAGCATTGCCCTCGGCAGCCTGCAGCACCTGGTTGAGCACCGGCAAGCACAGCAGCTGGTCAAGGCCTCCAATAAACGGACTCGAGCCGTCGCCGCCGTAGGCCAGCGACCAGCCGGCAACAATCCACAGCACACCAACCAGGCCAATGGCGCCAAAGCACATAAGCATGGTGTTGATGACATTTTTGCGCCTAGACAGACCGCCATAGAAAAACGCCAGGCCCGGTGTCATTAAAAACACGAGCATGGTGCAGATGAGCATAAACGTTGTCGATCCCGTATCGTACATTCGCTCCCCCTTTGTCGCATGAACGTTGTCGGCGCTCATGATGCGGCCGAGGGGCAACTGGTGTAGACCAGATACGGCGTTGTTAAACGCTGCGTTGTCGAATGGAAACGGTGCCGCAATCTTGGAAACGGCGCGGCAACGGGCGCGAAACGAACGAGAAACGTGCGAACGAGAAGGGCGCGCTTGGCCCCGCTCTGGCTAGCGACGGAACAGCTCGCGGGCTCGATCGCGGAGGTCGGTAGCTCGGATGACGCCCTCGTAACGGTTGATGCGCAGACGCGGGAAGGCGTTAAAGAAGCGTAGGTCGCGGCGGCTGAGTGACACGCTCGGCACCGGGCGGCTCATGCGCTTGCCGAAAAGGCGACGACCGAGCGACGGACGCGGCACGCTCGGCGCGGCATCGGCCACGCGGCGGGCAGCGAGCGCCAGGCCGCGAGCACCATCCGAGATAAACGTCGGCATCGAAGTCTTCTCGCGCAGGGCATCGAGCGCCGCGTCGCCCAGCTCGGCCAGCCAAGCGTTAACGGCGCGACCGCGGATATGCGTCTGCGCCACCGAGTCGATCGCCGAATCGGGAATACGTTCGAGCATAGAGTCGGAGGCGTCGGCAAGCGACTCATTGATGCGGTCGGCAAGGTCGGCACGCACGCGCTCAAGCTGATCGGACAGGCGGCGCCAGCTGGCCAACGAGCACACCGCATCGACCATCATCGCGACCGCGACGATAAAGGCGGACAGCCGCACAATCAGCACCGGCAGATGGCCAAGCAGCCCCAGCAATGCAGGCTCCACTAAACGGCAAATACACAACGCACCCAAGCCAAACGCGCAGGCCCAGTACAGGCAGATGCGTCCGTGCAGGTTAAACGGCAGATGCGAGTAATCCCAAAACCGGGCACCCGTCGTTTTTTCCAACAGCACGCCCACGCTATATTCGATCACGCTGCATACGAGCGCGGCAGCGACAAACTGGCTCGAGGCGTCTGGGATTCCACGCAGCAGCAACCAGCACGCGATGCCGCCCGCACCGTAGATGGGACAACACGGCCCTAGCAAAAAGCCGCTGTTGGCAAAGCGTCCGTGGTTGAGCATGGCGCAGACTGTCGACTCCCATACCCAGCCGCAAAAACCGTAGAAGGCAAACGAGAGTACCAGCGCCGAGAGCGGACAGGCGGCAAGCGTCGCGCCGTCAAATGCCATGTCGATCGCGGTTCCCACCGTCTACCCACTCCTCTTTTCGTTCGATTCTTTGCTCGAGCCGTCACTCGAGCCCTCGTTCAAATCGTTCGCACCGCCTTTGCGCGGCAGACGGCCGGCAATCGTCTCGCGCAGTGCGCACCATTTATCCGCCAGGCACACAATCCATGCCTCACGACACGTCGGTGGCACCGGCACCAGCGGAAACATATGGCGCGCGATGATATTCCGCTCGCGCGACGTCAGCTCAAAATCTTCCTCCGCACGCGCCAGGGCAAAAAACGGATGCCGAAATCCGTGCAGTCGATGGCTCGGGTCGGGGTCATGCCAATCGTAGAGAAAGTAATCGTGCAGCAGGGCCCCGCGCAGCAGCGAGGCGCGGTCGATCGAAATGCCAGCACGGCCCAAGCGCTCGGCAAAGGACAGACTTGCCCGCGCTACCGAGGTCACATGCGTATAGACCGTCACATCGCCATGTTGGATAAACTCATGCGTCAGGCCCAAGCGGCCCGTCTGGGCAAGCTGACGGGCGGCATCGTCGACCTCGCGCGCGATTTTCTCGGCACGAACGGTATCGGACATGCTGCCTCCTTCCAGCGGCTCACGGCGGCAAGCCACGGCCTGCACACATTGAATAAAATCATCATCGAATTTACCAGTATGGCATCGGACAAAACGTTTTGCCCCACCAGTTGGCGAATTACCGCGCCGCCGTCACATATCAAACGCCAAAATGTGCGAGACTGTCTTGTGCAATTGTGCCGGCCGAGGGAGCGCCGGCGCTCGATTCGCATGGAGTAACCCACAACGATGCTGCTTACGCAAACGACAACGCCCGAGGACGTCAAGGCTCTCGATCGCGCCGAGCTTCCGCTGCTCTGCGGCGAGATCCGCCACGCCATCCTCGAAAGCTCCGCCGCCGTCGGCGGGCACGTTGCCCCCAACCTGGGCGTCGTTGAGCTTACGGTCGCGCTCCATCGCGTGTTTAACTCCCCCACCGACAAAATTGTCTTTGACGTGTCACACCAGACCTATGCCCACAAGGCGCTGACTGGGCGCGCGTACACTTATATCGACCCGGCACGCTACGGCGAGGCCTCTGGCTTTGCCAATCCCGACGAGTCCGAACACGACCTGTTCGCCATGGGCCACACCTCCACATCGGTGAGCCTGGGCTGCGGCTTGGCGCACGCTCGTGACCTGGCGGGCGATGCGTACAACGTCATCACCATCATTGGCGACGGTTCGCTTTCGGGCGGTCTGGCGTTTGAGGGCTTTAACAATGCCGCCGAGCTCGACAGCAACCTGATCATCATCGTCAACGATAACGACCAGTCCATTGCCGAGAACCATGGCGGCCTGTATCGCAATCTGGCCGAGCTGCGCGCCAGCAACGGCACCTGTGAGCGCAACGTTTTCCGCGCGATGGGGCTCGACTACCGCTATCTGGACGCCGGTAACGATGTGTTGGCCCTAGTCGACGTGCTGCAGGAACTGCGCGATATCGATCATCCCATCGTGCTGCACGTCTCCACCGCGAAGGGCAAGGGCTTTGAGCCGGCCCAGAGCGACCCCGAGCGCTGGCATCATGTAGGTCCGTTTGACATGGCGACTGGGCGCAAGCTCTGCCCGGGCCATCCGAGCGAGCCTGCGCCGCGCACCTATGCCGACATTACGGGCGAGGCGCTCAGCGCCGCCATCGAGCACGATCCGCAGGTCGTGGGCATCACGGCTGCCACGCCCTACATCATGGGCTTTACGCCCGAGCTTCGCGCCGCGGCAGGCAAGCAGTTTGTCGACGTGGGCATTGCCGAGGAGCACGCCGTGACCTTTGCCACCGCGCTTGCGCGCTCGGGCGCCAAGCCAGTCTTTGGTGTGTACGGCACGTTTTTGCAGCGCGCCTACGACGAACTGTGGCACGACCTGTGCCTCAACGACGCCCCCGCAACCATCCTGGTATTTGGCGCGTCGATCTTTGGCACCACATCCGAGACGCACCTCTCGTTCTTTGATATTTCCATGCTGGGCGGTCTTCCCAACATGCACTACTTGGCGCCGGCCTGCATGGAGGAATATCTGTCCATGCTGAGCTGGTCGCTCGATCACCGCGAGCATCCCGTGGCGATTCGCGTGCCGGGCATTGGCTTGGTAAGCCGCCCCGACTTGGCGCCTGCCGAGGACGCCGATTACGGCGCCGTTCGTTACAACGTGGTGCGCCAGGGTCGCGACGTGGCCGTGCTCGCGCTTGGCGATTTCTTTGAGCTGGGCGAGCGCGTGGCAAACCGCTTGGCTGCCGAGTACGGCATCGAGGCCACGCTCGTCAACCCTCGCTTTGCAACCGAGCTTGACCGCGAGTTCCTCGACAGCCTTGCCGCCGAGCATCGCATTGTCGTCACCCTCGAGGACGGCATCTTGGACGGCGGCTGGGGCGAGCGTGTCGCGTGCTACTTGGCCTGCACGCCCGTGCGCACGCGCACCTTCGGCATCGCCAAGGGCTTCCCCGACCGTTACGACCCCAACGAGCTGCTCGCTCAGAACGGCATGACGGTCGAGAACATGGCCGCCGAAGCCGTAAGGCTACTCAACGAGTAAGAAAACCTCCGCAAGGGAAGCACCCCTGCGGAGGTTTTTATTTTCGCGGCGCGATTATCTCAATCTGTAACATCTATGGCCCGAATTCCCGTCTAACTGTTACAGATCTAGACAAACCGTCTTTGCCCCTGACCTTTGTCTCAATCTGTAACAGATAGAGACCTTTTGCCCGTCCAGATGTTACAGATCGAGACAAAACAACGAGACCGGCCGCCGTACCAGCCCAAACCACCACAAAGGTGCCTGTCCCCTTTGTGGTGGTTTTAGGTCACGCAAAACGCTATATCAGCTGTAACAATCGTCGTTTGCCCAGATAAAACCTGCCAAAATAAACCTGTCCCTATTTGGTAGGTAGAATAACCCATAAGGTAAGTATGTTTCTGAGTTATTTCGTGTTGACCCGTCTGAGCGCAATAGGGTATAACTCTACTCAACCGCTAGGGATTTTATTGAGAAAGGTGTTCTACCATGAGCAAGAACCTCTCCCAGCAGGTCGTTCTCGACCGCCGCGGCTTTGTCGCCGCCACCTTCGCAACCGTTGCCGGCCTTGGTCTTGCCGGCTGCTCCGACACCAGCGCCGAGGCCGACAAGGGTTCCGCCGCCGGCTCCTCCAAGAGCTCCGAGGATACCGAGGCTTCCACCACGCTCGACGCCAAGGCATTCGACAAGCTCGTCAACAACGGCCCCAAGGCCGATGACGACGCCATCGCCGCCAGCACCTGGGCGACGGCCGTCAAGGACGCCGGCGTCTTTAAGATCGGTGGCGTTCAGACCTCCACGCTCTTCTCCCTCCTCAACGAGAAAGACGGTCAGACCCGCGGCTTCGATGCCGGCATCGCGCAGCTTCTGTCCAACTACATTCTGGGCGAGAACAAGGTCGAGATCACCCAGGTGACCTCGGACACGCGCGAGTCCGTCCTGCAGAACGGCCAGGTCGACGCCGTCTTTGCCACCTACACCATCACCGACGAGCGCAAGAAGCTCGTCTCCTTCGCCGGCCCTTACTACTACACCCAGCAGGCCATCCTGGTGCTCGCCGATAACGACGACATCAAGAGCGTCGACGACCTGGCCGACAAGAACGTCGCCGTCCAGTCCGGCTCCAACGGCCCCGCCATCCTGGAGGAGTTCGCTCCCAAGGCCAGCCAGCAGGAGTTCAAGACCGACGAGGAGGCCCGCCAGGCACTCCAGCAGGGCCGCGTTGACGCCTACGTCATCGATAACAACATGCAGCAGAGCGCCCTGGTCCGCGAGCCCGGTAAGTACAAGATCGCCGGCAAGCCCTTCGGCAGCAAGGAGCCCTATGGCATCGGTCTGCCGCTCGATTCCGACGGCGTCGCCTTTGTCAACGACTTCCTCAAGAAGATCGAGGATGACGGCACCTGGACCAAGCTGTGGCAGATCTGCATTGGCGACCGTACGGGCGACACCAATATTCCCGAGCTGCCCGAGATCGGCGCCTAGGCAGCGAGCCTGGTAACGACCGCAACGAAACCATACGGAAACGCATGATGCGCTTTATTGCGGTAAACTGTTTCCTCACTGAGTTGTCGGGGCTTCCGTACACACGGAAGCCCCTTTCCTTACCAGCGGGAGGTCCGCATGAGTCTCTCCGAGCTCTGGTCGCTCTATGGCCAGAACTATATCGACGCGCTGCTAGCAACCTGGGGCATGACGCTTGAGTCGTTTGCCATCGCCATGGTGCTGGCCGTCGCCGTCACCGTGATGCGCGTGTCGCCGCTCAAGCCGCTGCGCGTCTTTGGCGACCTGTATGTTCAGGTCTTCCGTAACATCCCCGGCATCGCGCTGCTTATCATCGTCGTCTACGCGCTGCCGCCGCTCAAGGTCGTTCTGCCCTACCGCACCTGCGTTATCGTCGCCACGGTCCTTTTGGGCTCAGCCTTTGGCTCCGAGAACTTTATGAGTGGCATCAACACCGTCGGCGTCGGTCAGGTAGAAGCCGCCCGTTCGCTCGGCATGAGCTTCAGCCGCATCCTCGCCAAGATCGTGATTCCGCAGGCGCTGCGCTCAAGCGTATTGCCCATGACCAACCTCTTTATCGCCGTCATGCTCACCACCGCGCTCGGCAGTCAGGTGCCGCTTAAGCCGCAGGAGCTCACCGGCGTGGTGAGCTACATCAACACGCGCTCGCTCGGCGGCGTCGCCGCGTTCTTTATCTCGGCGCTCGGCTACTTGGGCACGGCCTTTGCGGTGAGCCACATTGGCAACTATATCGATAAGAAGGTGAGGATCCTCCGATGAGCAAGCACTCCTCTCCCGCGCTCACTATGCGCGATGCGCTCTACGAGGCTCCCGGCCCCAAGATGCGCGCCAAGATTCGCATCGGCACCGCCATCTCGCTTGTTGCCGTGGCTGCGCTCATCGCTCTGGTACTGCAGCGCTTTTATGTGACCGGCCAGCTTTCGGTCCATTACTGGTACTTCTTTACGCACCTCACCACCTGGAAGTTCCTGCTTGCCGGTTTTGAGGGCACGGTAAAGGTCGCGCTCACCGCCGGCGCCATCGCACTGGCACTGGGTCTGGCCCTCATGCTCGGCCGTACCAGCGACATCAAGCCGCTGCAGCTGGTCTGCCGCGTACTCACCGATTTCTTCCGCGGCGTGCCGAGCCTTCTGTTCATCTACTTCTTCTTTTTGGTGCTGCCCCAGTACAAGATCGCGTTGCCGTCGTTTTGGATGCTCACACTTCCCGTCGCGCTCGCTGCAGCCGGCGTACTGGCCGAGATCTTCCGCGCCGGCGTCAACGCCGTGCCGCGCGGTCAGGTCGAGGCAGCCCAGGCGCTCGGTCTCTCCAAAGCTAAAATCACCTTTAAAATCGTGTTGCCGCAGGCTATTCGATTTATCATTCCGTCGTTGATTTCGCAGCTCGTGGTCGTAGTCAAAGACACCACCGTCGCCTACGTGGTGAGCTACCCCGACCTCATGCAAAATGCCCGCGTGCTCATTACCAACTACGACGCCCTCGTGTCGGTCTACCTGGTGATCGCGGTCATCTACATCCTCATCAACGTCGCGATCAACAAGGCCGCTGTCTACGTTTCGCACAAGACCGGCGCGACCATCATCCGCTAACGCTTTACTATTTCGAGTCATAAGGAGCCGAGCACCATGGCACAGAGCACCTCTTCCACCGGCAATCAGCCGCTGATCGAGCTCAGACACGTCGATAAGCACTACGGCAATCTGCATGTCCTCAACGACATCAATCTGTCGGTCGACCGTGGCGAGGTCGTCGTCGTGATCGGCCCCTCGGGCTCGGGCAAGTCGACCATGTGCCGCACCATCAACCGCCTGGAAACCATCGACTCGGGCGAGATTCTCATCGAGGGCGAGCCCCTGCCACAGGAAGGCAAGGATCTTGCCCGCATGCGTGCCGAGCTGGGCATGGTGTTTCAGCAGTTCAACCTGTTCGCACATATGACGGTGCTGCAGAACGTCATGCTGGGGCCGGTCGACGTGCTGGGCGTGTCCAAGGACGAGGCACGCGAGCGCGCCATGGACCTGTTGAGCCGCGTAGGCGTGGCAGAGCAGGCCGATAAGGTGCCCGCACAGCTCTCGGGCGGCCAGCAGCAGCGCGTGGCCATCGCCCGTTCACTCGCCATGCAGCCCAAGGCCATGCTTTTTGACGAGCCCACGAGCGCCCTTGACCCCGAAATGATCAACGAGGTGCTCGAGGTCATGGTCCGTCTGGCACAGCAAGGCATGACGATGATCGTCATTACGCACGAGATGAACTTCGCCCGCCGCGTGGCCGACCGCGTCGTGTTTATGGCCGACGGCCAAATCGTGGAAACCGGCACGCCCGACGAGTTCTTCGACCATCCCCAGACCAAGCGCGCCCAGGACTTCCTCAACTCCATCAAGGGCCACTAACCAGCCGCCCCGTGGGACAAATCCATCGGAAGTGTTGTCCCACGTCTCCCATGCGCCCTGTCACCTTTAGATTCGAAAGCAGCACCTATGATCGGAACTCGCACTTCATCGTCCTATACCCCGCATGTTGACGTCGCCCCCGCCGACCGTCCGCTTATCCTCGTCGCGCCGCGCTGGGAAGAGGCGAAGCCGTTTTTGAGCGAGACGCTCTCCCCCAACGAGGAGATCGCCAGCGTCTTTGTCGATGCCATCCTTGCCGCCGGCGGCCTGCCGCTGCAGATGTCCATCACCGAGGATATCGAGGTCATCCGCCATTACGTGGACATCGCCGACGGCGTCGCCATCCCCGGAGGCCCGGACGTCAACCCCAAGCGCTGGGGCGACGAGCGCCCTTACGACCCTACGCTCTGCTGCGAGATTCGCGATCGCTTTGAGTTCAAGCTGGTCAACGAGGTGCTCCGTGCCAAAAAACCGCTCTTTACCACCTGCCGCGGCACGCAGCTGTTAAACGTCGCCACCGGCGGCACCCTATGCATGGACGTGCCGAGCCTGGGCGCGCGTGAGGGCCGCACGCAGTGGCGTCACACCCACGTGCTCAACGACCCCGTGCACCCCGTCGAGGTCGTGCCGGGCTCGCTGCTGGAGCGCGCACTCGGCGGACACAGGCTCATCCAGACCAACTCGGCGCACCACTGCTGCGTCGACCGTCTGGGCAAGCACACGCGCCTGGTCGCCCAGGCAACCGACGGCGTGCCCGAGTGCATCGAGGTCGAGGGCCAGCCCTTCTGCCTGGGCGTGCAATGGCACCCCGAGTACACCTGGCAGACGCTCGAGACCGACTTTAACCTGTGGAAGTCGTTTGTCGAGGCAGCGGCTAAGGTTAAGCAGGCCCGTTAGCTCGTGAACCACTCAGGTTAAAGCCTCCTAAGCCAGGGGGGCGGACACCGGCCACGGTGCCCGCCCCCCTGTATTTGGTATGCTCGGTATGATCATCCCTCACAAAAAGTCAAAGAAATCTCGACCGCAATCGGTCGACGGTAAAGCAGATGGCTAAAACGCTTGCTACGTTTATTAGACAGTCAATTAAAATCGAGATGCATTGACCATTCCCCAACGGGGTCACACCGCAAGTCCACATGAGCATCGAGGACGGAAGCGGAAGCATGGAATCGGCTCCGAGCTGTATGTAGATCGCTACGACGTTGACAAGCAACAACATGCCAATGGAACCGAAGCCAGACCCAAAATAAGAAACAACGATCACGCTAGAGACCGTGTATGCCAGGCAGACGACACTGGTCAGAAGAAGTCGATAGCAAAATATATCTAGGTTGGAATACTGTTGTGCATCCGAAACGATCGCGCAGTTAAGACGGTACAAAACGACGCTCGACAGGACAAAGGTGCCCAAAAGGGCGAAAGAAGACAGCATCGCTCGCGCAACGATAGCGCACACACGCTTCCCTCCCCGAGCCTCCGACAACCCCCACGGTTCCTCAACAAAGCCCGAACTGACAAAGCACGGAACAATGCAAGCCGCGATGAACGGAAAGAACAATGCGTGAGCCAACGGGGCCACGTTGAACAGCAGACCGCGAAAAACCTCTGCATTACCAAATAGAAGGACATCCTCTGCCGATAGCCGAAGCGTCGGGTCTGGGAAAAAGCCCAAGAAACTGTTCTCACGGAGGCTACAGAACCACATCGGGAAAGAATTAAGCTGCAATACCACCATGCACGCATAAATTGCCAGGATTAAGGCGTATGCCCATTTGCTCACATGCTTCAATTCTGAATGGAGGAACCTTTTAATCTGACGAGCCATTGAGCACACCTCCGACATGACAGGTCACGAGAGCGTAAATCAATACCGATAGACAGCCAGCTGCCACGCCATATCCCAGAAGCGTCAGCTGCCCCATATCGCTATACCCAAGGGCACATCCGACTCCAAGGTACGGCCCCGGAAGAAAGAAGATCCATCGCAAGGATGGTATGGGCGACTGAAGGTAAGCTCCGTAGAGCGTCAGGCTCATGACAAACCCTATTATTACCGCAGCCCCGCTAAATACGGCGCTGCTTGTAATCCGGTAGATGGTCACCGTCTCCAACGCAACCGATATCACCAATACGGCGTTGATTAACATCGCGGGCAAAAATGCAGCCAGCATGTCGTGCGTGCAGTTTTGTCCCCCACGCATTATGGCTATTGCAAACAGAAGAAGGCAAAGTGCGATATATGCTGCGCCGACTATTAAAGCAGACGAAAGTACATGTGCCAGAGCCCCATTAAAGCGGGCGAGACCTCTTGCCGAAGAAATTCGGTATCCCTCTTTATAGTCATGCTCCTGTAAAAGCACCAGACAAACGATGAGTGGGACGAACAGGGAGGTACCGGCGAAAGCACTGCGTGCAAGGGTCTCATCAGGCGCAAAAGGATCGATTACATTCCAGAAGAAACCAATATCTTCCCCATAAACGCCATTGCCAAAGACTAGCAACGTTGCTCCGTTTTTTAGGAAGACACCGAAGAGAAGACCGAACGTCAACATAAACGCAAGACCAAACTGTGCCGGGAACATCCTGTGTAGACGCATCAAATCTGCCTTTATGGGATGGATCGCCCGCTTCATAGCGAGACCGCCTTCATCAAGCGCCTGTAATATTCTTTTAGGGACGACGCTTCATTCCTTATGACATCCATCGATTCCTTTTTCAGCAGTTCACCGTCATGAATAAACAGGCAGCTTGTTGCAACCGATGCCAACTCATCCAAATCATGACTAGAGATGAGC
Source organism: Collinsella aerofaciens (assembly GCA_021639365.1). Taxonomy (GTDB): domain Bacteria; phylum Actinomycetota; class Coriobacteriia; order Coriobacteriales; family Coriobacteriaceae; genus Collinsella; species Collinsella aerofaciens_AH. Next base: position 41,159 of record JAJXHK010000001.1, read on the forward strand.
ATGGTCTTACCCTGCTCTCGATTCAATCGACCGATAAGGGCCCATATACTCTCGATGCCCAACGGATCCAATCCATTTGCCGGCTCATCGAAAATTAGTACGTCGGTGTCGCCCAATAAAGCCGTAGCTATATCCAGTCGCCGTTTCATTCCCAGAGAAAAACTGCTCACGCTCTTTTTCTCATCGACGTCCAGCCCGACTAGGCCCAAGACGCGAGGAACCTCACGTTTCTCATCGAGCCCCCATTCCGCACATCGGATTCGAAGATTCTCAGCCGCACTGAGGGATTGGTATGCTCCGCAGGAATCTGGCACATAGCCGACACGCGTCCGCATCAGGCTCAGCTCTTTTTTCGACTTGCCTCCAAAGAGCTCCACGCTCCCCGACGATGGCTCACAGAGGCCCAACACGATTTTAATGAGCGTGCTTTTGCCGGCCCCGTTTGCACCAACAAGGGCGCAAAGCTCAGACTGATGCACCTCGAAGGAAACGTCATGCAAAACGCGCCGTTTCCCATAGCGCTTCGACACCTTTGACAGCTTTACCGCTGGTGCGCTCATATCGTTCCCCCTTTCTCTTATCGTATTTATTTTTTGTTATTGTTTGTCGATAACTTATATTTGTCAAGATAATTTCAGAAGATGGGCCCGTATTAGACACGGGCCCATCGCACTGATATTTCGTTTTAACTGTTCGTTTTATGCTATTCGTCGCTCAAATCGACGGCAAAGACTGATGTCGGAAGCGACGCCTCATTGCCTCCGCCATCCCGCATCTGTCTCACGACATTTTTTGCACGCTCGACAATAAGCTCCTCAAGCTCTTTTTCGCTCACACGCTGAATAATATCTCCCGGTTGACAATCAAGTTCATCACAGATATCGAGAAGCGTCTTTAGGCGAATAGCTTTTATCTTTCCGTTTCTTAGCTTTGAAATATTAGCCGGAGTATGCCCCGTCGCCCGGATCAGATCAGCACTGGTCTTTCCGGTCTTAAGCAGCTGCGTCTCAAGCTCGATGATGAGATAGCTCATGTTTCCTCCTACACAAGCTCGTCAGACTGCTCTTGGAGCAGCGAGGCATAACTCCAGATCACCGAGACAAACAAACAGACAGCCGCACCGATAAGCGACCCCGCGTCAAAGGCAACGCCCTGGCAAATCGTGATAACGAAGGAATGAGGCACGATACAAAGCTCCAGCCCACCAATGGTGAGATTGACCGATCCATAGGCACCAACAAGCGAAACCGCGGCGTTAACAGCAAAGGCAAGCGCGAGAACACGGATAAGCCGCACATGCGTCTTGGTAAAGGGCGAGACGCCTCGCGAGATGTTACGGCTGATCCCGCACAGAACGACAAGCGAAATACCCATAACAAGCGCCATGCACAGTCCGCTTGGGATAACGATGCACCCGCCATTGAGAAGCGTCACAACACCGAAAGAATCGACAGAAGCAACGTTTGCAACCGCATACCAGATCACGTAAACAACCAACGCGGCAAAAGCGACGAGCATTCCCGCAAAAACGACCGCCATGCAAAAACCAAGCTTCCTGATGTTTTCGCCCGCCTTGGCCATACGCTGAACGCTGTTGGACATATACTCACCCTCATCGAATCTATCGTTATCGGAATAGTTTATCGAACAACGATATGGACTGCATGCGGAAAGCTCCGCCAGTGCGCATAGCCCACTCACTAATCAGAAGGGGTGAGAGTGGATTTTTGGACACGTATCGAACGAGAGTGGATAATCTCCCACTTTGAGGCCGCCACCGGGCCTAAAACGGGAGATTATCCACTCTCATAGTCATTGGGGACGCCCTTTTATGTCTACATCAACGGACTCTGGGCGGCACAAGGCCTGCAAGCCCTTACTCAGCCGCCTCGCGCAGCGCCGACATCGTAGCCGCATACTGCTGTCGCAACGCATGCAGCCCATCGCGGGCACCGTCAACGGTATCCGCATCGCGCAACGCCTCGGTCACCACGACCGCCGGCTCGTACAGATTATCGAATCCCAGGTTCTGGCTCACGCCTTTGAGCGTATGCGCTGCCATAAACGCACTCTCGGCGTCTCCTGCCGCCATGGCAGCCTCCAGCTTATCCATGCTTTCGTCATCCAAAAACTTGAGGGCAAAGCGGGCAAGCATTTCCTCACCCATCAGCCGAGCGCACGCGTCATCATAATTGGCGCCGATCTTCTCATACGCCTCACGCATGGAAATCATGGGTTAAAAACTCCTTTGGTCAAACTAAATCGTGGGAAACGCAACGACGTCAGCGGGGCGTGCCAACGTCTCGGCAATTTGATCTTGCACCTCGAGCAGGCAATCGAGCAGCAGCGGGTTAAAGATGCCGCACTTACCGTCCAGGATCATCTGGATCGCCTCCTCGTGCGGGATAGCGTCCTTGTACACGCGCACGCTCGTCAGTGCATCGTACACGTCAGCCACCGAAACCACCTGCGCGGCGATGGGAATTTCGTCGCCCTTAAGGCCATCGGGATAACCCTTGCCGTCCCAGCGCTCGTGATGCCAACGCGCAATCTGGTACGCATATTCCATAAGCGCATTGCCGACGTGATGGCGACCCAACTCAAGCAACATGTCGGCACCGATCGTGGTATGCGTCTTCATAATCTCGAACTCCTCGGGCGTAAGGCGCCCGGGTTTGTTGAGAATCGCATCGTCAATTGACATCTTGCCGATATCGTGCAGCGCCGAAGCCAGGGCAATCGTGGAGCGCTCCTCATTGTCGAGGGAGATGGTGTCGCTACGCTGGACCAGACAGCCAAGCAGCAGCTCGGTCAGCTTCTCGATGTTCGTAACGTGCCTGCCGCTCTCGCCATTGCGAAGCTCCATGACGCCGGCCATGATGTCGATGAGCATGCGACTGTTCTTGACGCGCTCGTTGTACTGCTGGGACAGCAGGCTCGTCAGGCGGCGCTGTTTGGCGTACAGGCGGATGGTGTTGTTTACGCGGCGGCGCACGATACAGGAGTCAAACGGGCGGTTGATATAGTCCGAGGCGCCCAGCTCGTACGCACGTAGAACCATATCGTCGGAATCTTCGCTCGAAATCATGATGACAGGCAGATTGTCGATGCCCGATCGGCGCGACAGATCGGCCAGCACCTCAAAGCCGCTTATGCCCGACATGACAATGTCCAGCAGCACGAGCGACAACTCATCGCCATAGCGGTCGACCATGTCGAGCGCCGCACGGCCGTTATCGGCCTCGAGGATGCAATACTCGTCCTTGAGCATCTCGCTGAGAATGGCTCGGTTCATCTCGGAGTCATCGACAATAAGCACCAAAGGCTTTTCGCTTTGGAAGGCCTCGATGGAATCGGCATCGGTCACGACCGTACCGACTTTTGCCTTAGCGCGGCTCAGTAACTGGACAGCGCGGCCAACGCCCTCATCGACCGTCTCGCCATGAATGCGAACGCCACCAACACATGCCGTCAAGCTCATGTACTCATGGCCCGGAACAATCGTGGAACGAACGGCGTCGGACACCTGATGCAGGCGACGGGTGAAGTCATCGGAGGGAATATTGGGCATAACGACCACAAACTTGTCGCAGCCATAGCGTACAAGCTCGTCAGTCGAACGAATGCCGCTGCGAATAGCCGCCGCCACGGCGCCGAGCGCAAGGTCACCGGCATGATGACCGCAGGTATCGTTGAAGACCCTAAAATCATCGAGGTCGATCATCGCCACGCCAGCGTTCATGCGGGCACTACGAAGCTTTTCCTCGTAATATCGGCGATTATGCACGCTCGTCAGCACATCGGTGTAGACAAGGTCCTCTTCTGCGGCCTCTTGTTCATCGATAGGGCGCACCATCAGCAAAACGTGAGGCTCGCCCTCGACCGTCAAAGAGCGCACACGGGCACGGTACTCAACGCCGTCGCTGAGCAGCCGCTCCGATATCTCATCGGAGCTTGCCATGGCCTCAAGACTTGACTGGCGCAGGCAAGGGCACCGATCGCCGGCGAGCAGGCAGTTGCGGTCGCTCTTGACCTGATCGGCCGACAGCAGACGCACCACGGGGTAGATCTTCGCGGCGCGGGCCACCTCGGCGGCAGCCTCTTCGTCGGTTAGATTGGCCTCGTGATCATTGAGCATATGGGGGCCCTTTCGGTCGATGCGTTTGATAGCAATAGGTATCAAATGGTACAAGGGTAGCATCTTGTCAATGCAGGCAAGCGCGCGAATATCGTTACATTTTCATGAGTTGGCAGACGGTATGTTTGGAGGTGCAGGCGCAAGGTTTTGGGGGCGTTTGTTAACACCGCCGAAACGCTTGCGAGTGGGTTGGCGCGACTGCTACGACCCCAGGATTCCGCGGACGGCCCGGGCCGCCGACGCCGGGCGATCGCGCAGGCCGTTATGCGCTCCAGGAATCGTCACGAGCGGGCAGTTCAGGAGCTCTGCAGCCGCTCGCGTGCCCGCCTCGCGGGTCGTGCCAATCGAAAGCTCGCCCAAGAGTACGGCCGCCATGGCCTTTGATGCGCGAACGCGGTCCCAATCGGGAACGTAAGTCATGTTGATCCCGTATTCGTTTGCCATAAAGCTACGCCCATTGCGCAGAGCGTGCCTGGCTTCTGCTTCGGTTGTCCTGGGGGCCTCGGGATCTGGGTCGCCGATGGCGCCCAGGAAGGCCCTCAATGCCCTCGAGATCTTCCCCGCCGCAATCATGTCGAGCAAAACAGGGGCCGCGCCCAGACCGGCGCCCTCGCCCGTTACGGCGGGTTCGTGCAGGATCGCACACGAAACGACGGCCGGATTTGTACGAAGAAGCTCCAGGGCCACCAGCGTACCGGCACTGTGCGCGAGCACATTTGCCGGAGCGCCGATGTGCTCGATAACGGCTTGCAGGTCGGCAGCCTGAACGGCGAGGTCATAGCGACCGTCCGCAGCATCGCCGCTCTCACCGCAGCCGCGGCGATCGTAGGCAATTACGCGGTAGTCACAGCTGAGCTCGCGGGCGATGCCGTCAAAAAAGACACCGTCGACACAGGCACCGTGCACGCATATCAAAGCGGGCGCATCGAACGGCACGTCCGGGCTGGCATACTCGCGACAGGCAATCGCGGTGCCCGCATTCTCAACCGTAAAATCCATGTTGCGCCTCATCGTCTTGTGCCTTGTTAACACAGTAACTGTACCCGACCCGATACCTTTCATAGCACGGCATCGAGGGCGGAGTTAAAAATCGATACCCGCCAAGCGCAAGCCCGAACTTTACGTTGGCGCCGATGCTATGCTTAGGCACAACTGTCTTGAGGAGCTTTTACCTATGTCTACGTTTTTGAATGCCAGTCCGATCTTTGGACCCGTCCGCAGCCGTCGTCTGGGGCTTTCGCTTGGCGTCAACATGATGCCGGCCAGCGGCAAGATCTGCACGTTCGACTGCATTTATTGCGAGAACGGCCTTAACGCAGAGCGTCCCTGCCACGAACCGTATAACACGGCCGCCGTGGTGCTCGACGCGCTCGAGGCCAAGCTGCGCGAGATGGCTGCCGAAGGCGAGCTCCCCGATGTCATCACGTTTGCCGGCAACGGCGAGCCCACGGCCGCGCCGGAGTTTCCGCAGGCCATCGCCGGTGCCGTAGCGCTGCGCGACGAGCTGGCGCCGAACAGCAAGATTGCCGTGCTCTCCAACGGCACGCGCGCCGACCGCCCCGAGGTGCACGACGCGCTCATGATGGTCGACGACAATATCCTTAAGCTCGACACGGTCGACCCGACGTTTATCCAGCTGCTCGACCAGCCTGTTGGCCCCTACGATGTTGAGCACCAGATTGAGACCTTCGCGAGCTTTGACGGGCATGTCATTATTCAGACCGTCTTTTTGACCGGTGAGTACCAGGGCAAATCTGTCGATAACACTGGCGAGGAATACGTCGGCCCCTGGCTTGCGGCGCTTGAGCGTATTCGCCCACAAGAAGCGACCATCTACACGGTGGCGCGCGAGACACCGATCGCCGGCCTTGCCAAAGCAGCGCCCGAGGTGCTCGATGCCATTGCCGCACGCGTGCGCGCCCTCGGCATTCCCTGCCAGGTGAGCTACTAGCAAAACCACGCAGCAGCTAGCGCCGCCATCCCGCCCCATCAGTTGCGGTGATATAGTTCCTATTTGTGCTGTTAAACCGCTTAAATCGGAACTATATCACCGCAACTTTTATGGACGCGTGGGTGGGCTATACTAGCTGCGAACGAAAGGAAGTTAGCCATGTATGACAAAGGACCCGTACCCGGCCGCAACGACGCTTGCTGGTGCGGCAGCGGCAAAAAATATAAGAAATGCCATAGCGCCTTCGATGAGCGCCTCGAGCGCCTGTGGGAGGAGGGCTGGGAGGTTCTGCCTCGCACGCTCTACAAGACTCCCGCCGATATCGAGGGCATCAAGCGCTCCGCCGCCATCAACGTGGGCGTGCTCGACTACGTAGGCGAGCGCATCGCCGCGGGCATGACCACCAACCAGATCGACCAGATGATCTACGACTACACCATCGAGCACGGTGGCACGCCGGCCGACCTCAACTACGAGGGCTATCCCAAGAGCGTGTGCACCTCGATCAACGACGTGGTCTGCCACGGTATCCCCTGCGATACGGACGTGCTGCACGAGGGCGACATTATCAACGTGGACTGCTCCACGATCTTGGACGGCTACTTTAGCGACTCGAGCCGCATGTTCTGCATCGGTGAGGTCTCTGCCGAGCGCCAGCGCCTGGTCGACGTCACCCGAGCCAGCGTGGAGGCGGGCCTGGCAGCCGTCAAGCCATGGCTGCCGCTGTCCGTGATGGCCGAGGCCGTGCAAAAGACGGTCGAGGACGCCGGCTTTAGCGTGGTGCGCGAGTACGGCGGACACGGCATTGGCAAGGAGTTCCACGAGGACCCGTTTGTAGGCTTTACCACCGAGGCGCCCGACGTGGATACCATCATGGTGCCGGGCATGGTCTTTACCATCGAGCCCATGGTCAACGCCGGCAAGCCCGACATCAAGATCAGCAAGGGCGACGGCTGGTGCGTGCGTACCAAGGACGGCAGCGACTCGGCTCAGTGCGAAGTTCAGCTGGTCGTGACCGAGGATGGTTACGAGCTGCTGAGCTGGTAGCTGTACAGACGCCGGATGCTGGCGGGCACACCCGTCTTGCATCCGGCGTTTTATTTGAACGTTTTGCCTGATAAAACCTGCCAAAATTAACCTGTCCCTTTTTGGCAGGTCAAGCGGAGAGGACTGCTTGTGAACATTCTGGTTTTGCTGCCCGTCAATGACCGCCATCGCGCAATTCTTGAGTCGAGCGCTCCGGGCGAGGACTTTATCTACACGAGCTCCGACGCCGCCACGCGCAAGCAGGTCGCCGATGCGGACGTGATCTTGGGCAACATCGACCCTGGCATGCTCACGGCATGCGAGCATCTCCAGCTGTTGCAATTACAGACCGCCGGCTATGACGATTACTTGGCCGCCGGCACCGTGCCAGCCGACGCCAAGCTTTCCTGCTCGGTGGGTGCCTATGGCCAGGCCGTGAGCGAGCACATGTTTGCCATGGTCCTTTCCATGATCAAGCGCCTGCCCGGCTATCACGACTTGCAGCGCAAGCATCGCTGGGAGGATTTAGGTCCGGTCACCTCGCTCAAAAACGCCAACGTGCTGGTGCTGGGCGCGGGCGATATCGGCGGCCACTTTGCCACGCTCTGCCGCAGCATGGGCGCGCACGTCCGCGGTATCAAGCGTCATCCGCTCGTCTACCCCATCGTGTTTGAGGACATGGACGGCATGGACGCCCTCCCCGAGCGCCTGGCCGAGGCTGACATCGTTGCATCCTTTATGCCCAGCACACCCGAGACCCGCGGCCTGGCGAACGCCGAGTTCTTCGCCGCGATGAAACCGGGCGCCTTCTTTGCCAACGGCGGCCGCGGCGATCTTGTGGTCGCCGACGACTTGGTTGCGGCACTCGAGTCCGGGCACCTTGCCGGTGCTGCGGTCGACGTCACCGACCCCGAGCCGCTGCCTGAGACAAGCCCACTGTGGGATGCGCCCAACATGCTCATCACGCCGCATGTCTCGGGCTGGTTCCACTTGGAGGCTACGCTCAACAATGTGGTCGACATTGCCGCGGAGAATCTGCGTCACCTGCAGGCCGGCGAAACCCTGCGCTGCTGGATTGAGCATTAGGGTTCCGCCGTTCTAACGAACGGCGGACCGGTCGATGCTGCGAGCCCGCCGTTTGGCCAATCTGCCGTTCAATTTCAAAGGCGCGACCAGAAGGTCAGCGCCTTTTCATTTCACGGCACCTTGGCTCAAACGGCGAGCTCTCGCTGTCTTTTGTTCAACCTGCGGGATCTTCAAATTGCTAGAGCGTTGCCAAGTACTTTCTTGCGTTTTCGACGTTCATTGCTGCGACGGGTGCATGCGAACAGAGCTTGACATCGTTGGTGACCAGTAAATCTGCTTGGGCGCGTATCGCTGCCGCAATGATTAAATCGTCTTCGTAATCGCTATGGAGCTCACGCTGCCTGCTCGCCATCCATATGTCACTCAGGTCGCAGGGTACCGGCGTGGCAAGTTGCGACAGCACGCTAAGACAATCCCATGCAAGCGATGTCGCTGCCGCAGCGGCATCTTGGGAAAGCGAACCATGCTCTCGCCGATACCATGCCTTATGTTCGCTTGAAATCAAATAGAACAGGTCTTTGGACGATGTCGCCGCATACAGCAAATCCACCTGCGCCGTGCATGCATCGCGTAAAAACTCAATCGCCACCGAACGACCACGTCGTGAGGGAATGAAATAATCGAGCCACACGTTGGTGTCAACCAAGATGCGCTTTGGAGCCTCACTCATAGAGCCAGCTCATCTCCTCGCCATAGCGATCCGCATAGGCATTCCGTATGAGCTCTTCGTCGTCCGATGGCTGAGCCTTGACCATATCGATTCCCGACTCACAGCAAGCGGCAGCGAACAGCTTCGACCCCTGATCCATGAGCTCGAGCTTACGTTTGGCGGCCTTTTCGCGCTCGCGCTGTTCCACCCGGGCACGACTGGGCAGCAGGATATCCTCGAGCGCACCGGGGCGATCGGCCAGCGACGCTGCAAGCTGCCAGAGCGCTCGCACCGCTTGGCTCGGCGTCATACCGGCCTTGGAGAGAGCGGCGTCCCCACTTCTTTTAAGATCGGCATCGAGACGTACGTTGATCTGAGCGGCGGTTGTGGTCATGACCCCTCCTTAGTACTTCAAAACTATCATAAAATACTATGGTAGATACGTAAAGCATGTAAAGCACTTATAAGCATTAGCCGTACTCTGTACACAAAAAGCCGCCGAGGCATACTGCACCTCGGCGGCCACGTATCACCGATCTTGTTCGGTTTCACCCTTTGCATCTGCCCAGATAAAACCTGCCAAAATTAACATCCCTTTTTGTCAGGTTTTAGAGCTCTACACTTTCGGCGCCGTTGATGGTTAGGTTTCGCTCGTAGAAGGCCGTGAGGGCGCGGATGGCGTACATCACGTCGCGCACGCCGCCGGTCTCGTAGCTCGAGTGCATGGCAAGCTGCGGCAGGCCCACGTCCACGGCATGCATGCTCGCCTGCATGTTGGACAGATTGCCGAGTGTGGAGCCGCCGGCCATGTCGCTCTTGTTGGCGAAGGCCTGTGTGGGCACGTCGGCGTCATCGCAGATGGCTTGGAACACCGCGCGGCTAAAGGCGTCGGTGCAGTAGTGCTGGTTGGCGGCTTCCTTGATGACGATGCCGCCGTTGAGCACAACCTGATTGCGGGCATCGCACTTCTCGGCGTGGTTGGGGTGCACGGCATGTGCATTGTCGCAGCTTACAAGCATCGAAGCGGCAAGGGCGCGATGGTACGACTCGTCGTCAAAGCCCAGCGATCCGTTAATGCGGCGCAGCGCGTCGGCCAAGAACGTCGACATGGCGCCCTGCTTGGTCTCGGAGCCAACCTCCTCATTATCAAAGCAGCAGAAGACCGAAACGTCGTGCGCGTTCTCGGCACCCAAAAATGCCTGCAGCGAGGTGTAGGCGCAGGCCAGGTCGTCGAGCTTGGGCGTCGAGATAAACTCGTCGGCCCAGCCCCAAATGCGCGCATCCTGACGATTGACCAGGAACAGATCGCGGCCCAAAATCTGCTCGGGCTCAACGTCCAGCTCGTCGGCAATCAGGGCGTCAAAATCTCCCTGCTTAAGATCACCGGCGCTGATGAGCGGGCACAGGTCGACGGCGCGATTGGGAGCAAAGCCCTCGTTGACGCCACGGTTCATGTGGATGGCGAGGCTCGGGATGATGGCGACTTCGCGCTCGGTGGCAAGCAAGCGACTCTCAATACGGTCGCCCTCGCGTACCAGCACGCGGCCCGCGAGCGCCAGCGGGCGATCGAACCAAGTGTAGTCGATCATACCGCCGTAGGCCTCGGTGTTCAGGCGCAGCGTCTCGCCCGCGCCGTCGAGCTCGGGCACGGCCTTGACCTTAAACGTCGGCGAATCGCTGTGCGACGCCGTGAGCTGAAAATGATAGTCGCCGGCAACGCCGTCCTCGCCCCACGTCGCGGCCAGGTCCTCGCCCACCTTAAAGGCAACAACGCTCGAGGTGTTACGCTGCGTGTAATAGCGACCGCCCGGTTCGATGTCCCACGCCGCATTCTCGGGCAGGTAGGTAAAGCCCGCCTCGTCGAGCTCGGCCATAATAGTCGCCGCCGTATGGAACATGCTGGGGCATGCCTCGATAAAGTCGATAAGGTCGTTGGCAGCCTCGATATCGTCGGCCGTCACGTGCACGCGCTCGGGCGTTTCCTGATCCGTCATACTCTCCCCTTTCACTGGGTTGATGGTCCCCTCCAGCATACCCCGCCACGCCAGCGCCGCACTCTTCATTCCGTGCTTAATTCCGCGCCGCTCACCAAGTTGAGCCATCATGCCCGCGCGCCTTTTGCGACAATTACGCTAACAGGACGAGAGGAGCCGTCATGAAGCCACGTAACGTTGCTATCGCCTGCGGTGTCGCGGGAATCGCCGTCGGCCTTGCCGCTGCCACCGGTATCGTTTATCACAAGCAAATCAAGTCTGTCGCGTCGCTCAAACGCTTGACCGACTATGCGGATGGCTATGACCTGTACGCAATCGACATCGCCTACGACTACGACCTTGACCGCATCATCGCCGCTGGCGTGCGCGACGACCAGGCCTACATCGATGCCGTGGTGGCGCAGGTGCTCCCCGGCGTGCCGGCACATGTCCAGGCGCCCCAGTTTGCCTGCAGCGCTTTTGTCGCCGTAGATGCCGAAGGCCGCGTGCGCACCGGTCGCAATTACGACTTTAAGGACGACACCTCGGCGCTGCTGGTGCGCAATCACCCGCGCGACGGCTATGCCTCCATCGGCTTTGCGGCCCTCAATAACCTGGGCGCCAACACTCCACTTGACTCCGTCGCCGGACGCGCCGCGGCGTTGATGGGCCCGTTTGCCCAGCTCGACGGTGTCAACGAATGCGGCGTGTCCATTGCCGTGCTCACCCTGGATTCCAAGCCCTGTGACCAGGACACACAGCGCCCCGTCATCAACACTTCGCTCGCCATCCGTCTGGTGCTCGACCGCGCGGCCACCACGCAGGAGGCCGTCGACCTGCTTTCTGCCTACGACATGCACGCCATGGCCGGACGCGACTACCACTTCTTTATCAACGACGCCGCCGGTGACGCGCGGGTGGTGGAGTGGGATCCGCGCGATCCCGACCGTGCATGCAAGACGACGCCCGTACGCCAGGTCACGAACTTCTACGCCTGCTATGGTGACGAGGTGCTCCCCAACCAAAAGAACGGCGAGCTGGGCCATGGTAAAGAGCGCACCGTCGCCATCGCCGATGTCCTCGACGCCCATACCGGCGCCCAAGATGAGGCAGTCGCTTGGAAGGCCCTACGCGCTGCAGCGCAAGAGCCCAATCCGGAAGACATCACCAGCAACACGCAGTGGTCGGTCGTCTTCGACAACACCGAGCCCGCTGCCGCCATCACGCTGCGCCGCCACTGGGGCGACGTCGACGCCTTCGCGCTGTAAGGAGCCAGGCCCATCGACCTTACGCTCGCCTGACGTTGCTTACATTTCTATACGCTTGAGCTAACACGTTTTACCCCCGTATCAACAGTGTGCGGGGGTAAACTTATGCGCATGTTATAACTTGCCCGGAAGGATTCATCATGCTTAGGATCGGTCTTCTTACCAGTGGCGGCGACTGCCAAGCGCTCAACGCCACCATGCGCGGCATCGTCAAAACGCTCATGACCAATAGCGAAGAGCCTATCGAGATCTATGGTTTTGAGGACGGCTACCAGGGCCTTATCTACAGCAGGTTCCGCGTCATGTCGCCCGCCGATTTTAGCGGCATCCTCACCCGCGGCGGCACCATCCTGGGCACGAGCCGCACACCGTTCAAGCGTCTGGACATTCCCGAGGCCGACGGCGTCGAGAAGGTACCCGCGATGGTCCACACCTATCACAAGCTGCAGCTCGACTGCCTGTTTATGCTGGGCGGCAACGGCTCCACCAAGACCGCCAACCGCCTGCGCGAAGAGGGTCTCAACGTTATCGCCCTGCCCAAGACCATCGATAACGACACCTGGGGCACCGAGATGACGTTTGGCTTTACGAGCGCTATCGACGTCGCCACCAAGTGCATCGACGACATCCACACCACCGCTTCGAGCCATGGGCGCGTGTTCGTCATCGAGATCATGGGCCACAAGGTTGGCTGGATTCCGCTGTACGCCGGCGTCGCGGGCGGCGCGGATGTCATCTTGATTCCCGAGATCCCCTACGACATGGATAACGTCATCAAGACCATCGAGCATCGCATGGAAACCGGCAGCCGCTTTACCATCGTGGCCGTCGCCGAGGGCGCCATCTCCAAGGAGGATGCGGCACTGTCCAAGAAGGAGTACAAGAAGAAGCTCGCCGAACGTACGAGCCCCTCGATTGTCTACGACATTGCCAAGGAGATCGAGGCCAAGACCGGTCGCGAGACCCGCGTCGCCATCCCCGGCCACACGCAACGCGGCGGTCAGCCCGATGCCCAGGACCGCATCTTTGCGACCCAGTGCGGCGTCGAGGCAGCGCTCGGCTGCCTGCGCGGCGAGTTTGGCTACATGATTGCCCTGCGCGACGGCAAGATGTGCCACATGCCGCTCGAGGATGTCGCCGGCAAGCTCAAGTATGTCGATCCCCAGAGCGACCTGGTACGCGAGGCCAAGGCGTTGGGCATCAGCTTCGGCGACGAATAGCCTCGGCTGGAACTGCTCTCATCGGAGGCCCCAGGGCCTACCTCCCAAATCGTCCTCGGACATGTCAGGACCCCGCCGTGCGCTTCGCGCGGCGGGGTCCTTCCGTCCTGCGGAAAGATTTGGGAGGTAGGCCCTGGGGTCTCCTGCGGTAACTGGGGAGGCCGAGGCTATTCGTCTTCTTGCTGCGGGTGCCTGGGGTAGAGTGCGGCGTGCATTTTTGGGAATATTCAGCATTCGGGGGCGCTTGCATACTGGATTTTGGGCGAAAGGCAGGCGCAATGGGCCGCATCCTGTAGAAAAACGAGCGGCTCTTGAGGCGTTGGGGTTCAGAATCAGGACTTTAAGCGCTGTATTATGCGCCCGCTCCCGCACCCGCGGACTCCGGGACGCTGAAAACTCCGGAATTTGCACGCCGCCCCCTGGGGTACCTGTGGGCAAAAAGCAACCGACCCGCCGAAATATGCAATCGGCGGGGCGATTTATGCAAATAGGCGGTTGTGGTTGCGCATGTCGCTCAGCGTTCTTACCGGCAGATGCAACGCCGCGCGTAGCTCTTAATATCTTCGGTAAAACCCTCAAGGTCATCGAGCGTAATCACGTTATCGGAAAGCAAGTTGGCTATCTCATAACGCATGGTGCTGCGGCGAATATCGTTTACCAGCACTCCTGAGGACAGCTTGTCCCTATTGATGCGCTCCTCTAACGCCCAAAATCTACTGGACGCTTCGCTGTCGCCGTTTAGCATCTCGATGTACTGGCCGATGAGCATTTCCATATAGCTTTCTTGCCATTTTGGGAGCAGCTCCTTGAACAGCCTCCAGTCTTTTTCGGCTACCTCGCCCATATTTCCTCCGTTCGCCAAACAGGCTTAGCAATTTGATATTTATTCTATTCGGTTTTTCGCTCGCAGCCGTGAATGAGGGGGTCCTCGGTATTCGAGCTTGAGCTTGGATGAGCCGTGTGCCACAAAATGGGTCTATCTACTACGTTTACTGCCACACACTCGACCGTGGCGAAGATCGTAAAATTAAAACAGCAGGTAGAAGGCTTGCTGATTTTCAAAATAAGCGGGTATGGTCGACCCCGTCGAGTTCATCGTAGTAGATGGGCCCTTTTCGTGCGCGCGGTGAGTAAATTGCCAATTCCTGTGCCGGAATTGCCCGGTCCATTCGTAAGCTGCGGTGAAATGGGGCTGCTGGACGCTCCGAGGTTCTCAAACGGTCCGTATTTCACCGCAACTTTGAAGGGGTGAGCGGCGTTGGCTGGGTGATGCTGACGGCCAGAACGGCTTAAGCTTGCTTGCGGTGTTTCCATTGCTTTCGGCACCAGCGCATGAGTGCTTTTACAACTGGGATGGTGATGAGAATGACCCATGCAGGATGAGGCTGTCCCAAGCAGAGCCACATATAGAGGAACCAAGCAATGGCGGCTGCCGGGTAGATGGCGTCGATAAGCTTGGATAGATGACGTCGGTCGATAAAGTCACCAAGCGCGTAGTAGACGGGAATCAAAAAGACGAGGAAGAGCCCCATAGCCCACGTGCCGTAGATAATGCCGAGCGCCAGATATGCAAGGGCGACAAGTGCAGGAAAGGGGAACTTGTTCCACGCGCGACCGAACTTGGTGTGGAAATGCTTGCCATGATGGTCGAGTTTGTCGTGCGCCTCCTTCCAGCTCGCAAACGTCTCGCCGTCGATGGTGACGGTGCCGTCGGCATTGGTATGCACGCTGTGCCCATCGTCCTCAAGCGTATCGACATGTATGCCACCCGGCCCAACATGGACCTCTTCGCCCTTGCGCTCGTTAGCCACATGGATACCATTCCAGCCAACATGGACCTCTTCACCCTTATCGGGATCAATAACGTGGATGCCGCGCGCGAGAGAAATATCGACAAATGGCTTATCGCCGCAATCAGCGTAATCAGCAGAAGCCTCGGTTTCTACGGCCTCGTCCGAATTATCCGCGTCGGGGCGGCTGTCCACCGAGTCGTCGGCATCGTGAGCCGCCTCCCCATATAGCAGCTCATCCAGCGACACGCCATACAGCGCGGCGAGTGCAATAAGGTTGTCGGTATCGGGCGAAGATTCGCTGCACTCCCATTTACTGACAGCCTGGCGGCTTACGCCCAGCCGGGCGGCAATTGCCTCCTGAGAAAGCCCAGCAGCTTTGCGGCGATCGACGAGGCGCTGTGCCATCGCAAGATCCATGGTGGTTCCTTTCGTGTGGTGACCGTTGAAGAATGACCCGAGTATGTCGAGAACAGCCGGTAGCGACCACCATTTCTAGCTTGAATCTGCCCCAACCCTACCGCAACTACCGGTAGCAGCCCTCACGACCAGCAATTTCATGACAAATGTCAGTGCACGTAACGACAAAGAGCCCCCTCGATAAGTTGCGGTGAAATAGTTCCTGCTTGGCACGGCAGGGCCACAGAATAGGAACTATTCCACCGTAACTTACTATCAGGTAACGCGTCCATAACAAGAAGACGGATAGCCTCGGCCTCCCCAGTTACCGCAGGAGGCCCCAGGGCTTACCTCCCAAATCTTTCCGCAGGACGGAAGGGCCCCGCCGCGCGAAGCGCGCAGCGGGGCCCTGACATGTCCGAGGACGATTTGAGGGGTAAGCCCTGGGACCTTCGATGGAAGCGGCTCCGGCCGGAGCCAGTCGTTTCTCGCTGCGGGTGCCTGGGGTGGGGTGCGGCGTGCATTTTTGGGAATATTCAGCATTCGGGGGCGCTTGCATACTGGATTTTGGGCGAAAGGCGGGCGCCGCGACCGCATTCGGTAGCGCGCAGAGATGTGGTGTAAGAGGCGGGGCATGCCCCGCCTCTTCCCTTTCTTGAAAGGGAGGGGACACCGCCTAGAATTCGTCGTTGGAGTAATGAAGGTGACGAATGGAAGGAAAGGCGATGCCCCAAGAAGAGAGTGTACTGCGCCTCGGCCGCGACGAGGCCCTCGAGGCGGCGAGGCTCTGGCAGGAGTGCGGAGATGCGCGCGAGTTCGCGTGCAGGGTGCTGGGCGGCGTGATGAACGCGCTGATGGACTCCGAGGCCCAGCAGATGTGCGGCGCGCGCCGCAACGAGCGCGCCGACGGCAGGGAGAACAGCCGCAACGGCTACCGCCCCAGGTCGCTTAAGACCGCCGTGGGCGACGTGGAGCTCGAGATACCCAAGCTCAGGCACGGCACCTACTACCCCGAGGGCATGCTCGCGCGCTGGTCGCGCGTCGACACCTCGGTGGCCGCCATCGTGCAGGAGATGTACGTGTGCGGCGTGTCCACCCGCAAGGTCGAGCGCGTGGCGTCCAGGCTGGGCATATCCTCGCTGTCGAGCTCGGAGGTCTCGAGACTCTGCTCCGACCTCGACGCCGAGGTGGCGGAGTTCCGCCGCCGGGACCTGTCGGGCACGCCGTGCTGCTACCTGTGGCTCGACGCCACCTACATGAGCTGCAGGGTCGGCTCGTCGGTCGTCTCGCAGGCCGTCGTGACCGCGATCGGGCTGGGCGCCGACGGGCGCAAGCACTTCCTGGGCTGCGACGTGGTCGACACCGAGAGCGAGGACTCCTGGGCGGCATTCCTCGGCGGGCTGCGCGAGCGCGGGCTGGCCGGCGTCCGCCTCGTGGTCTCCGACAGCCACGCCGGGCTCGTGGCCGCCGTCTCGCGCCTGTTCCAGGGCTGCGCCTGGCAGCGCTGCGTGACGCACCTGCAGCGCAACCTCCAGAGCGCCTGCTCGGGCAGGCCCGAGGACTCCAAGGCGGCCGTCAGGGACCTCGTGCACGCCGCGGTCTACCAGGACGACCCCGACCTCGCGCGCTGCGTGTGGGCCGAGGCGGCGCCCTGGGTGGCGTCGGTGTCCGCCAGGGCCGGCGAGGTCTTCGAGCAGGCCGAGGACTCCGCGCTGGCGTTCACGGCCTTCCCCAGGGCGCACTGGGCCAAGCTCCGCACCAACAACGTCCAGGAGCGCGCCAACCGCGAGATCAAGCGCCGCTACAGGGTCGTGCAGTCCTTCCCCTCGAGGGAGTCGATGCTGCGCCTGACGTGCGCGAGCCTCATGGAGACCGAGGGGCAGTGGTCCCAGCAGCGCGTGTTCTCCGAGGCCTCGGCCGCCGAGGGCTTCGCCGAGCCCGCGGACAGGCCGGCGCCGGCAGAGGGGAGGCGCCGCGCGCTCGGGCGGCGCGCCAGGGAGATAGTGGACGAGATAGTCGAGAAGCGCGGTCTCAAGAAGGAGTAACATCGGGACTTGCAGCGACGGACCTCAGGACACTCTTACACCACGTCTGCGCGCGGGCCGCATTCTGTAGAAAACGAGCGGTCCTCGAGGCGCTGGGGCCCAAGATCGGAGTCTTCGGCGCGGTTTTGCGCGCCCGTACCCGCTCCCGTGGACTCCGGGATGCTGAATATTCCGGAATTTGCACGGCGCCGACTGGGGTACCCGAGGGCAAAAGGCGACCGCCCCGCCAAAGTATGCATTCGGCGGGGCGGTTTATACAAAAACGCCGGTGTGAACACGCTGGCGGCTTGCTAGAACCTGAATCCCAAGTCAGACTACTCGGCGCTCTTGAGGGCGCCGACCATGTCGATCTTATTGAGGGTGCGATTGGTAGCGAGGTTGACGATAAACGTAAAGGCAAAGGCCAGCAGAACGGACAGCACGTAGCTCAGCGGCTCGACCTCAACGTCAAAGTACAATGACGGCATCTGCAAGATGTACGTAAAGCTCTCGGCCAGCGCACCGCCCAGCGGTACGCCCAGCGCGGCTCCGATCGCCGTAAGAATCAACGTCTCCTTGTTGACGTAGTGATGCACCTCGCCACGGCGGAAGCCCAGCACCTTGATGGTCGCCAGCTCGCGTTCGCGCTCCGAAATATTCGTATTAGACAGCGTAAACACCACCACAAACGACAGGCACGCCGCCATAAAGGTCACAAGCACCACGACCGAGTTGATGATGGTGAAGTTGGCCTCATAATTCTCCCAATGCTCGGACGTACTCGAAATTGTGAGCCAACCGTCACTCTTAAGCTTCTTGCTAAACGCAATCTGGTCAGCCGACGAACCCTTAAGCAGCACAAAGACGCCGTTAAGGCGCGCACTTCGACCGAACGCGCGCTCATAGGTGCCCTGCGTCATGTAAAGCGTGTTGCCTAGATAGTTGAGCGAGATGTCGCTGACTTTGACCTTGGCAACATTGAGCGACGAATCCTGGACGTGAGCCGTGTCGCCCGGCTTGATCCCCAGCACCAGCTGAGAGCTCTTGCTCAAATACACATCCCCGTCACGCAGGGCGAGCGGTTCTTTGGACTCATCCTCCAGGCGCACGTAATCGCCCAAGTCACCCGTGCGGTCGTCGGGAATCACGATGAGCTGCACGGTCTCGCTCTTACCGCCAAATGTAAAGGTGACGTTGTCTGTCATAATCGGCAGCGTCGAAGTCACGGTCACGTTGGAATCCTTGGCTGCACTGCGCTCATCCAACGCCGCGCACGTCTGCGAAAAATCATCGGGGTTGGCGACCGCCAGCAAATCGTAGCGTGTGATGTGGCCGTACTGCTTGGGCGACAGCGCGACCGACGTATCACGGATGCCCATGCCGCAAATCACAAGCGCCGTGCAGCCCGCAATGCCAAAGATGGTCATAAAGGCGCGCTTTTTGTAGCGGAACAGGTTGCGTGCAGCGACCTTGTTCAAAAAGCCCATGCGGTGCCAGATAAAGCCGATGCGCTCGAGCAGAATGCGCGAGCCGGCGCGCGGAGCCTTGGGGCGCATGAGCGAGGCAGGGGTCTCGGCCATCTCGTGGCGGCAGGCGATAATCGTGGCTCCCACCACGCCCACGGCAAACAGCGCCACCGAGACGATTGAGGACACGATGTCGTACGAAAGCAACATCTGGGGCAGCGAGTACATGTCGTCGAACACCGTAAACAAGAACAGCGGCAGACCCACAAATCCGATGATATTGCCGAGCACGCCACCGATCAGACACGCCCACAGCGAGTAGTCCACATATTTGGACAGGATACGCCCGCGTGAATAGCCGAGCGCCTTGTACAGGCCAATAAGCGTGCGCTCCTCCTCGACCATGCGGGTGGCGGTGGTGAGGCTGATAAGCACGGCGACGATAAAGAAGATGAACGGGAACACCGTGGCGATGGCCTCGATCGAAGAACTATCGCTCTCGACGCTCGAGTAACTTGCGATATTGCCGCGGTCCTGGATGTACCAGGTGCATTCGCCCAGGTCAGAGAGCTCGGCGCGGGCATCGGCAAACTGCTGGTCGGCGGCGGCGCGGCGCTGGTCCAGGTCGGCTTGCGCCTGCGCACGCTCGTCGCTGCCCTCGGCCATGCGATTGATGTTGTCCTGCTCGATCCCAAAGACCATATTCGCCTGACGCTCAGCCGCGTCCAAGCTCGCCGGTGTGTCGACCGTCAGCTCCTGAGCGCGCGCCTTCTCACGCTCCTCGCGGATCTTCTCGATATTGCCCTTGACCTCATTGATCTTTGCCGAGTAGGCATCCGAATAGGAGTTGAGGCTCTTGGCTCCCTCGACGACCACGTGGACAGCGGAGTAGGAAGAAGATGTCGCGGCATCCTCGCTCACGTAGAACTTGTAGTCCGCAGTCGAAGCAGCGCGAAAGGCGTTGACTGTCGAGTCGGAGCTCACATCAGTGGGATCGAGGACCTCAGCCGTAATGGTGTAGTCGCCCGCGGC
The DNA here is from genome assembly GCA_021639365.1 of Collinsella aerofaciens. GTDB lineage: Bacteria > Actinomycetota > Coriobacteriia > Coriobacteriales > Coriobacteriaceae > Collinsella > Collinsella aerofaciens_AH. The sequence goes on from JAJXHK010000001.1 coordinate 61,181, forward strand.
AAATTGATCCTTGGCACTTTGGTTCGACGAGCTCGCATCGTTGGCGGCAAAGCTCACCGTATCGCCGATTTTCTTGCCCGAAGCCTTCAAAAAACGTGAGGTCACTGCCACTTCGCCCAAAGTCTCGGGCAGCTCGCCGCGTACTAGCACCGGTTGGTCAATATTCTCTTTGGAGAGGCTCTGTACGACGACACGCTCGCGCGTCGTACCCACGGCGGTATAGGCGGTCTCGGTATAGATGCCCTCGGCCGTCTCGACGCCATCGACCTCTTGGATCGCAGCAAGATCGTCATCGGTCAGACCATAGGTCGACTGCACGTTGATGTCATAAACATTCTGCTGGTCAAAGTAAGCGTCAACCGAATCGCACAAGTCCTCGCAGCCCGCCTTAAGGCCGCACATCACGCTCACACCGAGCGCGGTGATGACCACGATGGATAAGAAGCGCTTAAGACTGCCTCGGATTGTGCGGTAGATGCCACGGCGAAAAACCGTCGGCACCATATCGTTTGAGCTTTGGGCGGTGCGGTAGGTCGTAAAATCCTGCTCGCGCTCCGTGTTCTGTGCATCGCGGCGTTGGCTGTTTTGGCGGTCTTGGTCCATGGGCGCTACCACTCGATCGTCTCGATCGGCACGGGATTTTGCTGGACTGTCTCGCTCTCTACGCGACCGCTCTTAAAGCGAATCAGGCGATCGGCCATGGGCGCCAGCGCAGAGTTGTGGGTGATGATAATGACCGTAATGCCCTGCTTGCGGCAAGTGTCCTGTAGCAGCTGCAAGATCTGCTTGCCGGTTTTGTAGTCGAGTGCACCCGTAGGCTCATCGCACAAAAGCAGCTTGGGGTTCTTGGCCAGCGCGCGGGCGATGGATACGCGCTGCTGCTCGCCGCCCGAAAGCTGCGCCGGAAAGTTGCCCAGGCGCTCGCCCAGGCCAACCTGACGAAGCGTTTGCTCAGCATCGAGCGAATCAGGGCAGATCTGTGCCGCGAGCTCAACGTTTTCGAGTGCCGTCAGGTTGGGAACCAGATTGTAGAACTGGAAGACAAAGCCGACGTCGGCGCGGCGGTACTCCACGAGCTGCGCCTCATTGGCGGAGCTCACGTCGCGCCCGTCCACCGTCACAGTGCCGGAGGTCGCCGTGTCCATGCCGCCCAGAATGTTGAGGGCCGTGGTCTTGCCGGCGCCCGAAGCACCCAGAATGATGGCGAGCTCGCCGCGCTCGACCGTAAAGCTCGCGCCGTCGAGCGCGTGGATGCGGGCGTCGCCTTCGCCGTATGCCTTGATGACGTCTTTGAATTCGATATAGGCCATCGATTAATTCCCATCTGGTCGGATAACTCTTTAGTATTACCCATTTCCCACCTACCAAAAAGGGACAGGTTTATTTTGGCAGGTTTTATATGGGGGAACGGCAGCTATAGATAGGGCGCCGGGGAGGCCGAGAAATCATCGACGGGGTCAGGCCGACCGCCAAGCACAACGCACGCATCTCAATCTGTCAGCCAAATCATTCGAACAGCTGTTCGTTTCTATGATATGATTCAACTATCTAAGCAGGCCAATATGCAGAAAGGCGGCCAACATGGCGTTCGACTTTAAGAAGGAATGCAAGGAGCTCTACAAACCTGCAAGCAAGCCGAGTATCGTAACTGTCCCGCCTATGAGCTACGTTGCCGTTCGCGGAAAGGGCGACCCAAATACCGAAGGTGGCGAGTATCAAAACGCCCTGCCGCTACTTTACGGCATCGCCTATATCGTCAAGATGTCAAAGAAAGGCTCAAGGAGTATCGAGGGCTATTTCGACTTTGTGGTACCGCCGCTCGAGGGTTTCTGGTGGCAAAAGTCCCCGAGCGGCGACATCGATTATGCCCACAAGGACAATTTCAACTTTATCTCGTGCATCCGCCTGCCTGATTTCGTCACCCGAGATGACTTTGACTGGGCAGTCGCGGAAGCCACGACCAAAAAGAAACTGGACTTTTCCGCCGTCGAACTGCTTAAAGTTGACGAGGGTCTCTGCGTTCAATGCATGCACACCGGACCCTACGACAACGAACCGGCGACCGTAGACGCTATGCATGAATACACGACCGAGCTGGGCTATGTTCCCGACTTCTCAGACACCCGTTTACATCACGAAATCTATCTCTCCGATCCACGCAAATGCGCACCGGAGAAACTTAAGACCGTGGTTCGTCATCCTATCAAGCGCGCTGAATAGCGTGGGGCGTCATTTCACGCGCTAGGTTTTAAGCCAGCCAACCAGCCGCCTCCTAGGCCGTCCGGTAATTATCTTGACGCGGCCCGTCGCATCTTATAAGTTTGTTTTGCTAAAGCTGGAAAGCCTCTCAACGATGCGCAACTCCAGCTCTTTTTCTATCAAGAGAGCAAGTGTCAGAAAGCAAAATGTCAGAAAGTAGCGCTTTGAGCAGAATCAAACGCCTGGTCAACACCTATAGCGGTCTCGTGCTCATGGGCGCCGTCGGAATTCCTATCGGCGTTATCGTTGGCGCCATCTGTGCCCTTTTTGGTCGTGTGCTCCTGGCAATCGGCGCCTTCCGGGACGTGCACGTCGCGTTGCTGCTCCCCTTTCTCGCTCTTGCGGGCCTTGCCATCGTGTTTGCCTACCGCACCTGGGGCAAGGGCACCGACCGCGGCATGAGTCTGGTGTTCGACGTAGGCCACGGACGCGAGGACGCCATCTCCCCACGTTTGGTGCCGCTCATTATGCTGAGCACGTGGGCCACGCATCTCTTTGGCGGCAGTGCGGGACGCGAGGGCGTGGCCGTGCAGATCGGTGCAACCGTCTCGCATTGGATTGGCCAGCGTCTACCTTTCCGAGACCCCGGCAACACGTTTTTGCTTATCGGCATGGCCGCTGGCTTTGCCGGACTCTTTCGAACGCCGCTCGCCGCTACGGTCTTTGCTGTCGAGGTGCTGGTCGCCGGACGCATGGAATACCGCGCGCTGTTTCCCGCGCTTACGGCTTCACTTGCCGCAAGCATGACCTCCGGCGCTCTGGGACTCGAGAAGTTCGAGGTCGCCATTACCGCCTCGTATGCGCTCGACCTCCCCGGTCTTGGACGGCTGGCGTTGTTGGGTATCGCGTTTGGTATGGTAGGTGGCGCTTTTGCCTGGTGCCTTGCCCACGCCAAGACCCTTGCGGCGCGGCTGTTCCCCAACCCTTATACGCGCATTGCCGTTATGGGCCTTGTGCTGTCGGCGATTTTGTTCGCGCTGTGGCAAGGGCGATACTGCGGACTTGGCACCAACCTGATATCGGCGGCACTCAACGGTGACGGCAAGGTCGCCATCATGCCTTGGGACTGGGCGCTCAAATTCACACTCACCATTGCCACGCTTGCCGCAGGATATCAGGGTGGCGAGGTAACGCCGCTGTTCTCCATCGGCGCCAGCCTGGGTGTCGTGCTCGCCGGGATTCTCGGCATGCCCGTCGAGCTCTGCGCCGCGCTGGGATACGCCGCCGTCTTTGGCAGCGCCACCAACACGCTACTCGCGCCGATCCTCATTGGCTGCGAGGTCTTCGGTTTCGGTAATCTGCCGATGTTCTTCATCGTCTGCGTTGTGGCTTATCTGTTCAACATGGACAAATCGATCTACGCTCTGCAAAAGCGAGCGTAGAAAGATGTCCAAGCAGGTGGTCTCAACCGGAAACGGCATGCCACTCTGAGGCTGTATTCCGGGACACGGTTTCCGCTAGGCCCTCCAAGGGGAAAGCTCATCCCATTCCGAGGCGTCAAACCGGGACACGGTTTCCGCCCACAGCCTCCTCCATCGACGTTTCCCCAGATAAAACCTGCCAAAATAAACCTGTCCCTTTTTGGCAGGTTTTAGAGGCGGACGGTGAAGGTGATTTGGTTGCCGCTGCCGCAGACAGAAGCGCTCCCGCCATGTGCTTCGGCGATGGCGCGCACGACGGACAGTCCCACGCCCGAGCCGCCTGTCTTGGAGCTGCGCGACACGTCCGCACGATAGAAACGGTCGAACAATCGGTCCAAGTCGCCTTCGGGCAGCTCGTCCACGGCGTTCGATACGATAAGCTCGGCGGCGCCCTTACCCTTGCCGTGCGAGACGGCGCGCAGGCTCAGCTCGATCACGCTGCCCTCGCTCGCATAGCGTGCGGCGTTGTCCAACAGCAACTCAACCACCTGCGTCACCGCCGCGGCATCGGCATGGACCCGCACGCCGTCCGCAATCGATATCGACAGATGCTTGCCACGCGAAACCGCCACCGACTTAAACGGCGCGGCTGCCTTGTCAACTGCCTCAGCAAGATCGATCGACGCCATGGTAAAGCCCGCCGAGCCCTCGTCCATGCGAGCCAAAAATACCAGACGCTCCGTCAGCGCCGTCAGCCGCGCGACCTGCTCGTGGATGCTCTGCGTCCACTCGCTCTCGCCGCTCTCAATCTCTTGTACCTCGTTCGCGGCATCAATCACAGCCAGCGGCGTCTTGATCTCATGGCTTGCATCGGTAATGAACCGCTTTTGCTTGCTGTAGCTCTCGACCATCGGTCGAATTACCGCGCCCGAGGCGCCCGCCACAATTGCCAGCACCGCCAGCCAGCCAATGCAGCTGATTGCCACGCTCGCGCTCAAAAACGAATGGAAGCTTGCAAGCTCGCGCGAACAGTCCACGAACACATAGGTGGTCTCGCCGTCTTGAACGTCGGTCGTATAGCGATAATTGCCAGAAAAACCCGAGACCCAACCCTTGGAATGCAACTTGGCGGCAATACTGGCGGCGCGCTTGGCACCCACCGCGGCAATGCGGGCCGTATTGACATCGGCAACCTGTCCGGCGTCAATCGTCACCGTAAAGTAGCGCGTGTCGAAGGGAGACTCCGCCGTCATGCCTTCGAAGTGTCTGATGCGAACGCCCGCTTGGCTATCGCCGGCATCCTTGCCATTAGCGGGCTCGGCTTTAGGCTCGTCCCCCCAATCGATACCGTCCTTGCCCGCCAGAATATAGTCCAGGCGAGCGTCGGCCATCTTGCAGATATGCGAATAATTGACGATGTTGATGCCGGCGATGATGAGCGTGAGCACCACGGTCACGGCGCCCATGGCAACGAGGATAAACTTGCGACGCAGACGGCGGCCCAATGCGTCAACAGAATTAGCCCGCCCCTTACTACTCGAGGCGGCGTGAAACCACTCCGTCATGCGCTTGCACCACGCGCTCGCGCTCACGCTTATTCGCCTTCCTCGACAACCTCGAGCGAATAGCCCTGGTTGCGCGACGCGCGAATGGCAACGTTGGCACCAAGCGCCGTCAGCTTTTTGCGCAGGTACGAGATATAGACCCACACCACGTTGGCGCCTTCGGGCGCGTCCTCACCCCAAACCTCGAGCATCAGACGTTCAGTGGGCATGCGCGTGCCGGCGTTGCGCATAAAGAGTTCCATAAGCTGAAACTCGCGATTGGCCAGGTGCTCCTCGCCCAAGGGTCCCACAAGCGTGCAAGCCGCCGTGTCGAGGCGCACATTGCCCACGCTGAGCGTAGTGGCGTCAATTGCCGTCGCGGCACGCGTCATGGCACGAATGCGCGCAAGCAGCTCCTTGGCGGCAAACGGCTTGGTCAGGTAATCGTTGGCACCGGCATCCAGGCCCTCGACCTTATCGGACACCTCGCTTTTTGCCGTGAGCATGATGATGGGCAGTCGCTTTCCGGCGGCGCGTGTACGCTTGAGCACCTCGATGCCGTCCATGCCGGGCATCATGATGTCCAGGATTGCGGCGTCGTAATCGTTGGTGAGTAGATTCTCGAGCGCCGTCAAGCCGTCGAGGGCGGTGTCGACCTCGTAGTCGCTATGTTGAAGAATCGCGGTGAGGGCGCGGGAGAGACCAGGTTCGTCCTCGGCAAGCATCAGCTTCATAGTTGCTCCTTTGGCGCATGGCTCTACAGGTTTCGATACTGCCGATGATAGCGTACCGTCAACCGCCTTAGCGCAGCCTTAGCTGCTCAACCTGCGCGTTTTTAAATACGCAGGATGTGGCTTAGCCAAACTTAAGGCGCACGTGTCGAGCGCTTTGACGCATGCCGGGCGCGAAGGGACAGTGACTCGTCCTTTCACGGCGTCCTAGTTATGCAAAGTGCTCGAGCGTTACTCCTCGTACGCGCCCTCAAGCCGAAGCAGCCACTCCTTGCGGTCAAGCCCGCCGGCATATCCGTTGAGCGAACCATCGGCGGCAACTACGCGATGGCACGGCACGATAATCGAAATGGGATTACGCGCGACCGCAGCCCCCACCGCACGAGGAGATACAACGGGTGCCTCGTTCCCCGGCACCCGATGGCGGGCGGCAACACGCTGGGCGATCTCGCCATACGTAGCGACCTCGCCACGCGGGATAGAAAGCAGCTCGTACCAGACTTCACGCTGAAACGCCGTGCCAATCAAATGCAACGGCGGCGTATACCGAGGCTCCTGCCCCGCAAAATAAGCATTCAACCAAGCCCAAGAACGCTCGAGCACCGAGGAGGCCGCACCATTTGCGGGATTCACCAAAGATATCCCACCGGTACCAGAAACCGCATCGGCGCCTTCAACATGTTCGGAGTCTTCACGGAGAAGCGTGGAACCAAAGTGCTCCTGCCCCTCAAACCAAAGCCCCGTCAGACCGCGGCCATCAGCGGCAAGCAAGATTTCGCCCAAAGGCGAGGCAAATGTCGTCGTGACCACCAGCGGCTCCTTTCAAAACTCCGCAACATAATACCGCGAATTGTGCAGACAACCCCAATCGACCCCAAAGTCACCCAAGGCAGCAAGCGCGACAGCGCCGCAGCTGCCGCACGACCCCAAAGTCCCCGCAGGCAGCAGGCGCAACGCGCCGCAGCTGCCGGCCGCGCTCCGCAGCCCCCCCAAGGCGGCAGGCGCAAAGCGCCGAGGCCGCCGCCGGGACTAGGGCCCGCAACAACCACGTGCCCCCACATCAGCCCAGCGGCCCCAACCAGCAACGGCCCCATCGCAGGCCGCTCGCAGCCGAGTCGCCGCAGGGGGGGCCGGGCTTAGTTTTCAGAACACTCCGCAGACCAGTGTGGCGCCTTGTCCGCAGCTCCGAAGGAGCAGGACAAGGCGCCACACATGGTCGAGGACGTTCTGAAAACTAAGCCCGGCCCCCGCCGGACAGGTCGCACTACTCGCAGAGCAGCTTAGCAATCTGGACGGCGTTGGTTGCCGCGCCCTTACGGATTTGGTCGCCGCAGCACCAGAAGGTGATGCCGCGCGCGGCCTCGGGGTTCGAGATGTCGCGACGCACGCGACCGACCCAAATCAAATCCTGGTCGGAGGTGTCCATCGGCATGGGGAAGCGGTCGTGTGCATCCTCGGCGCCCAGATCGTCAACCAGCTTGACACCCGGAGCAGAAGCCAGCGCGGCACGGGCCTCTTCCACCGTAATATCGCGCTCAAACTCGAGCGTAATGCTCTCGGAGTGCGAGCGCAGCACGGGCACGCGCACGCAGGTACAGTTCACGCGCAGCTCGGGCAGGTGCATGATCTTGCGGCCCTCGTTCTGCAACTTCATCTCCTCGGAGGTAAAGCCCTCTTCCTTGACACCGCCAATCTGCGGAATCAGATTGCTCGCGAGCTGGGCGGCAAATGCACGCGGCTCGGGAATCTCCTCGCCACGGCCCAGGGCGGCCAGCTGAGCCTCGAGCTCGGCCATGCCGGGAGCGCCGGCACCCGAAGCCGCCTGGTACGTCGAGACGATCATGCGCTTCACGCCGGCGAGCTGATGCAGCGGCCACGTGGGAACCAGGCCGATGATGGTCGCGCAGTTGGGATTGGCGATAAGGCCGTGATGCCACTTGATGTCGTCGGCATTGATCTCAGGCACAACCAGCGGCACCTCGGGATCCATGCGGAAGGCGTGGCTGTTGTCGACCACGACGGCGCCGCGCTTGACGGCCTCGGGCAGCAGCTCCTTCGCAATATCGTCGCCGGCGGCGCCGAGCACGATGTCGCAGCCCTCAAAGGCCTCGGGGCAAGCCTCCTCAATCACAACCTGCTCGCCGCGGAACTCGACGGTCTTGCCCGCAGAGCGCGCGCTCGCTAGCAGCTTGAGCTTGCCGACCGGAAACTCCTGCTCGTTGAGGCACTCGAGCATCTGGGTGCCCACGGCTCCCGTCGCGCCCAAAATAGCAACCGTGTACTGTTTCATGCTTCCCCCTTTAAAGGTTGTGGCTATCGCCCGCACGCCAAGCAGGCCGGATATTCTTGCCCAGTTTATACAAGAACAGGGCGGGCACGAAACCCGCCCCGTCGAAACGAAACCGAAACGAAACGCCCCGCCGTAGTTTTTGAGGCAAGTCCCAAAAATCTACTGGGATAGCAGCTACTTGTGGAGCGCAGCCAGAGCGGGATCAACCGGCGCGGAAGCCTCCAGGTCGGAGACCTTCACGATGCCGTTTTCATCGGAGAAGGCACGGTAAATGGTCTGAATCGCCAGGTCGAAATCCTTCTCCTCGACACCGATAATGATGTTGATCTCGTCGCAGCTCTGCGAAATCATACGCACGCTCACGCCGGCCTGGCCAAGCATGCCAAACAGGTGGCCCGAGATACCTGCGCGGCCGCGCAGGTTACGGCCGACGGTCGCGATAAGTGCCAGACCCTCGACAACCTCGATCTCGAGCGGCTCGACCTCCTGCTGAATGTCGCCCACGAGCGAGTACAGCGAATCGTGAACGTCCTGCTCCTGCACCACGGCGCCAAAGCGGTCGACACCGGTGGGCATGTGCTCAACGGAAACGTCATAGCGCTCGAAGACCGAAAGCGCACGGCGCATAAAGCCGACGCGGGGCTTGGTGCGGTCGCGGGCAACGTTGATGGCGACAAAGCCGCGCTTGCCGGTCACGCCGGTAATGATGGGTTCCGCCTCGCCCTCGTCGGCCGTCTCGCTAATGATGGTGCCAGGGTCCTGCGGCGCGTTGGTGTTCTTGATGACTAGCGGAATACCGGCCTCGCGCACGGGGAACACGGCCTCCTCGTGCAGGACGCTCGCGCCCATGTACGAAAGCTCGCGCAGCTCCTCGTAGGTAACGCGGGCGATGGGCTGAGCCTCGGGCACAATGCGAGGATCGGCAGAATAGAAGCCCGAAACGTCGGTCCAGTTCTCGTACAGATCGGCGCCCAGACACTTGGCCAGAATCGAGCCGGAAATATCGCCGCCGCCACGATCGAGCAGCTTGATCTGGCCCTCACGCGTCGCACCGTAGAAACCGGGCATAACAAAGCCGCCCTGCTGACCGTACTCCTGCACCAGCTCGGAGGTGCGGTTCATGCTGAGCGTACCGTCGTGATGGAACGCCACAACTGTCGCGGCGTCCAGGAACGGTAGGCCCAGGTACTCGGCCATCAGGCGAGCGGTGAAGTACTCGCCGCGGCTTACGAGCTCCTCAGTAGAGTAGCCACCGGAGCGAGCACGCTCGGCAAAGGCCGCAAACTCCTCGCGGATGGGATAGGTGAGCCCCAGCTCGTCAGCGATATCAAAATAGCGCTGGCCAATGTCCTCGAGCAGCTCCTCGCACGACACGTGGTACTTAACGTGTGCGTTAACCAAGTAGAGCAGGTCGGTCACCTTGGTGTCGCCCTTAAAGCGGCGACCGCAGGCAGAAACCACCACAAAACGGCGGGCCGGGTCGGCATCGACGATGGCCTTGATCTTCTTGAAGTGTTCGGCGTCGGCGACCGACGAGCCGCCAAACTTGGCAATCTTAATCATGGGCTTGAGGTTACCTTTCTAAAAGCCTCTGCAAACCTGTTTTGCGCGCTCTGATACCATGGTTTCACCGATTGGGTCCAAGGCATCCGAGGAGCAGTGTTATATGGGAACTTATCATAGTACACGAGGACGCACTTTATCGTGCTCAAGTAAGGTGGCAATCCGCACCGGCATCGCTCCCGACGGGGGTTTGTTTGTCTCGGACGAGCTCGGCACCCAGCAGGTCGATATCAGCTCGCTTGCAGATAAATCGTACTTTGAAATCGCTCAAGATGTGTTGGGAATGTTACTGAATGATTACACGGCCGAAGAAATTTCGGCGTGTGTCGACGAGGCATACCGCGGCACGTTCACGAGTGAAGAGGTTACGCCGCTCGTCAAACTCGACGCTGCGCCGGGCGCTGACGCCCCTCAGACCTATGTGATGGAGCTCTTTGGCGGCCCCACAAGCGCCTTCAAGGACGTCGCCCTGCAGATGCTCCCCCGCCTCATGGCCCGCACTTCTGCCAAGGACGGCGGCGCCGAGCGCATCATGATCGTCACCGCCACGTCGGGCGACACGGGCAAGGCCGCGCTCGCCGGTTTTGCCGACGCTCCGGGCACGGGCATCACCGTCTTTTATCCCGAGGGCAAGGTCAGCCGCGTCCAAAACCTGCAGATGTCCACGCAGGAGGGCGATAACGTCGCCGTCTGCGGCATCCGCGGCAACTTTGACGACGCCCAGAGCGCCGTCAAGCGCATCTTTGCCGATAAGGAGCTTGCCGAGCGTCTGGAGGCTGCCGGCACGGTGCTTTCGAGCGCCAACTCCATCAACGTCGGCCGCCTGGTACCGCAGGTCGTCTACTACTTTGCCGCCTATGCGCAGCTGCTGCGCGCCGGCGCTATCGAGGCCGGCGACGCCGTTGAGTTCTGTGTGCCCACCGGCAACTTTGGCGATATCCTGGCCGGCTACTACGCCAAGCGCATGGGTCTGCCCGTCGCCAAGCTCGTCGTGGCGAGCGACAAGAACAACGTGCTTGCCGACTTCCTGACCACCGGCGTTTACGACCGTAACCGCCCGTTCTTCACGACCATCTCGCCGTCGATGGACATCCTCATCAGCTCCAACCTGGAGCGCATGCTGTACTTCCTGTCCGATGGCGACTGCGAGCTCGTTGCCGGCCTTATGAAGCAGCTGGCGCAGACGGGTCGCTACGAGGTGCCCGCCGAGCTGCTGGCCAAGATTCAGAGCGTGTTTGGCTGCGGTTGGGCCAGCGAGGACGAGGTCCGCGCTGCCATCAAGAGCTGCTGGGACGCAAATGGCTACGTGATCGACCCGCACACCGCTTGCGGCTATCACGTCTTTGAGCAGGTCGCTCCCGCCGAAGGCGCCAAGGCCCGCGTGCTGCTTTCGACCGCCAGCCCCTACAAGTTCCCGCGCGCCTGCTGCGACGCCCTGGGCCTCGACGTCCCCGAGGATGATTTTGAGGCTATGCGTGCACTCGAGCAGGCCACCAACACGGTCGCCCCGACCCAGCTCGCCGAACTCGAATCCAAACCCGTCCGCTTCGAAGACGTCTGCGACGTCAATGAGATGGCAAGCTACGTCGAGTCTGCAGCAAAACGAATGAGCACCAACTAAACCCCTTATTAAGCGCCGGCGAAAGCCGGCGCATCTTCTTTTATCAGATAACCCCCGGGATGATGACGAACGCGCACAGCGTGCCTGGCTGTTTAGTTCGTCGCGAGTTCCGCACGCAAAGGAAAGCACTTAATGTGCTTTCCGTCTTGCGCAGGACTGCCCGAGCAGCGAACTAAACAGCCAGGCACGCCAGGAGGACTCACATGATCAAGATCACCGTCCCAGCAACAAGCGCCAACCTAGGCATTGGCTACGACACCCTCGGCATGGCCGTCAGCCTTTACTCGCACTTCACCTTCGAGCGCGCCGACAAGCTCACCATCACGGGCTGCCCCGAGGAATTCCAAAACGAGAACAACCTGGTCTACGTGAGCTTTGTCGATGCGCTGGCCGCATGGGGCGAGCCGGCCTTCCCCGTCGCTATCGACATCCAGACCGACGTGCCCGTCGCCCGCGGCCTGGGTTCCAGCTCCACCTGCGTCGTCGCCGGCATTATGGCTGCCGCCGCGCTGACGGGCCACACCGTCGACCGTGCCGAGCTCGTCCGCATTGCCACCGAGGTCGAGGGGCATCCCGATAACGTCGCCCCCGCTATCCTGGGCGGCGCCGTCTGCTCCTTTACGCCGACCGATTCCCTCCCCCAGTGCCTACGCTACGAGGTGAGCGATCGCTTACGTTTTATTACCGTGATTCCACCCTACGAGGTACATACGAGCGAGGCGCGCAAGGTCGTGCCGCAGGAGATTCCACTCTCCACCGCCGTATGGCAAATGGGCCGCATCGCCGGCATGACGCGCGGCCTGGAGACCGGCGACCTGGACCTGATTGCCGCCGCCAATGACGACCGCATCCAAGAGCCCTATCGTCGCCGCCTCATCCCCGATTACAACGCCGTGCGCGACACCTGCCTTAACGGTGGCGCTAAGACCATCTGGATCAGTGGCTCGGGCTCGACCCTCATGGCTGTGACCGACGATACCATCGTGGCAAAGTTCCTGCAGGTCAAGCTGCGCGAGCAGTTCCCTAAGTGTGATACGCATATTCTGACGTGCGACACCGAGGGCGCTCAAATCGAGTACCTGTAGACATCGCCGATCGGTCTGTCCGGGCCGCCCAGGGGCATCCCCTTAAAAACGTCCTCGCACTTGAGGCCCGCTTATCCTGCTCCTTCGGAGCTGCGGATAAGCGGGCCTCGTGCTGCGGAATGTTTTTAAGGGGATGCCCCTGGGTGGCCCTATGGCAACGTGGCTAGCGATGTCTACAGGGACCCACGCTTTGAAGGGGCGCCGGGCTGATAGTTGATTTTTATTGGCAGGGGCACTTGCTAGAGGCAGGCCTCGGCGATGCGGCGCTTGAGTTCGTCGATGCCCACACCGGTTTGGGAGCTTGTGATGATCACGTTTTCGGCCGGGACGTTGAGCTGCTTTTTGATGGCTGCTGCCTGGCGGGCCTGCTGGGTACGGCTGAGTTTGTCGGCCTTGGTGAGACAGACGATAAAGTTGAATTCGTTGCCCTGTAGGTAGTCGATCATGTCGTGGTCGAGCTTGCTGGGATCGTGACGAATGTCCACCAGCGAGACGACCAAGTTAAAGCTGCGTTCGGAGTCGAAGAAGTCGCCGATAAGCTCGGCCCAGCGGTCACGCTCGGCCTTAGAACGACGGGCGAAACCATAGCCCGGCAGGTCGACGAAGTGCACGTCGTCGGCCTCGAAGAAATTGATGTTGCTCGTCTTGCCCGGTGTGCTCGAAACCTTGACCAGGTTCTTGCGGCCAAAGAGCTTGTTCATAATCGACGACTTGCCCACATTGGAGCGGCCGACAAAGCTCACTTCGGGGCAGGTGGACTCGGGAATCTGCGAAACCTTGCCGTAGCTGGCGACGAACTTGGCAAGCTGGTAGTTAATGGAATCGGCCATGGACACTCCTTGGTCGTAGGTTCTTACAAAAGAGCGCGCTATTGCGCAGCGGCAATGCGGCGGACGATATCGAGCGTGATGTTACTTGCGACACGCGCGTACTCGAACAGATCGAACTCTCGGTCGCAAATTGCATCGTACGCCTCGTCACAATTATCGCTGATAGCGCGCAACACCAGGCAATCGACACCATTTTTGGTTGCGACATGGGCAATTGCCGCGCCCTCCATGCCGACACAATCGGCATGCGTCGCCTCGATAGCGTCGTTGCGCATGGCGGCGCCCGTCACAAAGCGGTTACCCGTGGCAATCGTGCCGACCAGGAACTGCTTGGTGCCCTCGTTCGAAGCGACTGCATTTGTTGAAGCATCAACGAACCCACGCTCAGCAAGCACGTCGACGGCAATATCGACCAGCGCGGGTGTCGAGCCAAACTCCTCGAGCCCCGGTGCGGACTCGGCGATAAGCGCGGTATCGGTATCCAGATAGCGCAGGCGTTTGCCAATGACCACGTCGTCGATATGGAGCTTGGGGTTCAAACCGCCCGCGATACCCGAAAACACAACAGCTTGCGGAGCATACTTGCTAATGAGGTGCTGTGTTGCAGCGGCGGCGTTCACCGTGCCCATGCCCGCCGTTGTGGCGACAACTGTCAGGCCGTCGAGCTCACCGCTCACAACGGTCAAGCCTGCCTCCCGTGCCTCGCAAACGTCGCTCAACTCTTCCTTAATCTGCATGATCTCTTTTTCGAGCGCACCGATAATCGCGATGGTAGCCATACCATTCCCCAAACCTATACGAAATTCTCAACCAAGGTATGGTACCAGCATTTTGTTTGACCTCGCCAAACGAACACGCTAAGCCAGTGCAGCTCGCGTATCAAACAGCGCCTTTGCAATCGCGGCCGTAACCTCGCTCGAGCGGTCGCTCCACGGCATCGATGTCATGACGCTCATGACATAGGTACGGCCATCGATGTCGATAGCAGGCATTTCTTTCCAAAGATATTCAGTTGCGTTTAAGGTGTCTCTAAACAATAAACAGGCGTTTCTATGCAAAAACACCGATTCCGTTGCGCATCTTTGCCCAAAACGCAGTTGCGGTGAAATAGTTCCTGTTTGGGCGGCATAAGCCGAAAAACAAGAACTATTCCACCGCAACTTGACGGGACTCTTTAGCAATCGACTAGGTGCCCGGGGGCACTCGTTTAAGTCTGTCCCCAATGAGTGCCCTGCTATCCGATGGCGGATTTGAGTTCGGCGCGGCGCTTTTTCATACCCGTCATGACAGCGTTGCGCAGCTCGGGCATGCGCGCGGTATCCATCTGGGGCACGCCCTCGAGCTTATAGGGAATCCCCAGTTGCTCGTACTTGACGACACCCATCGTGTGATACGGCAGCATTTCCAGGCCCACCACGTTGTGCCATGGAGCGATCAGGCGACCGAGCTTCTCGCATTCCTCCGCCGTGTCGGTAATGCCCGGCACCACCACGTGGCGAATAACAACCTTAATCTTGCGACGGGCAAGCTCATCGCCAAACGCCAGGATGCGCGCAGGATCGCAACCGGTCAGCTTTTTATGCTCAACCGGATCGGCATGCTTGATGTCGAGCAGCACCATATCGGTCTCGTTGAGAACAGCATCGAACTTCTCCGGATGCTTGGGATCAAATGCATAGCCACAGCTGTCTAGGCAGGTGTGTACGCGGCCATCGGGGTTGTTGTGCATCACGCGGAACAGGTCGGCCAAAAACTCGGGCTGCAGGAGCGGTTCGCCGCCCGAAACGGTAATGCCGCCTCTACGGTAGAACTCATGGTTGCTCTGGAACTCGTCCATCAGATGCTCGACGGTCACCATGGTGCCGCCGTTAACCGACCAGGTATCGGGGTTGTGGCAATACGCACAACGCATGGGGCAGCCCTGAACAAACACCACAAAGCGGATGCCGGGTCCGTCGACCGTTCCCATCGTTTCAATCGAATGTACGCGGCCCAGGGTAAACGCAGAGTCCTCGGGGCGAGCGTCCACACCCTCAAGCGTCATCTCAGCCATTCCCGCAACCTTGCCTCTCTTTGGTTTTTGTCAATTAAAATGCCAGAGCCATTCTAGCCCATACGCCTGATGGCGAAACGGTTTAGCGGTCAATTAGATCGTCCTATTTGACTCCACGCAAAAGCGGCGGGAAGGTTGTCACAACCCGCTCGCCGCCGAAGCAATAGAAATCGATAGACGCCAGGCCCTACGCCTTAAGCGTAAGCACCGCGCCAAAGGCGGTCGGGCCGCAGTGGCTCGAGATGACGCCGCCGACCCGAGTCCAGGTGATGTCCTTAAAGCCCAGGTCGTGCGCATAGACTTCCATATCGTCCCGCAGCTCCTCGGAAAGGCCCACTGAATACGCCAAACCAATGTGCGAGTAATCAATATCGCCCTTCGCAACCATGTGGTCAATAAAGGCACGGGCGCATTTGAGCATAGAGCCGCGGAGCTTCTTGGTCGCCACGAACTTGCCGCCCGTTACCTCAATGCAGGGCTTAATCTTGAGCAGATGGGCACCGAGGAATGCCA
The DNA here is from genome assembly GCA_021639365.1 of Collinsella aerofaciens. Lineage (GTDB taxonomy): Bacteria > Actinomycetota > Coriobacteriia > Coriobacteriales > Coriobacteriaceae > Collinsella > Collinsella aerofaciens_AH. Next base: position 77,031 of record JAJXHK010000001.1, read on the forward strand.
CGTTGGACAAACGACCGCCGGCCTTAAGGAAGGCGAGATCGGTGGGGACAAAGCCCAACAGCACGCGGTCCATAACGGAATTGGTAAAGGCGAAAATCTCGTCGACGGTGGCATCCGGATGGGCTTCGATATACTTGGCGGTCTCAACGGCGACAAGCGACTGGCCCACCGACACAAAGCGCGTATCCATGGAGAAGACGTAATCGCGGCCCTTTGCCGCAATCTTCGACGACTGATGCGAGCAGGTCGTAACCTCGGAATACGCAAGATGCAAAATGGTCGCATCGGGCCGCTCGGCGTGGATGCGGTCGTACACATGCGCAAAATCCGCCGGCGAGCAACCGCTGGTCTTGGGCATCACACCAAACTCGTTGCAGCGCGAATAAATCTCGAGTGGATCGATGGAGCCATCCTCGACAGTCTCGTCGCCAATCGTGACATGCATGGGAACGCGCACGATGCCATAGCGTTCGCAGAGCTCCGGCGTCACATCCGAACCAGATTCAACCACGATTACGTACTTGCCCATTATCATCACGACCCATCTCGACGTTGGCTTTTCAATATGTGACGCACGTCCGCCGTCCTGCTGTAGAACGGTCTCCAAGCGCCAAAGAGACGCCGCCCCTTGCACACAACAAAGGACAGCGTCTCCCTGGAAAACTCCGTGCTTAACTGAGATTTTACACGGTTTATAAATGAGTGTTACTTATGTCCGCAAACGGTAGCTATACGCGATAAACGGTAGTTGCCAAAAAGTATCCCATGCGTCCAGCCCATTAGGAGAGTTCCGCCTAAAGGGTGACTACACAGGACCCCGCTGGGGCTGTTTGGGCTACCTCCCAAAACATTCCGCAGGACGCAAAGAGGCTCGCCGCACGAAGTGCGCAGCGAGCCTCTTTGCATGTCCGAGGACGTTTTGGGAGGTAGCCCAAACAGCCCCGGCGATCCTGCGGGAGTTAAATCCCTTTAGAACTTGTTGTGGAAGGTACGCGAAATGACCTCGTCCTGCTGCTCCTTGGTGAGCGTGTGGAAGTTCACGGCATAGCCGGAAACGCGGATGGTCAGCTGCGGGTACTTCTCGGGGTGAGCCTGAGCGTCGAGCAACGTCTCACGGTTGAAGACGTTGATGTTCAGGTGATGGCCACCCTTCTCGGCGTAAGCGTCGAGCATGTGGACCAGGTTATCGGCCTGGGTCTCAGAAACTTCAGAAACCTTCATAATGTGTCTCCTTCGATCGATAGGCGCCGGCCGAAACCGGCGCACTAATCAGTAATCGTTATTGTTAGTATAGCACTAACAATAGTTACTCGCCCAGCTGATCAAGGTCGATATCGCCAAAGAACACCTGGTCCTCCTTGCCGAGCGCACTCGGGATGATGGAGAAGGTGTTGGAGATGCCGTCCTGAGCATCGCGGAACGGGAGCTTGGAAACCGAAGACAGCGAAGCGATGGCGCCGTGGCTATCGCGCTTGTGCATGGGGTTAGCACCCGGGGCGAACGGCTGACCAGCCTTGCGGCCGTCGGGCGTGGAGCCGGTCTTCTTACCGTACACGACGTTGGAAGTGATGGTCAGAACCGAGGTCGTGGGCACGGAGTTGCGGTAGGTGTCGTTCATGCGGATGTACTCCATGAACTGGTGCACAACGTCGTGAGCGATCTGGTCGACGCGGTCGTCGTCGTTGCCGTACTTGGGGAACTCGCCCTCAGTCTCGAAGTCGACAATGATGCCGTTCTCATCACGGACGGGGTGGACCTTGGCGTACTTGATGGCGGACAGGGAGTCGGCCACGACGGAAAGGCCAGCGATGCCCGTAGCGAACCAGCGATGCACGTGCTTGTCGTGCAGAGCCATCTGGATGCGCTCGTAGCAATACTTGTCGTGCATGTAGTGAATGATGTTCAGCGAGTTGACGTACACGCCAGCGAGCCACTTCATCATGTCGTTGTACTTGGCCACAACGTCGTCGTAATCGAGCGTATCGCCCTCGACGGCGCGATACTTGGGGCCGACCTGCTTCTTGGAGACCTCGTCAACACCGCCGTTGAGTGCGTACAGCAGGCACTTGGCCAGGTTGGCGCGGGCGCCGAAGAACTGCATCTCCTTGCCGATGCGCATGGAGGACACGCAGCAGGCAATGCCGTAGTCGTCGCCGTGGTAGACGCGCATGAGGTCGTCGTTCTCGTACTGGATCGAGGAGCTGGCGACAGAAGTCTTGGCGCAGAACTTCTTGAAGTTCTCGGGCAGACGGGTCGACCACAGAACGGTCATGTTGGGCTCGGGGCTGGTGCCCATGTTCTCGAGCGTGTGCAGGTAGCGGTAGCTCATCTTGGTAACGAGCGTACGGCCGTCAACACCCATGCCGCCGATGGACTCGGTGACCCACTGCGGGTCGCCGGTGAACAGGGCCTGGTACTCGGGGGTACGGGCAAACTTGACCATGCGGAGCTTCATGATGAAGTGATCCACGAACTCCTGGATCTGCTCCTCGGTGAAGGTACCGTTGGCAAGGTCGCGCTCAGCGTAGATGTCGATGAACGTGGAGGTACGGCCGATGGACATAGCGGCGCCGTTCTGCTCCTTGACGGCAGCGAGGTAGGCGAAGTACATCCACTGGATGGCCTCCTGTGTGTTGGTAGCAGGGTTGGAAATATCGAAACCATAGGTCTCGGCCATCATCTTGAGCTCGCCGAGGGCGCGGATCTGCTCCTGCAGCTCCTCGCGATCGCGGATGTTGTCGGCGGTCATGACCGTCGGGGTGGAAGCCTTCTGGGCCTCCTTGTCCTTGATCAGGTAGTCGACACCGTACAGGGCGACACGACGGTAGTCGCCGATGATGCGGCCGCGGCCATAGCCATCGGGCAGACCGGTGATGATGTGAGCCGAGCGGCAAGCACGCATCTCGGGGGTGTAGACATCGAAGACGCCAGCGTTGTGGGTCTTGCGCTCGAAGGTGTAGCGCTCGACAACGTTCTCGTCGACCTTGTAGCCGTGCTGGCTGGCAGCCTGGCAAGCGATGCGGATACCACCGTTGACGTGCAGCGCGCGCTTGAGCGGCTTGTCGGTCTGGAGGCCGACGATGGTCTCCTTCTCGCGGTGGGCGTTATCGATGTAGCCAGCGGGGTGGCTCACGATACCCGTGACAGTCTTGGTGTCCATATCGAGGACGCCGCCCTGCTCGCGCTCCTTGAGCAGCAGGTCGAGAACCTCGCCCCACAGCTCCTTGGTACGCTCGGTCGGACCGACGAGGAACGACTCGTCGCCCTCATAGGGGGTGTAGTTCTTCTGGATGAAGTCTCGGACGTCAACCTCTCCCGTCCAGATGCCTTCCTTGAAGCCTTCCCATGCCTCCTGCATTGTGTAACCACGCTCCTAGTTACGTGTAATGCGGCGCTCTCTCACACCGCTGCTTATTGAATTCTTGAATTATCGGCTTGCACTACCGGCTTCTTCCGTTCTTCACCACACGTTGGTACAGGAAAAACGTTTGTCCACCTTGGAACTACAACCCAAAACCCAAGATTTCACCCGTCTGAGAAGGATAACATAGCCACCCTCTCCATCTGGGCTGTTATATGTTTCTTTTTTTATATCATAAGAGCGTTTTTTACAAACTCGCAGGAAATGCGAGCGCAAACAACTACCGTTCACCGATTTGTTTAGTTTTTTTCCTTGCCTTTGTACGACGTTCACTCTAGCTGTTATGCCAGCTTTAGCAGGGTAAAGTACCTCTGAGTAGGCTTTAGGACATGCCTAACGATCTGCCCCTAACTTTGCTGGCACCGACGATGTACGGAGGTCGCCTAAAGGTAGTTTTCTAGGCATGTCCCAAAATCTATCGCATAGGGTGCGCGTGCAAGGGTATCATCTTTCACCGAAAATAGTTTCTAGTGTTAGGGGTTTTCGGTGGAAGATACCGATTTCCGTGAACTTGGGCGTCAGCTCCTTACCGAGTTCGGCAGCATGCATCAGCGCATTTCGCGTTTTGCGGACAAAGCCCTCGGCGGCGAGATGGCCGTCATGCGCGCCCTCATACTCGCCGGCGGTTCGCTCACGCCGAGCGAACTCGCTGATCGCGCCTGGGTCTCGAGCGCCCGCATCGCCAATATCTTACGCGCCCTCGAGGCCAAGGGCTGGGTCGAGCGCGAGCACTCAAAGACTGACCGTCGTCGCGTACACGTCATAGTGACCGACAAGGGATTCCAGGATCTCGAAATCAAACGCCGGGAATTCGAGGACCGCACTGCGGCTTTCCTCGAGCAGCTCGGCGAAACAGATACCCAAGAGATGGTGCGCCTTCTTAGACGTGCCAACGAAATTATCGACCGCAATCAAGAAAGGAGAGATGCCGAGTGAGGATTCTCAAGCTCTTTAAAAAGCATGTCCTGGCACTGTTCGCAGCTATCGTGCTTATCGTAATCAGCTGCAACGCCGATCTGGCGCTGCCCACCTATATGAGCGACATCGTCGACGTGGGCGTACAGCAAGGCGGTATCGCCTCGCCCGTACCCGACACCATCCGCGCCGAATCGCTCGACGACCTCGAACTCTTTATGAGCGCCAAGGACGCCAAGGCTGTGGAGGCCGTGTTTAGTAAGGCGGACAATAACGGCATTCGAACGTACAAGGGCACCGAGGAGGAGCGCGCCGACGGCGGCAAGATTGCCGACATCATGAGCCTGCCCGAGACCGTCGTACTCGCCTTCAACCAGGGCATTGACGCCGACTCCATGGGCGACATGACCGGCGCATCCACCGAGGCAAGCGATGGCGGCGCCGCTCAGGCCATGCCCACCCCCGAGCAGATGGCAGCGATGACGCCCGAGCAGCTCGCCGAGATGCAGCAGAAGGCCGCAGCCGCGCAGAGCATGCAAAAGCAGATCGACGCCGACGGCGGTAAGATCACCATGAAGAGCCTGCGCCTAGGCGTTGAAGGCGGTCTTATCGATCAGGGCAAGCTCGTCGAGGGCGCCAACGATATGGCTGACAAAATGGGCTCCATGTCGGGCTCCATCGTCACCCAGCGCGCCGTGAGCTACGTGCAGGACGAGTACAAGGCACAGGGCATCGACCCCGCTGACGTGCAGAACGCCTACCTGGGCCGCATGGCGACCACGATGTTTGGTCTGTGTCTGGTGTCGCTGGTCGCCACCATCCTGACCGGCGCCGTGGCTTCGCGCACCGCCTGCTCCATCGCCCGCGACCTGCGCCGCGAGACCTTCAACAAGGTTATGCACTTCTCGCCGGCCGAGGTGGGCAAGTTTAGCCAGGCCTCGCTCATCACCCGCTGCACCAACGATATTCAGCAGATCCAGATGGCCGCAACCCTGTTTATCCGCATGTGCCTGATGGCTCCCGTCATGGGCATCGTCGCCGTCATGCGCGTCCTGGCCAACCATACCGGCCTGGAGTGGACCATCGCTGTGGCCATCATCGCGGTTTCGGCTGTCGTCGGCGTGCTCATGGGCCTCACCATGCCCAAGTTCAAAAAGATGCAGAGCTTTGTTGACCGCGTGAACCTTACCGCCCGTGAGCTGCTCGACGGCCTTATGCCCATCCGCTCGTTCAACCGCGAGGAGCATGAGCTCGAGCGTTTTGACAAGGCTTCGCTCGACCTGATGACCACGCAGCTCTACACCAACCGCGCCATGAGCTTTATGATGCCGCTCATGATGCTCGTCATGAACTGCATCACCGTGCTTATCGTCTGGTTTGGCGCGCAGGGCGTGTCCGACGGCGTGATGCAGGTCGGCAACATGATGGCGTTCATCTCCTACACCATGCAGATCGTCATGGCGTTTATGATCCTCACCATGGTTTCGGTCATCCTGCCCCGCGCCGAGGTCGCAGCCGAGCGCGTGGAAGAGGTCATCACCTGTCCCACGAGCATCAACGACCCTGTCTCACCCAAATTGCCTGCTGCCAGCGCGCCGCGCGGTGAGCTCACCTTCCGTGACGTGAGCTTCCAGTATCCCGATGCCCGCGCCGACGTCATTAGCGGCGTAAACTTCACCACGCACGCCGGCCAGATGCTCGGCATCATTGGTTCCACGGGCTCGGGCAAGTCCACGCTTGTACAGTTGATTCCGCGCCTGTACGACGTCACGGGCGGCAGCATTTCGCTCGACGGCATCGACGTGCGCGACATGACCCTCTCTGAGCTGCGCCGCCGCATCGGTTATATTCCGCAGCAGGGTCGTCTGTTCTCGGGTACCGTCGAGAGCAACCTCAAGTTTGCCGGCGACATGGTGAGTGACGAGGATATGCGCCAGGCAGCACACGTCGCCCAGGCGGAGGACTTTATCGCCGAGCGCGAGGACGGGTACGACTCCCCCATCAGCCAGGGTGGCTCCAATGTTTCGGGCGGTCAGCGCCAGCGTCTGGCCATCGCCCGCGCGTTGGCCAAAAAGCCCGAGGTCGTGGTGTTCGATGATTCGTTTAGCGCCCTCGACTACAAGACCGACGCGCGCCTGCGCGAAGAGCTGGCCAAAAACGTCACCGACGCCGCGCTCGTGGTCGTGGCCCAGCGCATCGCGACCATCATGCACGCCGACCAGATCATCGTGCTCGACGACGGCCACGTAGTGGGCACCGGCACGCACGAGGAGCTGCTGCGCAGCTGCCCGGCGTACCTGGAGATCGCACAGTCACAGCTTTCCGCCGAGGAGCTGGGGCTTACCCAAGAAGAAATTGCAGCCGTCATGGAAGGAGGCGAGCGCTAATGGCAGACGAGACCAAGACTCAGATTCCCAAGCCCACCCGCCAGCGTGGTCCCATGGGCCGCATGGGCGGCATGCGTCGCGGCGAAAAGGCCAAGGACTTTAAGGGCACCATGAGGCAGCTGCTCGGCTATATCGGCCAGCACAAGATTGCCGTGTTTGCCGCCGTCGCCTTTGCCGTGTGCTCGGTCATCTTTAATATTGTGGGACCCAAGATGCTCGGTCAGGTTACCACCAAGCTGTTCGAGGGCCTGGTTGCCAAGGTCAACGGCACCGGCGATGTCGACTTTAACTGGATCGCTAAGACGCTCGGCTTTTTGCTCTGCCTGTATCTGGCGAGCTCTGCCTGCAGCTTGATCCAGGGCTGGCTCATGACCGGTGTCACGCAAAAGATCTGCTACCGCATGCGCAAGGAGATTGCCGCCAAGATTGCCGTCGTGCCGATGAGCTACTTCAACGGCCACAGCAAGGGCGACGTGCTCAGCCGCATCACCAACGACGTCGATACGCTCGGCCAGTCGCTCAACCAGAGCGTGACGCAGCTTATTACGTCCGTCACGCAGATTATCGGCGTCCTCGTCATGATGCTGTCGATCAGCCTGCCGCTCACCGGCGTCACCGTGCTCACGCTGCCGGCCGCCGCGATTATCTTGATGGTGATGATTCACTTCTCGCAGCCGTACTTCCGCGAGCAGCAGCAGGTCCTAGGCACCGTCAACGGCATTATCGAGGAGGATTTTGCCGGCCAGAACGTCATTCAGGTGTTCGACCGCGCCGAGGCTTCGATCGAGGAGTTCGACCGTCAAAACGACCGCCTCTTTATTAGTGGCTGGCGCTCGCAGTTCCTGTCGGGCCTGATGATGCCGCTTATGAGCTTGGTGGGCAACATGGGCTACGTGGGCGTCGTCGTGGTGGGCGCGCAGCTCGCGCTGACCGGCAATGCCACGCCCGGCGACATTCAAAGCTTTATCCAGTACGTTCGCAACTTTACGCAACCCGTGCAGCAGCTGGGCAACGTGAGCAACACGATGCAGTCGATGGCAGCTGCCACCGAGCGTGTGTTTGAGTTCCTGGCCGCGCCCGAGGAGGAGCAGAAGGCCGACGCGCAGATTCCCGAGAAGCGCCCCGGCCACGTGGAGTTTGACCATGTCAAGTTTGGCTACACGCCCGACAAGACCATCATCCACGACTTTAGCTGCGAGGCGCAGCCCGGCCAGACCATCGCCATCGTCGGCCCCACCGGCGCCGGCAAGACCACGCTCATTAAGCTGCTGCAGCGCTTCTACGATGTGGACGACGGTTCGCTGCGTGTCGAGGGCGTCGACGTGCGCGACTGGGACCGCGCGGCGCTGCGCGGCGAGTTTGCCATGGTGCTGCAGGATACCTGGCTGTTTAACGGCACCATCCGCGAAAACATCCGCTACGGACGCCCCGATGCGAGCGATGCCGAGGTCGAAGCCGCTGCACGTGCCGCACGCTGCGACCACTTTATCCATACGCTCGCCGGCGGCTACGACTTTATGATCAACGAGGAGGGCACTAACCTGTCGCAGGGTCAGCGCCAGCTCGTGACCATCGCCCGTGCCATTTTGGCCGACCGCCCGGCGCTGATTCTGGACGAGGCGACCTCCAACGTCGATACCCGTACCGAGGAGCTTATTCAGCGTGCCATGGATGCGCTGATGCAGGGCCGTACCAGCTTTGTTATCGCGCACCGCCTGTCCACGATCCGCAACGCCGACGTGATCTTGGTAATTCGCGACGGCGACATCGTCGAGAAGGGCACGCACGACGAGTTGCTCGCCCAGGGCGGCTTCTACGCGGACCTGTACAACTCGCAGTTCGACGAGGCGGCGTAAACCCGGCGGCAAACAACCGCAATACCCAAAAACGGGGGCGCAGAATGAACTGCGCCCCCGTTTTTTGTTCTGCGGCCCTCGAAACGCCTCCCCTGGGACCTGATTGACGCCCTCCCTCAAGGCCCCGTGGACAAAAAATGGCAAATATGAGTACTGTCACCTTTTTAATAACAGCCAAAACTGCCCCAAACGACCTCTTTGCGGCCTAGATATGCCTTCAAATTGATCAAAATGCCCGGTAGCATGCTTCTGTGTGCCAACGTTAATGAACATATTTACTGTTGTGTCTATTATCTTGTAAGATCGATATGATACTACGCTAGCAACAGTACTCATATTTGCCGTTTTTTGTCCACAGGGTATGCCGCAGAAGATCCAACTTGCTCCAGCGTGCCGTACGCTGGCCCTCCCCTTCCGGCGAGCGCCGACATTTCCCCAGATAAAACCGGCCAAAATAAACCTGTCCCTTTTCGGCAGGTTTCGCTTGCACTTTAGCGTGCGACAGCGGATAATGCCGAGCATTCGAGAATTCGCCAATTGTTGCCGATAATTGATAAAGGAGGCCCCATATGGCCATGGAATTCAAGCGCAGGTTGCCGATCCCCATGGAGATCCGCGAGGAAATGCCGCTCTCTGCCGAGCTTACCGCCAAAAAGCAGGCATTTGACGCCGAGGTCGCCAAAGTCTTTACCGGCGAGGACGCACGTAAGGTGCTCATCATCGGCCCGTGCTCTGCCGACCGCGAGGACTCAGTGCTTGAGTACATGAACCGACTGGCCAAGGTCGCCGAAGAGGTCAAGGACAAACTCATCATCATTCCGCGCGTCTACACCAACAAGCCGCGCACCAAGGGCACTGGCTACAAAGGCCTGCTGCACAACCCCGACCCCGAGGCGCCCGATGACCTGCTTGAAGGCGTTAAGGCCATCCGCCACATGCACCTGCGCGTCATCGAGGAGACTGGCTTCTTTACCGCCGACGAGATGCTCTACCCGTCCAACTACCAGTACCTCGTCGATCTGCTGAGCTACGTTGCCGTGGGCGCGCGCTCGGTCGAAAACCAAGAGCATCGCCTGGTGTCGAGCGGCATTTCGGTGCCCGTCGGCATGAAGAACCCCACCGCCGGTTCCACCACCGTCATGCTCAACTCTATTTACGCCGCGCAGGCGCACCAGAGCTTTATCTTCCGCAACTGGGAGGTCGAGTGCGATGGCAACCCGCTCGCGCACGCTGTCATGCGCGGCTACATCGGTCTCGATGGGCGCACCTACCCCAATTACCACTACGAGCACCTGGAGCGCCTGGCCGAACGCTATACCGAGCATGCCGGTTACGCCAACCCGGCGGCGGTCATCGACTGCAACCACGACAACTCGGGCAAGCGCCCGCTGGAGCAGTACCGCATCTGCAAGGAGGTGCTCGACAGCTGCCGCCGCAACGAGTCCATCTCCAAGCTGGTCAAGGGCTTTATGATCGAGTCCTACCTGGAGGACGGCAACCAGCCGGTTGACGGCGGCGTCTTTGGCAAGTCGATCACCGACCCGTGCCTGGGCTGGGAAAAGACCGACTACCTCATCCACGAGATCGCAGAGCGGGTTTAGTTACGCGGGCCGCATTTGGACAATCTGACGTTCAACTTCAAGGGCGCGACCAGAAGGTCAGCGCCCTTTCGTTTCACGTCACCTTGTCTCAAATGCGACCCGTTCGCTGTCCGTCCTCTACCTGCGGCGTTGTCTTACTCCGGATGCGGCAGTTAGGGACGTTCCTTTTCTGCCGGCAGTCTGGGACATTCCTTGGGGTAGTCGTTGGGGACGCTCTTGTTTGACTGGTCGTTTAAGAACATCCCCAATGACTACATAGGATGAGAGTGGATAATCTCCCGTTTTTGGCCTATACCAGCGCTAAAAGTGGGAGATTATCCACTCTCATCGAGCAAGTGTCCGAAAATCCGCCCTCATTCCTTCTTAGGGCCCTCCGTCCCCGAGGTATCGTGGCTCGTCTGCCGAATGATTGATGCGGGCGCTCTGCGGCCATGTCACACTCAGAGGTGGCCTGACCCAACTTGGAAGGAGCCTCCATGAGCCTTGACAACGTAACCCTGCGCGCCGCCACGCTCGATGACCTGGCCGGCATCGCCGCCATCTACAACCAGCTGTGGTGCAACACGCTGCGCAACCGCGGCGACGTCGAAGCTGCCGATTTCTGCGCGCGCTTTAACATCGCCATGCAGCTGCAGCGCTCCCCCATCGCACTCGTCGCCGAGACCGAGGGCCGCATTATCGCCGCCTGCTGCATCGGCATCTTCGAGGACGGCAAGCCGCGCACCAATCCCACGTGGGAGCCCTGCTATAACGAGATGTTCGCCCAGGCAACCGAGATGGCAAAGACCGCCGATGCCAAGCTCGAGGGCTCGCTCTTTGGAGACAGCCGCGAAAAGGCCACAGCGGATCGCTTTGCCGCCACAGGCAACGAATATGCCCAGGGTCAGCTCAACTTGATTATCATCGTGCCCGAATGGCAGGGCAAGGGACTCGGCCGCGAGCTCATCGACCTTGCGCGCGCCGAGCTCGCCAAGGCAGGCTGCACCAAATTCTTTCTGATGAGCGACTGCAACTCCGACTGGCAGTTTTACGAGCACCTCAACATGAAGCGCATCCTAGAGGACCACAGCCAAGACACCGGTGACGGATTTATCGTTTATATGTACGGAGGCACGCTCTAAGTACCCCTTCAATCAAGGTGCGCCGGGCACCCGGCCCTTGGCCTCTGTCCAGGAATAACCCAGGGGGCCGGACCGCCCGTCCCTAAACCTGCCCGACAGCGCGATATCTCGTCGCCCGAGCGCGCCCCTCTTTAACGAGTGCGCCTTCCTCAAGCAAACCGTTGATAACCCGCAGCGTCACGTCGCGCCCAGTTCCCAGAGCGTCCGAAGCATCCTGGCGCGTAAAACCGCGGGGCCGCTCAAGGGCAAAGCGAATCAAGGCGCGAGCGTATCCACCACGTCGCTCGTCCGAGACATCCTGTAGCATCGCGGACGCCTTGCACGCAACATCAAAGCCAAGCTCCTCCACGAGCTTGGCACGCACCTCGTGGCCGCAGTCGCCATTCATCGACACGTGCCCCTCTCGCTGCGCTCGCACGGATGCAAACGCCTGCGAAACATCGGGCGGCAGCGCCCCTTCCCGCTCGAGCTGCTCATAATCGCTGTAATCCCCACGCAAGTTGGGACCGCTATTGCCACGAGGCGTCAAATAGGAATTGCGCACGGCGTTGACGTTGGGCAGCGACAACCTAAACATTGCAGGGTAGGCGCAGACCTCGGGTTCCAACCCTTCCGCCTCATAGAGCGCACGGATCCCCTTGAGGCCCGTTCCAAACGCCTCAACCATCCCCAGACGCAAAAAGAGCAGTTGCAGCTTTGGATTCCGAGCGTCCGAGCCGCCCGCAAGCGCCTCCTCGACGCTGATGTGCTGCGGCCCTCCCGCATTGGTAAATTCAAGCGCCGTACGGCTCATCTTGATAAGAGACGCCACCGAAGATTCGTAGTCGCGATGGATAAACAGGTTCAGAATTCCCTCTCGAACAGCCTCGCGGGGATAGTCGTCCTTATCTATGCGATCGAGCCTTCCCGGCACAAAGTACATACGCGTTGCGTTCGATATATTGAGGAACCGTTCGATATCCTCTATCTGCCTGAAGATCGAGCCCTCGCCATCCTGACGGTCGATAAACTCGGTATACGCATCGTCGTTGAAGAGGCCAGCGCGGACTGCAAAGGGGTTTTGGTCAGAGACCAGCAGTGCCAAATTGGTGTAAAAGCCCAGCTCATCGATAAGGCCGAGATTCTTTTGAGAGGTTTGGTCAAACGTAATCTCCGCGCGCCTAAAGACCCGCTCGGCTTCAAAAAACGTCAAGCTCTGTTCATGAGAGCGCGCGGTCTCAAAATAATCGCCATCGGTGCGCTTGATCATCGAGCGGATCTGGGCCATCTCGATGGGCACGTTGGCAGGACCTAGGCGCCGATATACCCCGGCGGGAACAAATCCCTTCGAGCACAGGCAGTACGGCTTGTGAGGACCCGCTTCAACCTCGATTTTCACCAACGCCGCGCCATCGATGTCCAATGCGGAGACCGTCGTGATTTCAGAAACGTCGGGATACACGCCATCGGTTATTGCATTAGAGCATTGAAGCATGGTGGCATCGATATCGTCCACGCCGATGATGCTGCCAAAATCGTCGATTCCGATATACAAGGTACCACCATTCGAATTGGCAAACGCCACCACAGCTTTGAGCAGCTTAGGGGTAAATGTGCACTTGAACTCCACGGTTTCACTTTCAACAAGCTGCATGCTACCCCCCTATCATCGACTATCGACGATTCTAGACCAACTATCGACGATAAGCAAGGCTCCTAGTACCCTCGCTTAGACCCGAGTGCCCGCGTGCAACGCTGCCCGCCGCACGCAAAAGGGCCCGCCAGCGTGTGCGCCAGCGGGCCCCAGGTCATATCGACACTACCCCGTGTGCCTGCAACCGCCTCTACTTGCAGCGCGCCTTGGGCTGCTGCTGGGTGATGCAGTGGATGTTGCCGCCACCATAGATGACCTCGCGAGTCATGATACCGATGACTTCACGGTCCGGATAAGCAGCCTGGATATCCTTGAGCGCCTGGGCGTCATTGGGATCGCCGAACTGCGGTACAAGCACTGCGCCGTTGATGGGCAGGAAGTTGAGGTAGCTCGGCTCGAAAGCGTCCTCGGGGGTACGCGGCAGCACACCCTCGACCGGATCGATGGTCGATGCCTCCTCCTCGGTCATATATACCGAGGTCGCAGGCATAATCACCTTGTGGATCTTAAGCTTGCGGCCACGGGCATCCGTCGTCTCGGAAAGCGTCTTATACGCCTCTTGGCACTCCTTGTAGAACTTATGGTTGGGATCATCGGTCCACATGCAGCAGACCTCACCGGGCGCACTAAAGCATGCGACGTCGTCCACATGACCGTTCGTTTCGTACGGATCGATACCGTCCTTGATCCAGATAACCTTCTCGATACCGAGATACTCAGAGAGCTTCTCCTCAATCTGCTCCTTGGTGTACTGCGGGTTGCGGTCCTCGTTGAGCAGACACATCTCGGTGGTCACGACGGTGCCTTGACCATCACAGTTGAACGAGCCGCCCTCGAGGATATAATCCTCGGGACGATAGCGGTTAACCTGCTCGAGCTGTGCCACCTGCAGGCCAATGGAAGCGTCCTTGTCCCACGGGAAATACAGGCCGTCAATGAAACCGCCGTAAGCATTAAAGTGGAAGTGCGAAAGAGCAACCTCACCATTGTCATTAACGAGGAATGCCGGGCCGGGGTCGCGAATCCAGCTGTCGTTGTACTCCATGTGGATAACGCGCACGTTTTCAACGCCGTCGAAGATCTCACACACCGCGGGGAAGTCTTCGGTGTTGACGCCCACAGTGATGGGCTGAAAACGTGCAATGGTCTTGATGATCTCGGTGAAGACCTTTTGCGCCGGCTTGGCGCCGCAGCGCCACACGTCGGAGCGGTGCGGCCACAAAATCCAGGTGCGCTCCTGTTCCTCATACTCGCCGGGCATGTAGAATCCGTCCTTCTTAGGCGTGGATTCACTCTCATAGATGGTCTTCATTTCAAGCTCCTAAATCTCGGTGCTTTTGCTTGACGAGACCATGATGCAGCCGTAGCCAGATGTCCTCAATGGTCCCTCGAGCCCCTTTCAGCGACCGACGGTATACCATTCGCTGACCTAAAGTTCTATTCAGGCCGAGAACATGACATACTGGGTTCCACAATGGAAAGGACGCCCTATGCCCCCATGCAATAAACAGCAAACTATTGAGCTGGACAGTACGACCTGGACTGCTCTCAACGAGCTCGCGCTTGCAATCCACGCATCACACGGTGTCGATAAGCTGCAAAAGGAGACCCTCGAGGGAAACAGAGCTCGTGCCCCATCGGATCGCCATGTTCGACCTGATCGAGGCGGCGGGCAGTGATGCCCCACGTTACGTCCACCCCGCAAGCAGCGGAATGGACGACCGCGTACTGAGCGACTACTACAACCGCTACGCCGCGATGGACTATACAACATGGAGCTTTGACTTACATAAGGTCGGCGTCTACCGCGACCTCGACCTCGTCGACGTCGAGCGACGCGATGCCACGCCCATCTATCGCAAATGGATGGAACCGCAGGGCGTCTACTTTGGCTGTACGGCCACGCTCGCGCACAACGACAGGCCGCCAGGAAGCATCACCCTGTTTCGCGAACGCACAGCCGGAGACTTCACCGACACCGAGCTCGCAATCCTGCTCGAAATCGCTCGGCACGCGAGCCTCGCGCTCGCCAACCTCTATCCTCGGGGCATTAAACTCACCCAGACAGAAGACACAAACCAGCTGAATGCTTTCATTACAGAACACAATATCCAACCGCGCGAAGCCGAAGTCATGCGGCTCATGCTCGACGGCAAAACGAACAAACAAATGGCAAACGAGCTATTCATAAGCGAGTCAACCGTCAAGAAGCACGTCAACGCCATCTATCGCAAGCTCGGCGTCAGCAACCGCCTGGGCCTCATGACTGCCACGCAAAACATCCCGCGATAAAAAGGGCGCCCTCCATACGGAGAACACCCTTTGATTTCGCCATTTGAATTATTGTCGGCTCTGGCTCAAAGAGTAGACAGGTTTATTTTGGCAGGTTTTATCTGGGCAAATGTCTGCCGCCACGAGGGAGCTGCCTTCCATCGCGGCGGTCTTCTAGCAGAAAAACCAAGTGAGCAGGCTTTTTGTAGGAGACCAAGCACGCCCCAAAACGCCACAGCTCTGACCTGCGGTTTTATTGAGTATTTGTCGCGATGTGCTTGGCATATCCAAATAAGTCTACTCACTTGCATCTAAGACGCACCAGATAGGCAAAAACCGCCGCAAAAAGGGGCCGGTTCCCTTCGCGGCTGTTGTTAATACGCCGAGCTTGTTATCGTAAAAGCCAATCACGCGCCGAAACCACACTACAGTCTTTCGACTCATACGTTGAGTCCACGCGGGCCACAACATAGCGCGCATCTTTTGCAATGTCGATCTCATCGCATACAGTCTGTAGATGGCGGGCGTACTTATCGTGATACGTTCTGGATGATTTTATTTCGATAGCCTTGGGACTCCCTGAGTTTGTACAGTCGAGCAAATCGATTTCACGCTTGCTGTCGTCCCTATAGAAATACAGCTCGGGATTCTCGCCCACGTTGAGATAGCTCTTCGCCGTTTCGGAAACGATGAGGTTTTCGAAAACGGCCCCCAGATAAGGGCTCTCCAATAGTTGCTCCAGTGATCCGATTTTGAGCAAGTAGCAGAGCAGCCCCGTGTCGTAAAAATAGAGCTTGGGCGTTTTAGTTAGACGCTTCTTGGCATTTGCATAATAGGGCTGCAGCGAAAACGTCAGGTAGCTCTGCTCCAGGATGGACAACCAGCTTTTAATGGTCGATACGCTCACGCCCGTATCTCGAGAAAGCGAGGATATATTGATGAGGGCACCGACGCTCTGAGCAATTATGGACAGAAACTTATGAAACTCCGCCTTATTGCGCACATCAAGCAAGCCCACAACATCGCGCTCAACATAGGTATCGATATAGCTGGGATAATAAACCGAGGACGGCATTCCGGCGGAACGCAGGCGAGGGTATCCCCCTTCGAGCGCGAACAAATCCACTTCCAGCTGCCCCTGCTGGCCCCTCTCCGCTTCTCGAAACGATAATGGCAGCAATTTCAAGATCCCGACTCGCCCGGCAAGAGACTGCCCGATGCTTTTCATCATCAAAAAGTTTTGCGAGCCTGTAAGGATGTATTGACCGGCGTCTCCCCGCTCATCCGAAACAACCTGGATCATTGAAAACAAATCCGGGGCGTATTGCGCCTCATCGATGATGAGTCCGCCCTTTCGGTTGCGGATAAAACTCACCGGATCCTCCAAGGCCGCGCGCCTCGTTTGAGGGTCCTCAAGCGTGACGTAGGAATAGTCGGGAAAGGCATGCCGAACCAGCGTAGACTTACCACTCTGCCTAGGCCCTGTCAACGACACGACAGGAAACCAGTCTGCCATGCGAATGAGCAACTCATGCAAATCCCTGTTAATGAACTCAGCCATATCAACGCCCCTTATTATTACGCTGTTACCATAATCGGATAGTTTCATTCGCCATAATCTTATAGTAGCGTTTACCACAATCTTATAGTAGCCTAGTTCAAAAGCATTATTTATAGAGCCGAAATCTCAGACCCTAAATAACAAAAGCCACCACAATGGGGGCTGTCCCCATTGTGGTGGCTTGCAGGCGAGTTAACTTGTTCGACTATCGTACGCCAGCCATGTCCGAGCCTAGAGCGTGGCAAGGCGCTTGGACTCGTGCGCGGCGAGCGCAATGGAGATGATGCCGGTAATGGCGTCGGCCACCACCAGGGCGATCCACACGCCCTCAACACCCATCATGTTGCCGAGGAGGTACATAAGCGGCACCGAGCAGATCACATAGCGAAGCAGGCCGGTAAACGTGGCGACACCAACCTTCTCGACCGCCTGGAAATATATCGACATGGTCATGGCAAGATAGCCCAGGGCAACAGCCAGGATGACGGTACGCGTGGCGTTGGCGGCAACCTCAACGAGCGCAGGATCGCTGCCGGCAAAGAAGGCGCACACCGGCGTGGCGGCAAGCCAGAGCGCGACGGTGACCAGCGCCAGCGTCACAACCTGGTACTTAAGCGTGCAGGAGAGCGTCTCCTTAAGGCGTGCCCAAGCCTTTGCACCGGCGTTGAAGGCAGCGATGGGCTGCAGGCCATAGGAGAAGCACTGGGCAACCATCATGGTGATGTAGAGGATGTAGCCGTTGATCACGCCAAAGGCTGCGATGTAGAGCGAGCCCATGTCGCCGCCGAGCGAGCCCAAAAGCGAGTTGGCAACTGTGTTAAAGATAAAGGTCGCGCCCTGGACCAGGAAGAACGGGAAGCCGATCTTGAGGATCTGGCCGCAGACGGCGAGGTCGAGCTTAAGGTCGGCCAGGCTAATCTGGAGCTGGGACTTTTTGCCCCCGATGAACCAGAAGATACCGATGGCCCAGATACCGATGGAAAGCCCGTAGTACACGCCGGCGCCCATAACGCCAAACTTGAGCACAAACGTGGAAAGCGCGAGCCAGCAGATGGCGACGATGGCCGAAACGGTCATGAGGTTGGCCTGAATCTGTACTTTCTCGTCCACACGCATCACAGCGGTGACCATCTGGCCAATGACCGTGAGCGGCAGCAGCACGGCGAAGGTGCGCACGCCGGCAACGGTATCGGCCATGATGTCGGGCGTGGCGCCAAAGAATGCGCAGATGGGCTCGGTAAACACGGCCATCACCACAGCAAGCAGCACACTCACAATCGTGGTGAGCCAAAAGCCCTGGCTAAAAGCCTTGCTTGCGCCCTTAATGTCGCCGGCACCCAAAAGGTTGCCCACCACGGCGGGCACGCCGGTGCCAAACAGGTTGCCAAAGGCCAGGTTGATGTACTCGACCGACATGATGATCGAGACGCAGGCCAGGCCGTGGGCACCCAGGCCCCAACCCATCACGAGGCCCTCGAGGACCACCATGATGATCTGGGCGAGCATGCCCTGGCCGGTGACGATGGTGTACTTACGCACCAGGCCGGGAATCGGTTGGGAGGCGAGCTCGCGCTCCTCCTCCACGGCAGCGGTTACTTCTTCTGCCATTGTTCTCCCCTTTCCTTGAGAGAGTAGTGCTGAATGGATGTCAGGCGGCTGACAACTGGCGCCAAGCCGCCCGGCCAAGCGATGGCGCTATGCCTCAAAGACCACCTTGCCGGCGATCATCGTGAGGGCTGCGGTAGCCTCGAGCACCTCTGCCGGCTCGCAGGTAAAGAGATTGCGGTCGAGTACGCAGATGTCGGCTTGCTTGCCGCAGGCGAGTGTGCCGATGCGGTCCTCAGCATGCATAGCGTAGGCAGCGCCGTAGGTGTATGCGCGCAGGGCCTCGGCCATGGTGATTCGCTCCTCGGGGAACCAACCCTCAGGATTAGATCCATCCTCGAGCATGCGGTAGACCGCTCCATAGACTTCCTCCATAGGCTCAAGCCCCACGACCGGAAAGTCGGAGCCCAGATGCACGCAGGCACCGCTCGCGAGCAGGCTATGAATTGGCCACGAGAGCGCCGCGCGCTCGGGACCAACGGCGTCGTCCTTTGCCAAGTCGGCCATATCAAGCAGCATATGCCACGGCTGCATGGCCGGACAGACGCCGAGCTCCGCATAGCGCGGCAAATCCTCAGGTTGAACAGTCTCGTTGTGCTCCATGGAGTGACGACAGCCCATAAGACCGTAACGCTTCTCACCCTCTTCGAAGCAGTCCAGGATAAAGCGTACGGAACGATCGCCTATGGCATGGATGCGCGTGTCGACACCCCACTCAAGCGCTTTAAGGATGGCTTTGCGCACACGCTCCGGTTCCTCAGCCGGCTCGCCACAGGTCTCGGGAGCATTAGCATAGGGCTCGAGCATCCAAGCAGTATGATCGGAACACACGCCGTCAATGAACTGCTTAAAGCCATGCCACTCAACTTGCGTGCCCGGGAAGTCGTATTTCGCCCGAATCTCCTCGAGCGTCATGGCCTCGTTCTCAAAAAGGTCTGTGTACATGAACACGCGCAACGGATGTTCGCCCTTGCGGTTGAGTTCCGCGAGGAATTTATAGGGGTTATCCATGCTCACAAAAGTGGGGTTAACCATGCCGACTGTCGTAATACCGAGAGCGTTGGCACGATGCGCGGTCTTGGCAAAGGAAGCACTAGCCACCTCGGGGGCAGGATTGTATACCTCATCCAAGAAAAGGGCTCCCGCGTTGTTCGAGAAGACCCCAGTGGGGTTGCCAGCTTCATCCCTAAGAATCTTGCCGCCTGATGGGTCTGGCGTTTCAGCAGTAATGCCGATTTTCTCGATTGCGCAGGTGTTGGCACTAAACGTGTGCACGTCAACCTGCTGCAAAAAGACCGGACGGTCCGAAATGTACTCATCGATCATTGCTGCCGTAGGCATCTCGGGCACGTCCCACTGGAACTGAATAACCTGATAGCCCACGATCCACTCGTTGTTCGGGTGGTCTTCGGCAAACGCCTGCACGCGTTCCATACACTGCTCAAAGCTTGTGCAATCGATGAGATTGACGGCGAAATCGGGATCGGACACAAAGGCGCCCTGGGCATAGTGAGTGTGTGAGTCGATGATGCCAGGCATGACGAGCTTATCGCCATAGTCGCGCACCTCGGTATCGGGCCCGATAAAAGCGTCGAGGTACTTTTCCTCGCCGCACGCAACAATCCTGTCACCTGCGACGGCAACGCCGCCCTTGAACGGGGCCAGCCCGTCACCAGTGAACACAGCATTACTTTTGATGACTAAATCCGCTTTGTCCATATGAGCCTCCTCAGACGTTACAGGACAATGGATGAGCGCCACGATACGACGCGCCCAATCGGTGAGGGAGCATTTGTCGCTCCCTACATGACACGTGCCTACGAGCGGTCGGGCGTCTGTCCAGCGCCCTACGCCCCGTGTCAACACCCATTGACGCACCTCCTGCACAAGCTGCCAAGATGGAAGCGAGCGAACGGACGGGTTAAGCAGGTTTACACGTCTGAGCAGGTATTTTATTGTCAAAGTTTATTGTCGCTTCATTACGCCAAGTGGTCTGCGATACGCTGTCAGCCGAACCACTCCAGCCTTACGAGCGCCAGAATGTCTCAATCAAGTCGTCACGCGCCTTGACTTCGCTCTTTACATAGATGCGATGCAGGTGAGCCTTGACGGTACCCGGACTAATCACAAGTTCGTTAGCAATATTTTGGACATCGAGTCCACGCAATACGAGTGTAAACACTTCCTGTTCACGCTTTGAAAGCCCATGCTCGTCCGAGAAAATCACAACACGCGAGACAAGGTCCTCCCGTGCATCACGGCGCTCTGTCGCTACCTCTTCATCGGCACGAGGGTGACGCGAGAACACACGTAAGATATGGCTGAACTGTTTAAATAGCTGAACGGCTGCAGCCACAAACAATAAATTCTCTGAGATATTCCGCTCGCCCAGATACCATAAAAAGGCGCTCACCATCACGTTGTCAACGTCAGGCGTGCAGAATAGGATCATATAGGTATCTTCGATAACCACCATCACGGTAAGCACGCAGGCTATGCGAAAGAACGTCCGAGAGCGCTCAAGATCGAGCCGCTCAGCCCTATTCTCCGTCTTGCGATAGCAGGCGTAAGCATATACCAAGCAGAATGCCATTCCCAAATCGCGCGAAAGCCAAAAAAGATATTGCTGAACCTGGCCCGCAAAGCCAGTACGAGGCACCAGAGCAAGCTGAAGCACGGCGATCGGTACGACATATGCGGCAACGCGCTTAACGGTCACCTCATCGTGTAAGCGAAACGTTACCCAAAGCCATACGCACGCAAGAATCGCCACGCCCAGCGCGCAGCGCAGTAACGGATGTTGAAGCGGCTCATTAAACGTCACCACATAGTCATATTTGAGCCGGTTGTACTCATCAAAGAAGATCACCGACATATCGAAGATATAGAGAAGGAAGCCCGCGGCCGCCACCAAACAATCGCGTCGACGAGTCATGAGCCATATTACGAGCGCAGTAGATGCCGTCACCAATCCAACGCCCATGACAAGAATCGTGTAGATAAAGAATGCGAAGCTCATACTACCCTCATTCCGCGCACAACCAGCTTGATTCTGCATTACGGTTATGGTAGAAACATCGAACGAATACCAAGATCGAAAGGAGAGGCCATGGCACCGATTGCACCGCTCAAGATTATTGTCGCGCCTGCCGCCAAGGCCATCGCCAAGATCGGTTCGACCATGACCTACGATGATGTTCCTTGCATCGTTGATGAACGCAACGACAGCTGCCCCTACCTGGGCCATGTCCCCTACTTTGCGCCTAAACTCTCCTCTGATATCGAGCAGCACAACTGCTAGCATAACCTTCACGATTGCCGCAGTAATCCTCGCAGCAATTTGTTAACTCGGAAGCAACTCCGGTTTTGAGTCCCGCGCTGTCGAACCGAACCCCCTCACGATTTGCGTTTTCCACACACGCCAACGCCGGGATTGTCGACACTGCGGCCGCGGCGCGATATGAGGCGCGAAACCTCGCCCAGCAACACGCCGATCACCACACCCATGAGGATCGGCAACTTTGACATCTCGGCGGGCGAGCTGTTAAGCGGCACGATTGTCGCAACAATCGAAAGCACGAGTTCTATCACCGGCACCGCAAGCGCTACCGCAAGCACCTTGCCCTCGAAGGGCGCGCGGAACACGCGCGGGCGGTCGTCGTATTTGCGCAGGCGCCAAAACGCCGGGAACATCGGGATATAGCTCATGAGCAGAAAGACGACGTTCATCGAAAAGAAGACCCAAAAAACGTCGGAACCCTCACCCAGTGGAATCTGAAGTAGCAGCACCAAGCTGGCAAAACAACCGTTAATGAGTGCCGAGCCGTTGGGCATGCCGGTCTTCTTGGACACCAGCGCAAAGGGACGCGGCATGTTGCCATGGCGCGCGGCATAGCTCGCCACGTTGTTGACGCCAAAACTCCAGCAGATCATGTTGGCGAACAGCGTCACCAAAAAGGCCATGCCCACAATCATCGTCAGCGGGTGGCTGCGCCCCACCATGGCGGCAACCGCGTCCACAATGCCCGAATCGAGCGAAAGCTGCTCGGTGGGAACCGCAGCCCCAATGCCGATGCCGCAAATGATGTAAATTGCCGCAATGGCAACGCCACCGGCGATAACCGCCTTGGGAATATCGCGCGACGGGTTCTTCATCGTGCTGGCAAAGGTCGCGACCACCTCAAAGCCCATAAAGTTGAATAGGATGATCGAAAGATACGTCAGTGAGTTAGTGTCTCCCAGATTGGGGACAAAGGTCTTAAACGACATATCGTTGGCAAAGCCGTTGTTGCAGGCAAACCAGATGCCGACGATTCCCACCACGGCGGTAATGAGCACCTTGATGACGGCGCCGCCATCCATGACCCAATCGGCCTCGGCCACCGGCTGCATTGCCATGACCGTGACGCCCCACACAAAGGCAAGCTCGATGGCAATTCGGACCCCAAGCGAAAATTCGATGCCCCATACCGCATTGATAACACTGGGGAACATGCAGGCGATACTTGCCACCCACAGTGGAAAGTTGACCCAGTAGCACCAGGAGCAGCGTGCGCCCCAACGGTCGCCCAAGCCCAGGCGAACCCAGTCGTACAGGCCGCCCTCGGAATCGAACGCCGTACCCAGCTCGGCCACCACCAGGCCATAGGGAAGCAAAAACGTAATGATGAGGAAGATCCACCAGAAGAACTGCACGTTACCCATGGCAGATGCCGGAGCAGCCGCCTCGATGGTAAAGACAACGCAGATAACCGAGAGGATGACCTCGAACAGGGAGAACTTTTTACCTGCCACGGCACGCTCCCCCTACAGCAAAAAGGATGGCATCTGTACCGAAGGCGCAGCCCAAGGTAGGGTTGCAGGCCGCGTCACCGGTACAGGTGCCATCCCAAAGAGAAGAGAGGATGCATTTGTTGGACCAACGCTCGCGGAACAGGCGCGTGTAGATAACGATACGCTGGTACATAAATACTCCGATCAAAACGGCCGCGATTGCGACCGGAATCTTTTGGCAATTGAAGACGCGTCTGACCTGGGATATTCAAGCGAACAATTGGCCTAACCCGCAATAAATCCCAGATCAGACGCGTACTCAATCAAAGAGGCGGGCACTCCGAAGTGGAGGCAACGGAGTGCCCAAAGAAAAACCCAGCCGACCAAGACATCAAGTGACCAGACCATCAATGCCCCGAGATGGTCACGGTGCGATTCACCGACTGTCCGATTGATCGGCTGGGTTTCTGAGGTGCGGCAGATTCCCGTGAAAGAGGAGTGCCGCGTACTTTGGTACGCAAGCGACGAATGAACGGGAAGGTGCCGTGCCTCAGGAAGCCAGACAATTACGCGGACGGCTCCTGCTGCGTAATGCAGTGGATGTTGCCGCCACCGAAGACGACCTGCTCGGACTGAACGCCGACGCACTTGTAGACGCCGTCGCCCCAGACCTCGTCGTAAATCTTCTGGAGCGTGTCAACGGCCAGCTGGTCGTTCTCATCGCCGTACTGCGGGACGATAACGCCGTGGTTGGTGACCAGGTAGTTCATGTAGGAGGCGATCAGCGGCTCGTCGGGGACGCGCGGCTCGGCGTTCTCGTCGGCGTCGATGGTGTCGCAGGAAGCCTGGTCCATGAACAGCGGGTTCACGGGCATGCAGAGCTTGTAGACCTTCATCTTGCGGCCCTTGGCGTCAACGGCGTTGGAGAGGGTCTCGTAGGCAGCGTGGCACTGCTCGTAGAACGGATACTCGGGATCGTCGGTCCAGATGCAGGCCATGACGCCCGGGGCGACGAACGTGGCGACGTCGTCGATGTGGCCGTTGGTCTCCTCGGGGTCGATGCCCTCCTTGACCCAGATGACCTTCTCGACACCCAGGTAATCCTTGAGGTGCTCGTCCATGTAGGCGCGAAGCTCCTCGCTCCAGGGCTCAAACTTCTTCTTGAACTTGGGCCAGATGGACTCGGGATCCTCTTCCTCCTCGAGCACCGCAGAGCAGGTGCGGCCCGGGGAAAGCAGGCACTGGTCGGTCACGACAAGGGTGCCCTCGCCGTCGACGGTGATGGAGCCGCCCTCGAGGATCATGTCATCGGGACGATAGCGGCGGCAGCCGGAGAGCTCAGCCATCTTGAGGGCGATCTGCTCGTCCTTGTCCCACGGGAAGTACAGGCCGTCGACGAGGCCGCCGTAGGCGTTGAAGTGCCAGTGGTTGGCGCGCTTCTCGCCCTTGCCGTTGATGACGTAGGTGGCAGCGGTGTCGCGGAACCAGGCGTCGTCGGTGGTCATCTCGATGACGGTGACGTTCTCGTCGTTCTCGAAGACGGCCTTGCAGTTGGCGTAGTCGACCTGGTTGGCGCACATATAGACCGGGGTGAACTCGGAGATGGCGCGGGCGATGGCGGCATACTGCTTCTGGGCCGGCTTGGCGCCGTGGGCCCAGGTGTCGGTGCGGTGGGGCCAGCCCATCCACACGCGATCCTGCGGGGCGAACTCGGCGGGCATAAAGAAGCCATCGGCCTTGGGGGTGGACTCGGACTCGGTGATCGTACGCATAAGATTTCCTCCAAATCGAACGATCGCTTGCTGCGGGCGGGTTACCCGCAGTCTAAAACCAAGAGATGGTAGGCGCCCGTTCCCCGGCAAAGGTCGGGGCGCCCGGCGCCGGTTTTCACGGAGTCGCACCGGCAAGCGACGACGTAACCAAGTGCGCGGAGACAAAACGCACGAAGGATACGGAAGAGAGATTGGGGTGGGCGGTGGTTACCGGAGCTATCGCTCACACCCACCCCGGGGAATGGTTAGCAAACCTGTCGCTTGGGCACGCCTCCGAAGAGGCTAGAGTGCCCGGAGTCGGGAGCGACAAGCCCGACGAAGCGCACGTTGGTACGCGAGGAGGGTTGGAGCCCCAGAACCGGGTGCTCTAGTCCTCCTCGGCCTCGGCGGCCTCCTCAGCGAGACGCTGGGCTGCGAGCTCAGGGGTCAGACCCTTGTACTCTTCCTTGCGGCCCTTAGCGCTGACGACGCGGACGACCTCGCCGATGAGCACGAGCACGATGAAGATAACGATCATCGGGAGCTTGTCGCCAATTTCAGCGGCGGAGAACGGCACCAGCGTTGCGACGATGGCCAGGACCAGCTCGATGCAGGGGATGGCCAGCATGACCTTCATCATGGCGCCCTTAAACGGGAACGTGAAGATACGCTCGCGGTTGGGGTCGTTCTTACGAAGGTTGAGGAACGCCGGGAACATCGGGATGTAGGTCAGCAGCAGGAAGACGACGGAGGTGCCGAAGAGCATCCAGAAGACACCGTTGGAGATGGCATCGATGGGAACGAGCTGCAGGCACAGCACCAGGGAGGCAACGACAGCGTTGACCAGGTTGGCGCCGTTGGGCATGTCGTCATCCGAGATCATCGAGGCGAAGACCTTGGGCATGTTGCCGTGCTCAGCAGCATAGCGAGCGACGGAGTTGACGCCGAAGGACCAAGCAGCCATGTTGGCGAACAGGGTGATCAGGAAGGCGATGCAGATGACCTTGAAGAGCATGGAGTCGCCCACCATGGTCTGAACTGCGACGATCATGCCGTAGTCGGGGTCGATGGAGTCGGCCGGCACGGCGGCGCCGATGCCGAAGCCGGCGAACAGGTAGATGACGGCGATAGCCACGCCACCGACGATGATAGCCTTGGGAATATCGCGAGCGGGATCGGCCATGTCGTCGGTCATGGTGCAGATGACCTCGAAGCCCATGAAGTTGAAGATGATGATGGACAGGTAGCCAAGAGCGTTGGTGTTGGTGAGCTCGGGCAGGAAGGTGGCAGCGGACATGTCGTTCGCAAAACCGTTCTCCATGGCATACCAGATGCCCAGGGCGCCGACGATAACGGCAACGGCGACCTTGATAATGGCGCCACCGTTGAGGACCCACTCGGAGTCGGCAGCCTTGGAGCGGCCCATAAGGTAGACGATCCACACAAAGGCAAGTTCGATACCCATCTTGGCAATCAGGTTGAACTCGACGCCAAAGACCATGCCCAGGATGTCGGGGAACATGGTGGCCAGCGAGGCGATCCACAGCGGGTAGTTAACCCAGTAGTAATACGAAATGCGGGCGCCCCACTTGTCGCCCAGGCCATCGCGTACCCAGTCGTAAATGCCGCCCTCGCCGTCATAGGTGGTGCCGAGCTCGGCGACAACCATGCCGTAAGGGAGCAGGAAGGTCAGGATCAGGAAGATCCACCAGAAGAACTGCTGGTTGCCAATGGCGGCAGCAGGTGCGGCGGCCTCGCAAACGAAGACGACGCAGATGATGGTCGAAATGACCGTCAAGAAGGAAAGCTTTTTC
This sequence comes from Collinsella aerofaciens, assembly GCA_021639365.1. Lineage (GTDB taxonomy): Bacteria > Actinomycetota > Coriobacteriia > Coriobacteriales > Coriobacteriaceae > Collinsella > Collinsella aerofaciens_AH. The sequence continues at coordinate 103,740 of JAJXHK010000001.1, forward strand.
TTTCCGTCGCTCATGATGAGCTCCTTCGCTCAGTCTTGGACAGATCCGAGGCCCTAAGGTATTAAGGCAATTGCTTGGGCCTCGGTGAGCGGGCGACAGGAGACGAGCATCCGCCGCCCGCAAACGTGCTTTTAGAAGTCTTGAGGCTTAGAGCTGCTCGAGAGCCTCGAGAGCGGCGTGGAGCTCAGCCTTGGCGGAGTACTCGACACCCTCGTCGTTGAGCGGGGTGCGCTTGCCCAGGGCGGCAAGGAGAGCACGGATGGAGTGCTTGCGGTTCTCGGCCTCGACCCAGCACAGGGAGCGCTCGGGATCGTCCATGACTTCGTCGACGACCTCCTCGTTGCGGGTGGCCGGCAGGCAGTGCATGAACTTGGAGTTGGGGCCGGCAAAGTTCATCATGTCCATGGTGACCTGATACTTGGGATAGAACACGTCCATGTAGTTCTCGCCCGAGACCTCCTCGTCGTACAGGCCATACCACACGTCGGTGTAGATGAAGTCGGCGCCCTTGATGCACTCGATGTCGTCGGAGATGACGACAGAGCCGCCGGAGACCTTGCAGTTCTCCTCGGCGATGGCCATCATCTGCTTGCCGAACTCGGCGCGCTCCTCGACGGTGCCAACGTGCAGGCCGCCGTCGGGGATCTGGTGGCCCTTAGGTCCAAACTGGACAAACTTCATGCCGACCTTGGAGGCGATGAACATGAGGGAGACGCAGACCTGGGTGGCGTCGCCGATGAAGGCCAGGGTGCAGTCCTCGATCTTCTTGCCCTCGGGGAGGTTCTCGAGCATGGTCATGAGGTCGCCCATCTCCTGCGTGGGATGGTTGAACTCGGACATGCCGTTGATGACGGGCACAGCGGAGCCCTCGGCGAGGCCGACGACGTCCTTGTGACGGTCAACGCGAGCCATCATGATGTCGAGCAGCGAGCCCATGACGCGAGCGGTGTCGCCCAGGGACTCGTGACCGCCGAGCTGGATGGTGCCAGGGCCATAGAACTGAGCATGGCCGCCGAGGTCGGTCATAGCGGTCTCGAAGGAAAGACGAGTGCGGGTGGAGACCTGCTGGAAGATCATGCCAAGGCTCTTGTTGCGGAGCAGGTGCGGATAATAACCGTCAACCTTGATGGCCTTCTTCATTGCCAGGCCAAGATCCTCGATAGCCAGGATCTGCTCTTTGGTGAAGTCGTTGGTGTCGATGAAATCCTTAGGCAGTGCCATGTCGATTTCCTTTCCGCCGGTCTTGCCGACTATTACTATGAGGCGCTCGAACATCACGCCTCGTGTTGACAAGACCATCATTCACCCGTATGCAATTTTTACCTAGTTTATTCGGGATTAAAGACCGTTCACGGAGTTACACCCCCTCTAAACCAATATAAACCCGCAGGTCAAGAGTTTACAGGGGGTTTACCATCTAGAACCGCGAACGGTATACGGCTATGCTGTATCTCGGCGCCTAATCCGCAATGAAACGAAGGGTTGAGACGTCTATATCCCACAAGGTATACAGAGCTCGGCCATAGAATAAATGAGATGGGACGGAGACAGATGAACACCCTGATGTTCTTCTATACCCTAGCGATACTCGTGATCTGTATTGTGACGGCGGTACTCTCGCTTGCCGCCTATGCCTCATCTCGTCGACGCTTCTTTATCTATGGCAGCGGCGTATTTATCTGCTATGCCATCGAGATGACCGAGATTTTCTTTTTTGAATACACGCTGCAAAACCAGAGTTTTCCAGCCAGCGACTATTACTCAATTACCATGCCTGTGTTGCGGACCTTTGTGGCGACCGCTTCGCAGGCTTTTATTTGGCTCATTGCCATGGATTTGCTCGACAAGCATTCAAAAAAGCAATTTGTCATTCCCGTCGCAACGTTCTTGCTGAGCGAGCTGCTGATTATCGTCGCTGTCCCCTACGGCCCCATTCATCAATGGCTCTACTACACGATGCGTCAGGTATTCCTTGTTTTCGTGGGGCTATATATCTTTTGGACGGCACGCAAGAGCACACAAGTCGAGCTGAAGGCACGCGTTAACAACCAACGAAAGCACCTGATTATCGGCGCTATTCTGGTCGGTTGCATCGTTGCCGAGGATTTCTACAACATTCTGATTGTCCCCATGAGTCTGGCGCCCTCTTGGCTGCAACTATATCTGTCCGAGCGCAACTTTAGCGAAAACGTCTTTGCCTGCTACTTTGCGATTCTGCTGATCATCTACTCCTACCACGTGCTTTCAATCCGCATGCAGGAGGCGCCCGAGGAAAAGAACGTCAGCGATCTTGACCGGCATATCGAAGAGCAGATGCCCTTCTATCGCAACGCCTACAAGCTCTCCAACCGTGAGACCGAAGTTATGCGTCTGGTCGTACTGGGCAAATCGAACCAAGAGATCGCTGACGAGCTATTCCTTGCCGTGGGCACCGTCAAGACCCACATCCACAACATCCTGGTCAAAACCGAACAGCAAAACCGCACGACGCTCATCCTCCACTTTTGGAAGCGATAACCTGCCAAAAAGGGACAGGTTTATTTTGGCAGGTTTTATCTGGGCAAACGCCAAAAACCGCCGCGAGGGAGCTACTTTCCCTCGCGGCGGTTTTCTAGCAGTAAAACCAAGTGAGTAGGCTTTTGGCGGGATGCCGAGCACACCTCAAAACGCCACAGCCCTGACCTGCGATTTTATTGAGCACTTGCCGCGATGTGCTCGGCAGATCCAAAAAAGCCTACTCACTTGCATCTGAGATGCTCTAGATACGCAAAATACCGCCGCGAAGGGAGCTGGACTCCCTTCGCGGCGGTTGTTCGCACTGATTTTGCGACGATTTTGCCCGCTTGTTACTCGCTGTAGCGGGTGGCGATGGCGGCTTGTACCATGCCGGTGCTCATGAGGTAGGTCACCAGGAAGTAGCCGCCGTAGGCCGCCAGGAAGATTGCACAGGTGAGGCCCACGGTGCCGCCGATGCTCATATTTCCGAAAATGCTCACCAGCTCGATGATCACCTTAAGTGCCACAAAGGAGTGCGCCAGGCCCACTGCCAGCGGGAACAGGAAGAATACCGCTTGCTGCGCCATCACCGAATGACGAATCCGGCGGTCCTCACAGCCGATCTGTGCCAGCACACGATAGCTGCGGCTGCCGTCGGCCACGTTGGAGAGTTGCTGGATCGACAGAATCGCCGCGCATGCAACGACCAATACAAAGCCGATGTAGATGGCTAGGTAGCTAATAAGACCGTTCATTTGCGCTGCTTGCGCGTACATCTCGGAGCGTGTGATGAAGGTTCCCCACGACCCCGGCTCCTTGCCGTCAACGAGCAGATTGTCGAGCACAGTGTATTTAATACTCTCGTCTGCCTCGGTCGTATCCATCCCCTGTTTGTAGTTAACGAGCAGGCTACTGGAATACGGCTGCAGATTAAGTTGGGACAACAGCTCGTCGGCAACGACGACGGTACCCGGATTACTGCCCATCGCCGAGTTGGCGATGGCCGCCGCATCTTCGTCCGACTTATCGGTTGCGGGCTTGAGCGTATGCCCGCCCAAGGTAAGGGCATGGCCGCCAGCCATATACTTGGTGTACAGGTCGACCAGCTCGCCGCCCATATCACACGTGAGCAGATACTGGTCGTGACCGATGTGCACCGGCTCCTCGCCCATCATCTGACGCAGTTTGTTGTACTGGCTCGCCGGCGTCACAAACAGACCCATCGTATCGGCATTGCTACCCCCGAACGCCTTGGGAAGCTTTTCGCCCATGGCCTTGCACATTTCACTTGGAGTCACCGAAGGATCCGAACCGCCAAGCGGGTAACTCAGATACGAATCGATCTGCACATGCTCACCGGCAACATCGGCAATATTGACCTTCTTGCCGGTCTCGTCGTTGTTGTCCGCCGACTTGCCCTTACGATCGCCGTGCCATGGATCGCCGTGCCATGCGGAGTACAAATCGACCGTACTATCGGCCAGCACCATGCGATCGGCTTCAGACGGATTGACATATTCTTTGTAGTAGTCGAGCGTATCGGGCGTGTAATAGACATACGTCTGTGACACGTCAACAGGGTTATAGCGCTCCAGGTTTTCGTTCATCACGTTGGCAATCGACATACCGCACGTCACCGAGGTGATGGCCAAAAACAGGAGCATCGCGATGACGCCCATCGAAAAGCACACCGTGTTGACCTTGGCCGCAAGCTGGCGCACGGTAAACATGTTGAGGCCGCGCCAATACACGCCGCGCAGGCTCTGCAGCAGCTTGATGAGCATGCCCGAGAGTCCCCAGAACAGGGCAAAGGTGCCCACGGTAACCATAGCGGTCGTAATGCCAAACTGGTTCATGGCCTCTTGCAGCTTGCTGTCCGTCGCGGTTAGCGGGAACCCATCACGTAGCAGACGGTAATAGGCCACGCCCACAAGCACCACGCCCACGGCAAAGATGGCAATCGCAATCCAGGGGTTGCGCGTCTTGATGCTCTCGTTGCGACGCTCGGCACCCATAAGCTCGATGAGTTTGGTACGACGCACGGCGCGAAGGTTCAGCAGTAGCGTGAGCACAAACATTACGAGCATGCAGGCAAGAGTCAGATTGAACGCATGCACCGAGAAAAAGAAGTGGAAATTGGCAATCTGTGTCTTAAAAAGCGAGGCCGTAAAGAACGTCATGAGCTGGGAGAGTCCCACACCCAGCACAATGCCGGCGACAAAGGCCACGACCGAGACAATCACCGTCTCGAGCGCCATGATCGTGGCGACGCGTCCGCGCCCCATGCCGAGCACCTGATACAGGCCAAACTCCTTCTTGCGGCGTTTCATGATGAAGTTATTGGCATACACCATCAAAAAGGCCATGACACCGGCCAAAAAGTACGTCAGGTCGCCGAGCATGCTGCCCATAACCTGCGCCAAGCCCTCTTCATCGATTCCGGCGATGTCGACCTGCATCGAGATGGTGTTAAAGGCATAGAAGACCGTGACGCCCAGGGTGAGCGTCAAAAGGTAGACGAGGTAGTCGCGGCCGGCGCGGCGGACGTTGCCCCAAGCGAGTTTACAGAGCATCGGAGCCCTCACCGCCCATCATGGCAACGACCTCCATAATGCGGTCGAAGAACTCTCGGCGGTCGGTGTCGCCGCGGCGCAGCTCGGTGAAGATCTTGCCGTCGCGGATAAACAGCACACGGCTCGTGTAGCTGGCGGCAAAGCTGTCGTGCGTGACCATGAGCACCGTGGCGCGTAGGCGGCGGTTAAGGGCCTCCAGGCTCTCGAGCAGCAGACGAGCGCTTTTAGAATCGAGGGCGCCGGTGGGCTCGTCGGCCATGATCATGGTGGGGTCGGTGACGAGCGCGCGAGCCGCGGCAACGCGCTGCTGCTGACCGCCGGACATCTGGTAGGGATACTTGTCGAGCACCTGACTGATGGAGAGGCGCGCTGCCACATCCTGCACGCGGGTCGAGATCTCTGCCGAGTTTGTGCGGGCGATGGTGAGCGGCAGGGCGATGTTCTCGCGTGCCGTGAGCGTATCGAGCAGGTTGGAGTCCTGGAAGATAAAGCCGAGCTCCTCGCGGCGGAACTGCGAAAGCTTAGCCTGCTTCATACGCGTCACGTCCTGCCCGTTGATGCGGATCGTGCCACTTGTGGCGCTATCGATGGTCGACACGCAGTTGAGCAACGTCGACTTGCCCGAGCCCGAAGCGCCCATGATGCCAACAAATTCACCGCGGTTGACGGTAAAGCTGACGTCGTTGAGCGCGCGGGTCACGTTGCCCAGCGCTCCATATACCTTTTCGAGATGCGCGACCTCCAGTACCGGGGTCGCCATGTGCGTGGTTTGCATACCGAGTCCTTTCTTGCGATTAGTCTACGGCATCTATAGTCGCAAGGAGCCGAGTCGGCTACCATCGATATGGCTTACGCTTGCCTTACCGTTGTGTAAGGTACGGGTAGCTACCCTGCCGCGTGTTGATGTTGAGAGAGGACTCCTGTTGAAGACCGTTCATGTTGCCGCTGGGATCATTCGCAAGGAAGGATCTGACAAGCTGCTTGCCGTGCAGCGCGGCTACGGCGACATGCAGGGACTATGGGAGTTTCCCGGCGGCAAGCTCATGCGCGGCGAGACACCCGAAGACGCCGTGCGCCGCGAGCTCATGGAAGAGCTGCAGGTAAAAGTCACCAACCTGCGCGATTTCTATACCGTTGAGTACGACTACCCCGATTTCCATCTCTCCATGGAGTGCTACTACTGCTCGCTCGCCGATGAATCCGGCGAGCCCCAGAAACACGACCGCCAGCTTGATATCCGCTGGATTCCACGCACGTCTCTCGCCACCGTTGAGTGGATGCCCGCCGACAAGGGGCTAATCGATGCGCTGATTGGGCTAAAGGAAGACCGGCTTGAGGCAAGCGCCGCCGATGACGCCGCGCCCAACATAGCCGACGAACCCGCCGCAAAACCCAAGCGCGCACCTAAGCGCCGCAGCAGAAAGCGCCCCAAGCCCGGCCTGCTCGACGGCATCGACACCTCGGACCTCTCCGCTGACGAGCGCGAGCTAGTGCGCCGTCGTGCCGCCATCAAAAAGTCCATGAAGGGCAACAAGCGTGCCAACACCAAGCCCGAGCTGCTCGTTCGCCAGCGCCTGCGCGCCGCGGGACTCACGGGTTATCGCCTGGAATGGAAAGTCCCCGGCAAGCCCGACATCGCCTTCCCCGGCCGCAAGATCGCCATCTTCGTCAACGGCTGCTTTTGGCACCGTTGCCCCAAATGCAAGCCCAGCCAGCCCAAGCGCAACGTTGAGTTTTGGGAGGCGAAGTTCCGCCGCAACGTCGAGCGCGACCGCGCCGCCGTGGCAGCGCTTACCGAAATGGGCTGGACGCCCATAACCATCTGGGAATGCGAGCTCAAAAAAGACTGCATCGACGCCACCATGGAAAAGGTCATCGAGCGGGTGAGGGGCGCGACCCCGCAGCGCTAATACGAGCCATTCACAGGTCCCGCACGTCCACGCCACATCCGCATCACAAACCTTAGAAAGCCCTTAAGCTCAAAACCTTACAAGAGTGTTACTCGATAGCCTTGACCTGCGGTTTCATCGTAACACCAAACCAGGTTAAGCCTTTCTTTAGCGCTTCTTTGCAGCAACCGCGGCATAATACTGCCAGCGCACGGGACCTAGCAGCACACCCCGTGCGCAACCTTTTGGTGGACATCGAGGAGGCCGCATAAGCATGCATTCTTCCAATGACGCAGCACGGCAGCCATCCCTAAAACATGCAGACCTTTTTTCCTTCCCCCCGACACAGAGAAACGGCCTCCTCGACTCCCCCACCACAAAAACCAACCGCTCAACCAATCAGAGCCTCAACTTGCGAACATCGTTCGAAAAGCTCCAAGCATCCCTAGACAAGGCGTTCCCCGAACAGGCAAGGGCAATCTAAGCCCATCGCGCTTTATACTGATGCCATGCGAAACATGGATCACATAGAATTGCACCGCGGAGGACGCGAGGAAGCGTTTCCCGAGACCGTCGAAGACTGGCCCTATATTGCCGAACGCGCAGAATTCGCTCGCTATCCGGGCAATTCCGTCCCCTGGCACTGGCATTCCGAAGTCGAGCTTTTCTACATGGAGCAGGGAGCGATTGACTATCGCACGCGTGCGGCTCATGAGCACATGCGCTTTGAGGAAGGGTCCGCCGGCTTTATCAACGGCGGCGTTTTGCACAGCACGCTGCAATCGCCCAATTCGGCGCCAGCCATTCAAATGCTGCATATCTTTCAGCCGTCGATGCTCGGCGATCCCGCGGGACGCCTTCAAAAGCGCTACATCAATCCTTTACTGCAATGTCGAGGCGTCGATGTGCTCAAATGGTCGCCCACCAACCCCGACGATATGCCCTTTATCGATTTACTGAAGAGCTCCTTTAGCCACGACCTTCAACAGCCGCAGAACGAGATGGCGCTTCGAAATAGCCTGTCAGAACTCTGGGTTCAGATCTATGCCAAAGCTGAACCGCTCTTTTCCTCCGACGACGCCTCTTGGATGACCAGCCGCGACGTACAGTTCAAGGCAATCCTGGACTTTATCCGCTCAAACTATGCAGACACCATAGATGTGCCCCAGATGGCATCTGCAGCCGGCGTTAGCGAAAGAGAGTGTTACCGCATTATCGAAGCTTGCGCAGGAACGACCCCAGCGGCATATCTACGCGTATACCGCATCAACCGTGCTTGCGAACTTTTGGCGCACACCACGCGAACGGTGCAGGCAATCGCTCGGCAATGCGGATTTGCGACAGCAAGCCATCTAGGCCAGGTATTTAAAGAACAAATGGGATGCACTCCTTCGAGCTATCGAGCAGTGAGGCAGAATTTCGATAGTACCAGGCAGAAATCCCGCTAGTCCTTCTTTTGTCACTGCATCAAACTTGCAGGCAAGCAACAGATAGGAGCAACCATATGAAGCACTTTGACCATATCGTGTTTGACGTTGATGGAACATTGGCAGATACAGAAGAAAGCGTTCTGTCATCGCTTGCCCAGATTGTCCAAGAAGAGACCGGCAAAACGCTCCCCCGAAACGAGCTTGAATTTGCCCTCGGCATACCCGGCAAGGATGCTCTTGAGAAACTTGGAATCTACTCGCAAGCAACGTTGGATCGCTGGTGCCAAGTTGCCGCCAGCTTTAAAAGCACCATCAGCGTGTTTCCAGGTTTGCTTGAAGTCATCGCAAAACTCGCCGATAGCGGTTGCAATCTTGGCATTGTCTCCTCACGTGCGCGCAACGAATACGCAGAAGAAATAGCACCCCTTGGCTTCGACAAGTATTTTGAGCACATCATCCTTGTCGAAGACACAACCGAGCACAAACCCGCACCCGCACCCATGCTCGAATATCTCCGACGCACGGGCGCAAACCCCAACAGCGTCATCTACGTTGGCGACACCGTCTACGACGAACAATGTGCAACTTCAGCAGGGGTCAATTTTGCCCGAGCAGCATGGGGATCACACCAAGACATCCCAAACGCCACCTACAACCTCAAAACCCCCAACGACCTACTAACCCTAACAACCAAGTAACCCACCCAACCTATTTCCGCCCTAACGTCACAAGGGCGACGACCTCGAGAAGGTCAACTTGGGAGGGACGAGGGCTTAGTTCCCCAATCTTTCCGCAGGGGGCAAAAAGCCTCGCCGCACGAAGTGCGCAGCGAGGCTTTTTGCATGCCCGAGGACGATTGGGGAACTAAGCCCTCGTCCCTCCCCGGGATATGTAGCGAGTCGGAGTACCCTTGCTGTTACTCTGCTTTGCCCACAGAGTTGAGATTGGTCATGCGGATCTTAACCAGCTCGGTGATCTCACGCATGCCCTCCTTGGCCGGCTTCTTGGGGTCGAAGCAGGCAGGGTTCTCGGCCATGTAGGCCATGAAGCCCTTGGTGTAGGCCTGACGCAGCTCGGTGGCGTAGTTGACCTTGCAGATGCCGTTCTTCACAGCCTCGGCAACCTGCTCATCGGGCACACCAGAGGTGCCGTGCAGAACCAGCGGCACGTCGACGGCGTCGCGGATGGCCTTGACCACGGACTGCTCGATGTGCGGATCGCTCGTGTACACACCGTGGCTGGTGCCAACGCCAATGGCCAGCGAGGTGCAGCCAGTGCGCTCGACGAACTCCTTGGCCTCGGCGGGGTCGGTGTAGGGGCTCTCGCCCTCAACCGCGGGACCGTCATCCTCCTTGCCGCCAACCTTGCCAAGCTCGGCCTCGACGGGCACGCCCATGGCGCGGCCAGCGTCGGCGACGGACTTGGTCAGGGCGATGTTGTCCTCGAAAGACTCGTGCGAGCCGTCGATCATGACGGAGGTGTAGCCAGTGCGGAAGGCCTGCATGCAGCGGTCATAGCCATCGCCATGGTCGAGGTGCAGAGCGACGGGCACGGAAGCGCGCTCAGCGGCAGCCTTGACCATACCGTAGAAGTAATCCAGGCCAGCGGTCTTGATGGTGCCCGGGGTGGTCTGCATGATGACGGGGGACTTGGTCTCCTCGGCAGCAGCCAGAACGGCCATAACAAACTCGAGGTTCTCGACGTTGAACGCGCCGACGGCGTAGTGGCCGGCCTGAGCGTCCTTGAGCATCTTTTCGGTGGTAACAAGTGCCATGAGCGTTTGCTCCTCTCCCTCGCCCGCATCTGGACATCGGGCGTACGTGTCCGCAAGGCGTTTTACCTTGCGTTTTGCTGCGCTCATTGTATGAAATTCAGCGGCTTTGCACGTGCGAGATATTGTCATCGCGCGAGGTCCGACTTCATTTTTGAAAAGCAAACGGAAGGAATCGAACCCGAGCGCGCGTGTTCGATATTGAGTTTTGAGCCTTGATCGTCTTTCTTTTATAGAAAAGATAAGTAATCGAAAGGCGTTTTCTTACTTAAAAAGAAAATGAACGAAAATAGACTCAACACAATTCCTGCAAATTTCAGACGATGATGGAGCAGATATGGCCCACGCAACAACCCGAGCTTTCGCCGACGAGCGTCGTGCCGCCATCATGGAGATGCTCGAGCATAACGCCTCGGTGCAGGTAGCAGAAATCGCCCAGACCTTTGGCGTGTCCTCCGTTACCGCCCGCGCCGACCTAGACGCGCTCGCCGAGTCCGGCAAGCTGCGCCGCACGCATGGCGGCGCTGTGTCGCTCCAGAAGCGACTGACCGTATCCACCCAGGATCGCCGTATCAACGTCAATGTCGCCGCCAAGCAGGCCATCGCACAAAGCGCCATTGAACTCGTCGGCAATGGTGACACCCTGCTCGTCGACTCGGGCACCACCGCACTCGAATTTGTCCGACTCCTCGATCAGCGCGACGGCATCACCGTTATCACAGCCGACATTACCATCGCCGATTATATCGACGAGAGCATGCCCTCAGTCGATGTCGTCATGCTGGGCGGGGCACTGCGCAAAGGTCATCGCTATCTGTACGGCCCACTTACCATGCAGGCGCTCCAAATGGTCCACGCCGACCTTGCCGTCATGTGCCCCGGCGCTTTTGTTCCCGGCTGCGGCTTTACGACCGACTTTCCGCAGATGGCCGAGACCAAAACAGCCATGATCTCCGCCGCCCGTCAAGGCGTTGCCCTCATGGACGCCAGCAAGGTCAACGGACGCGGCATGTACCGCTTCGCCGAGCTCGTCGATGTCGACACCATCGTGATGGACCGTGACCCCAATGGCTCCGTCGCCACCTCAATCGCCGATACCACCGACACCGACGCCCCAACCCTCATCATCGCCACCGCCTAAAAACAAAAACCACCACGAAGGGGACAGTGCACCTTTGTGGTGGTTCTGGCCGGCGCCGCTGCACTTTCGCCGGTTTGTCTTGATCTGTAACATTTAGCAGGCAATTTGAGCGCTTAGTGTTACAGATTTAGATAGTTCGGTTCAACCCCAACGCTTTGTCTAAATCTGTAACAGATAGAGACAATCTGACCCTCCAGATGTTACAGATCGAGACAATCGGATCCCGAAATGGGAAAACCACCACAAAGGTGCCGGTCCCCTTTGCGGTGGTTTCGACGGTAGAAGTGAAGAGTTGTTACTTGGACAGCTCGTCGGCGAGGGCTTCGATCTGAGCGCGCGAGGCGTCGTTGAGCGAGCCCAGCACGGTCACCTTGTTCTGCGCCAGGGTGATGTCCTTCATGCCCTCGAGCTCCTTGGCCATAACCTTGGCAGCGGTGGGCGCCCAGGAGCCGGCCTCGACGAGTGCCACCGTACGGTTCTGATAGGCGTGCTCGGCAAGCGTATGGATAAAGGTGCTCACGAACGGGAAGATCTCGCCCTGATAGGTAATGGAGGCGAGCACCAGACGGTCATAGCGGAACGCGTCCTCAACGGCCTCGGCCATATCATCGCGAGCCAGGTCAAAGACGGAAACCTTCTGGCCGCGAGCCTCAAGCGCAGATGCGAGCTCCTCGACGGCAGCCTTCAGATGACCGTACACACTCGCATAGGCAATCGTGATGCCCTCGTCCTCGGGCTGATAGCTCGACCAGGTGTTGTAAGTGTCGAGGTAATAGCCCAGGTTCTCGGTCAGTACGGGGCCGTGGAGCGGACAGATGATCTGGATATCCAGATCGGCGGCCTTCTTGAGGACGGCCTGCACGAACTTGCCGAACTTACCGACGATGCCAAAGTAGTAGCGGCGAGCCTCACAAGCCCACCCTTCCGGATCCTCGATGTCGTTGGCGCCGAACTTGCCAAAGCCGTCGGCACTAAAGAGCACCTTGTCGGTAGACTCGTAGGAGAAGATCACCTCGGGCCAGTGAACGTTGGGAGCGCCGACAAACGTTAGGCTGTGACCGCCCAGATCGAGCACGTCGCCCTCTTTGACGACCATCTTGCGCTCGGGGTAGTCGGTGCCAAAGTAGTTGACCATCATGCGAAAGGCGCCCATGCTGGCCACAATCTGTGCCTGGGGATAGCGCTCCATAAAGGCAGCGATACCGGCGGAGTGATCAGGCTCCATGTGATGAACGACCAGGTAGTCGGGCGTACGGCCATCGAGCACGGCCTCGAGGTTGCCGAGCCACTCGTCGACAAAGCCAGCGTCGACCGAATCGGCGACAGCGATTTTATCGCCCAAGATAACATAGCTGTTGTATGCCATGCCGTTCTCGGACACGTCGTACTGGCCCTCGAACAGGTCAATGTCGTGATCGTCGACACCGATGTAGCGGATATCCTTGGTGATCTCCATCAGGCAAAGCCTCCTAGATAGACAAAAGAACCCGTCTATCATAACACTCGGCTGCATAGCCACGGCTATCCGCCAGCATCCTTATCGATTGTTATTGAGGCGGAATATACCGCCGTTGACCTGCACAAACTATGCGCGCAGTATCGCCGTGCTATGTCGAATAATGAGCTGGCCGGGAATACGAATGGCAACGGTTTTGCCCGCCGTACCCGCCTCGGGAACCGCATGCTCAAACACCTCGCGTCCGCGCTGATGTAGATCGAATCGCACGGTCGTGAGCTCGTTGTGTGCCACAAAATCATCGAGCGAATCGTCGACGCCCACCACGCTCACGTCCTCGGGCACGCGTAGGCCGCTATCACGCAGCGCGGCAATCGCGCCATTTGCCATCTGATCGTTTGCCGCATAGATCGCCGTCATGGTGCGGTCGTGCTCGGCCAAGTACCTGCCGGCCTCGTAGCCGCTGTTGGCAGACCAGTCGCCCTCGAGCGACTCTGCCGGCTCGATGTGTTTACGCTCGAGCGCATCCTGCCAACCGGCGCGACGAAATTGCTCGTCGACCGAGAACGACGGGCCGCCAATATAGCGAATCTGCTCGTGCCCCAGCTCAAACAGGTGATCCATAAGCAATAGCGAGCAGCCGTAATGGTCGGAATCGACCGTGGTCACCCGCGGGTGCGCGTACATGGTAACGATGACCGTGCCAATGCCCGGCAGTGGATCAAACGTCTCAAAATCGGGCGCCATGCGACTCATGCCGATGATGATGCCGTCCACCGGCAATGCGGCCATACGACGCGTGGCCTCGGCAAGCGAAAACTCCTCGGTCTTGGACATCTCGACCAGCGTGATGGCGCAATTATGCTCGCGAGCAGCGCTGGCGATGCCGTCGATCATTGAGAGGTTGCCAAACTTGGTGACATCGTTGACGCACAGGCCGACCGAATGATAACGGCCGTCGCGCAGCGAGCGACCGGCATAACTCGGACGAAAGCCGAGCTTTTGCATAGCGGCCTGTACGCGCTGGCGCGTCTGCTCGTTAACGTTGGGCAAGCCGTTGGCGACGCGCGAAACCGTCTGCTGCGAAACGCCGGCAGCGCGGGCGACGTCGGCCATGGAGACCGGACGCGAACTGGTATCGTTGGACGGGCGCCTTACCACAGGATCACCTTCACCCTTGCGAGATCTGAATAGCGTGAATGCCGGCCCGGGCAGAAATACATCCCGCGCCGAGACCCGCTATCGTCGGACGCATGTTAACGTACTCTACTTTTTCTATCTGCATCTCTTCTGCTTTATAAGTCCATACGGCAGTACCGTTCACGGCTGAATTTCTACCGATTACCAGATTCTCAAAAAGTGACAAGCGATGTGTTATGAGTACGTTAACATAGCCCGTAACGTGCGGTATTGTGAACACTTGGTTCATGCCGCTTCAAGTTGTTAACGTACTCATAACGACGCAAAACCCACCCGTGCGCGCCAAGGAAAGGACTCCCATGACCACCCCCGACGAAAAGACATTCGCCACGCTCACCAAGCTGTTCGAGGAGGAGTTTGGCCCCATCGGCGACCGCCAGGTGCTCTACGTGCACGCGCCCGGCCGTTCCGAGATCAGCGGCAACCACACCGACCACGAGGGTGGCCACGTTATCGCCGGTTCGCTCGATGTCGCCGTCGACGGCATCGCCGTGGCAACCGATTCCAACAAGGTTCGCGTAGCCGACGAGGGCTATCCCACGTTTGAGATCACGCTCGACACGCTGGGTATTCAAGAGTCCGAGAAGGGCACGTCTGCGAGCCTCGTCCGCGGCATGGCCCACGAAATCGCTGCTCTGGGCGTTGAGCCCCAGGGCTTCGACTTCGCCTTCACCTGCTCTGTCCCCTCGGGCGGCGGCCTTTCGAGCTCTGCTGCTGTCGAGGCGGCATACGGTCGCGCCATGGAAACCCTCTGGGGCGCACCCGCCATCGAGCCCGTCGCGCTCGCCCAGATGAGCCAGCGCACCGAGAACAACTACTATGGCAAGCCCTGCGGTCTGATGGACCAGGCCGCTGTGTGCCTGGGCGGCCTTGCCTACATGGACTTTGAGGACCAGGCTCAGCCTAAAACCCAGAAGCTCGAACTCAACTTTGAGGATCACGGCTATGCGCTCGTGCTCGTTAAGGTTGGTGCCGACCACGTGGCCGCCACCGACGACTACGCCGCCGTTCCGCGCGAGATGCAGGACGTCGCCGCCGAGTTTGGCAAGGCACGCCTGTGCGAGGTAAACGTTGCCGACTTTGACGCCAAGCTCCCCGAGTTGCGCGCCAAGCTGGGCGACCGTGCCTGCCTGCGCGCCGTTCACTACTGGTACGAGAACGGTCTGGTCGACAAGCGCTGGGCAGCTCTGAACGCCGGCGACATTGACCAGTTCCTGGTCCTGACGCGCGAGTCCGGCGCCAGCTCCGCCATGTACCTGCAGAATGTTGTTGCCAAACTGGGTTCCGAGCAACCCTCCATGTATGCCCTGGCGCTGGCCGAACACGTGCTCGACGGCCGCGGCGCCGTCCGTATCCACGGCGGCGGCTTTGGTGGCACCATCCAGGCCTTTGTGCCACTCGATCTGGTCGACACCTTTATCACCAAGATGAACAGCTGGCTGGGCGAAGGCTCTGCCCGCCACTACGCAATTTCTGACAAGGGGGCTTACGCGACATGGCTGTAATGACCGACGTGCGCGAGGCTGCGCAGGGCCTTATCGAATATGCCATCCACCGATCGATGATCGGACAGGACGATCGCATCTGGGCCTACAACACCATTCTGGAGTGCATCGGCGCCACGGGCCCCGCGCTCGACATGACCTGGGCATTGCAGAACGAGAAGCTCTCGCTCTTGCACCCCGATACGCTCCCCGATTTTGACCTGGAGGGCACGCTTGCCGCGCTTTCCGAGGCCGCCGTCGCCAACGGTGCCGCCGAGGACACGGCATCGGGCCGCGACCGCATCGCCATGCGCATCATGGGCGCGCTCATGCCGAGGCCTTCGGTTGTAAACGAGGAGTTCAACGGACGTATGGGCGTCAACGAGCCCCGCGCCGCGACCGACTGGTTCTACGGCCTGTGCTGCGACGCCGGCTACGTGCGCCGCGCCGCCATCGCGCGCAACATCAAATGGAGCACCCCCACCAACTGGGGCGACCTGGAGATCACTATCAACCTGTCAAAGCCCGAAAAGGACCCGCGCGATATCGCCGCGGCAGGTGCCGCAAAGAACACGGGCGAGAAGTATCCCGCCTGCCAGCTGTGCATCGAGAACGAGGGCTACCCTGGACGCTCCGCCGCAGCCGATGGCGGCGCCCACCCCGCCCGCCAGAATCTGCGCGTTATCCCCATCCAGCTCGACGGCGAGCGCTGGGGCTTCCAGTACAGCCCGTACGCGTACTTTAACGAGCACTGCATTGCCATGAGCTCCGAGCATCGTCCGATGCACGTCGACCGCAAGGGCCTGACTTGCCTGCTCGACTTTGTGGACCTGTTCCCGCATTACTTCATCGGCTCTAACGCCGACCTGCCCATCGTGGGCGGCTCGATCTTGTCGCACGACCACTTCCAGGGCGGCGCGCACGAGTTCCCCATGATGCATGCCACCGAAGTCTCGCAGTTTAGCGTGCCCGGATTTGACCAGGTCACCGGCACTGTGCTGCAGTGGCCGCTCTCGGTGCTGCGTCTGCGCTCGCATGACCGCGCTCAGCTGCTCGACGCTGCCGAGAAGATTATCCTCGCCTGGCGCGAGTGGACCGACGAGCCCGTGGGCGTCATCGCGCACACAGCCGATGGCGTGGCGCACAACACCGTGACGCCCGTCATCCGCCGCGTCGACTCCCGCGGAAATGCCGGCGGCGAAATCTACGAGGCCTACCTGGCGCTTCGCTGCAATATCACGACCGACGAGCATCCGCTGGGCGTATTCCACCCGCATGCTGAGTACCACCATATTAAGAAGGAGAACATCGGCCTGATCGAGGTCATGGGCCTGGCCATTCTTCCGCCGCGCCTGGTTCCCGAGCTCGGCGCTGTCCGCGAGCACTTGCTGGCGGCCAAGGCCGATGCCAGCTACGATCTTGCCAGCGCGCTCGAGGGCGATGATCTTTGCCGCAGCCACGCCACATGGGCCAAGGATGTCTTTGCCCGCCACGCCGACGAGCTTACAGCCGACAACGCCATCGACATCCTGCACGAGGAAGTCGGCGTGGTGTTTGGCCACGTGCTCGACAACGCCGGCGTCTTCAAGTGGGACGAAGCCGGCCGCGCCGCCCAACAGCGCTTTATCGACTCGCTGTAGAGCACAGACCCGGGCGCTCAACGGCAGCCCCCACGACATAGCCACCTACACGACAACGGCGCCCGCCGGCAACATCGCCGGCGGGCGCCGTTTTCTGATGCAAGGGTAGCTAATTTGCACCAAAACAAGGAGTGTTCCAAACTGCCGGCAGAGAAGGAGCGCCCCAAGTGCCGACCTAAACCCCACATTATTCGATGGAAAAACGTGGTTACCTCCCACATTATTCGATGGAAAAACGTGGTTTACTCCCACATTTTTCGATGGAAAGACCAAAACGGTCTTATACTAACCATGATCGTTAGGAGGCAGTATGCAGCGACAGCTAATGGACGAACTCATCGCTTGGAAATCTAGGGCAAACCGCAAGCCCCTCCTGCTTAAGGGGGCCCGCCAGACGGGAAAAACCTGGCTTCTTAACGAATTCGCAGGCCAGCAGTATCAAAACGTCATCCGCTTTGACTTTATGCTCGAACCGGGCGCACGTTCGCTGTTCGACGGAAGCCTTGACCCCAAACGCATCATCTCCCAGATAGAGCTCCTGCGCGGCCAGACCATAACGCCGACAGACACACTCATCATCTTCGACGAAATCCAAGAGGCACCGCGTGGCATCACCTCGCTCAAATACTTCAACGAGCTGGCGCCGGAATACCATATCGTGGCAGCCGGCTCCTATATGGGGCTCGCGCTCCGACGCGAAAACGAGTCGTTCCCCGTCGGCAAGATTGACCAGCTTACCATGCGCCCCATGGGGTTTGTCGAGTTCGTTCGTGCCGTCGATGGCGATCCGCTCGCAGATGCCATCCTTGCCGCAGACATGGACCTGCTGGCAAACGTTTCCGAAAAGCTCGAGCGCCTGCTCAAGGAATACCTCGTTGTCGGTGGCATGCCAGAAGTTGTCTCCGCTTTCGCCACCTCCCACGATTTCATCGAGGCCCGCAGGCTTCAGCAGCAAATCATCGAAGCTTACGAATCCGATTTTGGCAAGCATGCGCCAGCCCGCATCGTCGAGCGCATGAGGCTGGTTTGGAAATCCCTTACCGGCCAGCTCGCAAAGGAAAACAAGAAGTTCGTCTACGGTGCGCTCCGTCCCGGGGCGCGCGCACGCGATTTTGAGGAAAGCCTCCAGTGGCTCATGGACTATGGAATCGTTCATAAGGTACCACGTGTTTCCGCCCTAAGAGCACCGCTCACAAGCTACGAGGATCTCTCGGGCTTCAAGCTGTTCTGCATCGATACCGGCATCCTCGGAGCACTCTCCGGCCTCTCGCCAGCCATTGTTCTGAACGGGCCCGCTGTTTTTACGGAGTTCAAAGGCTCGCTGACCGAGCAATACGTCGCACAGGAGCTTTTGCTCCAAGGCAAAACTCCCGCGTATTGGTCATCCTCATCCGGCAATGCAGAGACTGACTTTGCCATCGACCATGCGGGGACCGTGCTTCCGCTCGAGGTCAAGGCGGCAGAGAACCTCAAAGCAAAGAGCCTGAGGATTGCCTGCGAGAAGTTCAAGCTCGAGCGCTGCGTGAGAACATCGTTAGCGGCATATAGAGACGAGGGCACGCTCGTCAACATTCCGCTCTGGGAGATTGGGCAAATCGACAAGCTGGCATAGGCGCTGTGGAGGGGGTGTCCCGTAAGGAGTGTCCCAAACTGCCGGCAAAAAAGGAACGTCTCTATCTGCCGCATTCCCGAAGCAAGACAACGCCGATGTTTTGGCAACGGCAGCGAGCGGGCCGCATTTGAGACAAGGTGACGTGAAACGAAAGGGCGCTGACCTTCTGGTCGCGCCCTTGAAGTTGAACGTCAGATTGTCCAAATGCGGCCCGCGCAGCGTCGAGCCGTTACGCGGTTTGGTAAAACCGCGTAACTCTAAAGCTCCGTTACTTCAACGTTGTTGTAGATCTCGTCCCAGCGATCCATGACCAGGTGGCCGGTCTTGGGATCCATGGCGTTAAGCTTGCCGCAGGTATTGGCGGTCTTGAGCACCGTGACGTCGTCGGCGCCGGCAGCAATGGCATGCGCAAAGCCGGCGATGGTCGAGTCACCGGAACCCGTCGCGTTCACAGCCGCAATCGCGGGCGTCTTGGCGCGGAACGCGCGGCCCTCATGGAAGCCCACCGAACCGGCAGCGCCCATCGAAACGACAACCCAGGGAATACCGGCAAAACGGTCATCGGCGGCAAGCGCCTCGCGCAGGGCATCGACATCATCGGTCGTAAAGGACGTACCCAGCAGGCCGTTAATCTCGGTCAGGTTGGGCTTTACGAGCTCAGGCTTAGCGTCGGACTCCAGCGCGGCCTCCAGCGATGCACCCGAGGTATCGAGCAGCACCTTGGCGCCCGCCTCCTCGGCGATCTTGACGAGCTCGGCATAGTAGCCGGCATCGACGCCACGCGGCAGCGAGCCCGAAAGCGTCACAACGTCCGCCTTCGCTGCAAGCTCGGCAAACTTGGCCGTAAAGGCCTCGAGCTCGGCCGGGGCGATCTGCGGGCCGCTCTCCAGCAGCTCGGTCTGATTGCCCTCGTGCAGAATATTCAAGCAAATGCGCGTCTCACCGGCGATGGGCACAAAGTCGTTCTTGACGCCGTCGGCATCCATGAGCTCGGCCATATAGGCACCCATATGGCCACCGAGTAGACCGGTCGCGAGCACGTCATCGCCCAGCTGCAGCAGCACGCGGCTCACGTTGAGGCCCTTGCCGCCAGCGGTCTTTTCGGGCGTCACACGGTTAACATCGTCGATGATCAGCTTGTCGAGCTGATAGCGCGTATCAATCGACGGGTTCATGGTAACGGTCAGAATCATGTTGAACTCCTGTTCCGGGGCGGCATAACCCGCCCCAAACATACGATAACTCGTTAAAGAATCTCGATCTCAAAGCCGCGAGTGACGGTCTCTCCCGGCTTGGCCACCAGGCAGCCACGCTTGTGCTCCAGAATATCGTCCTCGTCGGAGCAGGTGGACAGACCACCCCACGGTTCAACAGCCACAAAGTCGCCCTCGGGCTTGCTCCACACAATCAGGTACGGCATATCGGGGAACGTCAGGCGCACGCCCTTGTCCTCGGTCTTCTTGGTCAGCGTAACCACGCGGCTCTCGAGCACGTCAAAGATGGTCTCCGCGAAGTCAAAGAGTTCGTGGGTCAGCGGCAGGTCATGGCCAACCATCGGGTTCTTGCTGCGATGCTCAACATCAATCAGGCCCGTCGAGGGAACGGCAGTACAGAGCTCGGTGGCCTCACGCTGCTCAAAACGAAGCTCATAATCGTCATAAGACTCGCCCTCGTCGAGCGGGCACTTAAAGCCGGGGTGACCGCCCACAAAGAACGGCATGTCCTCGGTGCCCTCGTTGGTCACCTCATACGAAATGCTGATCTTTTTGCCATCGATCGCATAGCGCGCGGCGATCTTAAACGGGTATGGATACTGTTCGAGCAGCTCGGCGTGATCAGCAGAATCCAGGCTCAGCGCAACCATATTGTCGCCCTGCTCCTCGAGCTTCCACTCCTGTTTGCGGGCAAAACCGTGACGGGCAAGCTTAACCTCACGGCCGCCCATGGTCATTGCGCGGTCATCGCGAAGGCCACCGCAAATGGGGAAGCAAATGGGGGCTTGGCCCGACCAAACCGCCGGATCGCCCTGCCACAAATACTCACGGTCATCAGCCTTAATCGAAGTGAACGAACCGCCTGTCGTGCTGAGAGCTACGCGGACAGCACCGTTATCAAGAACAAATTCCATGGGAGCCTTCCCTTCCTCATGTCATTCGACACGAATCTTTGTACTTTATCGACAAAGGTAACGGGGCCCGCCCGCAAGCAACAGAGCAATGCTCGCCCGATCAGCCGACTCAATTGGGCTAATGGAAAACCGGCTCGCGCCCCTCACAGAAACGCGAGCCGTCATTTGGACCTAAAAACAGTAAAAACAAAGGCAACCCCGCAGGTAGCCCCAACGTCAGCGAGCGGTGCTCAGGTGCCCCAGGTCGCCGCGTAAGAGGAGCGACGCGTACTTCATGTACGCGAGCGACGGTTTGAGCGGCGAGATGGGGTGCCTGGGTGCCGCGCAGCGTCGGCCCGTTACGCGGTTTGGTAAAACCGCGTAACCTCCTTAGTCGTGATACTCGCCGCGGTCCCACTTCTCGAGGAACTCGTCAAAGAAGTGCGGGTCAGCCTGAGCCTCGGCGTCGGCCTTGTTGCAGGCATCGATCTTGGCGATCAGGGCGTCGTGCTCGGGAGTCTTCTCGTAGGGCTCCTCCAGGAAGGCAAGCATGATATCGGCCATCAGGAACTCGCCGGTGATCTTGCCGCCAAAGCCCACGATGTTGGCGTTGAGCTCGCGACGGGCATACAGGGCAGAGGTCATGTCGCGAACCAGAGCGCAGCGGGCGCCGGGAACCTTGTTGACGGCGTTGGTGATGCCGATGCCGGTGCCGCACAGGGCCACGCCAAAGTCGGCCTTGCCGCTGGCAACAGCCTCGCCCACGGCCTTACCGTAGATGGGATAGTGCGTACGGGTGTGGCTGTAGGTGCCGCAGTCGAGCACCTTGTAGCCAGCCTGCTCCAGGCGGTCGGCCAGATAGATCTTCTCGTCCGTAACGATATGGTCGCAACCGATTGCGATGGTCTTCTTCATCAGAACGTCCTTTCGTCTGAATTCACAAGTTGAGGTAGAAGTTCGAGTTCTCGGTGGCTCTCGTTAGGCCATCTTGTTGAGCATGTCGACACGGATCTGGTGACGGCCGCCGGCGTACTGGGCGCGCAGGAACTCGCGGGCGATCTTCTTGGCGACCTCGGTGCCCACAACGCCCGGGCCCATGGTGACCATGCGCGAGCCGTTGTGCTCGCGGGTCATGTAGGCGGAACGCTCGTCGGAAATGTTGGCGACGACCATGCCCTTGATCTTGACGGCGGCCATATAGGAGCCGACGCCGTACTTATCGAATGCGAAGCCCTGGGAATCCTTGTGCTCCAGCAGGTCCTTGGCAACGGCGGTCGCGGAATCAACAAAGTCCGCGGCAGGGGTCTCGGAATAGTCGACGACCTCGTGACCGTCGGCGATGAGCATCTCCTTGATGGACTCCTTCATCGACATACCGTCGGCATCGGAAGCGATTACAACCCTCATGACATCCTCCTTGAGAGATACGCAGGTGCGTAGTTTCTGTTTGGAAGTGTTGAATCGCGTTCAGGTCCGGGCATCTGAATGTGCGGTTCTTCACTGTTCATGTTTATTTGAACACATTCGAACAGTAACTGCAACAACTATTTGTTTGTCTTTGTTCTTTTTTGAACAAATACCGTTCACAGATGATTGCTGACCGTTTGGACTGGGCGCGGGCGTAGCGACCATGTGTTCAACAAATCAAAACCACCCCTAAAAGGGGTGGTTTGCTCTTAGGGTATAACCCTTGGATTTCCGGCACGCGTCTAAAGGCGCCGGCCCTCACGGGGTTCGGGCCGCACCGCAGATTGACCCGTGGCGGGCCGGTCAAACCGGCGCTATTTGCGCCCCGGCCCCCTATCGAAGGGGCCCTCGTACTCCTTGACGCTCAGCCGGTCGAGCGCGATGTCGGCCTTCTCCTGCTCCCGGATGTACTTCGCGATCGTGGCCTCGTTCAGGCCGACGGTGGACACGCAGTGGCCCTCGGCCCAGAACTTCCTGTTGCCGAACTTGTACTTCATGTTCGCGTGCCTGTCGAATACCATCAGCGAGCTCTCCCCCTTCAGGTAGCCCATCACGCTCGATACGCTGTACTTCGGCGGTATCGCCAGCAGCATGTGGACGTGGTCGGGCATCAGGTGCCCCTCGATGATCTCTATCCCCTTGTACTGGCAGAGCTTCCTGAAGATCTCCCCAAGGTCGGACCTTATTTGGTTGTAGATGACTTTGCGCCTATACTTCGGCGTGAACACGACGTGGTACTTGCACATCCACTTCGTGTGCGACAGGCTGTAGGCCTTCTGGGCCATACGCCACCACCGCCCTCTCGACTCGGATTCCTTGCGGCCTGAACAATCGCAAGTGTCCGGCGAGGGGGCGGCTTTGTAAAGCCGGTTGTCCCCACCCGCATAGCGGGTGGTTTCTGATGCGGCGCGCTGCGCGCCCCGCACAGGCTAAAGCCTTTAACAAAAGGGCGGCCGAGAACGTGTCTCGTCCGCCCTTCTCACGGTTGGTCTTCCAAAGATCGCTTTGCCGCCTACTCAGACTGCCCGCTCTTCTTGGCATGTTTGGACGGAGCGCTCAAGAAACGACCCGTCAGATAGTTCGTGGGACCGGAAATATCGATCCCTAGCAGTACGTGTCCCAGCCACAGGAACGCCACGAGCACCAGCAGCGGGATAACGCACGAAGTCACGATCATCACGATGACGCCTTCGATGAGGTCGGTCACCTGCTGCACGATCTCGTCGGTCATCTGCTTGGCACCGCTGGTCACCGACGTAACAAGGCTCGAGGCCCCATCAGTCAACTGCTCGAGCACGTTTTTGGACTCTGTGGCCTCGGATTTTTTCTTATTCGATTTTGAGCTGGTCTCGGCTGACTTGTCCGTGGTGTCGGCCGCGTCCGCAGCGTCCGCAGCCTTTTGCTCAGCTTGCTCAATACTTACGCGATACGTTTCATCGACCTTCTGCGACACCCAAACGCTTGCAGGCACCAACGCCATGCCGATCACGGCAACTACCAGCACGCGTGTCGCCACACGGCGCAGGACAGCGCTCGTGCTCCAGCGCCCGCGAATGCCGAGCGACACCGCAAAGAGCACCAACGCAAACGGGATTAAGATGCCCAAGCCAACCGACCACAAAATGGTTAGCAGGTATTTCTCGAGGTAGAGCACGGCAAGCACGATACCAAGGTTGCCTGAAAGCTGCGCGAGCTGCTCGGCAACCGGCGTTCCCGTATCACCCGGCAGCGCGGTAATGCCCGCAGACAGCGCCACGCACGAGGTCGTGAGCGCCAGTACGTTACCCTTCTTTTGGTCGATGACCTCGATGGTGGAGTCCCAAGTCTTGGTATCGGCGAAATGCGGACGAGCTACAAAGCCCGACAGCAGCGCCAGTACCACGAGCGCAACGATAAAGCCAATCTGCAGCTTTTTGTTTGCGCACACGACATCGGACAGACTGGGCTGCAGCTCGGTTACCGTCGTGTGCTCGGTTATCTGGACAGGACGCCCATGAGCCATCTCGTGCGCGTCTCTTTTTTGTATTGACCCGTTATCCGGCATTTGGATACCTCCTCAGTCCGGGGCTTAATGCGAAAGGAAGTATACCCACCGAGCAAAAAACGAACGGGAAGACGAACAGAGCGCACCAAGACTGTCCCCAATGACTATCTCCGGATGAGTTGCGGTGGAATAGGGATTGTTTTGCGCCCGTCGGCCCCTATTCAGTCCCTATTTCACCGCAACTTGGAGGAGGACAGAAAAAGCCCTGCCGCGGGTAGCGGCAGAGCTTTTGGAAGGGGACTTGGTTGTGAGGGCTCGTTAGGCGAGCTTGGCCTCGAGCTCGGCGATGCGCTTGTAGGCATCGATGGTAAAGCGGGTCTGCTTCTCCAGGATCATAGTGGTCATGAGAGTGTCCTGAGCGTGAGCCATGATGAAGGTCATCTCCATCTCGCCGCCGCCGGCCTCCTGCGAAAGCAGCTTGGTCTGCGTGTCGTGGGCACCGATAAGTGCATCGCTGGCATCCTTGTGCAGCTGTTCGGCCTTCTCAAAATCGCCCTCGCGAGCAGCATCGAGTGCTGCAAGCAGATCGGTCTGGGCGTCACCTGCGTATGCGACGATCTCGAATCCAACCATCGAGATTTCTTCTTTGGTTGCCATATTGCGTTCCTTTCACATATGAACCAATGGAGAGCATCGCGTCCGGGCATACGCGCTGCGTTCTGTATGGCAGAAACATTAACATTCAAACAAAAAAGAACAGCGCAAAACGTAATTTCGAGCTATGAACGGTCAATTTTCGCCCGTGAACGGTTTTTAAACCAATACGAACAATATCGAACACAGTTAGCGGCAACCCAAACAGGACCGCACCCTAACGCAAATCGCGCACCGTATCGCCCTCTACGAGCACACCGGGGATCAGCATGTGCTCCACGCCAGACGCACCCCCCTCGGCGCCGGCAATCTTGTCGACCGCCCACATGCCGACGCGTTTGTTGTCAAAGCGTACCGTCGTCAGGCGACGGTCGGGCACGATATCGCCCAGGCTGTCATCAACACCCACCACGCTCACGTCCTCGGGCACGCGCTTCCCGCGCGACTCGAGCCCGCGAATGCAGCCGTAGGCCATGGCATCGTTGGAAGCATAGATGGCGGTACAGGTCGGATCGTCCGCTAGAGCCTGACCGGCAGCATATCCGCTCTGTGCCGTCCAATCGCCACGGACGAGTCGCGGCGGCTCAATACCATGCGCACGCAATGTCTCGCGCCAGCCCTCCTCGCGCTGCATGCCCGAAAGCGAGCGCTCGGGGCATGAGATAAAGTGCACGGTCTTGTGCCCCTGCTCCAACAAGTACTCGACCACCTGGCGCGAGCAATCGAACTGGTCGTTATCGACCGTTGAACAGAGCGGGTGCTCCAGCATGGTAACGAGCACCGTCTGCATGCCGGGCAGCGGCTCGAAGGTGCCAAAGTCCGCCGGCATGCGATTCATGATCACAACCATGCCATCCACCGGCAGCGCGCTCATGCGCGACGATGCACTCTCGAGGGTATACGGATGCCCGTCTACTTTAGTGAGAGTGATGGCATAGCCGTGTTTGTCGGCCGCAGCGGCAAAGCCCTCCATACGGTCGAGGTTGCCGGTGCCGGTAATGTTGAACATGGCGACGCCGACGGTCTTAAACTTGCCGCGGCGCAGCGATCGACCGGCAAAATTGGGACGATACCCCAGCTCGCGCATGGCGGCACGCACGCGCTCCTTGGTCTCGGGGCGCACGCTGGGCGAATCGTGCACCGTACGCGAGACTGTCTGCTCCGAGACGCCCGCGAGACGCGCCACGTCCTTAACGGAAACCGATTTTTTAACAGCGGCCATAGGTCGATCTTTCTATGTCAACGATGCCATTGGCGGCACCCTACGCAGTCAAATGAACGCCTTCAAGTATATCCAACACCTCCCCCACAATACGTTTACCACCCAAAACCTACCGTTCACCGACAATCTTGCTTCCCCGAACGGCTTTTGTCGCCCGAATGTTAACGTTGCCATTGCGCAAACACAGAGCCACCGGGCGGCTCAAACGTTTACGCATAAGGAATCGATGGTTCGCAGGCACAGGAACCACTGGTTCGCGTCTTTTTTTGTGTCGCAAAATGGCAACGTCAACATTTTGGCAACCGAACGCCAACAGCTACCATCGTTGCCAACCCACCGACTCTTAGGAGCATTGCATGGAGCAACTCATCGCCATCATCGAAAAGGGCCAGCCCTTTTTCAACGCGATCGCCCGCAACAAGTACCTCAAGGCGATCCGCGACGGCTTTATCTCCGTCATCCCCATCATCATCTTCTCGTCCATCTTCTGCCTGGTAGCCTCGGTCCCCAACATCTGGGGCTTCTACTGGCCCGATGACATCAACAACGCCCTGTGGAAGTGCTACAACTACTCCATGGGCATCCTGGCCATCGCCTGTGCCGCCACCACGGCCAAGCACTTCGCCGACGCCCAGAACCGCGATCTGCCCAAGAATAACCAGATCAACTTTATCTCGTGCATGTGCGCGGCCATCATCGGCTTCTTGCTCCTTTCGAGCGACACCATCGCCACGGACACTGCCGGCGGTTTCAACACCACCTACCTTGGTTCCAAGGGCCTGCTGACCGCTTTCATCGCTGCGTTTGTGACTGGCATCATCTACAAGTTCTTCATTAAGCGCAACATCACCGTCAAGATGCCCGAGCAGGTTCCGCCCAACATCTCGCAGACCTTTAAGGACATCATCCCCTTCTCCGTCTGCATCACCGTCTTTTGGGTTTTTGACATCGTCTTCCGCGCTGCTTTTGGCTTCTGCTTTGCCCAGGGTGTCATCCAGGTGTTCCAGCCCCTGTTCACCGCTGCCGATGGCTACATCGGCCTCGCTGTGATCTACGGCGCCATGAGCCTGTTCTGGTTCGTGGGTGTCCACGGCCCCTCGATCGTCGAGCCCGCCATCGCCGCCGCCCTCGTTGCCAACATGACCGACAACCTGGCTGCGTTCCAGGCCGGCCAGCACGCTTCCGCTGTCCTGACCCAGGGTGCCCAGTACTTCGTCGTCTGCATGGGCGGCACCGGCGCCACGCTCGTCCTGGTCTTTATGTTCTGCTTCCTGGCCAAGTCTCAGGAGATGCGCGCCGTCGGTAAGGCCGCCATCGTCCCCGTCTGCTTTGCCGTCAACGAGCCGCTGCTGTTCGCCGCACCCATCGTGCTCAACCCCGTCTTCTTTGTCCCGTTTGTCTTTGCTCCGATCGCCAACATCTGGATCCTCAAGATCTTTATCGACTTCTTGGGCATGAACGGCTTTATGTACACCCTGCCTTGGACCGTCCCTGGCCCCATCGGCACCATCATGGGCCTGGGCTTCCAGCCGCTCGCCTTTGTGATGCTCGCCATCATCCTGGTCGTCGACTTCGTTCTGTACTACCCGTTCTTCCGTGCCTATGACGCCCAGAAGTGCGCCGAGGAGGCCGAGATCTCCCAGGAGGAGCTCGCCGCCAAGAACGCCGAGAAGGCCGCCAAGCTCAACGATGCCTTCCAGGGCAAGGCCGATGCCAAGAGCGTTGCCGCCGGCGCTGCTGCCGAGGCCGTGAAGGCCGATGCCCCCGCCGCTTCTGCAGCATCCGCTGCCGAGGCAACGACCGCCAGCGACCTCAACGGCAAGCGCGTGCTCGTGCTCTGCCAGGGCGGCGGTACCTCGGGACTGCTCGCCAACGCACTGGCCAAGGCTGCCAAGGAGCGCGGCATCAATCTTGAGACCGCTGCCGAGGCATATGGCAACCACGTGGACATGCTCCCCGACTTTGACCTAGTCGTCCTGGCCCCGCAGGCTGCCAGCTACCTGGCCGACCTGCAGAAGGACTGCGAGCGCGTGGGCAACAAGTGCGTCGCCTGCCGTGGCAAGCAGTACATCGAGCTCTCCCAGAACGGCGACAAGTCTCTCGCCTTCGTAAGCGAGCAACTCTCGAAGTAAGTAACGCTCAGGGCCAGCCGACCATCCAAGACCGGCTGGCCCTTCGATTTAGACGATTGGATCATCATGTCCGTTAACCCTGCTAGCGTCACCAACCCGCCTGCGCAGTTTCCCGAGGACTTTGTCTTTGGCGGCGCCACTGCTGCCTACCAGGTAGAGGGCGAGACCCGCACTCACGGTAAGGGCAAGGTTGCCTGGGACGACTTCCTGGAGGCCCAGGGCCGTTTCTCCCCCGATCCCGCTTCGGACTTCTACAACCAGTACCCCGTCGATTTGGAGCTGTGCGAGGAGTTTGGCATCAACGGCATTCGCCTCTCCATCGCCTGGAGCCGCATCTTCCCCAACGGCACCGGCGAGATCAACCCCGAGGGCGTGCAGTTCTACCACGACCTCTTCGCCGAGTGCCACAAGCACCACGTTGAGCCGTTTGTCACGCTGCATCACTTCGACACGCCGCTCCCCCTCTTTGAGAAGGGCGATTTCCTCAACCGCGAGACCATCGATGCCTTTGTGGACTTTGCCACTTTCTGCTTTAAGGAGTACGCCGACCAGGTGACCTACTGGTTCACCTTTAACGAGATCTGGGCCGATGCCTCCAACACCTACATCGAGGGCACCTTCCCCGGCGGCGTCAAGGCGCATCTTGCCGAGGCCTTCCAGTGCGAGCACAACATGATGCTCGCCCACGCCAAGGCAGTACTGGCCTTCCACAACGGCGGTTTTAAGGGCAAGATTGGCGTCATTCAGTCGCTGGAGTTCAAGTATCCGCTCAACGAGAACGACCCTGCCGACATCAAGGCCGCCAACAACGAGCACGTGCTGCAGAACCAGTTCTTGCTCGACGCCACCTTCCGCGGCGACTATGCTCCCGACACCCTCGAGTGCGCCAACCGCCTGGCTGCCGTCTCGGGCGGCACCATCCAGATCCTGGACGAGGACCTCGAGATTATGCGCGAGGCCGCGCTCTACAACGACTACCTGGGCGTCAACAACTACCAGTGCCGCTTCCTCAAGGCTTACGACGGCGAGAACGACCTGCACCACAACGGTACGGGCGAGAAGGGCACCGGCCGCTGGCGCGTCAAGGGCATTGGCGAGCATGTGAACAAGCCCGGCATCCCCACCACCGACTGGGACTGGATTATCTATCCCGAGGGCCTGTTCGACCTGCTCGTCTACATTAAGCAGCGCTACCCCAACTACAAGCAGATCTTCATTACAGAAAACGGCATGGGCTACAAGGACCCCTACAAGGACGGTTTTGTGGACGACCAGCCGCGCATCGACTACATCGAGCAGCACCTGCGCTGGTTGCTCAAGGCCATGGAGGTGGGCGTCAACGTGGGCGGCTACTTCCTGTGGAGCCTGCAGGACCAGTTCTCCTGGACCAACGGATACAACAAGCGCTATGGCTTCTTCTACGTTGACTTTGAAACCCAGAAGCGCACGCCCAAGGCAAGCGCCTACTGGTACAAGCACGTAGCGCAGACCCGTCGTCTGGACTAGCGGCTTGCGGGGTTACCCGCCCACATAACCTGTCCCCATTTCTCAGCCGGGAGTGGCACGTCACACGGCGCGCCGCCCCCGGCCTTTTTGTGCAGGTCGGAAGCCGTTTGTCTCGATCTGTAACATCTAGCCGAGTTTTTGGGTCCTAGCTGTTACAGATTGAGACGAACAGGATTGCTCTTTCCGAAGAATCTAAATCTGTAACACGTAGCCCGCTTTTGACCGTCTACCTGTTACAAATCGAGACAAACGGAGTAGGACCTAACCCCGTATGTCCCTAACAGTCGAGCGTTCGACCAGCGTGCTCGGCACATGAATCGCCTCGATAGACGAGCTCTCTCCAATCGCCGCCTCAAACGCAAGCTTACCGACACCGCGCAAATCAAATCGCAGCGTCGTCAGCCGATTGTGAGGAACAAGTCCCTCGAGTGCGTCGTCGATACCAACCACGCTCACGTCGTCGGGCACGGACAGGCCCGCGTTCTCGAGCGCGGCGATAACGCCCAGCGCCATCTGGTCATTTGCCGCAAGCACGGCAGTCGGCGCCTGCGACCCGCCGGCAAGCACCTCGGCCGCAATCCGCTCGCCCATGGCGTACCCACTGTCCGCACTCCAATCGCCACGCAGCATCGGAGCGGCATCGACATGAGCACGACCCAGCGTATCGCGCCAACCGGCCTCACGAAAACGCGAGGAAATCGAGTTTTCCGGACCCGCCACAAACCGCATATTCGAGTGACCATGTTCCAGCAGATAATTGGTCAACAGCTCGCACGAACCATACTGGTCGGAGTCGATCGTCGTGCAGCGCGGATGCGCATACATGGACAGGATGACCGTTCGCACTCCCGGCTGGGGAACAAACTCCTCAAAATCGGGAGCCATGCGGTTCATGTTGAGAATCATGCCGTCGACGGGTCGCTCGACCATGCGGCGCGAGGCATCGGCAAGTGCATAGGGCTTGTCGCCGCCCATCTCGATCATAGTGACGGCAAAATCGTGCTCGCGCGCCGCTTGCATGATACCCTCGAGCGTCGCCAGGTTACCGACACGTGTGATGTTGTACATGCACAGGCCAATAGAACGATACGACCCGCCGCGCAACGCCGCTCCAGCAAAATTGGGACGAAAGCCCAGCTCTTCCATGGCGGCCAGCACACGCTTGCGCGTCTTTTCCGTCACGTTGGGCATACCGTTGACCACGCGAGACACAGTCTGGCGGCTCACGCCAGCGAGCGCCGCAACCTCTGCCGCGCTCGCCGAACGACCATTCCTTGTCTGCTGATCCATGCCTTCCACGCTAACCTGCTTCCCAACTATTCCCCGCGCCCATGGCGCATCGTACATACATTGATAACGTGCTCATGATACCCGAGCCATATACCACAACATGAAAACTTCTGTCAATCAAAACCGCTTACCGAACAAATACAACCGTTCGCGGCTGTTTGAAGTTGTTTTGTTTCTATACATCCCAGCCGGATGTTAACGTGCTCATTGTCAAATGTTCACGTGCTCATTTTGGTTCTAATCATTTTAAGATAGTGTTTATCGGGCTTTTTCACCGCTGAACGCTAACCAGGGAGCCTCCTGAGCGCAAACGCACAATATCGAACAGCGAGACGAGAGGGTGTATGCATATGTCTTTGCTAAACCGCGTACAGCAGCTGCCGAAGGGCTTTGTTTGGGGCGCCGCAACCGCCGCGTACCAAACGGAAGGTTCCACGAAGGTGGCAGGCAAGGGTAAGACCATGTGGGACGATTACCTTGTCGCCCAGGGTCGCTTTTTGCCCGACCCGGCCAGTGATTTCTACAACCGCTACGAGGAGGATATCCGCCTTTCTGCCGAGCATGGACTCAACGCCATTCGTGTGTCCATCGCCTGGACCCGCATCTTCCCCAACGGCGACGATGCCGAACCCCTCGCCGAGGGCGTTAAGCACTACCACGAGCTGTTCGCCTGCTGCAAAAAGTATGGCGTCGAGCCCTATGTGTCCCTGCATCACTTTGACTCCCCCGCCGCCCTGTTCAACCAGGGCGACTGGCTCAACCGCAAGACCGTCGACGCCTATGTGCGCTATGCCGAGTTCTGCTTCCGCGAGTTCCGCGAGGTCAAGAATTGGTTCACCATCAACGAGCTCATCAGCCTCTCGCACTCCCAATACATCCAAGGCAACTTCCCGCCCAACCATCACTTTGATGTGACGAGCGGCATCCAGAGCCAGCACAACGAGCTCGTTGCCCACGCCCGCGCCGTCAACCTGTATAAGGATCTTGACGAGACCGAGCACCTGGGCGGACGCATTGGCATGGTCAACGTCCTGACGCCGGCATATCCTGCCACCGACTCGCCCGCCGACCAGCACGCCGCCGACCTGTACAACGCCTTCTACACCGACTTCATCATGGACGGCGCCTTCCTGGGTCACTACTCCGCGCGCACCCTCTCACTCATCAACGAGATTCTGCGTGCCAACAACGCCACACTTACGGTTGAGGACAGCGACATGGAGGAGCTCGCCAAGGCGGCGCCCCGCAACGATATGTTCGGCCTCAACTACTATCAGTCGGCGTTTATCGCCGCCTACGATGGCGAGTCAACCAACAGCTTTAACGGCACCGGAGACAAGGGCACCTCGTGCTTTAAGTTTAAGGGCGTCGGGCAGCAGGTCGATATGCCGGGTATCCCCACCACCGACTGGGATTGGCTCATCTACCCGCAAGGCCTCTACGACACGCTCAAGCACATCAGCGCCACCTATCCCAACCTCCCCGTCATCTATATCACCGAAAACGGCCTGGGCCACAAGGACCCCGAGCCCGACGCAAACGGCATCGTCGCCGATCCCGAGCGCATCGACTTTGTCGACCAGCACATGGAGAAGGTGCTCCAGGCGCGCGCCGAGGGCGTCGACGTCCAGGGCTACTTTATCTGGAGCCTGCAGGACCAGTTCTCGTGGGCCAATGGCTATAACAAGCGCTACGGCCTGTTCTACATCGACTTCGACACGCAAAAACGCTACATCAAGCAGTCGGCACTCTGGTACAAGGAGCTCGCCGACACTATGGCGGACGCGCAGTAGCGCATCGCCTCGCTTTCCCCCGAGAAGGGAGCGGCCCTATGCGATACAAACCCAGCCGCTCCCCTCTCTCCCCCTGGGACCGGCCCCGCCTGCACCCGGGCTTTTAGCAAGCGGGAGACCATATAGGTTTTCAACGTCCATGCCATTAAGATTTCATGCAAAGAGGAGCGTGAACTATGGAATCGATCGTTAAGTTCTTGGAGAAAGGTCAGCCGTACTTCGACAAGGTCTCTAAGAACATCTACCTTCAGGCCATTAAAGACGGCTTTTTGGCAGCAATGCCCATTATCCTGTCTTCTTCTGTCTTCCTGCTTATTTCGACCCTGCCGGGCGTTGTCGCCACGGTCGGCGGCTTTACGCTGCCCGACTGGTGGAACGTCGACGTCGTGAACTTCTGCAACAAGGTTTACAACTTCACGATGGGCGTCGTGGGCATCATGGTCGCCGGCACCACCGCAAGCGCGCTGACCGGCTCCAAGAACCGCCGCATGCCTGCCGGCAAGGCCATCAACGCCACGAGCACCATGGTCGCCGCCATGTGCGCTATGCTCATCTTGGCCGTTACCCAGACGAGTGCCAAGATCGACGGCGCCGATGTCTCGGTGTTCTTTACCGACAACATGGGCACCAAGGGCCTGCTGAGCTCCTTTGTCGCCGCATTTGCCACGGTCAACATCTATGCCTTCTGCATTAAGCGAGACATCACCATCAAGCTGCCCAAAGAAGTCCCCGGCGCCATCGCCCAGAACTTCCGCGACATCTTCGCCTTCAGCTTCTCCATCCTGTTTGTCGCCGTCATCGACGTTATCTGCCGCACCTGCTTGGCCGTCCCGTTTGCCAACGTCATCTCCACGCTGGTGAGCCCGCTGTTCGCCGCTGCCGATTCCTACGCCGGCCTCGCCCTCATCTGGTTCATGATCCCGCTGTTCTGGTTCATGGGCATCCACGGCCCCTCGGTCGTTAAGCCTGCCCTCAACGCCGCGCTGTTTGGCAACATCACCACCAACCTCGCCACGCTGCAGGCCGGCGGTCACCCCGCCCTCGCCCTGACCGAAAACTTCGGTAACTACATCGGCGAACTCGGCGGCACCGGCGCCACGTTCATTGTCCCGATCATCTTCCTGCTCTTTATGCGCTCCAAGCAGCTCAAGGCCGTCGGCAAAGCCTCTGTCGTGCCCGTGATGTTCGCCGTCAACGAGCCGCTGCTGTTCGCCGCGCCCATCATCCTCAACCCGTACTTCCTGATCCCGTTCCTGTTTGCCCCCGTGGCCAACGTCCTCATTGGTAAGTTCTTCATCGACTTTTTGGGCATGAACGGCTTTATCTATGCCATGCCGTGGGCACTCCCCGGACCGATCGGCACCTTCATCGACACCAACTTCCAGCCGATCTCTCTGGTCCTGGTTGTCGTCCTGCTGGTCGTTGACTTCTTGATCTACTACCCGTTCTGCAAGGCCTACGACAACGTCCTGTGCAAGCAGGAGGCCGAGACCCTGGCCGAAGAAGAGGCCGAGGAGACCAAGGCCGTCAAGACCGCTGCCGCCCCCGCCGTTGAGGCTCCTGTTGTCGAGACCGCTTCTGCCACTGAGGCCTCCGCAGCTCCGTCCGCCCTTAAGGGCAAGGATCTGAGGGTTCTGGTTCTGTGCGCTGGCGCCGGCACCTCTGCACTGCTCGCCAACGCGCTTAAGGAAGGCGCCGACGAGCTGGGCATCGACATTACCGCCAACGCCGGTGCCTACGGCAGCCACTACGCCATCATGGACCAGTACAACGTCATCGTCCTGGCTCCGCAGGTTCGCACCTATTACAACGAGATGAAGGCCGACACCGACCGCCTGGGCATCACGCTGCTGTCGCCCAAGGGCAAACAGTACATCGACCTCACTAAGGATCCCAAGGGTGCCGTCGCCTGGATCGAGGAAAACCTCGAGGCATAAGACGCTGACACCACCTGCCGCTTGCAGACAATAAATGGCCCGTGCATCGATGTGTGATGCGCGGGCCATTTTGTTTAGACCGCACCCGTCCTCCTGTTCATCTCAATCTGTAACATCTAGCCGAGTTTTTCGGTCCTAGCTGTTACAGATCGAGATGAACGCACAGGCCAAGCCGAAAATCTCAATCTGTAACATGTAGACCACTTTTGACCGTCTAGTTGTTACAGATCGAGACAAACGGAATAGGCCGAGCACGTCTACGCCCGCAAGTCCTTTACGCTGGAACGCTCGACCAACACGCCCGAGACGAGCGTACGGCTTCTGGAGCTCGGAGCTTCCAGACCCGCGACGACCTCGTTGAGCGCACGGACGCCCAGCTCGCGGTGGCGAAACTTCACCGACGTCAGAATCGAGTTGGGAATCGTCTTATAGAGCTCATCGTCGAAGCCGATCACGGACACATCATTGGGCACACTGAGCCCTTTGTCACGTAGAGCCATCATCACGCCGTTTGCCATGCAGTCGTTAGCAGCGAGGACCGCCGTGCAATCGGGCTTATCGGCAAGCACAAGGCCCGCGGCATAGCCACTATCCGCATTCCAATCGCCTTGCAGAGGCTCGGGCGGCTCAATGCCACGCGCCTCGAGTGCCGCACGCCAACCTTTCATACGGCACTGGCTCGACAACGACTCTTTCTTACCAGAGACGAAGTACACGTTTTTATGCCCGTGGTTCAAGAAGTACTCGCACGCCATGCGCGCGCCGCCCTCTTGGTCGTCACTGACGGTGGAGCAGGTAGGATGTTCCATCGGTGTGATAATCACCGTCTTGAGGTCTTTCGGTGCCTCAAAAGTATCAAAGTCATCGACCATCTGACGCAGGTTGAAGATCATGCCATCAACAGGCAGCTGCGACATCCTACGCGCCGCTTCGGCAAGGGTCATCTTCTCCCCCGCCCGCTTTTTGATCATCGTGAGCGCAAAGCCGCGTTCTTCGGCGGCATCTGCGATACCGTCAATCATGTCCACGGCACCGCCCGACAAGTGGAACAGCACCACGCCGATGCACCCGTAACGGCCCAACTTGAGCGAACGCGCGGCAAAGTTGGTTCGAAACCCGAGCGCCTCCATTGCGGAATGAACCTTATCGCGTGTCGACTCTCGCACGCTATCGGGCTCGTTGATCACACGCGAAACCGTCTTGAGAGAAACACCCGCAGCAATCGCCACATCGTTCATTGAGACATTTTTCTTGTCCATCGTTGCCACTACTTCTCCAGTCGGTTTTGCATCGCTTGCTTTTTGCGTTCTAGCATACACTACCTGCCCGACTGACAAATCAACCGTTTACCGGACAATATCGACCGCTCACCCGTATATCCTTGTTGCTCTTCCAAAAATGTCTTACGTTGTCATTAACGAAATGACAACGTTGTCATTTCGCAATGCCTTCCTTAAGCAGGAAGGTTTCCGGGCAGTCCTGACCATCCATCGACGACCAGTTCCATCCACATGCATCGCGCATCAAGTAGCAAAGGAGCTCTATGGACGCCATCGTAAAGATGCTCGAAAAGCATCAGCCGTTCTTTGAGAAGATCTCGAGGAACATCTACCTCCAGGCTATTAAGGACGGATTCCTTGGGTGCATGCCCATTGTCCTCACCTCTTCGATCTTCCTGTTGATCGCCACCCTTCCCGGCGTCGTTGGCATCACGCTGCCCCAGCCGCTCATCGACTGGTGCAACAAGCTGTACAACTTCACCATGGGCGTCATGGGCATCATGGTTGCCGGCACCACCGCCAAGAACTTTACGGCTTCCATGAACCGTCGCATGCCCGCCGGCAAAGTGCTCAACGACGGTTCCACCATGGTGGCCGCCCAGTGCAGCATGCTGCTGCTCGCAGTCACGCAGTTCACCACCAAGCTCAACGGCTCCGAACTTTCGGTCTTCGACTGCACCAGCATGGGCACGCGTGGTCTGTTCTCGGCCTATATCGCCGCGTTCATTACCGTGTGGGTCTATAAGTTCTGCGTCTCGCGCGATCTGACCATTAAGCTGCCCAAGGAGGTCCCGGGCGCCATCGCTCAGAACTTCCGCGACATCATCCCCTTTGGCGGCGCCGTCATCATCTGCGGCATCATCGATGTGGTTGTGCGCAACCTCATGGGCGTTCCGTTCTCCGAGCTGCTTATCAAACTGCTCTCCCCGCTCTTTACCGCTGCAGAGACCTACCCCGGACTCATCCTTATCCAGGCAGCCACCGCGTTCTTCTGGTTCATCGGCGTCCACGGCCCCTCGATTGTCCAGCCGGGCATCGACCCCATCCGTCTTGCCAACCAGGCCGAGAACCTGCAGGTTCTGCTGGCAGGCGGCCACCCCGCCCACTCCCTCACCTTTAACATGTCGCTCGTGGGTGAGTTCGGCGGCACCGGCGCCACGTTCATCGTGCCGCTTCTGCTGATTCTCTTCATGAAGTCCAAGCAGCTCAAAGCCGTCGGTAAGGCCTCGATTGTTCCTGTTGCCTTCGCCGTCAACGAACCGCTGCTCTTTGGCGCGCCGATGATCCTTAACCCCTACATGCTCATCCCCTTTGTTGCCGCCGGCTGCGTCAACGTGAGTGTTGCCAAGTTCTTTATCGATAACGTGGGCATGAACGGCTTCTCCTTCGTGGTGCCTTGGGCCACCCCCGCCCCCATCGGTATCTTCATCACCACGAACTTCCAGCTTATCGCCCTGGTATTTGTCGCGATTATCATCTTGCTGGACGCCATCATCTACCTGCCGTTCTTAAAGGCATACGATAAGCTGCTCTGCGACCAGGAGGCCGAGCGCGCCGCCGAGCTGGGTCTCGAGTCCGATGGTGCCGCTTCCATCGCCGCCAACGCCTCTGCGCCCGCTGTCGAGCAGGCCACCGCTTCCGTCGAGCCGACCGCCGCTGCCGCCGACAGCAAGCCTGTTGCCGACCAGTCCGAGCCCGCTGCCGATGTATCCGCCAAGAAGGATGTCGACGGCCTGAAGGTCCTCGTCCTGTGCGCCGGCGCCGGCACCTCTGCCATGCTCGCCAATGCCATCAAGGAAGGTGCCGCGCAGACCGGAGAGAACATTGCTTCCTCCGCGGGCGCCTATGGCCAGCACACTGCCATCATGGATCAGTACGACGTCATCGTGCTCGCCCCGCAGGTTCGTAGCTACTACAACGACATGAAGGCCGACACCGATCGTCTGGGCATTAAGCTGCTCGCCCCGCGCGGTAAGGAATATATCGACCTCACCCGCGACCCCGCCGGCGCCATCAAGTGGCTCCGCGAGAACCTCGACTAGTTCCTCCCTCTGTTGGTGCCCGGACCCCCCCAAGTTTGGGCACCTCTCCCTATTCGTATCCCACAGAAAGGATGACTTATGAACAACCCCATGCAGTTCCCCGACGGCTTTGTGTTTGGCGGCGCCACCGCCGCTTACCAGGTTGAGGGCGAGACCCGCACGCACGGCAAGGGCAAAGTGCCCTGGGACGATTTCCTGGCTGCTCAGGGTCGCTTCTCCCCTGACCCCGCAAGCGATTTCTACAACAAGTATCCGGTCGATATCGACCTGTGCCAGCGCTTCGGCATTAACGGCATTCGCATCTCCATCGCTTGGAGCCGTATCTTCCCCAACGGCACCGGCGAGATTAACCCCGAGGGCGTCGCTTTCTATCACGAGCTTTTCGCCACCTGCAACAAAGCTGGCGTTATCCCCTATGTCACGCTCGATCACTTTGATACGCCCGA
The DNA here is from genome assembly GCA_021639365.1 of Collinsella aerofaciens. Lineage (GTDB taxonomy): Bacteria > Actinomycetota > Coriobacteriia > Coriobacteriales > Coriobacteriaceae > Collinsella > Collinsella aerofaciens_AH. The sequence goes on from JAJXHK010000001.1 coordinate 142,292, forward strand.
GGCCTTTTACCAGAACGGCGGCGAGGGATTCCTGACGCGCACGACGATCGGCGCCTTTGTCGAGTACGCCAAGTTCTGCTTTGCCGAGTTCACCGAGGTCAAGCACTGGTTCACCTTTAACGAGATTCCCGCAACCGCCGAGGGCAGCTTTATCGTCGGCAACTGGCCGCACGGCGAGAAATACCGCCTGGACAAGGCCTTCCAGCTCATGCACAACATGATGGTGGCCCACGCCAAGGCTGTCGTCGCCTTCCATGAGGGCGGCTTTGAGGGCGAGATCGGCATTGTCCAGAACCTGGAGCCCAAGTATCCCCTCGACCCCAACAACGCCGCCGACTGCGAGGCAGCCCGCATGGCCGACGTCATCAACAACCGCTGGGTACTCGACGCCACCTTCCGCGGCCACTATGCAGCCGACACCATGGAGGCTGCGACCAAGCTGGCCCATATCGCCGGCGGCGAGCTCGACGTCCGCGACGAGGACACCGCCGCGCTGACCGCTGCGCTCCCCTACAACGATTGCCTGGGCGTCAACACCTACAAGTGCCAGTTCCTGCGTGCCGCCGAGGGCGAAAACGACATCAACCACAATGGCACCGGCGACAAGGGCTCCTCGCGCTGGTTCCTCAAGGGCGTGGGCGAGTCATGCGTGCGCGAAGGCGTACCCACCACCGACTGGGACTGGATCATCTATCCCGAGGGCCTCTACGACCTGCTGCTCCGCATTAAGAACGATTACCCCAACTACAAGAAGATCTACATCACCGAGAACGGCATGGGCTATAAGGACGACTTCGAGGACGGCTTTATCGACGACGCCCCTCGCATCGACTATATGCGCCAGCATCTCGCGTGGATCCTCAAGGCAATCGACGGCGGCGTGAACGTCGACGGTTACTTTGTGTGGTCGCTGCAGGACCAGTTCTCCTGGACCAACGGCTATAACAAGCGCTATGGCCTGTTCTACATCGACTTTGAGACCCAGAAGCGCTATCCCAAGGCGAGCGCGTACTGGTACAAGAACGTTGCGGAGACCGGTCTGCTCATGGCCTAGTTTCCGCCGCATGCCCCCTGTCGGCCGCATGTGAATCCCTTCACGGGTTCGCATGCGGCCTTTTTGTTTTGACTCGGCCCGAGCAGGCCGTTTGTCTCGATCTGCAACATCTAACCGAGTTTTTGGCTCCCAGCTGTTACAAATCGAGACAAACAGGACGTCCGGTCAGAAAATCTCAATCTGTAACACCTAAGCTAGCAGATGACCTGCGTGTGCTCCTCGATGGCGGCGCGATCCGCATCGGTAATACCCGGCTCGCACACCACGGCGTCCAAACTGTCCAGGCGGCAGAAGGTGTAGAAGTCGCGCTTGCCGATCTTGCTGGAGTCGGCGATGAGGTAACGCGAGTCTGCCTTGCTAAAGGCGAGCTGCTGGATGCGGCCCTCGTCCATATTGGACGTGGACACGTCGCCATCCAAAATGCCGTTCGCGCCGATAAAGGCCGCGTCAATCCCCAGCGCGCGCAGGGTGTCCTCGGCCGTGGGGCCCACAAAGGCGGCAGTGCGGCGGCGGTACATGCCGCCCACCAGGCACAAGTCGCAGTCCTCGCGCTCCTCGAGCAGGTTAAACACCGAAAGCGAGTTGGTCACAATACGCAGGCGAAACGCCGGCAGCATCGAGGCCATCTGCTCCACCGTGGTGCCCGTACCCAAAAAGATGGTCGAACCTTCCTCGATAAGCTCCACGGCGCGACGTGCAATCTGCAGCTTTTCCTCGGCATGCTTGGTGCGCTTTTCACTGTGAGAGTACTCGTGACGAAGCATGGCGTGGGGACGGCCCTGGGCGCTGCGAGCGCCGCCGTGCACGCGCTCGATTTCGCCCAAGCTTGCGAGCTCCTCAAGATCACGGCGGATGGTCATGTCCGAAACGCCCAGCGCATCCGAGATCTCCTTGACCGAGACCGTGCCCTGTTCCTCAAGTAGTTGTCGAACCTTATCCTGACGCTCCGCCTTAATCACAACGGGACCTCGCAATTCCGCATGCGTACAAATCAAACAATAACGAACAAATTGTATCAGAGTGCCGCAGCTTTGCGACAGGCGCCTCAAACGGGCCAATCATCACTTTTTTGAGAAAAATACCCCCTGCTTTAGTGGGGTGTAGTGATAATTTGGCCTGTTCGCGCTACAGTTTGTCCGAAATACCTCGATGTTAGGAACCAAATGATCACTTCCGAGCTTTTCGGCACCGCGCCGTGCGGTACCCCCGTTCATCGCTACACCCTCAACGGGCCCGAGATCTGCGTTCGCATTATGGACTTTGGCGCCACCGTGCTGGGCATTGACGTGCCCGACATCCCCGGCAACGTGCGCGATGTGGTCCTGGGTTTCGATAAGCTCGAGGATTACTTTGACAACCCCGCCTGCTTTGGCGCGACTATCGGCCCCGTAGCCAACCGCACCGCGGGCGCCACGATCACTATCGACGGCACGGACTGGCATATGCCGGCCAACGAGGGCACCAACAATCTGCACAGCGACCTTGAGCATGGCCTGCACAAGCGCGTGTGGGACGTTGAGCTCGATGAGGCCCACAACGCCGTGCGCATGACCACATCGCTCGAGGACGGCGAGCTGGGACTTCCCGGCAACCGCACGTTTATGGCCGTGTTTACCGTAACGCCGACGGGCCGCTTCCGCATCGAGTACAGCTGCGAGAGCGACCGCGCCACCTACGTGTCCATGACCAACCACACGTACTTTAACCTTGCCGGCCATAATGCCGGCATGGACTGCGAGCACTTCTTTGTGGCCAACGCCGCCCACTACCTGCCCATCGACGACCAGAACATCCCCACCGGCGAGATTGCTTCGGTCGAGGGCACGCCGTTCGACTTCCGTGAGCTGCGCCCCGTCGCACCCGGTATGGAGGCCGACGATCCGCAGATTAAACAGGCCCGTGGCTACGACCACTGTCTGTGCATCGGCGGCTACCAGTACGGCCGCAACTTGCGCCGCGCCCTACATGTTGAGGAGATGTGGACCGGCCGCGAAATGGATTACTACACCACCGCGCCGGGCGTGCAGCTCTACACCGGCAACTGGCTGGGCGACGAGCACGCCAAGGACGACGCCAACTATGGCTGGGGCGCCGGCTTTGCCCTCGAGGCCGAGATGTATCCCGATACGCCGCACCATGTGCTGTTCCCCCAGGGCATCGTGGGCCCGGGTCACCCCTACAGCAATGTGATCGAGTATCACTTTATGAGGCACTAAGCCCACTACGCGACATATCGCACAGCAGCGCCCGCCGGCACCACCGCCGACGGGCGCCTTTTCATCCCTAGGGCTCAATTTCGCTGTCACTGTATGAGTGGCATATCAAAACTATGCCCATTTACTACGTTTGGTCGAGGATGCTCGAGCATGCACCGTTTTTCTAAAATTAGCAAGCCGTCTACCTGCGGTTTTGTTTTTCTCAAATTCGGCATGCTCGGCGATAGCCGATCAAACGTAGTAAACAGGCATTGTTTTTGACAGGCGGCATCGCGCGCATCCTTCGCGAGGGCAAAATGATCCGTTTTCCTCCGTCCCCAAGGGATCAGTTGAGCAGATTGTCGACGGGGTCGGGGTTGGAGTTGGGGAGGTAGCGGATTTCCAGCTCTATGCCGAGCTCTTGCAACTCTTTGAGGGCGGCAACATCCTCGTCGTCTACTGCAACTGCGGGCGTTACGGGACGCTTACCCTCCCCTGTCTGCATGTGACCGATGCTGATCTTGGTGATGGGCACGCCGCCCTTAACCAGCGCCAATGCATCCGCGGGCGACGCTACCATGATGAGAATCCATTGGCGCGGCGTTGCAGTATGTATGACGTCAATCGTCCTTTGCACCGAGAAGAACCGTGTCCACACGCCCTCGGGCGCCGCCACCCTCATAGGTGCCCACCTGCGCGAATCCGCCGCAATCCCGTCGTTGACGATCAGGACAAGGTTGGAGCCTACGGCCTCATTCCACTGCTCAATGTCTTGTGCATAGATAAAGCGGTCGTCAATTCGTGTAAGAAGAATCTTGGGTTGAGCCATCGCCGCCCCATTCTGTTCGAGGCCCGTAAGAGCAAGACATCACGTCTCCAATATTAGTGCATTTAAAGTGAGAAAAGCCGTCAGAACACTTGCGCGGATTTGCGATGTCCCGTATCATAGACAGCCGTTGACGCCTCAGTTGCGTCACCACATGGCCGCCAGCGTAGCTCAGTTGGTAGAGCACCGCTCTCGTAAAGCGGGGGTCACCGGTTCGAGCCCGGTCGCTGGCTCCATTGCACAAGATAGCCGCCTTCGGGCGGCTTTTTTGTTGCCGATTTTCAGGCACGCCCGTCAATCCAAGCACCACGCCGTCGGGCACCCCCTACTCAACAACAAAAGCCCCGCCGACCGCGAACTCCCAAGCGGAAGCCACAATCAACGGGGCTCATGCGCGACCGCCTCAAGTGAATCGCGCCAACACACGGCTCAATCGAGCAGCTCGCTACTCCTCCCAGTAGGCGTCGGCAAGCAGCTTAAAGCAGATCTTCTTGACCGGCTGCGCGCCGTCGCCCGGGAACTCGAGCGTGGGCATATGAGGCTCGCCGGCAACGAACAGGGCAAACTTGTCGTCGGCCAGATCGCCGGCGATCGAGGCGTCGGAATCGACCAGATCGTAGTCGTCCTTCTCGTCGAACTCCTGGACCAGCGTCAGGCTGCCCGTGGCGACCTTAAAGGCCTCGCGACCCTCAACGTCAATCTGCAGGTCGTGATAGCGCTGATGCGTCTCGTAGTGAGCGTCGGCCTCGGGACGCGTCGTGGGGGCCATGACGTTCGCAAAGACCTTGTCGCCCAGAATCGGATGGCTGCCGACCTCGAGCTCCGCCGGATCATGCTCCTCGAGCCAATCAATCAGCACGTCGAGACCCTTGAGCATTCCGCGGTATTCCTCGATATCGCCCAGTGCACCGTAAATCATCTAAATCCCCTCTCGGATCGTCTCTTTGACAGCTACTCGGTAAACGCGTTACCGACGCTGTTGCCGCCCACATACGTCTCGACCAGGGTAAGGTCGGGATTGAACACGACAAAGTCGGCGTCGCGCCCCGGCATAATGCTACCGCACTTGTCGTCCACATGGACCAATTTAGCGGACAAGCAATACCGAGGCGCAATCCAAACTCTTACAGCTCGGTTACGACAACGCCGTTGTAAACCTCATCCCAACGGTCCATGACCAGATGGCCCGTCATCGGGTCCATGGCATTGAGCTTGCCGCAGGTGTTGGCGGTACGCAGCACCGTCTCGTCGTCTGCACCGGCAGCGATGGCGTGTGCGAAGCCGGCAATGGTGGAGTCACCGGAACCCGTGGCGTTAACAGCCGGGATATCGGGCGTCTTGGCGCGGAACGCACGGCCGTTGTGGAAGCCCACGGAGCCGGCAGCGCCCATGGACACGACGACCCAGGGGATATCGGAGAAGCGGGCGTCGGAGGCAAGCGCTGCGCGAAGCTCGTCCACGTCGTCGGTGGTAAAGCTCGTGCCCAGAAGGCCGTTGATCTCGGTCAGGTTAGGCTTAACCAGCTCGGGCTTGACCTCGGACTTAAGGGCGGCCTCGAGCGAGGCACCCGAGGTGTCGAGTAGCACCTTGGCGCCGGCGTTCTCGGCAATGCCCGTAATCTTGGCATAGTAGTCCGCCTCGACACCGCGGGGCAGCGAGCCCGAGATAGTGACGACGTCGGCCTTGCCCGCAAGCTCGGTGAACTTGGCGGTAAAGGCATCGAGCTCCTCGGGAGCAATCGTCGGGCCGCTCTCGAGCAGCTCGGTCTGGTTGCCAGCGTGGAGGATATTCAGGCAGATGCGGGTCTCGCCGGCGATGGGTACAAAATCGTTCTTGATGCCGTTGGCATCCATGAGCTCTGCCATGTAGGCGCCCATGTGGCCGCCGAGTAGGCCGGTAGCCACCACGTCGTCACCCAACTGGCCCAGGACACGAGCCACGTTGAGGCCCTTGCCGCCGGCGGTCTTTTCGGGCGTTACGCGGTTGACGTCGTCGAGGACGAGCTCGTCGAGCTGATAGCGCGTATCGACTGACGGGTTCATCGTAACGGTGAGGATCATTTTTAGCTCCTTATCTCGCAGGCTCCTTGTGCCTCGCGATACGAGTCGACAAAACGGAATTACAGAATCTCAATCGTGAACGAGCGAACGACGGTCTCCTTGGGCTTGGCGACAAGGCAGCCGCGCTTGTGTTCAAGCACGTCATCCTCATCAGAGCAGGTCGAAAGGCCGCCCCAAGGCTCAACTGCCACAAAATCGCCCTCGGGCTTGCTCCACACAATGAGATACGGGAAGCCCTCAAAGCTCAGGCGAACGCCCTTGTCCTCCCCCTTCTTGGAAAGCGTGACCTGACGGCTCTCGAGCACGTCAAAGATAGTCTCGGCAAAATCGAAGAGCTCGTGCGACAGCGGCAGGGTCTTTCCCACCATGGGGTTCTTGGAGCGGTTGGCCACGTCGATCAAACCGGTCGAGGGAACGGCGGTGCAAAGCTCCGCGGCCTCGTCCTTCTCAAACCGCAGCTCGTAGTCCGTATAGGCCTCGCCCTCGTCGAGCGGGCACCTAAAACCGGGATGTCCGCCGATAAAGAACGGCATGTCCTCGGTACCCTCGTTGGTCACCTCGTAGGAGACGCGCACGGCAGTGCCCTCGAGCGTATAGCGGGCAACGAGCTTAAACGGATACGGATAGTCGCTCAGCAACGCGGCGTTATCCTCCGAAGCCAGGCACATCGCCAGCTCGCTCTCGCTTTGGCTCAGCAGCTTCCACTCCTGCTTGCGCGCAAACCCGTGACGGGCGAGCTTCACGTGATGTCCGGCAAACGTCATGGCATTGCCATCGCGCAGGCCTCCGCAAATCGGGAAGCAGATCGGTGCTTGACCGGACCACACGGCAGGGTCGCCCTGCCACAGATACTCGCGACCGTCGGCGTCGATTGAGGTGAACGAGCCGCCAGCCGTGGAAACCTTAATAGAAATCGAATCGTTGGAAAGAGCGTATTCCATTGCCCATCCTTTCGAACAACTGCCCTTTACTCGCAAGCACCCGTCTCGGTCCTAGCCATAGAACAAACCCGCACGTTCATCGATGCGTCCGGTATCCCAGCTATCCAACGGGGTACCATATTGACATTGACTTCATTACAGCTGAAAGGCCTTCTTATGCGAACCATCATCCTCTACGCCTCGCGCCACCACGGCAACACGAAAAAGCTCGTGGACGCCATTGTCGAGGCGCATCCCGAAATCGATACCCTCGATGTAAAGGCACTCGGTAAAAACGAGTACCCCGACCTGCACGAGTACCATTTAATTGGTGTCGCCACGGGCATTTATTACTCCGAGATCGACAAGGATATGGCACGCGTACTCACCAACGTGCTGCAGCCGCAGGACAAGGTGTTTGGTCTTATGACCTACGGCGGCAAAAACAAGTGGTACGGCAAGGATATCGATGGCATCTGCCGCATGAGGCAGGCAATCTTTATGGGTGTCTACGGTTGCACCGGCTTTGATACGTGGGGTCCGTTCAAACTCACGGGCGGCGTTCAGAAGGGACACCCGACCACCGAGGAAATTAAGGGCGCTGTCGATTTCTTCGATAAGATCGAAGATGAGTACGGCGATATTATCGTCGAAGAGTATGCCAAGCGTGAGAAGCGTCTGGCATACGAAAAGGAGCATCCTGCGGGAGGCCTGGTAGCCGGCGTCAAGCGCACGGCAAAGAAGATCGCTAACAAGCTGTAACTGTTAAGGTGCTTTTGAGCGTTAACCCATACGGCGGGTCCGAGCAAATTCGGGCCCGCCGTCTTTTTCTGTCGTTACTCGGTAAATGCGTTGCCGACGCTCTGGCCGCCAACGTAGGTCTCAACGAGGGTGAGCTCGTGGTCGAACACAACAAAGTCGGCGTCGCGACCCGGCATGATGCTGCCGCACTTATCCTCGATGTGCGCGGAACGAGCCGGCACCTCGGTCGCCATGCGGATGGCGATATCGGCGCTGGCGATGCCCCAATCAACGATGTTCTTGACGCCCTGGGCAAGCGTGAGCACCGAGCCGGCGATGCTCTTGCCGTCGGCGAGCCAGCACAGGTTGTCCTTCATGATGACATCCATGCCGCCGCTGGTGTAGCTGCCCTCGGGCATGCCACCGCAGCCCAGGCAATCGGTGATAAGCACCGTGTGCTGCCAGCCCTTGGCCTGCAGCAGCGCCTTGATGGCGGCAGGGTTCACGTGCTTGCCGTCGCAGATGATCTCGGCGTATGTCTCGGGAGTGGACATAGCGGCACCCACGACACCGGGCTCGCGATGGTGCAGGCCGCGCTGGCCGTTGTAGGTATGCGTAAAGCAGCTGGCACCGGCGTTGATGGCGGCAATGCACTCATCGTAGGTGGCGTCGGAGTGGCCAATGCTGGTCACCACGCCCTTCGCGTTCAGAGCGGCAGCATAGGCGGCGGCACCGTCGCGCTCGGCAGCCATGGCGCTCTTAACGATGCGCCCGCCAGCAGCCTCCTGCCACTGGTCGAAGACCTCCTCGGAGGGGTCGATCAGATAGGCGGGGTTCTGCGCACCCACATGCTTCATGGTAAAGAAGGGACCCTCCAGGTAGATGCCCTGGATGCGAGCACCGCAGAAGTCGGGGCCGCGGCCCTCATCGGCCTGGGCGATGGCGGCGCAGGCGTCCTTGATCTGCTCAACGCCGTCGGTAAACGTCGTGGGCAGCCAGCTGGTGGTGCCGCGACGGGCGAGCTCGGTCGAGCTGATATCAATGCCCTCGGGGTCGTTATCGGTAGTCGAGTGGTTATAGAAGCCATGGATGTGGGTGTCGACCATGCCCGGCGCGATCCACGATCCCGTGTAGTCCTTGATCTCGCAAGGGGGCTCATCGGCCTGCCAGGCGCCAAAGACGCCGTCCTCGACCATGAGATAGCCGCCCAGCTGCGGGCCTGCCGGCAAGAAGAACTTGTCAGCCTTAATTGCGTATGTGCTCATATGCACTCCTTGCTTCTAAAAGCAGTTGACTGTGGTGATGCTTATACCCAGCTCACGTAAAACAAAAAGCGCCCGCCCGCCGTTATGAGCGGACGGGCGCCCTTACAGGGGGACGCGATTAAGCGGTGAAGGGGTGAATCGTCACGCCCTTGACCACGCGGTTGACCGTGCCGGTGGGGCTCGGCGTATCGGGCGTATTGCCCACGCGGACGGAGTTGAGCAGGCTGATGGCCTGGGCAAACATCACGAACGGCAGAGCAAGGTAGCCCTCGGGGAGCGCCTCGTAGCCCTTGAAGGTGAAGGACTCACCCTCGTAGACGGTAGCCCCCTCCTGCTGAACGGCGACGGTGTGCTGAGCGATCTCGTCGCCACCGATCTCGTTGAGGATGTCGATGTCGTACTGACGGGTGTAGGCGTCGTTGTTGACGAAGACGAACACGAGGGTCTTGTCGTCGACGAAGGACTTGGGTCCGTGACGATAGCCCATGGAGGTGTCGTACGAGGTGGCAACCAGACCGTGAGCGAGCTCGAGGATCTTGAGCTGGCTCTCCTGAGCAAGGCCACCGAAGGAACCGGAGCCCAGGTAGGTCACGCGATTGAAGTCGCCGGCAAGGTAATCGGCGATCTCGGGCTCGCGGGAGATGACCTCTTCGCCCATCTTGGCGATGGTCTCGACCCACTCGGCCTTCTGCTCGTCGGAAGCCTCGTCAAAGATGAGGGTGGAGAGCAGGGTCATGCAGGTGTAAGAACCGGTCATGGCGAAGCCCTTGTCGTTGGCGCGCGGGATGAGCAACGTCAGTGCATTGGGGTCATCGGCGGACTCGACGGCCAGCTTGCCCTCGGGAGCGCAGGTGATGTTGAGGAACTTGACGTTGTGGACGAGCTCTTTGGCAACGGCAACGGCGGCAAGGCTCTCGGGGCTATTGCCAGAGCGGGCAAAGGAAACCACGAGCGTGGGATCCTCGGCGCGCAGGAAGTCGCGCGGGGCGCTCACGATGTCGGTCGTGGCGATGGGCTTAAAGTCGTAGAGATCAGTGTTGCCAGCGTGACGCAGGTACGGGGCGCAGGTATCGCCAACATAGTCGGACGTACCGGCACCGGTGAAGACAACGGACAGACGGCCCTTGCCCATAGCGCGAGCCTCGGCCAGAAAGGCCTCGATGGCCTCCTTGTTCTCGCGGTAGATGTTGAGCGTATCACGCCAAAGCTCGGGCTGCTGAGCAATTTCGGCCGTGGTGATCTGGGCGCCGAGCTCGGTGAGCTCCTCGACACTCTTCTCGAACATTTCTAATACCTCTCTCTAGAAGTAATCCTCTGACGTGCAATTATACACTTCGGTTGGTTATCTGGTAGTAACCAGTTAAATGCAAAGAATCATCACATGAATACTCTGGGGACGCTAAACGTTGCGCTGGTGATAGACCTTGTATTTAAACTGATCGGCACGAGCAACCGAGAGCGTATACTCCACAACCTCGTTTGACTCGTTATATGTAGTCCTGACCAAATCGAGCACGGGCGAACCCTCGACGATGCCCAAGAGATGGGCGTCGGTGGGACGCGCGATGCTCGCATAGAATTCCTCTTCGGCCACGCGTATCTTTTGCTGAAAGTCTTGTTCAATCACATCGTAAAGCGGCTTGCGCTCCAAGAGCGGTCGCTTGAGGGACAGAAATTGACGAACCGGTAGATAGCTGCGTTCGACCATCATGGGCATGTTGTCGGCAGAACGAAGGCGCTTGAGCTTAAAGATACGGTCGCCGATGCGGCATCCCATATGCTCGGCCAGATTCTTATCGGCCTCCATCTCGCAAAACTCGAGAATCGTAGTCTCTGGATCGCGACCCATCGCACGCATCTGCTCGGTAAAGCTGTAGGACTGCATAAGGTTGGTTGCTTTTGCCGAACGGTCGGTCACGAAGGTACCGCGACCGTGCTGCCGAACCACCAGTCCCAAACGCTCCAGCTCCTGCAGAGCCAGACGCACCGTGGTGCGCGAGAGACCATAGCGCTCCGAAAGTTCGCGCTCGGAAGGAATCATGTCACCGGCGTGATATTCATGGTCAATCTTTTCGGTCAGAATATCGACCAGCTGATCGTACAGCGGTTGCTTGCGCGCTCCGATCGCCATCCTATCCTCCCTTTTGCTCGAATTCAGCTACTACCTAGGGTGTTTAGCATTATCTGACTGCTACACCCGAATCATCAAGAAAACAAAAGCCGCGCGCTCTTTCGAGCACGCGGCTTTTAACATACACATGGCTTAAGGGGTCGGGGTGTGAGCCGCGTAGGGACACACCCCTCAAGCTAGAGCCTTACCAGATGCTCGGCCAGAGACCAAGCGGGCCAGCGCCCAGGATGCCCAGGACAAAGAGCAGGAGAATGCCCTTGGTCGGGGTCCAGCTGTGCTTAGCGAACATGTAGTAAAGCAGCAGCGTAAGCATAAGCGGGACGAGCTTCGGGACGATGGTGTTGAGGGTGTCGGCAACAGAGAAGTTGACCGGATCCTCGGTAACGGTGCCGTAGGTAACGGACTCCATGCCGTTGCCCAGATCGGTGACGCCGCACGGAACAGCGTTGCCGTCAGCATCGGAAGCGGTGAGGGCGTTGCCGTCCTCATCGGTCATGGCGATGGTACCGGCCTCAGCGGTCTCGGTATCGATGCCCTCCATACCGGTGAAGTTCTCGGCCTCCTTCTCGGAGACGATTACGGTAGTGGCGGACAGGCCACGGGTGGTGCCGTTGGGGATCTGGAGGTTGATCTGGGTGCCACCCATGGTGACGACCAGGCAACCGACGACGAAGACGCCCATGATGGAAGCGGCGCGGGTGAAGGCCTGCATGTTGGCGGTCAGAGCGTCAATAGCGCTGGTGCCAAGCTTGTAGGACCAGTTCATGAGCCAGAAGCGCAGGGCGAACTGGACGGCGTTGAAGATCACCAGGAAGATGATCGGCGCAGCGGCGTTGCCGTTGATGGCCATGTTGGAGGTGATGCCGGCCGTGATAGGCACGAGCGTCAGCCAGAACAGGGCGTCACCGATACCACCGAGCGGACCCATTGCGGCGACGCGGACGGCGCGGATCGTGGGGATGTCAACCTTGTTCTGCTCGAGCGAAAGCACGATGCCCATAACAAAGGTGACGAGGAACGGGTGAGTGTTGAAGAACTCCAGGTTGTGGCTCATGGAAGCCGCGAGGTCGTTCTTGTTGGTGTGGATCTTCTCCAGACCGGGGATGATGGAGTAGAGCCAGCCAGCGGCCTGCATACGCTCGTAGTTGAACGATGCCTGCAGGAAGCAGGAGCGCCAAGCCATCTTGTTGAGGGTCTTCTGGTCGAGCTGCGGAGCAGGAGTGAGATCCTCGTAGTGCTCCGGGATCACATACTCATTAGATGCCATCTTCGAAGTCACCTCCGTCAGAAACAGCTGCACCCTTCAGCTCGGTCTGCTGCTGGAAGTCCCAGAAAGCGATGCCGAAGCCGATGAGAGCAAGGATGAGCAGGGCAGGGGTTGCCAGAGAATCGTTGGCAACGGTGATGAGCGCGAGGCCGAAGCCCATGAGGAAGAAGCCCCACATATCGCGGTTCATCATAACCTTGAGCAGGACGGCGAAGCCGACGAAGCGCATCATACCGCCTGCAGCGGAGAGACCGGTCTGCAGCCAATCCGGGATTGCGGAGGCGATGGTCTGACCGATGGTGGCGCCAGCGATGAAGAACAGGGTGACGACGACAGCGAAGATCAGGCCGAGCAGAGCCATGGCGAAGTAGTTCAGACGCTCGATACCCTTGGTGTCAGCGTTGTGAGCCATGTTGTCCGCGGAGGACATGAGCGGCGACATAAGGGTGAAGACGAGGGTGACGCCGAGCTGACCGAGCAGGGCGAACGGGATGGCGAGGCCGACGGCCGCGTTGGGCTCGAGGCCCGTGGCGATTGCGAGAATGGCTGCCATGATGCCGCCGATAACGGCGTTAGGCGGCTGAGCGCCTCCGATCGGCATGTTGCCGATCGTCATGAGCTGATAGGTACCACCCACGAGAAGACCGGTGTTGAGGTCGCCAAGGATAAGACCGATGACGGCGCCGGTGACGATGGGCTGATAGAGAGACTCGAGGAAGTTGAACTGGTCGATTGCCGCGATGAACGTGACGACGAAGACCAGAGCGACCTGGATGATCGAGTATTCCATCTTGCTCCTCCTTTCAAAATGTATGTACGCACTTTGGATTTCACGTACAGAATGTCAGGGTTTCACTCCTGACAACGTGGATCACGAGGATTACGAGAAGAGCTTGCTCGTATCCTCAACAGGCGTGCTCGGAACGCGCCTGATCTCCAACTCCACCCCCAATTCCTGCAGCTCTTTAAACGCAGCGACATCCTCGTCGTTAACTGCGACGGAGGTGGCGACTTGGCGCTTTCCTTCCGACATGTGCATGTTGCCGATGTTTACCTTCTTTATAGGCACACCGCCCTTGACGAGCGTAAGCACGTCTTCCGGTGTTTCGGCCACGATGAAGATCTTCTGGCGCGGGCTCGCCTTGCCAATGACGTCGATGGTCTTCTGCAGGGAGAAGAAACGCGTAGCGACGCCGGTGGGAGCGGCCATCTTCATGAGGTTCTGGCGCATGGTGTTGGTCGACACGTCGTCGTTGGCGACGAGGATGAGGTTGGAGCCCAGGGTGGAGTTCCACTGGGTGGCAACCTGACCATGAACCAGTCGGTTATCGATGCGGGTAAGAAGAATGTTGGGTTCTGCCATGTTGATCAGCTTCCTTTCGTTGATTGCTGACGACAGTTACTTGATCTCCTGAATCGCGTAACGCGAAACATCTACGACGGCACCGGATCGGACTTTGATTTGGACCTTTTCGCCTTCGATGCCTTTGACGGTTCCGTAGATACCGCCGGCGAAAAGGACCTCCTGACCCGGCTTGAGCTCGGTGTGCAGCTCTTTGAAGTACTTCTGCTTCTTTTTCATGTTGATCTGAGACCAGATGGTGTAAATCACACCCATGATGACAAGCAGACCCAAAAGAGCGACCGAGGAGCTCAGGACGCTGGCACCGAAATCGGCCATTAGATGCCGTCCTCGTCGCCGAAGATATCCTCTTCCTCGGCACCAGCGACGGAAGCGACCGTCTGGGCGGTGATGCCCGTCTGGCCAACGGTCACGGCCTGCTCGCCAAGCTCGGCGAGCGTGGCGTTGCCGCGGAGGAACAAAAGCTCAATAACCATGGGGAGGTTGGTGCCGGTCAGAACCTCGACGTTGTCGACATCCTGGGCGATCATCATCGACTGATTGAAGGGGGTACCGCCAAGCAGGTCGGTAAAGACGAGCACGCCATCGCACTCCTCACGCATAGCGGTAATGGCGGCGCGAAGATCCTCACCGTAGGAGGCAGCCTGATCGCCCTCGAAAGGAACGACGGTAAAAGCGGGCTGGTCGCCAGCGACCATTGCGATAGCGCTTGCAAGGCCGGGTGCGAACTGTCCATGACCGGTAAGAATAAAGCCAACCATTCAAATTTCCCTTCCGAAGGTGTGTACGATCTGAGTTCGATGGTTTTCGGAAGCCAGCGGGCTGATGCCCTTAAAGCTTCTTAGAAAGCGTTCTTTGAAGACCAGTGGTCTCTCAACTGGTAGTAACCACGTGACGTGTTGTTGTCACTATATCACCACAGAAGAGGTCGCTTTCGTTGATTCAAACAGTAAAACGTTTTTGCACCGCTCACGGCAAAAAATCGACCGTTTACCGCTCGTTAACACTTCTACCTGCGGTTTTGAAACCGTTTCGAAATGATTCGGCGTCAGATCGGGTCTCGCCCCGCGTCTAAACAACGCAGGGTGGCTAAAAATCGCATGTAGAAAAAATGCAGGTCATTATGAAGATTTGTGAATTGGTCTTTTTGACTTAATACCAGTTAGAACCAGTTTTGAGATTATCGGTGAACGGTAGTTTTCGACCGTTCACCGGTTACTTGCAATCGTTTGCAGTTGTTTTCCCAGATGAATTAGAGAAGCCCAATGAAGCACTTGTGCGATCACGGGAAGTTTTGGCATTTGCCCTCATCCCCCGCGCGCCAAACTCCGGCATCCAAAATGAGCTAATAGGTCTCGTTAATCGTTTTCAATCATTACTTACTCAGTTCCGTAATTATTTATCGTTTGTCGTTAATTCTGATATGATACAAGTATCATCCAAAACGCCGGTTGGAGGGGTTATGGTCCATCGAAACGCATCTATATCGAATGAAACCATCAGCCGCGAACAGACGATAGCCAAACTGAGGAAGCTCGCTCGCATCTGCAAATGGGCCACGATCTGCATTACCACCGCGCTCGCTCTGGGACTCCTCGCAGTCATTGCGATTGACCTTCTACTCATATTGCCTAGCCTCTCCCAAGGGTCGTGTCTCCAATCCGTAGAACTTCAAGCCGGCGAAGGGCCGTGCCTTGCTATCGTCGGTACCGATGCGCAAGCCCCACTTATGCTCGTTGCACACGATGGTCACACTGCCATAGGGAGCCTCTTGATGACATGTCTCGCGCTTACCATCGCGATAAGCGTGCGCAGGCTTTTCTTCAACATTGAAAAGGAAGGCAGGCCCTTTGACCTTGAATGTAACCAGACACTTCGTCGAGTAGGACATTTATTCCTTATCGGCGGCGTTGCCGTGAGGCTTCTTGGTGCCGTAATCACAGGAATGATACTCTCAGGATTTGGCGACAGCTTTACGGATGCGTTCGTCGGCAAGCTATTCGAGCCCTCCATGCTCTTTGCAGGCCTGATTATTTGCCTGATTGCCAGCATCTTCCGCTACGGGTATATCCTGCAAAAACAAGATGACGAGTTGCTCTAGGGGGAATCCATGATTATTCTGCGGCTTGACCGCATGCTCGCCGAACGCAAGATCTCATCCAAAGAGCTTGCGGAACGCGTGGGCATCTCCCAGGTCAATATGTCACGCATTAAGACGGGCAAGGTTTCTGCCATACGTTTTTCAACTCTTGACGCGATATGCCGGGCACTCGACTGCCAACCGGGCGATGTACTGGAATATATATCCGACGATGAAGCCGATAGCCTTTTTGGACTTAAAGATGAATAGACATAATTAAGCCGCCAATCACGCCCTCAACGCAAATTGCCCGCCAGAACGACTTCCGTACTGGCGGGCAATTTGTTTTCTATCAGCTAGATGCTCGATGGGCCGTGCAACTCTTTACGCAAACAAGCCATAGATGCTGATGTTGGCCTTGGCATAGAGGCCGTTAGCATACTCGGTCCACTTGGAGCTGGCGCTCGAAGCCTGCGAAGAGTACTGCTGGTAGGCGGTGTAATAGGCGGTCATGGCCTGCTTATAGGTTGCGCTATCGGCCGTAAAGGCATCGTCGGCGAACGCCTTAGCAAAGGTGCTGTCGGCGTCCTTCCAGGTGCCCTTTGAGCTATCCCACTCATCGCCGGCAAGGTTGATGATGTAGTCGGCGTAGTCCTTGCTCGCGGTCTCCTCGTTGCCGTCAGCAGGCTCGGTCGGAGCGGTCGGCATGCTTGCGGAGCTATCGCCCACCTTCTTCTTGTAGAGCTTCTGCAGCGTCGCGGACTGACGGACGATCTGCTTGGCCTGGTCCTTGGACACGCCGTACTGCGTGGCCATGGTCTTGTAGTCGGAGGTGCCGATGGAATCCTCGGCGTACTGCTTCATTTCCTTGGAAGAAACGGTAATGCCCTCGTCCTCGGCAGCGTCCAGCAGAATCTGGTTGCGCACGTAGGACAAGATGACGTCGGCAGACGGAGCGGTGTAGTTGCCGTCGTCATCCTTGACGGTGTCGAGACTGTACTGGCTCTCGATGGCCTCACGCGCGGTGATGTCGCTCTTCTTGCCGTTGTAGCTATAGCTTGCCACGGTCGAATCGAGCTGGTCCTCGGTCAGAGCCGCCGAGCCGACGCCTTTGCCGCCAAAACCTCCGTTGCCGATAAAGAAGCCGACCACGGCAGCGATCACGACGGCGACCACAAAGGCGGCAATCATCGTCTTCTTGTGCTTGCAAGCGTGGTCGTCCACGTCGGAGTCGTTGTCCTCATCCTGCTCCTCGGGCATGAGGTTCTCGTCGGCGGCGTCCGCGGCGATCTTTGCCTCCAGGCGAGCGTCCTCCTCCTCGGCGGTCGTGCCGGCGGCAATATGTTCGGCAGACGTGCCGGCGACCAGGTCGATCTTCTCGTCCTCATCACCGTCGGGGCCTTCGCTGCGCTCGATGATCTGGATGCCGTCGATCTCGTCCTTCTCGTCCTTCTTTTGAATCAGACCCATATCAGTTACTCCTTGTTAGGAAACATAATCCCCAATAGAATACGCCCGGCAGAGCGCCGGGCGTATTGATTCTTAGGTTATACGCAAACACTTAAGTACTATTTAGGCGTTTGCAGCGTGCATACCTTAGGCCAGGTGCGCGATAACAGCATCGGCAAAGGCCTGCGTGCCCACAGCGCCCTCAACGGAGCCGGTCTGGGCACGACGCACGTCACCGGTAACCTGCTCGCCCTCGTCGAGCGTGGCAGACACGGCGGCACGGATGCGATTGGCTGCATCGTTCTCGCCCAGGTGGTCGAGCATCATAGCCGCAGAGAGGATCTCGGCCGTGGGGTTGGCGATATCCTGACCGGCGATATCGGGCGCGGAGCCGTGCGTAGCCTCAAAGATTGCGCAGTCGGCACCGATGTTGGAACCCGGAGCCATACCCAGGCCGCCCACCAAGCCGGCGCACAGGTCACTCACGATGTCGCCGTACAGGTTGGGCAGCACCAGGACATCGAAGTCGTTGGGGTTTTGGACCAGGCCCATGCAGGTAGCGTCGACGATCTTGTCGTTGAACTCGATATCGGGATAGTTGGCGGCCACCTCGCGCGCCACACGCAGGAACAGGCCGTCGGTCGCCTTCATGATGTTGGCCTTATGCACGGCCGTCACCTTTTTGCGGCCGCAGCGGCGGGCATACTCAAAGGCATACTCCACAATGCGGCGGCTCTTGGCGATGGAGATCGGCTTAATCGAGATCGCGGAATCGGCGGCGAAGGTCTTTTGGCCCGAACGCTCGACAAGCTGCGAGAGCTCCTCGACCTCGGCAGCGCCCTCATCGAACTCGATGCCGGCGTAGAGGTCCTCGGTGTTCTCGCGCACGATGACCAGGTCGACGTCGCGGAAGCGCGAGCCGTCGCCCGGCTGCGACAGGCAAGGGCGCACGCAGGCGTACAGGTCGAAATGCTTGCGCAGGGCCACGTTGACGCTGCGGAAGCCCGTGCCGACCGGTGTGGTGATGGGGCCCTTGATGGCAACCTTGGTCTCGGCGACCGCATCGAGGACGTGCTGGGGCAGCGGCGTGCCAAACTCGTCCATGACGCCGGCACCGGCCTCCTGGACGTTCCAGTTGATCTGGACACCGGTGGCCTCGACCACGCGGCGCATGGCCTGCGTAATCTCGGGACCGATACCGTCACCGGGAATCAGGACTACATCGTGCGCCATAATCTGTTACTCCTCGTCTTCGGCGTCGTCAGATTTTTTTACGCTAGCACGCTTCTTCTTTTTGGAGAGATCCAGGCCAAAACGTTTAACAAGCATTTCGCAAATCTCGCTCGAACGGGCCTTGAGATAGCTGCCCTTACCGTTCTCGGCATCGAACTTAAGGCGCAGCGCAAGCTTCTCGGCAACTTCGGCGTCGATCTCGCCCTGGCAAAACTCGTACAGGCAACCGAGCATGTCGCGATACTCAAGGTCGCCGTGGTAGCACTGGATGGCCTCGTCCAGGATGGGCCAAGCCTCGCGCGAACGCTCGACACTCGTGGCACCCCACACGCACAGCAGGCGGAAGGCGGCATAGCGCAGCGTGGAGGAGATCTCGTCGAACAGTGCGGTCTCGGCGCCCTCAAAGGCATCGCCCAGCTGCTCAGGGCAGGTGGTGGCGAGCGCCGTCAGGGCATCGAGGGCCTCCCAGCGGGTCTGCGCCTCGGGGCGGTCGAGTGCCTCGATCAACGCGGGCACGCAGGGCACGACGCGCTGCGGATCGCGCTCGGCAAGCAGGTGCAGCACGCGGGCGGCAAACTGGCGGATGCGGCGCGTGGGGCAGCCGAGCTCCTGGACCAGGCGATCGACGGCGTTCTCGTTCTCCTCTGCCAGCTGGAGCTGTGCCAGCTCCTCGTCGGTGAGCTGTTCGTCTTTGTTTTCTGCCATAGTTACCTCTTCTTACTATTTCTTAGCGTGCTTGCCAGCACCCTTGCTGTCATCGGTGACCGAGATGAGCTGTCGGTCGGCCGCGCCATTGCGACGTGCGCGGCGGCGCTCCTCGGCGTCGCCCGCGTCGGCGGCGGCGCGATGAGCCTTGTTGACGTTAAAGACCTCGTCGTGCTTGCGCCACGGACCGACGGACTCGCCAAAGCTCATCTTAAGGCCGGCGATAAAGCCGCCGAGCCAGCCGATCGGCGCAAACTGCACCAGCGGGAACAGCGAGAACACCCAGGTCAGCAGGACGACTGCCGCCGCACCCGCAAAGTTGGCAATCCAGTAGTCGCGCTTGGTGATCACGCGCTTTTCGCAGGCCCACTGGCCGCACAAAAAGCCGATGTAGATCGCAAAGAGAAAGAGCACCAGCGCAAGCACCACGAACGTCCAGCTCATGGGCGCTACTCCCCGTGATGGTGGCCGCAGCAGCACTCGTGGCCGTCGTCATGACCGTGTCCGCCGCAGCACTCGTGGTCCTCGCCGTGGTGATGGCCACAACCGCACTCACGGTCCTCGCCGTGCTCGCCGCAACCGCAACCTTCCTCGTGAGCGCCATGCTCCTCGGGACGATACTGCGACCAGTCCAGACCGGCGGCGATGGCATCGGCCTCCTCCTTATAGAGGACCGTGATGGCCTGGGTGCCCAGCTTGGCGCCACCGATAGCGTCGAGCATGTCGTAGAGCGTAAAGGCCACGTCGGCGCCGGGCAGCGCGAGCTCGCGGTCATCGGCGTAGGCGAGCGCCAGACGCAGGTCCTTAATGAAGTGCTCGACCATAAAGCCGGGCTTGTAGTCGCCGTCGAGCGCCTTGGGCGCCAGACTCTCCATGGCGCCGGACTTGCCGGTGCCGCCCAGGATCATCTGACGGGTCTTCTCCAGATCAAGGCCGCTCAGCTCGGCAAACGCCAGCGCATCGGCCATACCGACCATGCAGGCGCCCAGCGACACCTGGTTGGCGAGCTTGGCAGCCTGGCCCTTGCCGGCGCCATCGAAGCAGCAGATATTTGCCGCAAAGGTGGCAAGGATGTCGCGGACTGGGGCGATATCGTTCTCGGTGGCGCCCACGATAGCCGTGAGCGTGCCGGCGATAGCACCAGACTCGCCGCCGGTGACGGGGCAGTCAAACGCCATGCGGCCGGAAACCTGGGCGGCCTCGGCAATGTCGCGCGCCAGCTCGGGCGAGCTCGTGGTGAGGTCGATCAGCACCGCGCCGGGCTTAGTGCAGGCCAGCAGGCCGTCGCCCGCCAGGTAGAGTTCCTCGACCTCGGAGGGATAACCCACCATGGTAAAGACGACGTCGGCGTTCGCCACGGCATCTGCCGGCGTATCGGCCCAGACGGCGCCGTGCTCGATAAGCGAGGCGGCCTTGGACTTGGTGCGGTTGTTGACCGTGACGGGATAGCCGGCGTCCAGGATGTGGCCGGCGATGGGGGCACCCATGATTCCGGTGCCGATGAATGCGACGGAGAGCTTGTTTGCCATGAAACCTTTCCTTTTGGGTTGGGTGTTGTTACCAGGTTGAATACTCGGCGCCAGTGCTTGAACTGCGGGGCGCCTGTGGTCGTAGCGCCTGCCTATTCGCCACGTACGCGACGCGCGATGCGATCGGAAAGCGAGGCCTTCTCAGCGCGGTTCTTGCCCCAAAACGCGCAGGCCACCATGCCGGGACCCACGTGCGAGCCAATGGTGGGGCCCACGGAGCTGCGGATGATGGTGACGTCGGCGCAGCCTTCCTCCTTGCGGATGGCGGCCTCGAGCCAATCGCCGTCCTTCTCGGCGTCGGCCGTCATGATGGCGATGGGCATGGTGCGATCGGGCACGTAGTTCTCGCGGAACGACTTGAGGATGGACTTGAGCGCCTTCTTGCGGCCGCGGTTGACGCCGATCAACGACAGCGAGCCGGCCAGGTCGTAGGAAAGCTCGGGCTTGACGTCGAGCTTAGCCGTGAGCTGCGCCGCCGCGGGCGGAATGCGGCCGCCGGCAGCCAGCGCGTCGAAGCTCTCGAGCGTAAAGTAGCCGTGGACGTAGGTCTTGGCCTCGTTTGCCCATTCGACCAGCTGCTTGGCGGTGAGCCCCGCCGAGCGCTGACGGACCGCCTCGAGCGCCAGCAGCTCGCCGGTCGCGCAAGGCAGGGCGTTATCCACCACGTAGAGCTCAAAGTTGGGATACTCGGCGCGCACGGCATCTGCCGCCTGGCACGCGGAGTTGTAGCTCGACGACAGCGCCGAGGTAAAGCACAGGTAGACCGTGGGCGTACCCTCTTTGGCGCACTCGGTAAAGAACTCGATATAGCGACCGAGCGACACAGCCGAGGTGGACACGCGGGCGCCGGCGCGCATACGGTCGTAGAATTCCTTGGGCGTGATGCTCGACCAGATATCGTCCGTGCGCTCCTCGCCATCGATAATGAAGGGGAAGCCCAAGATATCGACATCGAGGTTCGCGGCGACCTCGGGGCTAAAGTCGCAGCAGGTATCGACGACGATGCGGCAGCGGTCAGAATGGCCGGCGGATGCAGCCTTGTCCATCAAAGCGACTCCTTACGTAAAAAAGGCGGCCACCCGCATGGGATGGCCGCCAGCCGTTAACTCATGCAAGTTAACGTATTTTACTCGTCAAGTGTTTCGATACGGGGCTTGATGATGCCATATCCACCATTCTTACGGTGATACACCACATTGATGAGGCCCGTCGTCGCGTTCTCGAACACGTAGAAGTCGTGGCCCAGCAGATCGGTCTGCACCAGCGCCTGCTCCTCAGTCATCGGGGTGACGTCGATGACCTTCTCGCGGACGAGCAGGTCGTCCTCCTCCTCGGGCAGCAGCAGATCGGCCAGATCCTCGACGCGCTCGACCGGTGCAACATCCGCAGCACTGGCACCGCCCTGGCGGTTGTCCACGACCTTAGTCTTGAACTTGCGCAGCTGACGGGTGACCTTATCGGCGGAAAGGTCGATGGCGGCGTACATATCGGCACCGTGCTCGGCAACGCGAATCACAGAACCGCGAGCGCGAACCGTGACCTCGACGATTGCCGGGTTGGGGTTCGAGGGGTTCTTCTCATAGCGAAGTACAACGTCGACCGTCATGGGCTCGATATCGAAAACCTTGAGCGCCTCGCCGATCTTCTCATCCACATGCGCACGCAGAGCATCGGTTACCGTCGTCTTGCGTCCAGAAACCTTGATATCCATACGTGGCTCCAATCTGCCTCGGGGACTTACTGTACTGGCTATGTACCCATTGCCGTGCATTTAATCACGCGGATTCCCAAAGACCCGAATAACGATTGCTTGATACCGCATACCGAAGTCTCGCACTTTTCTGTGGCAAAGTGCGCTATGGGAGGGCGTCGGCGACTTTGTATTTGGTCCCGAAAATTGGCTTTGACCTGCTGGTTTTATAGAGATGAAAAAGCCGGGCTCCCCTATTGGGGAAGCCCGGCAGTGCGTGTTGAAACCGTGAAGAGGCATCCTTTCCAACGTATAGGAGACACCACCCCTAGCAATAACTAGCTATTAAGCTTGTTAATGTCGTCGTCGGTGATGGTGTCTTCCTGGCTGGACGATTTGTCTTCGGAGGATGCGGTCTCATTGTTGGAATCGGAGGACTCGCTGCCGGAGGACGTGGTCTCACTGGACTCAGAGTCGCCCGGCTGCACGTTAGCGCCCGAAACCGTCTTAGTGGTGAGGTCGTAGGGCATCGTGCCGTACCAGACGCAGTGGACCGCCTCGAGCGTGCCGTCGGCCGTAATACCGTCGAGGGCATCGCTCACGGCACGGCACAGTTCGTCATTGGACGAGAGGCCCGCAACACCAAGCGTCGAGGGCGCCTCGAGCGCACCGACATAGGAGATCTCGCTCATCAGGCGTGCAAGGTAGCCGCCGGCCGTGGAGTCGCAGATCACATAGTCGACTTCGCCGGACTCGAGCGCCTCAAAGCACTCGTTGATGTTGGAGTAGGTCTTTTGGTTGGCGGTGATGCTCTGCTTAGCAAGCGCCTCCTGCGAGGCCGAGGACATCTGGATACCCAGAGTAGACGTGTTAAGGGTATCGGTGGAAACGCTTAGCGACCCACCATCGCTGGTTTTACCGAACACGGAAGCGGCATCGTACAGGCAGGTGCCGAGCGAGCTAACGTCCCCGTCCGTAGAGTTGATCTCGCCGATAAAGATATCAGCCTTTTTGTCGCCGAGCGCGGAACCTGCCGAGGACGCATCGACAAAGGCGACCTTAAGGCCCATGCGGCTTGCGAGGGCGCGGGCAGCGTCGACTGCATACCCCGTGAGCTCGCCGTCAGCGCCCTGCATGGCCTGCGGCGCATCGGAGGTATCGAGGGCGACCGTCAGGGTACCGGGAGTGACCAGGGCATCATCCGACACCGTGGGCGTGACGGTCTCGTACTCGATCTGGTCGATCGTGGGAGTCGTGAACGTAGACAGCGGGTTGAACGCGCATCCGCTCAGGCCCAAAACGGCGATGACCGCTGCGGTCCCAGCACCTAACCGAGCCGCGTGCATCAAGCTGCCCCTCACCATGTCCACTACCCTGCCTTCTGTGTCGTATACGATCCGTGCGTTGCGCGGAATATCAGATTGTTCCCACCAGCTGACCTGGTATTTGACCCCACACTTGCGCACCGGGGTGTTTGCTCGGGAGGCCGCAGCCACCTTCACGACTGGCCCGCTCGCCCGCGAGGCGGTATTGCCCCAAAGAAAGTAGAACGGACGGTGCGGCTTACATCTAGGACGCGCCATGATCGCGCCGCGCGCACGCGGTCGCTTACGTGGATCCCTTTGACCGCGTCTGTCTTGGACTAGGACGGGCATTTCGTCCGTCCGCAACCACAGCCTGGTAGGAACGTAGCGCATTATAGCTAAGTTCAAGCTAAAGTTTAAGGTTAGGGGCGTCATTCGCATCGCGAGTACAGATTTCGCAGGTCGGAGTGGGCTATTCGTGCCCCCATGAAGCCCGGAGCTCCCCTACGGGGAGCTCCGGGGCACCCTTCTTGGGGTGCCGTGGCCAAAAAACGGCAAATATGAGTACTGTCACCAATTCAGTAACAGGCAATTTTGGCCTCTCGGACAGATTTTGCGCTCAGTGTCGCCAACCTGATGCTTAGTTATTCCACATTTGTTTATTATCTTCTTACTTTATGCCGCCTCCGAGTCCTAAATTCCTTGATTTTGCTGTTACTGATTTAGTGACAGTACTCATATTTGCCATATTTTGGCCGGGACATATGATTGACCCCCTATTTTCGACGTGAATTAGACCGGCTTAAGCCCAAAACACGCCCGCAGCGTGTTAAGCAACGCCTCTTGCTTCTTCCTGCGGGCATCGACACGATTCCGGTACCGCTTTCGCATACGCTGGTGAATACGCCATGCGAGCGCTTCCATCGCTTCCATGTCGCAGAGCATTTCGTTGTTGACCGTCGCGACCTCGATTCCCATAGTAATCAAGCCCGTGTTGCGCTTTTCATCATGGATACGTCCCCTCCGAGAGGAATGGCCCAGCTCACCGTTGTATTCCAGGTCAAACCGGGCTGCCTCTTGATACGCATCGCAAACTGCATGGGGCATCCCCGAGATTGCCTGCGCACGGTCATCGAACTCGATCTTGTAGTCGGTCTTAAAAGGTCCGCAGGCAAACCCGCCATAGGAAAACGGAAGCGAAAACAGGGCGAGCATGATGCACTCCATGGGCGAGAGCAGGTTTTCTGACAGGTAGGGACACAGACGCAGCAGCTGTTTGGCCACATTCCCCTTGCATGCCGCAAGGTAATCTGCCAGGCGATCGGGCGTCAGCGCCAGCTCGACTTCAAAGTAGCCCACGTCTGCTGGCTGGTCCTTGTCCTTTGCAAGTTTATTCGTAACAGGCGAGGTGTAGGGAGGCAGATACTTCCCGCGGTCGCTCAGTGAAATCTTAGAGCACAGCTCCTGGGCCAGGGCAAACGCCTGGATGCAGCCGACCTCGCGCGCAACGGCAACACAAAGGGCCTCGGGAGATAGGCTGTACACCCCCGGTTCCACCCCTAGAATCGAGCCGGCAGGCAACCCGGAACACACGGACCAGCCCACGCCAGGCATGCGGCGGCGCTGCGCCGCAGACCCCACCAGCAAGCACAGATCTTCTTGCACCTCGCCGCTTTTGGCTCCAATTCGCACCAGGTCGGGAAGATAGATATCCTCGGTCGAAGGCGATGACATACACAGCACGCGGCGCTCCTCATCGGGCTCAAGGTCCTTCCAGCTGATATAGCCCATCTGCCGGCGCTCGGCGCGCATCATGCGCAGCGCCGAAGCGCCTGTTAGGATTACGGAAGCCGCCAGCTGTTCGCCTGTCGGCTCGTTGCGCCGCTCAATCTTCACTGCCACAAAACCACCCCTACCAAACACGTGCGATAGCAAGGCCATCGACTGCCGCAGCGCCGGCACGCTTGAGCTCCGCCGAGGCTGCTGCCATGGTCGCGCCCGTGGTGATAACGTCATCGATAAGCAGTAGGCGGCGGCCGTGCACGTCCTCAACCGTCTCGTACATGCCTTGGGCACGCTCGCGACGCTCCTCACGACCGAGTTCGCGCTGGTCGCCATGCCCGTACTTGACGAGAGCATCGAGCAGGGGAACACCCGACAGCTCGCAAAATGGGCGCGCAATGGCCTCCATATGATCAAAGCCACGCCGCCGAAACGCTGCCGCCGTCGCAGGCACAAACACCACCGCATCCGCACCGGACAGCACACCTCCTAAGCGTTCGGGCGCTACGACCTGGGCATGCAGGACGGTGTCGTAGAGCAGCTCCGCCAGATACGGCGCCAGGCGTCGCTCGCCCGCGTCCTTGTACGCTTTAATGATGCGCGGCAGCGGATGCGCATAGACGGCGCACGCCAGGCAGCGGTCGAGCGCCTCCGCCATTGCCGAGGACGTGCCCTCGACCGAACACTCAGTGCACAGCAAATCCCCAAACGGGGCGCCGCATCGGGTGCAGCTATGACGTGGGTCGATGAGCGTGAGCGCGGCTAGGCAGTCTTGGCAAATAAGCGCACCGGCGCGCTCGCAGCCGGCACATCGTGTTGGCGACAATGCCTCGAGTGCCTCGCGTGCCGCCCGCTCGGCAAACGGCAGCAATTCGTCCGCAAACGGTAGGGCGCCGGCACCCTGCAGACGGCTCAATTTGTTCAGATGGCTCTTCAAGACACAACCCTCCCTACGTTCGGTCGCAGGGAGGGTTGTTGATTCAGCGCTATGGTACCCCGACGCGATTGGGGTAAGGCGGGTTAAATCCGCTCGCGGGCGTTATTCGCCGGCGGGCGGTTGTGGTGCGGCCGAAGACGGGGTCGAGCCCTCGCCACCATTCTGGCGCGGCTTGCGGGAACGGCGACGGCGACGGCGCTTTTGGCCCTGGTCGGCCGAGCCCTCGCCACCGCGATCTTCGCGCGGCTCGCGCTCGTCGCGAGCGGCGCCACGCGAAGCCTTGGCAGCCGCTCCCCCGCCATCTCCGGGACGCCGGCGCGTGACCTTGACCTCGCCATCCGAGACCTGATCGGCCACGGAGGGCACTGAGGGCTTCTGCTGCGCGCCCGAGGAATGGCGACGGCGCGGACGCGGGGCGCGCTCCTCCTCGCCACGTGACTTGCCGCCCTTGTCGGCAGGCGTATCGGAACCCGAGGGATCCTTGGAAGCGGCACCAGCCTCGCGAGCAGCTGCGGCGCGGAAGGCATCCTCGCGCTCCTCGCTCGACAGGTGACGGCGGCGACGGCGCGTGGGGTTCATGCCACCGCCGCGGTTTTGCTGCTGAGGCTGCTGAGTCTCGCGCTCGCGGGAGGAGTTCTTGCCTGCAGCTGCAGCCTCGCCGACATCGCCCGAGCCCGCGCGCTTGCGACGACGACGGCCACCGGCGGCCTCCTCGGCCTCAGGCGTTGCGGCATTGCCACGGCCCTTTCCGCGGCCACGACCCTCGCCCTGCCCCTGACCGGCGCGAGCATCGGATTCAGCATCGCGACGACGGCGCTTGGGCATCGACGTGCCGGCAAGACGGTCGGCGCTCGACAGGCCATCGCCCACGTCGACGCCGTTCTCGCGGTCGAGTTCCATGAGCGCCAGACGCATCTCGGGCGACTCGATGCGCTCGAGCACATCGCGCGTCACGCAGTCGGGGCGGCAATTGCAGCCCTGCTCGGCGGCCTTCTTCTTGCAGCCCTCCGAGCAGGTCATATCGGCCAGGTTGACCTTAAAGACCTTGCCGTTCTCCAGGCGCAGCACCAGCTGCTCACGCGGCGTGTCATATTCCTGAATACGCGCCTTGCCGAGCGGCGTATCGATGAGCGTCTTCTTTTTGGGCGCACGGCTCTTAAAGTCCTTGTACGCTTCGAACTCGTAGCGCAGGCAGCACATCAGGCGGCCGCACACGCCGCTGATCTTGGAGGAATTGAGCGGCAGGTCCTGCTCTTTTGCCATGCGGATCGAGACGGGCTCAAACTGTCCGCCAAAGCGCGTGCAGCAGAGCTCCTGGCCGCACTGGGCATAGCCGCCCACCAGGCGAGTCTCGTCGCGCACGCCGATCTGGCGCATGTCGACGCGAATGTGCAGCGTCGAGGACAGATCCTTGACGAGCTGGCGAAAATCGACGCGCTCCTCGGCCGCAAAGTAGAACACGGCCTTCTCGCCGCCAAACAGGTACTCGACGCCGACCGGCTTCATCTCGAGGTCGAGTTCTTTGACCAGACGGCGGAAATCGACCATGGCCTCGTCGCCCTGGATGGCAAGATCGTCGGCAAGCTGCAGGTCGATGTCGCTCGCCACGCGCAGCACGGGCTTGAGCGGCTGACCGATCTCTTCTTGCGGCACCTCGAAGGGATCGGCCGTGACCAAGCCGATCTCGGTTCCGCGCTCGGTGGAGCAAATAGCGTAATCAGCCTCGAGGATATCCAGGTCCTGCGGGTCAAACCACAGGTCGCGCGAGGCGTAGGTAAACTTAACGGGTACGACTAACGGCATTTCAGTGCCTTCCTGATATCGAACAGCATGACCTCGATGGCCAGCTGGGGAGTAACGTTTCTGGCGATGTTGCGCTCGGCGGTCGCGACCGCCTCGAGCGCCTGGGTGGCACCCGCAACATTGGTCGCGGCGGCAAGCCGACCGATCGTGTCGCGCACGTCCTCGTTCACCACGTCGGCTGCCTCGTCCTGAAGTGTCAGCAGCACGTCGCGCATGAGCGTCCGCGCGCTCGCCAGCGCTTCCATGATACCCGAACGCTCGCGCGCGTTGAGTTCGCGCTTGTTGCGGTCCTCAAGCTGCTTCAATGCTCCACGCGACAGGTAGTCGGCATTTTGCTCGAGTACCTTTTCCTGCGTGGACTTGACCTCGGCGAGCGGCGCCTTAACGGCGACAATGAGCGACTTGGCGCGGCTGAGCACGTCGGCCTCGTCGGCGGCGATGAGCGAATCGATGGCGCGGACCATCTGGCGGCGAGCATCCTGGCGCTCGGCGCTCTTAAGAAACTCGATGCCGCGTGTGGGGCTTCCCGCCACGGCGACCGCCATGCGGCAACGCGCAGGGTCCTGACCGGTGGCGCGGCTCACGGCCTGCGCGGCGACGGCGGGCGATACCAGCCGAAACGGCACGCACTGGCAACGACTCACGATAGTGGGCAGCATCACGTCGGCCGAGGTGCCCAGCAAGATAAACATAACGCCCTCGGGCGGCTCCTCGAGCGTTTTGAGCAGTGCGTTGGCGGTGTTGGCACGCAGTTGCTCGGCACGGTCGATGATGTAGACCTTTGCTTTGGCGCGGATGGGCGCCAGCGGCACGTCATCGAGCAGCTCGCGGGTCTGGGCAATGAGGTAACCCGTGGCGCTCTCGGGAGTGTAATAGTGCACGTCGGGATGCGTATGCCGAGCAACGCGCACGCAGCTGTCGCATGCGCCGCAGCCGTCCTGCTCGCACAGGAAGGCTTGGGCGAGCGCCCACGCGGCGTCGAGCTTGCCCGCGCCGGGCGCACCCAAAAACAGGTAGGCGTGCGATGCGCGACCGCTAGCGACGGCATTGGTCAAAAAGTCGCGCACGCGCTCTTGGGTGTTGAGCTTGGCCAGCAGGCTTGCCTGAGCGGGGGCCATGTTACTCGGCCTCCTTGGCAAGCGCGGCGGCGACGGCTTCCCGCGGAATGTCGAGACCGTACGCGCGAACCTGCTCGACCGTCTGCGCGAAGACGTCTTCGATGGACGCGGTCGCGTCGATGAGCTTTACGCGGTCTGGCTCCTCGGCGGCAATGGCACAAAATCCCTGATAGACACGCTCCTGGAAGGCCATGCCCTTGGCCTCCATGCGATCGGCCGCACCGCGGGCCGCCATGCGCAGCGCCGCCTGCTCGGGCGTGATGTGGTAGACGAGTGTGAGTGCCGGGTGCGTTCCCGCGACGGCCAGGTTGTTGGCGTCGCGCACCATCTGGCGATCGAGGCCATCGGCAAATGCCTGGTAGCAGGTCGTGGAATCGTAGAAGCGATCGCACAGGACCACCTTGCCGGCCGCAAGGGCGGGCGCGATGACCTCGTGCACCAGCTGGGCACGCGCCGCCTCGTAGAGCAGCAACTCGCAGGTGTCTCCCATCGCCGTGTTGGCGGGGTCGAGCAGCAAAGCGCGAATCTTTTCGCTGATGGCAGTGCCACCCGGCTCGCGCAGAGTTACGACCTGATAGCCAGCGAGGTCGAGCGCACGGGCAAGCAGGCGCGCCTGCGTGGACTTGCCGGCACCGTCGACGCCCTCGAGCGTGATAAAGCTATGTTGAGCAGGCTCAAAAGCCATGGGCGCAGCCCCTTCCTACAAGGCGCGTAAATGCAGATATATCAACCAAGCCATGATACCCCAGTGCTCGGCGCGTCCCCAATGGTTAAAGGCGCCTTTCCAAAGTTGCGGTGAAATAGGGGCTGATTGAAGCTCTGAGACCGCCAAACAGCCCCTATTTCACCGTAACGTATGATGGGGAATTTTGGATGCTGGGTATAATCGTCGTATTGCATTGAAATGTGGCGAAAGGAGTGGCAATGTCTCGGTATTGCGCCTCGTGCGGCAAGCTTCTTGCAGATGATGCCAAGTTCTGCACCTCGTGCGGTGCACCCGTTGAGCAAACAGCCGCGAGCGATAGCCAGCCCGCTTTTGAGCAGACCGGCTCCCTTGATACGCCGCAAGCCAAGGCGGACGACTCCCTCGCCTATAGCCCCGACCCCGCCGTAAGGACCGAGGCCGTCGAGACCACGCAGCGCATACCCGTCGCGAGCGGCTCGCCCCAACAGCAGCCGGCTCCCGCATACGCACCCGCTTCGCCACAGACCCCCGCTCCCAAAAAGAGCGGCACCGGGCCGCTTATCGCCGTTATCGTTGTGCTGGTGGCGATCATCATCGCCCTGGTCATCTTCTTTGCAATCAGACCGTTCGACAACGCCGCCACGCAGACGACTGCCGAGGTAGTTAAGCTGCACCATGACGTCGACGACGATGACCTAAAACCTCTCGGCGATCCCAACAGCCTGTACGACGATGATGACGATGACGACGAGGATGGCGGCGAAGCAACGCTCTCCGAGCAGAACCTCTACCGCCGACTGAGCGAATACTACGACCTGCTCGAAGATCTCGACAGCCAGGTCCGTGGCTGCGCGCAGAACTTCAACGGCAACTATCTGGAAGAGGATCGAACCACCCGTCAAAATCTCGCCGACGTCGCCGAGCGCACGGAGGACACCATCGAGCAGTATTACGACATCGTCGAGGACCTGGACGTCCCGACGAGCTCCAAGAACTACAGCTCCTGGAAGGACATCATCGCCCTGTACGACGACCTGGATCACCGCATTGACGCAATCTGTGATGCCTGGGAGATCAGCCTGAAATACGCCAAGCCTGCGGACCACAAGAATGAGATCGTGGCGCCGCTGTCGCGCGACAACGTGGCGGGCACCAATGACAATAAGTACCGCCTAGACTTTGAGGAGCGCTATCCCGGCGCCAAGCCTGTCGAGGTGAACTAGCGCTTTGTCGTTCCTGAGCCGGCAGTTAGGGACGTTCCTAAACTGCCGGCAGAAAAGGAACGTCCCTAACTGCCGGTCAAAAAAACGAGCGAGGATCATGGGACCCTCGCTCGTTTTTTGGGCATTGTTTCGACTGCGCCGTTACTTGTCGGCGGCTGCTTTCTTGGCAGTCGACTTCTTCGCGGTCGTCTTCTTGGCGGCAGTGGCTTTCTTAGCCGTCGTCTTCTTGGCCGCCGTCGTCTTCTTTGCCGTGCTCGCCTTGGTTGTGGTCTTGCGGCCGCGGGCGGGCTTCTTCTCCTTGGTCGGGCAGTCCATGTTGACGCAGATACGCCACGGACCGCGCGCCGTGTTGACCACCACGATGGGGGCGCCGCACTCGGGACAGGTCTCGCCCGTCGCCTCGAGCTTGCCACGCGCCGGCAGCGGATAGCTCACGCCGCAGTCATCGTAGTTGGTGCAGCGGATAAAGCGCTTGCCGCTCTTCTCGCTCTTGTGCGCGATCAGGTCGCCATGGCGTCCGGCCTCGGCACACACCTTGCACTCGCCCACTTTAAGGTCGGGCTCGTAGTTGGTGGGGCACGTCGGGTTCACGCAGATCTCGAAAGCCTTCTGGCGGAACGGCTGACACTTGATGCGAGGCGCACCGCATTCGGGGCACACGGCGGCCTCGCCCTCGAGCGGGCTCACCTTGACGCCGCTCGGCACCGGATAGGTCACGTCGCAGTCGGGCCAGCCCATGCAGCCAATGAAGCTGCCACGGGTCTTGGCGCTCGTCTTCATAACCAGGTCCTTGCCGCACTTGGGGCAGGCGCCCACGCGCGCATCAGCCGTGACGGCGTCGCTGATGGCGTCGCCGAGCTCCTGTGTATGCTTGAGCAGCTCGTCGAGCACGCCGGCCAGCAGCGCACGCGAGTGCGTCACGACATGCTCTTCGGTGTCCTCGCCGCGCTCGACGCGAGTCATGTCGCCGTCGAGCTCGCTGGTCATATCGGGGCTCGTGATGCGCGGGGCAAACTGCGTCAGCGCGTCGATGATGGCGATGCCCAGCTGGCTCGGCTCCACGGGATCGTTTTTGAGGTAGCGCACGGCGTACAGGCGCTCGATGATGCTCGCGCGCGTGGACTTAGTGCCCAGGCCGCGCTTTTCCATCTCCTGCACGAGCTTGCCCTGGCTGTAGCGCGCGGGCGGCTCGGTCTGCTTGGCCTCAAGCTTAATGTCGAACACGTCGACCGTGTCGCCCTGCTCCAGCGGCGGCATCTGCTCGTCGCGCTTGAGTCCGTACGGATACGCCTCGCGGAAACCCGGGGTCACGAGCACGTCGCCCGAGGCCACGAACGGCTCGCCGTTGACGTCGAGCTCGAGCTTGGTGTTCTCGATGGTCGCGGGACCCATAAGCGTCGCCAGGAAGCGGCGGGCGATGAGGTCGTAGAGCTTGCGCTGGCCGCCGTCGAGCGTGGACGGATCACCCTCGCCCGTGGGATAGATAGGCGGGTGGTCGGTGGTCTCGACCTTGCCGCGCGTGGGCTTCATGGGACCGGCGAGCACCTTTTTGCACACTGGCGCCAGCGCCGGGTTGATCTTTGCCAGGTCACTCACCACGGCGCCCAGATCGAGCGTCGCGGGGTACACGGTGTTGTCGACACGCGGATAGCTGATGAGGCCCGCCATGTAGAGGGACTCGGCGATGCGCATCGTACGTGCAGGTGAGATGCCCTCGGCCGCGGCGGCAGCCTGCAGCGAGGTCGTCGCAAACGGCGTGGGCGGCTGCTGCTTGCGGGAGCGCTTGGTCACCGCGGCGACGGTTGCCGTCGTAGCGCCGTCGACGTGGCCGTACGCCGTCTCGGCAGCATCTTTGTCGGTAAAACGCGTCGTCTTGTGCGCAATCTTAAAGCGGTCATCCTCGGCAGCACCCTGAGCGGCACCCATGCCGCGAATCTGCCAATAGTCCTCGGGCACAAACGCCATGCGTTCGCGTTCGCGCTCGACCACCAGGGCGAGCGTCGGCGTCTGCACGCGGCCGGCGGAGCGCACGTTGCCAAAGCCGCCAAACTTGGCGAGCGTCAGGTAGCGCGTGAGCACCGCGCCCCAAATGAGGTCGATGTGCTGGCGGCTCTCGCCGGCGGCGGCCAGATTCTGGTCGAGCGAGACAAGATTGTCGAAGGCCTGCGTAATCTCGGCCTTGGTAAACGAAGAATACTGAGCGCGGGCGACCGGCAAGTCGGGCGCCACCTCGCGCACCTTGTTGAGGGCGTCCGAGCCGATCAGCTCACCCTCGCGATCGAAGTCCGTGGCGATGATGACACTGTCGGACTTCTTGGCAAGGTTCTTGAGCGAACGAATGAGCTCTTTCTCGGCCGGTAGCTTAATGACGGGCGCCCAGGTGAGATAGGGCAAGCTCTCGAGCTTCCAGCCCTTGATGGAAATGCCGTCGGCAAGGAACGGCTTGCGCTTGGTGTCGTACGGTGGGCGGGCCAGACCATCGGGCATATCGGCCGGCAACATCTCGCCGTCCTCGGTGACCGAATACCAACCCAGCTTTTTATCGAACAGCACACTGTCGCAAAAATCGGGTGCCAGGATGTGACCGGCAAGGCCGATGGTCACGCACTCCTCGCCCTTCCACTCAAAACGGTAGATGGCTGTGTTGTACACCTTGTCCTTTTTAGGCTTGCCCGTGGACAGACGCTCGGCGATCTGACGCGCGGCGTCGTTTTTCTCGGCGATGATGAGCTTCAAAAGAGGCTCCTATCTCGTGTCTCTGCGGCTACGCCCGCCCGTGTGGCGGCCGATTTACGCCCTTGCTTGCTCGATCTGCCCGATGAGCCAATCGCACCAGGCATCCATGCCCTCGCCCTTGCGCGCGCTCACGGCAAACCGCGGCGCCTGCGGATTGAGGTCATCGAGTGTCTTAGTATACCTATCCATGTCAAAATCGAAAGCCGGAGCCACGTCGACCTTGTTGAGCAGCTGCGCGCCGGCGTGTTGGAAGATGCCCGGGTACTTGATGGGCTTGTCGTCGCCCTCGGGCACCGAGAGGATCATGATGGACAGGTTCTCGCCCAGGTCAAAGTCGACCGGGCAGACCAGGTTACCCACGTTTTCGATAAAGATGACGTCGATGTTCTCCAGACCGACGGCCTGGTCGAAGGCGTCGACGGCCTCCATGATCATGTTGCCCTCGAGGTGGCACAGGCCGCCCGTGTTGATCTGGATGGCGGGCATGCCGGCTTCCTTCATGGTGATGGCGTCGACATCCGAGGCGATATCGCCCTCGATGACAGCACAGCGCAGGCCGGATTTGTCACGCAGGCGCTCGTTGGTGCCCAGAATCGTGGTGGTCTTACCCGAGCCGGGGCTCGACAGCACGTTGATCACGTAGGTGTTCGTCTGCTCAAATCGCTGACGCAGCTGATCTGCCAGGCGCTCGTTGCGCGACAGAATCGGCGATGCAATATCAATCGTTTTCTCGGCCATACTTAGCGCTCCTTACTTTGGCCCCTTTATACCCCATCACCAGATGGCTAGCGGGCTAAT
Organism: Collinsella aerofaciens; assembly: GCA_021639365.1. Taxonomy (GTDB): domain Bacteria; phylum Actinomycetota; class Coriobacteriia; order Coriobacteriales; family Coriobacteriaceae; genus Collinsella; species Collinsella aerofaciens_AH. The sequence goes on from JAJXHK010000001.1 coordinate 177,186, forward strand.
CGTCGGGGGTTTCGATTTCGATACTTGCGATATCGAGCTCGCGGCCGTGCAGCAGGCGCACGTTGGCACCACCGCACTGGGGACAGCGACAGTGGAAGCGATCGTGGTCGAAAACCTCGCCGCAGTCCAGACACTCGCTTTGTGGATGGACCTCCTCCACGGCAAGCTCGCAGCCTCGCGTGAGCAGGTCCTCGTCGCGAAATGTCTCCCACGCAAAGTCGAGCGCCTCGCGCACGACCTCGGTCATATCCCCGATACGCAGCGTTACCAAAACGGCGCGCGAGGCCCCCGCCCCACGCGCCGCGCGAATCACTGTATCGAGTATGCCGTTGACAATGCCAACCTCGTGCATACCGATTTACTCCTCGTCGTCCTCGTCGTCCGAGAACAGGTCCAGACGGCTCACGAACAGGCCCTCCTTGCCCTCGCGCGCGGTAATGACCACGCGAGCGATGGCGAGCGAAATCTCGTAGAGCGAGAGCAGGGCGCCATACATGAGACCCAGCGTAACGGGCGAGCCGTCGGGCGTAATCACAGCCGAACCCACGAGCAGGCCTACGTACACGTAGCGCCAGGCGCTGCGGAAGGCCGCATAGGACACGATGTGGAAAACAGACAGGTAGAAGATGATGAGCGGCAGCTCAAACGCCACACCAAAGCCGATCATAAAGAGCAGCTCCATGTTGACGTAGTTCTCCAGATCGGGCAGCGCCGTGGCGACAGCCGAGGTCTCGCCGATGAGCCACTCAAAGCCCGCCGGGATGATGATGAAATAGCAGAAGATGGCACCCAGGAAGAACAGCACCGTCGAGGCGAGCACCGTGGGCACAACCCACTTGCGCTCGTTGGGGCGCAGTGCCGGCAGGAAAAATGCCAGAATCTGCCAGATGATCATGGGCGTGCACATGACCACGGCCATCTTGATGGCAAGCGAGAAGCGCAGGCCAAAGCCGCCGAGCGTGGTGGTGATGTAGAACTTACCGTCCGGCACAAAGGAGCGGATGGGGTCTTCCAAGATGTCGAGCACCACGGGCGTGGCGAAATACAGCACGATAGCGGCGGCAAACACCGATACGACCACGATGGTCAGACGGCGACGGAGTTCCCCCAAATGATCGAAGAGCGGCATACGCGCAGGTCCGATAGGCATTACTCATCGCCTCCCTTCGGGGCGTCGGCGGCAGCAGCGTCGTCCTCGGCCTCGAGCTCGCGAGCGAGCTGGTCGACGACGGCTTTGCGCTTGCGGGGACGACGGGCGTAGAGGTCAGCCGTCGTGGGCTCTGCCGGCTCGGGCTCGGGGTCTGCAACAGGCTCGGGCTCGACAGCGGCTGTGGCCTCGGACTCGGCACCTGCGGGCTCGACGCCCTCGGTCGCAGGCTCCTCGGCAGCATTCTCGCCCTCAGCAGCACCCTCGCTTGCGGCCTTCTCGGCAGCAAGACGGGCGCGACGCTCGGCAAAGGTCTCCTTCTTGGCGGGTGCCGCCTTCTCGGCGGCATCCTCGTCCGCATCGGAATCGTCGTCGGTCGCAGCAGCCTTCTTGGGCTTGACCGGGGCCGACGCGGCCTCGCTCACCGGATCGATAATCTCGGACTGAACAACGGCCGTCATCTTTTCCTGCGTCTCGCGGAACTGACGGATGGCACGGCCGATCGTGCGGCCCATCTGCGGGAGCTTATCCGGGCCAAACAGCAAAAAGCCGAAGACCACGATGATCGCGAGCTCACCCTCTCCAATACCAAACACACATACCTCCAAGGCTCGATGTGAGTCGAGCCCGCACCGCGCCATTCGGCCGGAACTCGTCTATTCATTCGGTCAAGTATAGCGCCCGGACGCCAAAACGTCCGAGCGCATCACAAACATATGCCAAACGGCACGCCCTTTTGGGGGCAAAGATTATGCAGCGGTGATCGAAATCTCCTGGTCGACACCCAACAGCTGAACCACGCGCATCACCGGGGGCTGCACATTGGTGCAGCTAAAGCGCTTGCCGTGGTCGGCCGCGTGGTGCGCGGCGCCCACGAGCACGCCAATGCCCGTCGAATCGATGTAGCTCACCTGGGCAAAATCGAGCTCAACGGCCTCAGTGGGCTGCTCGAGCGCCAGGTCGATGGCATTGCGCAGGCTATCGGCGTTAGAGATATCGATCTCACCGGTCACCTTAATGGTGTAGAGCTCTGGCGTGGGGTTGGTGGAAATACCCAAATCCATGTATACGCTCCTTTACGTATCGAAAGTGCGGATAGTACGGGAAGCCGCGCGTTAGGCGCGCTCGGCACGCGCAAGCTCGGCAGCGACAAGCTTAACGGCCAGCACCAGCACATCGAGCGCGGCCTCCAGGTCCTCGACCGTGGGATAGCTCGGCGCGATGCGGATGTTGGTGTCGCGCGGGTCCTTGCCATAGGGCCAGGTGGCACCGGCCGGCGTGAGCTTGACGCCCAGGTCGGCGCAAAGCGCGGCGACCTTTTGGGCCGAGCCCTCGGGACCATCGAAGCTTACAAAGTAGCCGCCGCGGGGGTGCGTCCAGGTGGCGCAGCCCGTGTCGCCCAAGCCCTCGGTGAGCTTGCGCTCGACGGCCTCAAAGCGCGGGCGCAGGAACTCGGCATGCTTTTTCATGTGCTCCTTGACCGCCTCGATGGTGGGAAGGAAGCGCACGTGACGCAGCTGGTTGAGCTTGTCGGCGCTGATGAGGCCGGCCTTCAGACGCTTGGAGAACTCCGCGATAACCGCGGGGCTCGCACCGATAAAGCCGATGCCGGCGCCCGGGAAGGTGATCTTGGACGTCGAGGCAAAGGCCACCACACGGTCCTCGGTGCCCGCCGTGCGAGCAAGGTCAAAGATGTTTGCGAGCTCGTCGGTCTCGTCGTACAGGTCGTGCACGCAGTAGGCGTTGTCCCAGAAGATGCGAAAATCGGGCGCGGCCGTGGGCATCTCGACTAGGCGGCGCACGGTGTCCTCGCTAAAGGTGATGCCCGTGGGGTTGGAATACTTGGGCACGCACCAGATACCCTTGATGGAGTCGTCGGCAGCAACCAGGTGCTCGACCTCGTCCATGTCGGGGCCGTTGTCGGTCATCGCGACGGGGACGTTCTCGATGCCCAGATCGGCGGTGATGCCAAAGTGGCGATCGTAGCCGGGAACGGGGCACAGGAACTTAACTTTCTTGCCGTCGTGCGCGGCCTCGTAGGCGTCCCAGGGCTCGCTGCCGCACGAGCCACAGCGCCAGAACATGCCGGCGATGTCATGCTCGATCAAAAGGCTCGACGAACCTAGCACGAGCGTCTGCTCGGCGGGGCAGCCCAGGAACTCCCCTGCCAACTTGCGTGCCGAGGGAATGCCCTCAAAGCAGCCGTAGTTGGAGCAGTCGACGTTGCCGTCGTGCAGATCGGCGTCGGCGTTGAGGATATCGAGCATGGGGCGCGAGATGTCCACCTGGGAGGGCGACGGCTTGCCGCGGGCCATGTCGAGCGCCAGGCCCTTGGCCTTGACCTCGGCGACCTCGGCTTTGAGCGCCTCGATGGCGGCATCGAGTTCGGTGGTTTCCATCTTCTGGTAGATCGTCTGCATGGGTGCGACCTTTCGCGAAGCGGTACGTTGCAGTTCGTCTAAGTATAGACCGCCACCGCCGCAACGGTATGAAGCCGTGATAGATTAAGTTCATCGCAATGAATTACGAATCGCCGCGCATGGCGGCGTGGGGCGCCCAAGGAGGCACTATGGAGTACGGATCGTTTAGGGCCGAGGAATTCGGCGACCTGCAGCGCCTGGTCGACGGGCTGTTTTACGACCGCCATGCCATTGACCGCCTGGACCTGATCGTACAGGCCGAAATCTTGGACCTGGCGCCCGATCTCATGGAAATCGTCAACCTGCTACCGCCCGGCTACTACGACCGCCAATCGCTTTGCGACCAGCTTAACTCGGCCCTAGCCGCCCACGGCTGGGGCGCCGTCTACGGAACGGTGGAATAAGCCTCGAGGCCGGCGATTTGGCCCGCTTCCCGACCTTGGCGAGGCTTGTTTTAGGGCTTGTGGCCAAAAAAGGGCAAATATGAGTACTGTTACCTTTTTAGTAGCAGCGATTCTTGGTCGAAATCGGCAAAACTCGACTTGAAACTTCCTAATCACCGTCAGCTAGCGCCAAATTGGAAGTCGATGGTCACTCATTAACGTACAGTTCTTATAACTTTGTTCATTATTTTCCGCACCTAAAATGATACGCCGTTTGTGACAGTACTCACAAACGGCGTTTTTTGACCACTGGCGTGTCTGGCAGGCGGCAAGCACCGCCCGAATCCGCATTTCGAACGCGCCCGAATCGGTTCTGGAGCCGGTTTTCGCGCTCTTACTCGTCTTTGGGCGCGGGGTGCTTGCAGACCACGCTCATGTAGATCATGCCGAGCACGGCAGCGGTGACCGAACCGGCGAGAATAGCGGCCTTGGCAGCCAGAACCTCAAACTGGGCCGTCGGGAAGGCGAGGCCGCTGATGAGGATCGACATGGTAAAGCCGATACCGCCCAGAATGCCCACGCCGGCAATCATGTGCCAGTTGACATTGTGCGGCAGCTCGCAGGCCTTAAGCTTAACCAGGGCAAACGTCATACCAAAGATGCCGATCGGCTTGCCCAGCAGCATGCCAAAGTACACGCCGAGCGTCACCGGATCGGTGAGCAGCGTGCTCATGTCCACGCCCACTAGGCGAACCTGCGCGTTCACGAACGCAAAGATCGGCAGGATCACAAAGTTGACCGGCGTTGAGATCAGACGCTCCATGCGGATAAGCGGCGGGGTCACGCGGTGCATGACGCGCTCGACCTTGGTGGTCGAGACGGTAAAGTCATGCTGGCCCAGGATGTGTGCCTCGTCGTCGTAGCGGTCATCGAGCAGCGGCAGGCACTCGCCCAACCAATCGGTGAGGCTATCGAGCTTGACGCCGCACTTGGCCGGGATGGTAAAGGCCAAGATGACGCCAGCAAGCGTGGCATGTACGCCGCTCTTGAACATGCAGAACCACAGCAGCAGGCCCAGCACCGAGTACGGGGCAAGGCGGTAATGCTGCGTCTTGTTGAGCCACACGAGCGCGCAGGTCACAAGCGCGGCGGCGCCCAACCAAAACGGATTGGGGCTCTGACCGTAGAAAATGGCGATGGCGGCGATGGAAATCAGATCGTCGGCAATAGCGAGCGTCGAGAAGAACACGCGCACGCCGTTGGGCACGCGGTTGCCCAAAAGCGACAGCACGCCCAGCGCAAAGGCAATATCGGTTGCCATGGGGATGGCCCAACCGTTGCGGGCGCCGGCATGGTTAAAAATGAGGTAGATGCAGGCGGGAACGACGACGCCGCCCACGGCTGCCAGCATGGGAAGCATGGCCTGACGCGGATTCTTGAGCTCGCCGACCGTCATCTCGTACTTAAGCTCAATGCCCACCAACAAAAAGAAAATCGCCATGAGGAAGTCGTTGACGAAAAGCTCAACGGTGAGACCGGCCGTAAGGTTGCCCAGACCCACATACAGCGGGGTCTCCAAAAAGTGATGGATGGCCTCGTAGGCATCGGTGTTGGCGCAGATGACGGCGGCGATGGCGGCGAAGACCATGACGGCGGCGGAAATCGTGCCGTTCTCGGCGATGCGCTCCCAAATGTCGTGACGTTCAAAGCGCTTGCGCTCACGAACGTTGAACAGCTGCTCAGTTGCTGCCATGGGCGGCTCCTTTCACGGGAAAGTTCCCGTCTTAAAAAAGCACGGCCCGCCCAAGTGGCGGCGCCGCGCTCTAACGTATTACGCTTGCATCTAGCCTACCCTGCACGACAAGCACGCAGGCGTGGCCGAAAAGCGGAACCACAGGTTGAACATTATTTGCTCAACGGCACGGGCGCGCCTGCCCAAGAGACGATGCGGCGCCGTGCACAAAAAACGACCGGAGCGCGGGGCGTCCGCGATCCGGTCGTGGCGTTCGGTCAACTAAACCTAGCAGGCGGCCATGATGGGGGCAGCGACCTGCTTCTTACGGGAGAGGACGCCCGGCATCCAGACGCCGTCGTGCTCGTCGGCAATGCCCAGGCCCTTCTGAGCGGCCTCGGTCTCGCCCTCGAGCAGGACCTGCGAGCCCTCCTCCATGATGTCGGTGATGCACAGGACGATGCCGTCGGCACCCTTCTCGGCGGCGTAGGCGCGCATGGCCTCGCGGATCTCGTCGATCATGCCGAGTGCGCGACTCTTGTCGACGGTCTCGTACTGGCCGATGAGCAGCTTCTTGCCAGCGGGCTCGAACATCTTGATGTCGTTGCCGACCATCTCGGCTGCGGTGAAGGAGCCGGACGGACGGGTGAGGAAGACCTCCATGCCAAACTTGACCGGGTCGACGCCCACCTGCTCGCCGAGCTTGGCGGCAACGGCGCGGTCGACATCGGTGGTGGTGGGGCTCTTGAGCATGAGCGTGTCGGTCATCATGGCCGAGAGCAGCAGCTTGGCCTGAACGTCGGAAAGTTCAACGCCGAGCACGCCGGCGAGCTTGGTGACGATGGTGCAGCTGGAGCCCCAGGGCAGGCAGATGTAGTGCAGCGGGCCGGCGGTCTCGAAGTCGCCGATGCGGTGATGATCGACGACACCAAAGACCGTGGCGTCCTTAAGACCGGCAACGGACTGGGCAGACTCGTTGTGGTCGGTGAGAACGACGAGCTGACCGGCCTCAACGGACTCGATCACGCGGGGCTCGGCAATGCCGGCGTCGGCAAGCAGCTTGGCGGACTCGGCCGGAAGCTGGCCCAGAGCGCAAGCCTCGTAGGTGTTGCCGGCATACTCAACCTGATTGAGCAGCTGGGACAGGACGACGGCGCTCATGATGGCGTCGTTATCGGGGTTCTGGTGACCAAAGACAAGAACGTTTGCCATGGATATCCTCCACTTGATATGTGTACTTGGACGTAGCTATGGTAGCACGCCGATGCCGAGCCTTCGCAGACGGAAGGGGCACGGCATATTTTGGGGCAGGCACGGAGGCCAAGGCTGTCCCTTTTGCACCATGTTGGTGCAAAGCAACCTGACTCCCTTGCACCAGCTATTTACCGGCGGCGCGCAGAGCTACGTAGGCGGCACCGATGATGCCGGCGTCGTTGCCGAGCGAGGCGACCTTAATGGGCGTCTCGCGCGAAGCAGAAAGCGCGTACTGCTTAAAGTGCTCGCGGACCTTGTCGAGGTAGACATCGGCCGAAGCGGACGCGCCGCCACCGATCAGGAACATCTCGGGATCGACCACGTTGGCAATAAGCGCCAGGGCGCGGCCGAGATAGTCGGCCATGGTATCGGCCGCGGCAAGCGCGAGCTTGTCGCCCTCGCGGCAGGCCTGGAACACGTCCTTGGAATCAGAAGGACCGGTGAGCTCGATGGGCTCGACGCCCGCCTTCTTGCACTCGGCAAGGTAGTTACTCACCACGCCGGTGGCGCTGGAATACTGCTCCAGATGGCCATGGCCGCCACAGCCGCAGGTGCGCTCCTCAGCCGGGTTCAGGCACATGTGGCCAATCTCGCCGCCGGCACCCACAACGCCCGACACCACGTCGCCGTTGACGATAACGCCGCCACCCACGCCGGTACCAATGGTGACCATCACCACGTTCTGTACGCCCTTGGCAGAGCCGAGCCAGGCCTCGCCCATGGCAGCGGCGTTGGCATCGTTCTCGTATTTAACAACCGCGTCGGGGCAGTGCTCCTGAATGGCGACTCTTAGCTCGGGCAGGTTAATGGCAATGTTGGCCTTGACCTTGGCATCGCCCGATGCCGGGATGGGACACGGAACGGCCAGGCCAATACCCGCCACAAAGGCACGCGGAATCTGGGCCTTGGCGACCACCTGGTCGATAGCCTCGGTCACCGCGGCAAAGCCCGCGGCGTCAACGATAGGCGGCGTGGGCACGCTGGCCTTGGCCAGCAGGTTACCGTCCTCGTCGAACAGGCCCTCCTTAACCGAAGTGCCGCCGACGTCGATGCCGATGTAATACTGCTTAGGTTCCATGGGAGCCCGCCTTTCTCGTTTAAACATTGCCTGTATGGTACCGCTCCCAAGGCAAAAACCTGCCAAAAAGGGGCAGGTTTGTCTTGGCAGGTTTTATCTGTGAAAACGCAGGGCATGGAATTTGGTTCGTTGGGCGGTAAAACGGCTCAACCCCATCCTCGAGTCGATCAATTTGCTCAATACCACATTATTCGAATGCATATTCATTTAGAACGCTCTAGTTTTTAAAGAGAAGCGTTTTTTAATTAAACCTTTCTCGAACTTTTCAAAAACGCAATAGGGATGCTTAGGTGTTGACTATACTTTCTTCTGTACTCAATCAAGCCGGAAAGGAGGTTCCATGATTCCCAAATACGAGGCGATAGCTGCAGATATCCGTCGAAGCATCGAGGACGGCTCCCTTAAGCCGGGCGATAAACTGCCCACCGTCGTAGAGTTTTGCGAGCTGTATAGCGTTTCCAAGATCACCGTCAAGCGCGCGATCGAGCAGATCACCGAGGAAGGTCTTGTTACCAGCCGTCGCGGGTCGGGCACCTACGTTAAGGACACGGCGGGTCTTCCCGACCAGGCGTTTTTCCAGGGCAAAAACGACCGCGCCCAGGGCTTTTCGTATGAGCACCGCGGGGAGAAGGTGACCTCGGTGGTCTACGATTTCTCGATTGTCAATCCACCGGCGGACGTCGCAAGTCAGCTGGGAATTGCCGAGGACGACTTTGCCTATCACATCGTGCGCGTGCGCCAGGTCGACGAGAAGCCCATCGTCATCGAGTACACCTACATGCCTCTCGAGCTGATACCGGGCCTTAAAAAGAAGGACCTGTACGGATCGGTCTATAGCTTTATCCGCGAGCAATGCGGGTTGAAGATTTCGAGCTTCCACCGCACCATCCGCGCTGTGGCGGCAACCGAGGAAGAAGCTGAGCGCCTGGACGCCAAGCTCGGCGCTCCCCTGCTCGAACTCAACCAGATTGGCTTCTTGGATAGCGGCAACGCCTTTGAGTACTCGATTTCGCGCAACGTTGGCGACCGCTTTGAGCTGCACAACGTAACGTTGGCATAGGTTTTTGTAGTCATGCGGGCGCTCGTTATGACTCGATTAGAGCGGGCGGCCGCGCAACACCATGGGAGTATGAACATGTCCGATTTGATTAAACTGACGCCGATTTTCCACGAGAAGATCTGGGGCGGCCGCCAGCTCGAAACCGTATTTGGTTACGACATTCCCGAGGGTCCCATCGGTGAGTGCTGGGCCATCTCGGCACACCCCAACGGCGACTGCCAGATCGCTGAGGGCCCGTATGCCGGCCACACGCTGTCGTGGCTGTGGGCCGAGCACCGCGAGCTCTTTGACAACTGCGAGGGCAAGGAGTTCCCGCTGCTCATTAAGATCCTGGACGCCAAGGACGACCTTTCGATCCAGATTCACCCCAACGACGAGTACGCCGCCGAGCACGAGAACGGTAGCTTGGGCAAAACCGAGTGCTGGTATGTGCTGGACTGCGAATCCGACGCCACGATCATCGTCGGCCAGCGTGCGCATGACCGCGCCGAAGCCGCGCAGATGATCGAGGAAGGCCGTTGGGACGATATGCTCAACGTGCTGCCGATCCACAAGGGCGACTTTTTCCAGATTGATTCCGGTACCGTGCATGCAATCAAGACCGGCACGCTCATTTTGGAGACGCAGCAGTCGAGCGACGTGACGTATCGCCTGTACGACTACGACCGCCCCGGCACCGACGGCAAGCTGCGCCCACTGCACATTGAGCAGAGCCTCGATTGCATCGACTTTAACGCACAGGCTCCGACCGGCGGCACGGTGACCGCGCCCGAGGTCGATGGCGTGACCGAACTCGAGTCCAACCCCTGCTACACCGTCGATCGCGTGCGCGTCGACGGCAGCAAGACCCTCGACCAGCGCTGGCCCTTCATGTGCCTGTCGGTCATCGACGGCGAAGGCACCGTCTGCGGCGACCCCGTCCACAAGGGAAGCCACCTGCTGGCACCCAGTACCGTCAGCTCAATTGACCTCAAAGGCAAGATGGAACTGATCATCAGCCACCTGTAAGCTACCGGTCCCCGAGCGCTCGCCGGCTAGTAACGACAATCAAAAAGCAACAAGGGGGTCCCCGGTTCACCAACGGGGGAGCCCCTGCTCATATCTATATATCAGCCCACCCGGCTCTCCAGACCAAAAAGGGAACGAGCAGAGCGACGTTCGCAAGCAACGTTGCCTGAGGACCTGGGCGGGCGTATGGGGCAACATCGATCGCGAGTTCCGCACGCAAAGGAGGCCACTTAATGTGGCCTCCGTCTTGCGCAGGACTGCCCGAGCAGGCGATGTTGCCCCATACGCCCGCCCAGGTCCGCCGGGATCACGACAGCTTGACGATCGGTGCAAAACCTTTCATTAGCTTTTTGGTCTGGCCGGTCTTTTCGAACTGGACCTCGATCATGTCTCCGGCGACCGAGATCACGGTACCGGTGCCAAAGGTCTTGTGGCTCACGGTATCGCCCGCGGCAAAGTCCTGCGACGCGCTGGCGCGATCGACCTTGCGCTCCACCGTCGGCGACACCTTGGACGACGGCTTTTTAGCTCGCGGCGCGCCCGAACCAAAGGTCGAGGCAACACGGCCGGCGTCGGGCGAAACCCCGCGATGGCGCTCGGTGCCATAGGTGCTGCCACCAAAGAAATCGTCGAAGCTCGATCCGCCGCGCGAACCGGAACCGCCGGTCGAGCGCGTATGCGAACCGAACACCTTGCCGCCATACATATCCGAGCCCATGCCCGAGCCAAAGGTGCCGTGACGGTCGCCGCGCTTCTCCCAGCCCGTGCCCTCAAAACCGGCAGAACCGATACCGCTAAACTCGATATCCTCAAACGGAATCTCGTTGAGGAAGCGCGAGCGCGGGTTGGCAGAAGTCGAACCGTAGGTGCGACGCGTGGCCGCATAGGTCAGGAACAGGCGCTTGCGGGCGCGCGTGATGGCGACGTAGGCCAGGCGACGCTCCTCTTCGAGCTTGCCCGGGTCATCGCTGCCGCCAAAGTCGTGCACGTGCGGGAAGATACCCTCCTCCATGCCGGCCACGAACACCGCCGGGAACTCCAGGCCCTTGGCGGAGTGGATGGTCATCATGGTGATGGCATGCGTCTCGCCGGCCAGGGAATCCAAGTCGGAGCGCAGGGCCAGCCACTCCATGAGCGCCGGCAACGCCTTGCAAGTGAGCGGGCCATAGGTGCGCTCGATCTCGTCGGCATGTACAGCACCCGCCGGCAGCTCCGTCGGTGCGGCATAGGCGTTGCCTGCGATGGCGGCAGCCAGGGCATCCTGCGGCGAGAGCGCCGGAGCGGCCAGACTATCGAGCGGATTGGTGCCCGCGGCGTCGCGAGCACCGACGAGCGCCTCAAACGAAGACGCGGGCGCGGACGGCCCTGGCTCGGGCGCAGGCGCGCTCACCACAACGGGCTCGGGCTCGGCACTGGCGGGCACATCGGCAACACCGGCTGCACGCAGCTCTTCCAAGCTCTCGAGCGTGCCCTCGATATCCTCGTGCGTCTCCTCAAATTCGGCGGCGACGCCCAGGAATTCCTGGATGTTCTCGGCGCGGCTCTCGGATTCCATGGTGCCCTCGGCGCGAAACGCCTGCAGCAGGCCCGTCTTATCGACGATCATCTCGACGACGTCCTTGAGCTCGCCGTCCATGCGACGGCCCTCGCGCACCAGCGAAACAAAGCTCGACAGGCCGTTGCGCACCTTGGCACTAAACATGCCCGTCTCGGCTGTTGCGATCTCGCAGGCCTGGAAGAACGAGCAGCGGTTGTCGCGCGCCAGCTGCTCGATCTTTTGGATCGAGGTGGAGCCGATGCCGCGGCGCGGCGTGTTGATGACGCGCTTGACGCTCATCTCGTCGGCCGGGTTCACGATCATCTTGAGGTAGGCCATGACGTCGCGGATCTCGGCACGGTCGAAGAATCGCGTGCCGCCCACGATCTTGTAGGGCACGCCCGCGCGCAGGAACATATCTTCGAGGATACGCGACTGGGCGTTGGTGCGGTAGAACACGGCGATATCGTCGTAGCTCGTACCCTTGGCATGCAGCTTCTCGATCTCACCGGCAATCCAGCGGCCCTCGTCGCGCTCGTCGCTCGCCTGGAAGGCCTGAATCTTCTCGCCATCGCCCTCGGCCGTAAACAGGCGCTTGTCCTTGCGCTGCGAGTTATGGCGCACCACGGCGTTGGCGGCGCTCAGGATATGACCCGTGGAGCGGTAGTTCTGCTCCAGCTTGACGGTCTTGCAGTTTTTAAAGTCCTTCTCAAAGTCCAGGATATTGGTGATGTCGGCGCCACGCCAGCTGTAAATGGACTGGTCGTCGTCGCCCACGACCATGAGGTTTTGGTACTTGGCGGCCAGCAGGTTGGCGATCTCGTACTGGACGTGGTTGGTGTCCTGATACTCGTCGACGCTAATGTAGCGGAAGCGCTCTTGGTACTTGTCGAGCACCTCGGGGCGGGTGCGCAGCAGCTCGAGCGCGCGCACGAGCAGGTCATCAAAGTCCATCGCGTTGGCGGCGCGCAAGCGGCGCTCCAGCTCCAGGTAGACCTGCGCGGCCTTTTTGTCGTTGGGGCTATCGGCGCTCTTGAGCATGTCCTCGGGGCCGATCATGGCGTTTTTGGCCGAGCTGATCTTGCTGCGGATCATGTTGATGGGGAACTGCTTTTGCTCGATGCCGAGCGCCTGCATAATGTCACGCACCATGCGCTTTGAGTCGTCGTCATCGTAGATGGTGAACTGGCCGGTGTAGCCCAGCAGGTCGGCGTCCTCGCGCAGCATGCGCACGCACATGGCATGGAAGGTGCACACCCACATGCCACGGGTGCCGCTTGGGATGAGTGCCGCCAGACGCTCGCGCATCTCTGCCGCGGCCTTGTTGGTAAACGTGATGGCAAGAACCTGCCAAGGCTTAACACCCAGGTCGCCGAGCATATGTGCGATGCGGAAGGTCAAGACGCGGGTCTTGCCCGAGCCGGCGCCGGCGAGCACCAGCAACGGGCCCTCGGTGGACAGGACCGCCTCGCGCTGGGCGGGATTAAGGCTGTCGATGTCGACGAGCGGCTTGGCGGGCTTGGGCGCCGGCGCGGGAGCGTCGTAGATGTCGAGCGGAACGAGCTCGGGCTCCGGCGCAGCGGGGGCGGTGTATGCATCGAGCGGCACGGGTTCCGGCACGGGCGGCACGGGCGCGGCAGTGTTCTTTTCCCAGGGCAAGGGCTGGGTCATGGGTGACTCCTCATCTGACGGACGGCGCGCCTGCGGGCAGCGCCATAGTTTGAGCCGTACCAGTATACCGAGCCGCGCGGACACCGACGCAAATCACACCACGACTCCGTGCGCCACCATCGGACCCACCCCATCGCCCAAAAAAGAGGGCAGCATAGACCTTTTGGTCATGCCACCCTCTTTGAATGACAAGCTGTCGCTCTGGGCGCCGCGCAGCGTCGACTAAGTTAAAGGCCGAGCATCGGCTCCAGAACGAAGAAGTATGCGAGCACTACGATGCCCAGGATGATGCGGTAAACACCGAAGCACTTAAAGTCGTGACGGCGGACGAAGCCCATGAGCCACTTGATGGCGATGAGCGAAACCACAAAGGCAACAACGCAGCCCACGCCCAAGATAGCGATCTCGTTGGTGCCGAACGTGCCGCCCTTGATGAAGTACTTGACCAGCTTGAGCGCACTCGCGCCAAACATGACAGGGATGGCCAGGAAGAACGTGAACTTGGACGCCACCGAACGCGTGCAGCCCAGCAGCAGGCCGCCGATGATGGTAGAACCGGAGCGAGACGTACCAGGCACCAGCGAAAGCACCTGGAAGCAGCCGATACCCAGCGCAGTCTTCCAGCTCAGGTCCTCGAGCGTGGCGATGGAGCCAAAGTCCAGATTCTCGTCATCGTCCTCATCCTCAGCGGTAGCCGCGGCGGGCGCCGCAAAGTGTGCACCGGCGGGACGTCCACCCGACACCACAGCACGCGAACCAAACGAACCGGCAACGGCCATTTCCTCGCGCTTGCTCGCGCGCCAGTTCTCGATCACGATAAACAGCACGCCGTACACAATGAGCGCCAGCGCCACGACGGGAGCATTGTAGAAATGCTCCTCCATCCAGTCGTTAAGCGGCAGACCGATCGCCGCGGCGGGAATGCAGCCGAGCACAATCTTGCCCCACAGCACCCAGGTGTCGCGACGGCCCTCCTTGCCCTTGCTGGGCGAGAACGGATTGAGCTCATGGAAGAACAGCACACAGACGGCCAGAATGGCGCCGAGCTGAATCACAACCAGGAACATATTCCAGAACGTCTCGCTCACGTTCATCTTGACGAACTCGTCCACCAAGATCATGTGACCGGTCGACGAAACAGGCAGCCATTCGGTGATGCCCTCGACCAGGCCCATGAAGGCAGATTTTAGAAGCTCGATAATATCCAAAGGGACCCCCTCGTTAGACACCCGCCGATATTGTTCTGCGGACGGTGCGGGCGATGTCCCATTATCAACCGTTGGCGGCGCGCCTGCGCCTACCCTTACCAAAAAACTCGCCCGTTCACAGAATTGCGAGCGGTCAAACCCAAATCCTTGGGTATAACTGCAACAAGATAAAGTGTCCGGCGGCCAACGCGCCCGCGCCCGCCCGATGCACGAGCCCCGCGCCCGTGCGATAGACCAAGGAGGAAACCATGAACGAGGGCTACACCAAGGTATTTGTTTCACTCGACGGTACTGAGCAGCAGGATTTTGTGCTCGCACGCGCCATCAAGGTCGCCGCGAACAACGGTGCCAAGCTAATCATCGGCCACGTTATCGATTCCACGGCGCTCGAGAGCGCCGGTTCCTATCCGGTCGATCTGGTCAACGGCCTAGAGGAGGCATTTAAGAACTCCATCGCCAAGCAGCTCGAAGAGGCCAAGGCCAATCCCGATATTCCCGAGGTCGAGGTCATGATTCGCGCCGGCCGTATTCGCGAGACGCTCAAGGACGAGATGCTCGACGTGGTTAAGCCCGACCTGGTGCTCTGCGGCGCCCGCGGCCTGTCCTCGATCAAGTATGCGCTGCTGGGTTCGATTTCGACGTTTTTGCTGCGCAATACGGACTGCGACATTTTGGTCGTGAAGTAGGTTCCTTCCCGTCGGCGCAAGGCCTGCGGGGTTATCACGCCGACGTCCTCGCCGCTTCGCGGCTGCGGGATGTCGGCTTAGATAACCCCTCCCGGCCTTGCGCCTTCGTCACCATACTTCAACGAGTTGGCTGATAGAAAAACGGCGTGCCGCCCCGTTTGGGACGGCACGTTTTTGTTTGGGTGGGCGTCTACCGCGTGCGTTACTCGAAATATTGAAACTTATTCGTTGAAAACGCGAATGTTACGACGAAGCCTTCGCCGGGCTCGGATGCCGCGGTGACGTCGATGCCCATCTTGGAGCATAAACGCGCCACCAGGTAGAGGCCGATGCCCGTTGCGCGCTTGGTGGTGCGGCCGTTGTCGCCGGTAAAACCTTTCTCGAACACGCGCGGCAGGTCGGCCGCGCTCACGCCGCAGCCGTTGTCCGCGACGGTAAGCTCGATGCGTTCGCTCGCCAGGCCCTCGTCCAGCAACGCGCCCGAAAACACGATCTTTGCGCCGTCCTCGCGCGCATATTTAATGCTGTTCTGAATGAGCTGACCCAGAATAAACTCGAGCCACTTCTCGTCGGTAAAGATCTCAAAGTCGAGGTTCTCGCACACCGGCGCCACATGTGCCGCGATAAGTTCGCGCGCGTTGGCTTTAATCGCGCCCGTCACCAAGGTCTTGAGATCCCAACGGCGAATCAGGTAGTCGCGCTCCACGACTTCCGAGCGCGCATAGTACAGTGCCTGGTCGATATAGCGCTCAACGCGAGCCAGCTCGCGACCCAGGTCATCCACACGCGACAGGTCGTCTTCGCTGCCGTCCAGGTTTTCAAGAATCAGATGGGCTGCCGCCAGAGGCAACTTGGCCTCGTGGACCCAGCTTTCGATATAGTCGCGATAGTCGTCGGTCTGGCGCCGGCCTTCGGCAACCTCGTCGCAGGCAGCTTTGCCCACCCGGCGCAGGACTTCGTATTCGAGCTCGCCCTCGGCATAGGTCGGACACTGCACCATCTCCTGCACCCATGCGGGGCTTTCCAGCTCCTCGGCCGCGCGCTCCAGCTGGTGCAAAAATCGACGACGACGCGCGTACTCGATCACGATGCCGAGCATGCCAAAGATAAAGGACACGCCGACCGCCACGACCACGATGGAAGCGGGTGCCCCGGCGACCGTCAGCACAAAGCAGCTCAACAGCACGCCGCACGTCCACACGGCGACGGGAAGCAGCGCATCTTTGAAGAATTTGCTAAACGACATAGCTGGCACCTAGACCGAATAGCCTTGGCCGCGATGCGTGATCAGATACCCCTTGACGCCGATTTTTTCGAGCGTCGTGCGCAGGCGGTTTATGTTGACGGTGAGCGTGTTGTCGTCCACGAAGGCATCGGAGTCCCACAGGTCCTGCATGATGGCCGAGCGCGAGACGATCTTGCCCGCGCGGCTCAAAAGCAGCGAGAGAATGCGCAGCTCATTTTTGGTGAGCTCGGTGCTGTCGCCGGTCGCCGTGTTGGTGACCATAGAACGGGCGAGGTCGAGCTCCAGCCCCTTGTGGACGAGCGTGCTGCGCTCGCCGGCAGCGGCGGTGCGTCGCAGCAGTGCGTTAATGCGCGCCACAAGCACGCGGGCGCTGTAGGGCTTGGGGACAAAGTCGTCCGCGCCGAGCGTCATGGCCATGACCTCGTCGATCTCGGTCGTGCGCGACGTGAGGACGATGATGGGAACCTCGGATTCGCGGCGGACTTCGTGGCAGATATGCTGGCCGTCTTTGACGGGAAGCGTCAGGTCGAGCAATACCAAGTCGGGTGCAGCGGCCAGGATGTCACGCGAGACGTGCTCGAACGATTCGCAGGCCTCGACCTCAAAACCGGCACGGGCAAGGATGTCGGCAAGCTCACGACGAATGGGCTCGTCGTCCTCAACGATATAGATTAGCGCCATGAATTCCGCTCCCCTCTTGGTTGTCTTGTCCCATTATGACCGCGAAGCCGCAGGCACGCGCCCCACGCGGCACCAAGGTGACAGAACTGTTCGCGAACGAAAGCGTTTGGCTCGCCCCTCGCTCGCAACGGGCGCGGGGATCAAATGATTATTAAATCCCCGCCCCAGAAAAATCATTTAGCGGCGGGCGCGGAGCTTTTCGTAGCCGTCGGCGAAGAAGGCGACCGTGGCGGCGTCCGCCTCGGCGGCATCGGTATCGTCGGCGGGGACCACGCCGTGCTCGTCGCTCACCAGGAACAACGCGCCCTTGAGCTGAGCGGGGATGTCTACGCGCGTGACCGGGATGTCCTTGGTCTGGGCCAGCTGTTCGATGAGCGTCGCCGTGCCGCACAGGCACTCGTCCGCCGGCGCCACAAAGGCCAGCTCGCCGTCGTTGACGGCAGCAAGCAGCTCGGGCGCCACGCCGGTTTCGTCGGCCTCGGAACGGGCCTCGGCAGAGCGGGCACGCAGCGCCTTGGCTGACGTATCGGCGAGCGGCTCGTACTCCCCCACTGTCATGGCGGCGTTGCCGTTGATGTCGATCACCAGCATGAGCACGCCGTCGTGCGCGGTATAGTCGCCCTCGGCTAGCGACCACTCAACGTGCTGTTTGGCCCAGCTGAGCATGTTATGGGTAAGCGGCTCGCCCTGCACCAGGCGCTCGGACAGTGCGCGAATGTGACGGTTGAGCATGGGCACCTTTTTGTTGGACATGCGCCAACGACAGACAAGCGCGGGCTTGTCGAGCGTAAACTTCTCGACCGCCTCCTGATTGGCGCAAAAGTCCTCGTACACACGCTGATCCTCGGCATTGCCAAACAGCTCGGCATCATCAATCTGGGGCATGGTTGTACCTTTCGTGTTAGTCATTCCGTCCTCTTATACCAAAAAGACGGCCCCCCCAAACGGAGCGACCGTCTTTTGCAGAGATTATTTTGACGATATGGCCAGGCGACCGATCAACTTAATGGGATAGAACAACATCCCATTAAGGGTTTTCCAAGTGCCCGAGATTGCCCCGAAAGAGGAGCGCCGCGTACTAAATGTACGCAAGCGACGGTTTGAGGGGCAAGGTCGGGTGCTTGGGAAAGCCCTAGTGCCTAAAATGCCTGGCACCCGTGAAGACCATCGCAATGCCGTGCTCGTTGCAGGCCTGGATGCTCTCGTCGTCGCGCTTGGAGCCGCCGGGCTGAATGATGCAGGTCACGCCGTGCGCGGCAAGCACGTCGACGTTGTCGCGGAACGGGAAGAACGCGTCGCTTGCGCAGGCAAAGCCGCCCTTCTCCACGCCCTCGCGTTCGCAGAAGTCCTCGGCGCGCTCACAGGCAAGCAGTGCAGAGTCAACGCGGTTGGGCTGACCCGGGCCCATGCCAATGCCGGCCTTACCCTTGGAGACCAAGATGGCGTTGGACTTGACGCCCTTACAGACCTTCCAGGCAAACTCGAGCTCGGCCATCTCGGCGTCGGTGGGCTTGCGGTCGGTGGGGAACGTAAAGGTCGCGGGATCCTCGGTCACGTGGTCGACCTCCTGCACCAGCATGCCGCCGTCGATGGAGCGCAGCTCCACTTGGGCACCGTGGTCCACGCCGCCGGTAGCCAGCACGCGCAGGTTGGGGCGCTTGGCCATGCGCTCGAGCGCCTCGGCGGTATAGCTCGGGGCGATGATGACCTCGACGAACTGCTTGTTCTGATCGGCAAAGTGCTCAACCAGCTCATAGGGAACCTCGCGGTTGCAGGCGATGATGCCGCCGAAGGCGCTCTTGGGATCGCAGGCGAAGGCGCAGTCGTAGGCGGCCGTGATGTCCTCGGCGACGGCGGAACCGCAGGGGTTCTGGTGCTTGAGGATCACGCAGGCCGGCTCGTCGAACTCGCGGACCAGGTTCCAAGCGGCATCGGCATCCAGATAGTTGTTGTAGCTGAGCGGCTTGCCCTGGATCTGCTCGGAGCCCACAAGCGGGAACTGAGAGCTCGCGGTGTTCTCGCAGCCCTCGGCAAAGCGGTAGACCGTAGCCTTTTGCTGAGGATTCTCACCATAGCGCAGGTCGTCGACCTTCTCCAGCGAAATCTCGAGCTTGGCAGAGGTGTCCGCCACGTCACTTGCCTGGGCGGCAAGCCAACGGGAGATAGCCGTGTCGTAGGCGGCGGTGGTCTGGTAGACCTTCACCTGCAGGCGACGACGGGTGGAAAGCGTGGTGCAGCCACCGGTCTCGTGCATCTCGGCCAGGACGGCATCATAGTCGGCCGGGTCGGAGATGACGGTAACGCTCGCGGCGTTCTTAGCGGCGGAGCGCAGCATAGAGGGACCGCCGATGTCGATGTGCTCGATGGCGTCCGCAAAGGTGACCTCGGGGTTGGCGACGGTCTTCTCGAACTCGTACAGGTTGACGACGACCAAGTCGATCAGCTTAATGCCGTGCTGAGCGGCCTCCTGCATGTGCTGCTCGGAATCGCGGCGGGCCAGCAGCGCGCCGTGAACCTTGGGGTGCAGGGTCTTAACGCGGCCGTCCATCATCTCGGGATAGCCCGTGAACTCCTCGATGGGGGTTACGGGAACGCCCGCGTCCTCGATGGCACGAGCCGTGCCGCCCGTAGAGATGATCTCGACGCCAAAGTCATCGACCAGCGTCCGTGCGAAATCGACGACGCCCGTCTTATCGGTAACCGAGATCAACGCGCGCGCGATCTTCACATCAGATCCCATGCAGTCCTCCTGTCTGGTACGCCGCCGTGCTCTGTGAGTCGGTGATACGTCGATCTGCAGCGCTCGCGCAGCGGCATTGAAAATACTGATTCAATGTAGCGCATCGAGCGCATCGATGCACCCCGCAACGGGCGCATGTGCAGAAAAAGTTTGCGAGCAGAGGGGATGGGCACGGCACCGGGCACGGTGAGTTCATGGAACACAGGGGCACCATAATTAGATGCCAATAGCGTGGTAGAACTGTGCTCGATATGCATCCGCAAAAGAAAGAGGCACCATGGTCTCGCGGGTTCTCTACCGACCGTTTGATACCGAAGACTTCGACGCCATCGCGCTGATTCTGCAGCAGCTTTGGCATAACAATTCGGATAACGATGAGTACAACCGCCTTGAGGCCGCGTGCGACCTCGCCTATTGCCTTTCGTCATCGACGTTTTCGCAGGTTGCCGTAATCGACGGTCAGGCGCGTGGCATTTCGCTCGCGCGTGCGGGACAGAGCTCCGGCGCCACCGTTAAGGAACATTGGATGGATACCGAACGCGCGCTGCTTTCGCAGATGCGCGAGCTGGAGCCCGATGTCTGCGCCGAGTATCTCTCGTTTGTGCGCGCAACCATCCGAACCAACAACCGCCTG
>JAJXHK010000014.1 GCA_021639365.1 Collinsella aerofaciens
CGGAGGGGCGCCGGGGGCGGGAATCGCGCACTCCATATTTTGTTCACAAATGAATAGGTCCCTCAGTCGCATCACTGAGGTTAAAACTGAAGCAGTGGCTTCTGATATTGGCGATGACCAGCTGGTTTATAGGTGTTAAGGCATCGGTCATCTCTGGAGCGCCACTTTACTCCAAAAGCATCAGCTATTTGTTTCCCGTCGGTAAAAGGCAGGTTTTGTTCGCCAAGCGTTCTTATATATAGAGAAGTTCGGGTTCGAACCCGTGTCGCGGCAACAAAAAAGCGGCCGGCATCCGCCAGTCGCTTTTTTAGTCTATGGTGGGCCGTCAGGGGTCCAGCCTGCTCCGCAGGCGGCCGCTGCGGCGCTTCGCGCCTTGCGCGCTGCGCTGGCAAACGCTCACGCGTTTACTCAGCTCCGCGCCCCGACGGGTTCGAACCCATGAAAAGGCGACAAAAAAGACGGCCAACCGAAGTTGACCGTCTCAACAATCTTTGGGTGGGCCGTCAGGGGTTCGAACCCTGGACCTTGGGATTAAAAGTCCCCTGCTCTGCCAGCTGAGCTAACGGCCCGTGGGTGGCATTGTACCACGGTCTGGGACTATTCCCAACTCCATTGGCCGTTCTGGAAAATCACAACTTCACGTCCATCAGGCGTAATGCCCGTAATATCGATGTCGTCCGTGCCGATCATAAAATCGACGTGCGTGCTCGAGATGTTAACGCCATGCTCCAGGAGCTCCTCCTTGGACATGTCATACCCACCCTCGATGCATTCGGGGAAACCGACACCTAGCGCGAGATGGCAGCTAGCATTCTCGTCATAGAGCGTATCGTAGAATAGAACGCCACTTTCGCGGATCGGCGTGTTCTTGGAGATAAGCGCGACCTCACCCAGATGAGCGGCACCTTCATCGGTGTCAATAATGCTCGCAAGCGTCGCCTTACCCACGCGGGCATCGTAGTCCACTACGCGGCCCGCCTCGAACTTAATCCAAAAATCGTCAACCTTGTTACCGTGGTGAATGAGCGGCATAGCCGAATACACGATACCGTCGGCACGCATACGGTCAGGCGAGGTGAAGACTTCCTCGGTGGGAATGTTGGGGAAGAAGGGGTGCCCATCGGGCGTCTTACCCTTGCCGCCGGCCCACTCGTGACCTTTCGTCATGCCAATCGTCAGATCGGTTCCATTTGCCGAGGTGTAATGCAGGTAGTCGAAACGATTGTCGTTCAGGAAACGCAGGTTCTTTTCGAAAGCGGCGTCATGGAGTTCCCAGTCGCTCTCCGGGTCCTGGCCATCGGCGCGAGCGGTGTGCAGAATCGCATTCCACAGCTTATAGATTGCAACCTCATCGGCGTCTCCCGGGAACACCTCACGCGCCCAGGCAACGACCGGCGCGCCGGCGATGCACCACGGGTTGATGTTGTAGTCCAGTCCGCGGCGGAAGACCTTGCACTGTGTGTTCCTTGCCTTAGAAGCTGCAGCAGGCTTAGCGGGATCGATGCCCTTCAGAGCCGCAGGGTCCGCGCCCTCGATAAAGATAAAGCAGGCACCATCCTGGGCCAGTGAATCAAGCTGCAGGCGCTTCCACTCGGGCGTCTGCTCAAAATAGCTTTTCTCGACATGCTCGTACGTGAGCCTCGTCACGGCATCATCGGCCCAAATAACCGTCACGTGACCGGCACCGGCGGCATAAGCCTCCGCAACCACCACGCGCGCAAACGGCGCGCACTCGACCGGAGACTGAACGACAACCTCCTGGCCGGGCTTGACGTTTACGCCCTTGCGGACAACCAGGCGCGCATAGTTTTTAATCTTGGGCTCTAGGGCCTTCATGCCCTCCAGAGCCTCTTCGACCGTCAGGGCAGCTCGAATCATGTGCCACTCCATCTATCTATAGAACAGTAAAAAGGCGCGCCGCAAAAACGACGCGCCTTATATCTTAGCGATAAGTATGCATGCAAACGCTACTTCTTCTTGGAGTCCTTTTTGTCCTCCTCGGCAGCTGCGCGCTCGATAAGAGCGTTGAGCTTGTTCTCGGACATGCCCTCGGCCTGCGTGCGGTACATATTGCGCAGGGGACGAATACGAACGAAGTCGTAGATAAAGTCGCCCAAAATGACGACGTAGGACAAAACGATGCCGACCATCTGGACGGGGCTGGACACCATGCCAGCGGGAGCGAAGTACAGCGAAGCCCAAATGGCCACGACGAGCACCATGCCGATAGTGAGCACGGCCCACCAGATGCGGCGGCGCTTGGTGTAGTCCTCATCCTGCTTGAGAAGGATATTCGACACCGTGTAGATGCGGTCCTCCTTGGCGCGCTGCTTAGCCTTGCGGGCGCGCTTCTCCTCTTTAGAGAGGCCCTCGAGGTTCTCGCCCTTCTCGAGCTCTTTGCGGCGTGCCTTAGACGAAGCCGGCACGACGCGGACAGAGCTCGCTGCCTGACGGGCGGGCTTGGCGGATGCGGCGGACTTGCGCGCAACCCCGGTAACCTCGTGGGATTGCGTGCGCTTGTTCGTGGCGCTACGGGTACTCACTTATGCGTTCTCCTTCATGCTTGTGAACTGGGAGCCCGTGATGATCTGGAAGGCCTCGCGATAGCGCTCGGACGTGCCATCGATGACCTCGGCGGGCAGGTGCGGGGTCTCCCCCGTCATATCCCAGTTGGCCTTGAGCCAATTGCGGACGAATTGTTTGTCGTAGCTAGGCTGGATCTTGCCCTCCTCGTAGCTGGCAGCAGGCCAGAAACGGCTGGAGTCAGGCGTGAGGCACTCGTCGATCAGCGTGACCTTGCCATCGATGACACCAAACTCGAACTTGGTGTCGGCAATGATGATGCCACGGGTCGCTGCATACTCGGCAGCAGCCTTGTAGATCTTGAGGGAAAGGTCACGAATCTGCGTGGCAATGTCCTCGCCCACGATCTCGCAGCAACGCTCGAACGAGATGTTCTCGTCGTGGTCACCGATCTCGGCCTTCGTGGACGGCGTGAACAGCGGCTCGGGAAGCTTGGAAGCCTCGGTCAGGCCCTCAGGCAGTTGGATGCCGCAGACGGTGCCGTTCTCGTCGTAGGTCTTCTTGCCCGAACCGGTCAGATAGCCGCGGACGATGCACTCGATAGGAATCGTCTGGGCCTTCTTGACCAGCATGGCGCGACCAGCGAGATAGTCGCGGTACTCAGCAAACTCCTCGGGGAAATCCGCCGGGTCGATGGAGACGAGATGGTTGGGAACGATGTCGGCAAACTTATCGAACCAGAATGCCGAGATGCGGTTGAGCACCTCTCCCTTAAACGGAATCTCGTCGGGGAGAATAAAGTCGAACGCAGAAATGCGGTCGGTGGCGACCATCAGCAGGTTTTCACCGGCATCGTAGATATCACGAACCTTGCCACGGGAATCCGGACGACGCTCCATCGTTGTCACGTGAGTCACTCCTTACCAAAATACGACAGTAATGCGGGTTCTTTCCCGCATGTTTTCGCAAACTCGGAGCGGCAGGGACGAAACCCCTCCTTCACCGAATAGCGAAAAGCTAGTGCTCCATTGTAGTAGATGCCGCGTCCGCCGTGTGCTCGCGAGGCAGATGAATCGTAAAAGTCGTACCCTTTCCAAGCTCCGACTCCACGGATATGTAGCCGTGATGACGCTCGACAATCTGCTTGGTCACGGCGAGGCCCACGCCCAGACCGCCCGCCTCACGGGCACGGCTGGCATCGGCGCGCCAAAAACGGCCGAAGATGCGCGACAAGTCATCCTTGGCAATACCGATGCCGGTATCAGAAACGGCGATGCTGACGTGTTTGCGGTCACTGAGCACCGACACCACGACCCAACCGCCCTCGGGGGTGTAGCGCATGGCGTTGCTCATGAGATTGATGACGCATTGTGTGATCATGTCGGGATCGGCTTCGACGACATCGTCGTGACCTTGGGTCTCGTCAGCAAAGCGCAAGCGCAGATCGCGGTCGACAAACAGGCGCTCCTGGGCATTGACGATGGAACGCACGAAAGGAACCATGTCCACCGGCTCAAGGTTGAGCGGAGCCGTGCTGTTTTCCATGCGCGACAGGTCGAGCATCTGCTGCACCAGACGAGCCAGGCGACGCGTCTCGGAAGCAACGGTCTCCAAATGCTCATCGTCGGTGGGATACACGCCATCCTGCATGGCCTCGACCGTTGCGAGCATGGCCATAAGCGGCGTGCGAAGCTCGTGTGCAACGTCTGAGGTCAGGCGCTTCTCGTGTTTCATATCCTTCTCGAGCGAAGTGGCCATCTCATCGAAGGTCTCACCCAGCTGATCAATCTCGTCATCACCGCGCAAACCAGTACGAGCGGACAGATCGCCATCGCGAATTTGCTTGGCCGTGCTCGTAATACGATGAATCGGCTTGGTGAGCATGCGCGACACGAGCGATCCGATAACGACCGAAATGCAGATTGCAACAACCGCGGCGAGGGCCATGGCGTTAAAGGTCTTCTCCCTAAATGCAGAATCCGCCTTGGTGAGCAAGGCATCGGAGCCGATGGCCCATAGCTTTACCTGTCCGACATGCTCGCCCGAAGACGTTATGATTTCGACGTTGGCAACGCTATCGGAGTCGGTTGGAGCAGACGAGACCGGGCTATGCGATGCTTTTTTACCGCTCGAGCTGCTCGACGCCGATTCGCTCTCGCGCACATCGGCGGTCGCGCTTGCCGAAGGCCATGAGTCGTCATAAACGACAACGCCTTTCTTGTTGACGACCTGCATACCCAAATCGTCGGACACCAAACTCGATGTCGCGACCGTACGCAGCTCGCCCGCAGTCCAATTGCCGTTTTCCTCATACGACGTCGCAAGCTTTTCGGCAGCGGAATTTGCGATTTCGACGATATTGGAGCGCGTGTAATCCGAAAAGACCGTGCCCCACACAACAGAGACCACGCCCACCAGCACCAATACCGTCATGAGCGATGTCAGAGCAAAAGCAAGTGCCATGCGCGAGGGATAGCTCATCGTTGGCCGTGAATCGGAACGAGGCGTGTTCCAACTAGCCTTGGAACCCGCCTCGCTCTCCTGCTTGTGCTTTTGTCCGATTTCAAAGCGCGCAGGTGTCATATGTGATTTCCCTATTTCTCGTCCGACTTATCGGTCTTGGCCGGAGCCTCGAAGCGATAGCCGACACCGTGGACGGTGTAGAGCCACTTGGGCTTCTTGGGATCATCGCCCAGCTTGGCGCGAAGGTTCTTCACGTGGCTATCGATGGTGCGCTCATAGCCCTCAAAGTCGTACCCAAGCACCTTCTCAACCAGCTCCATACGGTTGTAGACACGGCCGGGATGACGAGCAAGCGTGGTGAGCAGCTTGAACTCGGAAGCCGTCAGATCGACTTCCTTGCCTTCGACCAAGATCTTGTGGCCCGAGATATCGATGACCAGATCGCCGAAGTCGAGTACCTCGACGGCGGGCTCGTCGGCCTGGTGGGCACGACGGAACAGGGCGCGTACGCGGGCGACAAGCTCGCGCGGCGAGAACGGCTTAATCAGGTAGTCGTCGGCGCCGAGCTCAAGACCGATAATACGGTCCTCGATCTCGCCCTTGGCAGTCAGCATGATGATGGGAACATCCGAGGTATCGCGAATGGTGCGGCAAACGCGCTCGCCGGGGATCTTGGGGAGCATAAGATCGAGCACGACCAGGTCGAACTGATGCTTCTCGAACTCCTCGATCGCGGACTGACCGTCGCCGACGCCCACAACCCAGTAGCCTTCGCGCTCGAGATAGGCAGCGACGGCGTCACGGATTGCCTTCTCATCCTCGACCAGCAGAATCTTTTTTGCATCTGAAGCCATAACACGGCCCCCCTGTCTCAATTAGCTAAGAACAAGCTCATTTTAACGCACCTGAGCCCACCGGATGCCGCTATGACGTGGCAGCTCGGCGGGCGGTACTCACAATTACAACGCGTTTATTCCCCTGTTGGCGCCTTTTTAACCCCTCTAAGCTTAAAGAGAGAATAGGCGTGCGGTGACCGTCTCGGGTATACCCTGGCTGTTGCGCACCGTGGCGTACGTAAGGAATGAGTCCGATTTTCCCGCCGTAGCTGGATAATCGCCATACTCCAAAGCGCGGTCGGGCGACAACAGCGAACCATAGGTCTTGGCAGAGGTGTCGATCAGGAAATGCGATGCCTGTACCTTAACAAGGTATTTATTCTTCTTGCCAGCAGCACATGCGAGAGGCTCGCGGGACAGGAAGAGGTACGGCCCTCCCTCATTACCGATATACGTGCCCATGTTGCCCAGGCTGCCCACGCCACTATAGGTCGCCTCGATAGAAAACACGAAGGTATCGCCCATATATACGGCCTCGAAAGGCGAGACTGACGAGGGAAGGACCAGCTGGGCACGTTTGGTGTTGTTGCCATCGGTCAGATCGATTGCCGTTATGCCGTAGTAGACGCCCTCGTCGTTGCGGACACGCGGCGAGATGGTCAAAATGCCGTCGCTCGCGCGTGGGGCCGACGCAAAGCGGCCCGTCGATTTCCAAATTGTCTCGGCCTTAGATTCATCAAGCGAGCGACGATAGCAAAACGAATCGTTACTCGTTTTATTGCCGCCTGCCGAAGGCATTTTATACCAGATGACTGATGACCCGAACGCCGTAAACAGTGGCGGATCGTAGTCCTTGCCACCTCGATCGAGCTCGACCACGTCGCCAGAGAGCGAAGCGCCCGACAGATTTTGAGCGTAGAGCTTCCACGATGAATTGGCAAAGTTCATCTCAACCCACGCAAACACGCCATCGCCGGCACGGACATCGTAAAAAGCATATCCCGTGCCCTCGATAGGATCCTCAATTAATGTGGTAAGCGCGCCATCGCCCAGGTTGAGCACACCGAGTGTGTTGGCGTGCAGTGCCGATGCGGGCGCCATCATTGCCGCAGCATAGTCACCCTCGCAGTAGTACAGCAACGTGCCCAGCGGCAGCGCCCACGATGCCACCGGCTTAAGATCGATGTCGACCGCCTCGTACTCATCCGTAATCGAGATGATCTTGGAATCGTCCTTGATAACCTGCGGCTCGCCAGCGGCATCATCACTGGTGCCTGTTTTTTTCGAACATCCGGCAAGCACCGTGGCAGCGCCCGCGGCGGCTCCACCGAGCACAAAGCCGCGGCGCGATATTCCGTTCTTGATGTGGTCGGCGATACCCATTAGGCGATCTCGGCGCGGGCGGCCTCGATAGCGCGCGTAAGCTGATCGGCGCAAGAGGTCTTCTTCATGCCGCAGGTATTGCCGGCAAGAACCTCGATCACACGGTCGGCAGGAGCGCCCTCGACCAGTTTGGAGATGGCCTTAAGGTTGCCATCGCAGCCGCCGGTAAACTCGACGCCCAGTACCTTGCTGCCGTCGTCGGAAAGATTGAGGTGAATATTGCGAGAGCATACACCCTGCGGCTTGTAATCAAAGCTAATCATTGAGATCCCCTCTCATAGAGAAATTTCAGATGTCTATTATCCCCGCCCGGGCCGATATAGTATCGCGGGCACCGATTCAACATCCTACGATGCACAAACCGGTGACTGCAATACTAACGATTCGCGTCCTGAGCGTGAACTTCACGCTTCTCTTGATACATGTTATGGTCGGCAACGCGGTATATCTCGGCTAGCGTACAGCCGGGTGTCTCTACCGTCGCGATGCCAAATGACGCGCTGACGACCAGCGCATCATCGCTCGCCGCAGCAAGACCGCGGCGAAGATCTTGCACCAATTGACGCGCGGACTCGCGATCAGTGTAGGGGCATATCAACAAAAACTCATCTCCACCAACGCGCATGGGCACAAACTTCTCGCCCGCCACCCGCCTCAATACAGACGCCGTACGCCGCAGCAACTCATCGCCCATTTCGTGACCGTAAAGATCGTTGGTGCGCTTGAGGTGGTTGCAGTCCATCATGATCACACTCACGGGCAGGGATTTGTTCACCGAGTCGTCGCCAAGGGACTCAAGGTAATTTCTATTGCGAAGCCCCGTCAGTTTGTCCTGAAAAGAAAGCTCTTCGGCGCGCTTTGCCATCGAGATGTTATGCGTCGCCACGACGACCGATTCCAGTCGGCCCCGCTCATCGCAACGCTGCGGAACAACCTGCAGCGAATACCAAGCACCTCGGCAATCTCGCACCTCGGCATCCAAGTGCGGCACGCCCTCCATACGGTCCCGAAGCGTACTTGTATCTATAAGCTCCATGACCACTTCGCGGCTTTCGGGACTCACAACGTCTCGACAAACCGTGTCCAAAAAGTCATATGCCTCGGTATGCTCAGCAAATATTTTCGCCATCGACGGTGACATGTTAATTCCCTCGATCTCGAGCGTATCGAGATGCAACAGGAAGGTCGACTCATACGCAGAACTGATGGCATTGATGATGCCGAGCTGCTTGTCCTTTTCGGCCAAGTTGCGACGGTCGGCAATAGTGCGCACCAACAGCACTACGACCCAAAACGCCAGGCACGCCAGCACGCCGGCAGCGACAAATGCAATCCTGCCAGACATGACCTCAGATTTGGGGTAGAGCGCAAACAGGCGGTAGTCCTTATACGCCGCACGCACGGCATACCAGGTAGTTCCCTGATATTCGACGCGCGTTAGGCCTTCGTCTTTCCAGTCAGTTCCGCTATCGGCAAGAAGTCGGGCAAGGGCTATATCGACGGTCGAATCGTTTGAGGATACGATTTGCGCATCGCGCATCACGAGCACCGTTGGACCCTGATGGAACGTGTTGTTCACGAGCACGTCGGCGATAACGTATGAATAGTCATCGGAGGGCTCAGCCGCAAGCGATTGATACCCCAACGCCACCCCATCACCGTACGGAATGGCACTCACGGCAAAGTCGACGCCGCGACGCTCTACGACGGTCGAGTAGGACTCTTTGGAGCCTCGATACATCGATGCGACCGGCGAACAGGCCAGCTCCTCTCGCCACAGCATCAGTGGATCGCGACCGTCAGTATCGTAATGAGCGGCCATATGGCCGTCGGCGTCCATGACCAACATTCCCGAAAGACACTCGGTATGGACATATTCCTCGACCAGATCGTCGTTGACTTCAACGCGATCAGGCGGCAAGAACGCCGCAAACGACTCGAGCGCAGCATCCAAATTGTGCGTCGCCTCGGTTTTTCTTCCCTGTTCATATCGGTCATATTTTTTGCAGGCGTTTTTTAGAAACACCATGGTTTCCTGGCCAAACCCAAGCGTTTTATCGAGACAGCGATGCGTACCGACCATGTAGAGCAAACTCAATAGGACAACGCTGGCCACAACGCCGATAGCCGCGGCGACCAAACCCTTTCGACGCAAGCGGCACTTGTCATTTGTCATGATTCCGCCCTTTGCCCGTCCGCCGTCGCTCCTGCCTTGTAATTGCTCACAATACGATCAATCGTGCCGTCCCGATCCATGTCGAACAGCACGGTATTGAGGTTTTTGACGTACTCCCCCTCATAGCTGTTCTCAAACGCAACGCCCAGGTCAACTGTCATAACGTTGTCGGCAAACACGCGATAAACACCGGGATACTGCGCGACGAGCCGGTCGAGCGATTGAACGTCCGCCATCCAACAGTCAACATAACCTTTGACCAGGGCAGCTTTGCAGAGTTCGGCAGAGCCATATGATTTGATGTGCACATCCGGCGAGATACCCAGGTCCCCGGCAAGCAATCGGCGTTCACTCACCGAACCCGCAATCACCGCAATGGTCTTGCTTCCATCGAGAGACGTCAAACCCTTGATACCACTCGTTTTCTTGGCGGCGACCGAGACTGTCACAGTCAGATACGGCTCAGTCCAGTAATAATCGTCTTCGCGATAATTGGGTGAATAGTCGCACCACAGACAATCGATATCGCCGTTTTTGAGCAGGCGATCGCGATCATTCCAAGATATGTCAACAAATTGCGGTTTGGTTCCAGCGCGCTTGCAGGCCTCGCGGGCGATATCGATATCGATACCGGCGTAATCGCCTGTGGTATCGACATACACATAGGGGTCATTATCCGTAACGCCAATCTTGAGCACCGGGAGATCTTTATCGGCTTCATTCGAGGAGGAAGGACTGCGTCGAACGGTATACGTCAGGGCGCCCGCACAGACGGCAACAAAGAGCATGAGCACAAACGAGACGATAGCGCCTCGTTTAATACGTCTGGGCACGTGCCTCCTTTCATCAAAACAGCAGCCGAATTTTCATTCTATTACCGGAGCCTGCGGCAGCAACGAAAAAAGCGCCTCGCCCAAGACGGGCAAGGCGCCAATGGTTGAAATGTATCCGCAAGCGGTCGAATAAAGCCAGCCTACTCGAAGCTCAGCTGCTTCAGACGATCAAAGACCGTGTCGATACGGGTGAGGAAGTCCCACGGATCAAAGATCTCGTCGAGCTTCTCCTGGCTGACGGTGCAGCGCGGGTCGGCCTCGAGACGCTCCTTAAAGGTGGGGCCGGAGACACAATCCTGCACCTCGTGCCAAGTTGCCATGGCGTTCTCCTGCACAATGGCGTACGCGTCCTCGCGGGTGATGCCCGTGTCGACGAGGGCCAGCAGCACCTTGGAGGAGAAGATGAGGCCGCGGGTCTTATTGAGGTTGGCCATCATGCGGGCAGGGTACAGCTGCAGGCCGTCGATAACGCGGATGAGGCACTGGAACATGTGGTCGAGGGCGATGAAGCTGTCGGCCTGGGCGACACGCTCGGCAGAGGAGTGCGAAATGTCACGCTCGTGCCACAGGGCGACGTTATCGAAGGCAACCTGGGCGTTGGACTTCACGACGCGCGACAGACCGCAGACCTTCTCCATGGTAATCGGGTTGCGCTTGTGCGGCATGGCGGAGCTGCCCTTTTGACCCTTGCGGAACGGCTCCTCGGCCTCGAGCGTATCGGTCTTCTGCAGATTGCGAACCTCGGTAGCGATGCGCTCGCAGGTGGCCGCGGTGGTGGCGAGAACGCCGGCGAGATAGGCGTGATGGTCGCGGCTGATAACCTGCGTGGACAGCGGGTCGTGAACCAGACCCAGGTGCTCGCAGACATACTCCTCGACAAACGGTTCGATGGAGCTGTACGTGCCAACAGCGCCCGAGATGGCACCGAAGGCAACATTCTTGCGGGCGTCCTCAAGACGATCCAGATCGCGCTTGAGTTCCCAGGCCCAAGAGCCGAACTTCATGCCGAAGGTCATCGGCTCGGCGTGGATGCCATGAGTGCGGCCGGCACAGAGCGTGTTGCGCTCCTCAAAGGCGCGACGCTTGCAAATCTCGCCGAGCTTCTTGACGTCCTCGATGATCAGGTCGCAGGCCTGGGTGAGCTGGTAGCACAGAGCCGTGTCGCCCAGATCGGAGCTGGTCATGCCATAGTGAACCCAGCGGCTGGGCTTGGGGTCGCCCTCGGGAACATCGGCGTCGATGTACTCCTTCATGTTGGTCAGGAAGGCGATGACATCGTGGCGCGTGACCTCCTCGATCTCGTCGACCTTTGCCTTCTCAAAGTTGGCATGGTCGCGGATCCACTGGGCCTCGTCTTTAGAAATGCCGATCTTGCCGAGCTCCGCCTGGGCCTCGCAGGCCAGGACCTCGATCTCCTGCCAAATGGCGTACTTGTTCTCGAGGGAGAAGATGTGTCCCATCTCCGGGCGGGTATAGCGATCGATCATAGCGGCTCCTTTTTGGTTATTGGCACGTTGGTCGTAACCCAACCATTGTACCGTGCGCAGGTGCAAGTATGGGCAGCAGGCATTAACCTAACATTTTGGAATTGGAGCAAGCAACGGGACGTCCGCGTATTTGCTTCGCAAATCCGCACCGGCTTCAGGCGCCTGCCGGCGCCTTCGCCTGCTCGCTACAAACGCTTCGCGTTTGTTTTACGCTCGCACCCTGTCGGGTTCGAGTCCCGGCGCTTTATTGAAAAAAGCACGGCACCGGAACGGTGTCGTGCTTTTACTTTTTCTGGAGCGGGCAACGGGACTCGAACCCGCGAGTGTCAGCTTGGGAAGCTGATGCCTTACCACTTGGCGATGCCCGCTTGTGTGTTGGCTAGTAT
The DNA here is from genome assembly GCA_021639365.1 of Collinsella aerofaciens. Classification (GTDB taxonomy): domain Bacteria; phylum Actinomycetota; class Coriobacteriia; order Coriobacteriales; family Coriobacteriaceae; genus Collinsella; species Collinsella aerofaciens_AH. The sequence continues at coordinate 12,088 of JAJXHK010000014.1, forward strand.
AACGCGGTTGTCTTGTTCGATACAAGGGTGGCGATGCTTGTTTTAGCTGTGGAGATTCGTTTGAAAATCGCATCAATTGTGGAGACGAGGACCTTTGGCCTCCTGTTCTCCTTATCTTCTACCTGCGCTTTTGCCTGATTGTTGTATTTGAGCTCAATTTGTCAGGAATTGGGCAAGCTTTTGGTCAGGCTCCGGTACTTACCCGCATGAACCTCGGGGGTAGCCTCATCCTACGCGTCGCAACCTCCCCATGCGGCGCACGAGGGATAAGGAGCAGCCATGTCCAACGCACCCACGCACTCTGTCCACAGCGCAATCGCAACAGGTCCGCTGCTCCTGCTCCTCTTCCTGCTGTTCGGCTGTCTGGCACCGGGAGCCGCATTTGCCGTCGATGGCTACGACCAGCTCGGCTTCCGCACTATTAGCGATGATTGTGGGCCCTTCTTCATCGGCAAGTATGAAGCTCAAGACGCCTCGATTGCCTACTGCATGAACCAGGAGCGCCCCGGCCCCACCAAGCCGGGCGGCCCATGGCTCAACTTTGATCAAGGCTGGGTGTGGCTCGACGACGAGTTCGCGGCAATCGTTTGTCACGGATATCCTACCGCCACGTCGTTTGGCGGTTACCATCTTTCACCCGATCGCGCCCGCGCCGCCACCCAGCTTGCCGTATGGATGCTCAACGGCACTACCCATGTCGACGGCACCTACTCCTACACGACCGCTCAGGGCAAAACCAAGAGCGGGCACTTTACCGCCGACAATGAAGTCGTGGCGGCTGCGCGGTGGCTCCACGACAGCGCAAAATCAGGGAGCATCAAAGCCGCTCCGCACCGCGCGCGGCGCTATATAGGAACCGTATCGGGCGGCAGCAAACGTCAAGACATGCTCTATGTACTGCCGGCGGTCTCTGTTTCCTTCCAAAAGCAGTCTGCAAACGCTGCCATTACCAGCGGAAACAATACTTATCAGTTTGACGGGGCAACATTCGATGTTTTTGAGAGCGCCAGCGGCGCGCGTGTCGGCACCGTCCAGATGGACAGCAACGGTCGAGCGCAGGCAACACTCCTACCCAACACGGCATACTACCTAGTTGAGACAACAGCGCCAGCTGGTTATATCCCCCTGCACGATCGCATTGCCTTTACCACGACGGATAACGGCGGATACGTCACCATTGATGAACAACCCGGCACCATTACCTTGCGCATTGTAAAGCTCGACGCCGCAACGAATGCAGGCCCCCAAGTTGGGGGTTCGCTCGCAGGAGCAGAATTCGCGTGCGTATCGCAATCAACCCCTGGATGGACACAAACTCTCAGGACCGATGAAAGCGGTCGAGCTACCCTCACCGATGTCCCCCTGGGAACCTTTACCATCTATGAATCGAAGGCGCCCGAGGGCTATTTGCCCTCCGGTGACAGTTGGTCTTACACCGTTGGAGCCGACCAACTCGGCGATTCAGGCGTGGTCGAGATCGAATCTCGCGTTTCCGATATCCCCATTGCGTTTGACCTTGAGATTTCCAAATTCAAGGACTACGGCAATAGTGATCAATCCGGCCTGGAGCAGCCGGCAGGAGATGTTGTCTTTGAGGTTGTCAGTAACAGCTCTCAGCAGGTTGTTGGCACACTGACTACAAACATCTATGGCTTTGCCTCCACCAAAGACCGGCCCGAAGCATGGTTCGGCACAGGCAAGCGACCAGCCGGTGTCCACGGAGCCGTCCCATACGACCGCGCCGGCTACACGGTTCGTGAGGTTCCGGAAACCGTCCCCGAGGGTTTTAAACGTGCGGGGGAATGGACCGTCGAGGCCAATCAGATTTCCGACGGCGCCGAGCTTCAATATATCGTGGACAACCACGCTCTGTCGACGCATCTCCAGATTGTAAAACGCGATGCCCAGACAGGCGCTTCTGTTCCCCTAGCCGGATTCACCTTCCAACTCCTCGATAGCAATCACAAACCTGTCTCACAAACATGCTGGTATCCAGCACATAACGTAATGGACACCTTTACGACTGACGCGACCGGCACCGTCACACTGCCCGAATCGCTCGTGCCGGGCACCTATTATGTACGCGAAACCTCGGCCAAAGAGCCCTATCTTGTCGGCGGAGAGATCGAGGTAAACATACCCGCCGATATAAACCTAACGCCCGTTGCAATCGTCTCGTATTATGACCACGCCGCGACCGGAAACATCAGGATCGTTAAAAGCGATGCCGTAGACGGCTGCAGCCTCGTGGGCGCCATCTTTGAGATCCGTGCCTCAGGTGATATCGTGCGCCCCGACGGTAGCATTGCCGCGCTCGACGGTGAGACTGTCGCTACCGTCACGACGGATGAAACTGGAGAAGCACGCGCGGACGACCTCCCGCTGGGATCTGGCACCGCACGCTACGAGGTTGTCGAGACTCAAGCGCCGACCGGCTTCTTGCTCGACCGGACGCATCATATCGTCGACCTTACCTATGCCGACCAGAAAACACCCGTTGTGGAAGCACGGCTTAACGTATCCGACGATTACACCAAGGTTGATATCTCCAAGGTCGATGCAAGCGGAGAGCAGGAAGTGAAAGGCGCACAGCTCACCTTATCTGGTCCCGATAAAACCGAAATAGACTCCTGGACCTCATCCGACAAGCCGCACCGCATCGAACATCTTGCACCCGGCACCTACTCGTTGCGCGAAACGATGTCTCCGCGGACCTATGACCTTGCCGAGGAGCTAACGTTTGAAATAAAGGATACGGGAGAAGTCCAATCCGTCGCGATGAAGGATGCGCCCATCGAGATCAAAGGACAGGTCGACAAGCGTCAGGAACTTGTCCAACCTATCGGGAAGGGTCTGTTGGCTAACGGCGATGGAAAAAACCGCGCCGCGATGCAAACCAATACGGATGGGCTTTTCTCCTATACCATCGATGCTCGAAACGATTCCGCTACTTGGGTTGATGAGTTTACGATTACCGATGATCTTGAGTGCGCCAAAGACGGCACGGCGAGATTCGTCTCAATCGAAACCCCCGTCGCCATCGGCGACCTCAACGGTCTGTGCAACGTGTGGTATCGCACGACGCCGTTGGACTCGACAGACGTCGATGAGCCGGCAAACGCGACGCTTGACGATGGGCACGAAAATCCTTGGCTTGAGTCCGACGAAGTAAAAGAGAGTCTGGGTGAAGATTGCCGCCTCGTCGATTACGACGGCTGGCACCTCTGGAAGGCGGATGTCTCGACCACGGAATCCGCCACACTCGAGGCGAAAGAACTCGACCTTGCATCCAATACCGTCGTGACGGGCATTCGCATTGAATACGGTGCGGTAGCCGCCGACTTTACGACTCGAAGCGATACGGATTCTTGGACCCGTGATGATCTCAAAGATGAGCACGACGACCTTGACGATGCCAAAGCAATCCTTGGCACAGATGCTCGGGGCGCAGTCGTGCACATGCAGGCAACGTCGGCTTACACACCCCAAACTGCACTCACCAACAGCGCACGCGTCGATCTTTGCCGCAACGGCGGCGGCGATAAACTTGAGTCACATGACGAGGACAGTGTCATTCAACGCTGTACCCTACCGCAGGACCTACCGGCAACAGGGTCAGCTCCCATCGCCGCTTGCATCACCGCGCTCCTGACCTCGGGTGCCGCAGCCCTATGGTTCGCTCGCCTTAGGTCAATCCCAAAGAAGCGCTAGCGCGATGAAAAAGCGGGCGAGCCAGTCCCCCGGCTCGCCCGCTTTCAATCATTTAAATCGCCGTATCTACTCTGCAGACGAAGATCCACCATCAACGATTGCTTGCTCGGACTCAGGAATCCCATCGGCGCCCGTGCTCTGTTCTTGCTCCACCTCTTCGCTGATTGCGGAGGCGGGGGTCGAGCCCTTCGCGCCCACGATGTAGGCAGCTCCAAACCCTAACGCAATGGCGATCAAGGTCAAAATCACGTAGACAGGCCAATGGCGCTTAATATACGAAAACACGTTGACTCCTTAGAGCTCCGTCTACGAACGACGGATAACCTCGGTCACGACCTCGGATACCGTGGCAATGTTCGTCGGATTGACATTGTGGGGCAGGTCGTCCTCGGTACGAGCGCAAGCCAGACGCGTGCCGTCCACGCCCGCGATGGTGAGGGCTCGGCGGCTCGCCTCGAGCGCGGCGTAGGCATCGGTCTTGGCATAGGGCATCTCGAGCGCGCCACAATCGACATGGAACGACTTGCACACCTTGCTGACCAGGTTCATGATGCGGCGATCGCCCTTGAGCAGCTGCTGTTCGCCCTCAACCGTCACCACCGAAAGCCTACCGGCGCCGACGGATTCAAGATTGATGAAGAAGACGCCGCGGAGCTTATCGCGATGCGAAGCCAAGAAGGCCTTCATGCCGGCGCCATCACAATCCGAGGCGCCCGTTGCCACAAACCAGATATCGTGACCGAGCAGCTCATCATCGCCCATAGAGGCGACAGCCGAGAGCATATCTTCGGAAGAAGCGCCGTCGGAAGACGTAGCGCCGCCCTTCCAGCCATCGTTATCGTCCTCGAAATTATCCCACGAACCGATGCCGCGACCGGACTTCTTGGCATCGTAATCGTCTTCGACGCCCAGCCAATCACTCATGCTGTCCTGTTCGTTTTTCTTTTTACGACCGAACAGGCCGCCCAGGCCGCGCTTGCGAGGCTTGGGTGCCGCCGGGGCGGGAGCCGAAATGGTCTCGATCGGCTGAGCGCCCGACGCAACGGGCCTGGGAGGCGCAACGGGTGCCGATGTTGGTTCGGGACCCTGAGCGGTAGCAAAGGGGTCGTTGACCTGTGCGGAGGGGTCGGGAAGGTCGAACAGCGACGTGCGAGACGCAACGTTTGCCTGCTTCATCGACGGCAGCGACGGATCGGGGACTGAAGCCAGCGGAGACGAGGAAGGCGCGGGCGACGGAGCCGACGCCGGATCGGGAACATTCATCTGCGGACGCGGTGATGCCTGGGAGGAAATCTGGGCCATAAGGGAATCGACCGTTTCGTCCTGGGTGGGAGCAGCATCGACAACCGTGGCACCGGAACCACTCGGGGTCGGCATGGTGAAAATCTGCGTGGAGTAAGGCCTCGACTCATCTGCCTCGGGAGCCTCGGAAACCGCAGGCACTTCCTCCTGCTCGACCTCGGCCGAATCATCTTGCTCGGCTGCCGCGTATTGCTCTTCGTCAGAGTTGGCCTCGACGGGCTCGTCCTCGGCAGCATCTTGGATTTCGGCAGCATCAATAGGCTCGTCATCGTCTGCCGCGTCGCCCTGCTCATCGGAAACAGGAAGGGGCTCGGCAATCGCGGTGCCTTGCTTTTCAAACGTTATCGTGGAATCGAACTGCGCGGCATCAAACGACATGGTGCTATCGACGTGCTGCTGAGCCTCGAAAGACGTCGTCGCCTCAACAACATCCGCGGACGCCGGTTGCTGGGACTCAAAGGACGTTGTAGCTTCGGCAGCGTCGACGGGCACGGACTGCATAGTCTCGTTCTGCTCGAACTCCTGCGCTGCGCGCTCGCGTGCCGCCTCGGCTGCCTGCTGTTGAGCGATAGCCTCCTGCTCGGCAGCCTCGCGTGCGGCAGCGCGCTTCTCCTCGAAATCGTCGACAAATTTCTTGCCCTTTGCAAGCGCACCCTTAAAGAAGTTGGAAGCGCTGGCGCCAATCGAAGAGAACGCGGATGCAATATCGGCATGGGGCGTTGCCGCGGGAATCTCGGCCGAGAAATCAGTATCGCTCTCGTAAGACACGCACCTCGGCTGTTCAGCGTAATCGTCGTCAGACTCGTCCGCAACGTCTTGCGCCGGCGCAGCGGGAGCCAAAATGTCCAGTCCTGCCGCGGGATCGATCGCGGACACCGCCTCGGGCTCGGCAACGGCAGCGGTAACCGCGGCAGACTCATCATCCACGGTGACAACGGGCGCAGGCTCGGGCTCAAACGTCGGCTCCTCGCCCTCCTCATAATCGAGCGTGCAGGACTCGGGAAGCATTCCGAGCGCACGGATGGCATCCGAACCAAAGCGGATGTTGCCGGCGGCATTGCGATAGAGCTTGGGCTCGGGCTCGGCCGCGACAGGCTCCTCCGCCGGCTCGGCAGCGGGAACCTCGTCATTGAACTCTTCGGCCTGGACAGCCTGATTCTGATCCTCGGGCACGATGGCGCCAATCAGCGTCTCGTCGGCAGACGCACCCTCAAAGCCCTCGATCTGCTCGTCGAAAGCCTCGCCCTGTTCGGGCTCGGTCTGAGCGTCGGGAGCAATCGGCTGACCGAACTCGTCCTCGGCGTAGGTAGGCTCTTCATACTCGATGGTGTTGCCGTAGTCGTTTTGCTGTTGGGCCGCGGCATACTCCGCCGCTGCGCGCGCCATCTCCTCGGCACGACGCTTCTGCTCCCCAAAATAGGTATCGAACGGAACATCGTCGGGAAACTCGTTTTCGCCCTGGAAGGGAGCAACGTTGTCCATAACGCCGAGCATAGCGGCGACAGAAGACTTGTTGCACACCGCGCCGGACGTATAGGGAAGAATGTAGCGGTTAGAAATGATGTTTGCCGCGTTGGCGAGCGCAACGAGGGAAGCGAGGATCGCGACAATCCACAGCAGAACCTTGAGCGCGCCGGGGAGCGGCAGGATACGCAAGATGGCAACGGCAGCAGGGGCAACCGTGGCAACGGGCAACAGCTTGGCGATGAGCGCACGATAAGAAGCATAGGGCTCGCGGGCGAGCAGCTCAGCACGGGGAGAGTCGTAGTGTGCGACAACGACCACCGGGCGGTTGCGCGGAGACGCGAGCGGGCCCGAGGCCTTGTGGTAGGCGATGACATTTTGGCTCACGCCCGTCTTGCCCAGGCGCGAAACCACGGGGTGGCCCGTGCGTTCGAGCACGTAAAGAACGGCGCCGGCAATGGCCAGCAAGGTGCCGACCAAGCCGATGCCGCCGCCGATGCCCATCAGTAGGGCGCCGGCAAACGCAAGAATACCGGTAACGGCAAATGCCAACCTACTGGGCGCCGGGGCATTGAACTCCTGAACCTCGGGATCAAAGCCGTGGTTGCGGAAGATCTGAGCGATATCCTCGGCAGCCAAGCGCTCTTCTTCGCTGCATGCCGGCGTAATGCCGGTGTTCTGCAGCAGGTGGTTAATATAGTTCTGGGTGTTCGCCATGTGCGCTCCACATCCATAATCCGACAAATAGGCCCAATGCATGCACATTAGAACCGTATATAGTCGAAAGTATACCCCGAGCGAGCGCAAACGACCGAATTCGGGCCATCTTAACGCCCCGAGCGGACAAGGATATAGCCTAATCTCCATATCGGACTAAAATCATGGCAGCAAACCACCTTCTCATGCGAGGACTCTATGACGGCAAGCGACGCGACCGCGACAATTAAAAAGGGAAATTCGGAGCCCAGTTTCGATAAAACGGCTCAGCGCATCCTCAATCTTTTCTTTGTGCTCAACAGCTCCCCCGAACCGCTGACGACCGAGCAGATCGTCTTGGATTCTGACCTGGGATATGGCTCGGGCAATATCGACTCGGATAAGCGCAAGTTTCGGCGCGATCGTGACAAACTGCTCGAACGCGGCATCTTAATCAAGGAGGTTCGCCCCGCCGGCGCGCAGGAGACCGAGGAAAGCTCGTGGACAATCGACCGCGAGCACACGTTTGCGGCAGGCGGCCTCATCACCACAGACGACGCCGATATCCTGCTCAACGCCATCGACCAGACACTAGCGGCCGGCTCATCCACTTTTACCGCACCGCTTGCCGATATTCGCTCCAAGATTGCCTATCTCACCGGCAGGATGACGGCGGACGAGGCGCCGATCAGCCGCTCTCCCACCGTCGATGCGGTTTGGAGCGCCTTTGCCGAGCGATGCGCGCTGCGATTTTTATATCAGAACGGACGCGGTGAGCAAAAAGAGCGTACCGTCTGCGTCTACGGCATGTTCGAGCGCGAGGGCGTGGCGTACTTCTGCGGGCTCGACAATGCCACCGACGACATCAGGACATTCCGCTGCGACCGTATCGTTCGCGCTTGGCGTCCTTCGAAGACCTACACCATCCCTGCGGACTTCAACCTCAACGACTACCTGTTCTTTGAATTCGATTTTGCCGACCGACCGCCCGTTGCAGCTACGTTCTCATTCGCCCCTCAGACGCAGATCGATATGATCAACGGTCTCACGCGCGGGCGAGGTAAGCTCGCACACACCGATGCGGGATGGATCTGGACCGTTGACGTGCGCGACCTTGAAGCCGCCGCTTCATTTTGCATGGCCCACGCCATGGACGGCATGAGGCCCATGGCCCCCAAATCGCTCAAACAGGCGTGGAACCACCTCATCGAAAGGACGGTGCACGAGCATGCCCGTGCGTAAACTCACCAGCGAGCAGAGGCTCTCGCGCGCCATCGACATCATGGAGGCCCTCTACGCCGCCGGCGAGAACGGCATGACTCGAAACGAGATTTGCAGTCGCTTTGACATCACGGGAGTGTCGCTCGACGAGATTCTCGAGATCGTCTCGACGCTCGCGGACCGAGAATCGGGCGCGCGCATCATCTGCGAATGCCACGGCGAGCGTGTGGTCCTCACCGGTGACGCCGGTCGTATGCTACCGCTGCGCCTGAGTGCCGCCGAGGGCGCTGTGCTCAACCACGAACTTGAATCGTTGGGGATCGAGCCGCAGACGGCAGCTCGGATTCGATCTGCCCTTCTACCCGAAGAGCTCGGCTATAACCAGCGCGTCTTTGACACCGTCAACCGTGGGTCGCACTGGCAGCAGCTGAGCTGCGCCATTCAGGACGGCGTTCGCTGCCGTATCTCGTATCGTTCGATGGACGATGCGCGGCCACGCGAGCGTCTGGTCGACCCCTTGCGCATTACGGCAAACGGCGACCAAACATACCTGATTGCCTGGGACATCGCGGTCGATGAGCAGCGCACCTATCGCATGGATAAAATCGAGGGACTCACCTTGACGGAAGACTCCGTCGTGCCTCACGCACCGGACGTTGCATCCCTCCACGATTCCCTTGCCCGGACGCAGCGTAGCGCAAAGCTCTTGATGCCATTCGATATGGCGGAGCATCTGGACTGGGCCGGCATCACCCTCATCGAGCGCAGCGGGGCAGACATGGCAACGGTAACCGTACATTACGGCTCCGAGCGTTGGCTACTGAGCCAGATAATCGCAGCGGGCGGAGCCATCCGCATCTTGGATGACCCCACCCTGTCAAAGCGTCTGTGCGATATGGCAAAAACCCTCGTCTGTCCGCTTTAGCGCCGCCGCTCGTGGCGTGCGCGCCACAGTTGCAGATAGTGACCGATCTGCGCCGATTCGATGCGCTGGTAGGAGCTCGTGGGCAGCGACGTTAAGAACTTCTTTCCGTAGCCCTTCGTCACCAGGCGCGGGTCGGCCAGAATCAGCACGCCGCAGTCGGTCGACGAGCGGATAAGGCGGCCGGCCGCCTGCTTGACCTCGAGCACCGCCTCGGGCAGCGAATAGCGCGCCCAAGCGCGGTCTTCGCGCAGGTTGCGCTCGCACGAGAGCGGGTCCGTAGGGCTCGAGAACGGCAGCTTGGGAATGATGACGCAGCGCAGCGTCTCGCCGCTGGCGTCAAACCCCTCCCAGAAGGCCTTAAGCGCAAAAAGCGACGAGGTTGGCTCGTTGATAAACCGGTCGCGTAGGCGACGAGGAGATGAGTTGCGCTGCTGGCAGTTGAGCTCCAGACCCGCACGGGCCATCTTGGGCTCAACGCGGACGTACAGGTCTTCCATGTCGCGCCGATTGGTGAACAACGTGAGCACCGATCCGCCCATGGCAAGATGGGCGTCGACCAGCACGCGCTCGAGCGCCGTAAGATAGCTCTCACGATCGCGCGGATCGGGGATATCGCCCGCAACGACTACAGCCATGTTCGAATCGAAGTCGTAGCTCGAGTCCAAGTGCAGTGATGAGGATGTTGAAGCACCGATGCGATCGAGGCCGACCGCGTGGTTAAAGTGTTCAAAGCTTTTGGACACCGTCATGGTCGCCGAGGCAAAGATAGCCGTGTGAACCTCGGGCAGCCACTCGGTTGCCAAGGCCTCGCCAATGTCGATGCGCTCTGCGGTCATAGACTCTCCGCCGGCACGCAGCCTGCGATTGACCTGCAGCGAATACACGTAGTGTTCATCGGTACCATCAATGATGAGCTTGAGGTTCTCGGCCAGCTCGTGCAGGCGGCGCGAGATATCACCCAGGTCGACAACAACCTCTGGCTTGTCGGCGGCGACGGCTTGCACCAGCGCGTCGACGCTCTTGTCAGCTTGTTCCAATGCGTCGATGCCAGTGTAGGCCGACGGTAAGAAATCATGCCAGTCGTCAGATTCGCGCAGCTCGGGGCCAATCCATAGATTGGCATTGTCATAGCCCCCACGGGCACGGCGACCGAGCTCGCGAACGCCATCGAACACGCCGGCGATCGCCATGCTCGCGCGAGCAACCGTCGACGTCGCCTTGGCAGTAAGGCCCAGATAGAGCGTAGAGCCCTCGGAGGTTGCCAAATCACGGGAAACCTGGCTTAGCGCGCCGGTGCTCGAGCCACCCAGACGCTCAAACAGAACGCGTGATTCGTCCGCCGACACCACACGCGCCCACTGACGGCGCGCCTCGCGCTCGATGGAATGGGCCTCGTCGATTACCCAATGACGAATCGGAGGCAAAATCCTGCCCTCGGCCGCGACGTTGCGGAACAGCAGGGAATGGTTGGTGACCACCACATCGGCATGCGCCGCACGACGGCGAGCGCCGTGGACCAAACATTTATCAGGGAAAAACGGGCAGAGGCGACGAGCACACTCGCGCGAGGCCGTCGTAAAGTCGGGACGGTTGACGCTGCGCCACCGAATGCCGAGCGAGTCGAGGTCGCCATCGGCTGATTGGCAGACGTACGCCATGATGACCGCGACCGCCGTGAGCGTGTCCGCCGGATCGCGCTTGGTGGTAATCTCGACCTGGCCGCGGCTCATGCGCTCAAGCTTGCGCAGGCACGGATAGTGGTCATACCCCTTGAGAGCGCAAAATGACAGACCACCGTCCAGTTGCTCGGCAAGTTTTGGCAGCTCATGGTACATGAGCTGGTCGGCAAGATTGTTCGATTTGGTCGCAATACCAACCGTGATGTTGTTACGGCGTGCTGCCTCGGCAAAAGGCACCAGATAGGCCATCGATTTGCCGACGCCTGTGCCTGCCTCAATTACTCGATGAGTGCCCGTGACCAGCGCATCGCGGACCTCGAGCGCCATCGCGACCTGCTCATCACGCGGCTCGTAGGTGGGATACATGCGATTGACCAGGCCACCTGGCGCATAGTCTGCCTCAATCTCCTCACGACTCGGCATCTTGAGAACCGGCAGTTCATCGGCGTCCACCCGATCGTCGGCGCGATCGGCCTTGAGAACGTCAGCACGAGCGGCGCTGAGAGAGAAGATAGAACCAGGGTTCTGCCCTGCCAAGAATGAGAAGATAGGACGATAGGACCAAGGCAAGTCCGGATGCATGTCGGCTAGGCGCGCCATGAGGCCCTGGGGCAAGTCGGTGAGCGCCACGAGCAACACGCGCCATACGCCACACAGGGCGTCGACGTCGGCATTGGCACGGTGTGATACCGAGTCGCAGCCAAACAGGTCGGCCATAAAAGACAGCTTGTGCGAGGCCAGGCGCGGAAGCGCGATGCGCGACAGCGCCAGCGAATCGATCCAAATATCGCTCACGTTGACGCCGCCTTTGACCGACTCGATAAACGAGCGGTCGAACGTGGCGTTGTGTGCGATCACCGGGCAGCCACCGACAAAATCGGCGAGAGCGGCGACGGCCTCAACCGCCGACGGGGCATCTGCCACATCGGCATTTGTAATGCTCGTGAGCTCGGTAATCTCGGCGGGAATCAGCTGCTTGGGATGCACGAAGGTATCGAAGCGGTCGATGACCTCGCGGCCCGAAAGACGGGCCGCCGAGATCTCGATCAGCTCGTTGTCCTGCACCGAAAGACCCGTGGTCTCGGTATCGAGGACAATCACATCTTCCTCGATAAGGCCGAAGGACTGCGTTTTGGCGCGGTCGGCAAGCGTGGCATAGGAGTCGATGACAAACTGCGGCGTTCCTGACGAAACCGCGTCCTCGATTAGCATGCAATGCCCGCTCGACGAAGGCCCATACGGATCAGGCTGTCACAGACCTGCGGGAACGTCATGTCGTCGGTGTGGCGGATCTCATCCGGATACAGCGACGTATCGGTCATGCCGGGAATGGTATTGGTCTCGAGGATAACGGGGCCGTCCTCACTCACAATAAAGTCGCTGCGTGAGATACCCAGGCAACCGAGGGCCTTGTGAGCGGCGCAGGCAAGCTCCTGAGCGCGAGCGTAATTCTCGGGTGAAATCTGCGCCGGAATGCGGTGGATGTCCGTAGGGTCGACATACTTCACGTCCAGATCGTAGAACTCGCAGTCCTCGGGCTTACGGATCTCGACAATCGGCAGGGCGCGCACGTCATCTTCGCCGTATACGCCGACGGTGATCTCGGTACCCTCGATGCACTTCTCGACCAGCACTTTGTCGCCGTACTCAAACGCCTTGGCGATTGCCGCGGGCAGCTCGGAGGGCTCATGGACCAGGGAAATGCCATAGCTGGAACCGTTGACGGCCGGCTTCACAAAGCAGCGCTCGCCACAAACCTCGACGATATGATCGATATCGACTTCATCGCCCACCTCGAGCGCAAGGCCGGGGGCAATGGGAATGCCCGCCTTGGCGTATAGGAGCTTAGAGACCTCCTTGTCGGCACCGCAGGCGCTGGCAAGTACGCCCGAGGCCGTGTAGGGGATACCCAGGGTCTCCATGGCACCCTGCATGGCGCCATCCTCACCGCCGGCGCCGTGCATGGCGATAAATGCCACATCGAATCCGCCGGTCGCCATGGTTACCATAAAGTCATCAGCGGCCGTGTCAAGCAGCTCCACCGAGGTGTAGCCGGCTTCCTTCAGTGCCACCACAACGTTCTTTCCCGAATCGAGCGAGATCTCGCGCTCGGCGGAATGACCGCCCGCCAAGACCGCTACGTGCATGTTCTCTAGGCTTTTACCCGGCATGGGCAGACTCCTCCTCTATAATTTCTGCAGCTGATACCATATTGTAGCGATACCCTCTACGTTTCCCCAAAATCGAAAGGCTTCCATGAATCCCAGGACTAAATCTCAGGACATTCGCGACTTGAGCCAAAACGATATTCGCGAGCTCGTGGCCGAACTTGGCCAGCCCGCCTTCCGCGCGAAGCAGCTCATCGAATGGGTCTTTGAGAAGAACGTTTGTTCGTTTGACGATATGACCAACCTTCCCAAGGCTTTCCGTGAGCAGCTTAAAGAGGCTTTTGCCTTTGATACGCCGACTGAACTCACCAAGCAGGTTTCCAAAGATGGCTCGCGCAAGTATCTGCTCGAGTACCACGATGGCATTTCCGTCGAGACTGTCGGCATGCCCCGTCGTAACAAACTTTCCGTCTGCGTTTCCACCCAGGCAGGCTGCGGCATGGGCTGCGCCTTTTGCGCTACCGGTCTCAACGGCCTCAAGCGCTCTCTGACCGCTCAAGAGATCGTCGACCAGGTGCTTCATGTATCCAACGACTTTGGCGAGCGTGCCACAAGCGTTGTCTTCATGGGCCAGGGCGAGCCGTTTGCCAACTACGACGAGGTTCTCAAGGCATTGCGTATCCTCAACGACCCCGATGGTATCGGTATCGGCGCTCGTCACCTCACCGTCTCTACCAGCGGCGTTATTCCCGGTATTCGCAAATTTGCCGATATCCCCGAGCAGTTCACTCTTGCCGTTTCCCTGCATTCCGCCATCCAGTCGACGCGCAATAAGCTCATGCCCGGTGTTAAGAAATACACGCTGCTTCGCCTTCACGAAGCGCTTCAGCTCTACACCGAGAAGACTGGCCGCCGCCCGACCTATGAGTATGCCATGATCGAAGGCGTCAACGATACGAATCCCGAGATGCAGGCACTCTGCGACTTCTGCGAGGGAACGCTGTGCCACGTTAACCTGATTCAACTTAACGACATCGAGGGCAGCCCGCTCAAGCCGTCACCGATTCATAAGGTTGAGGATCTTCAGCGTCGTCTTGAGTCCCGTGGCATCGAGACCACGATTCGTAACTCCCGTGGTAACGATATTGACGCCGCTTGCGGGCAGCTGAAACAGCGCTTCAAAGTTCAGAAGAACGCATAGGGGAGTCGCACTCCAAAACGTTTCATGTGAAACGTCGAACGGCCCCGGTTGCAGGATATGCAACCGGGGCCGTTTCATTTATTGACCTCAATTTTGGACCAGCTGCTACCCTTCCCATTTTTTACGGACAAAATAAGGGGCCCTTGTCTCATGAATCAGACAAGGGCCCTCAAAATATGCAGGGTAATTGTTAGGTACCTAATAGCCTACATTTTCCCATTGGTTACTAACCCAACCCTGATTAATCTTAGGATTTTTCGTTACCTGAGCAGTGCGCATGGCAACATCTTCTGTCATAACATCCATTTTCTTCTTGGATGTATCAACGATATCTTGCGCGCCACGAAGCAAACGACCTCGAAGTTCATCGTCTGTCGCGATCTTATAGCCAGCAAAGGCACCAGCCGCGACAGTCGTCACCAATGCAATCGCAGTAAAAATCTTATTCATCATCTTGGCCTCCTTGATCAAACTGAATCATTTCACCAAGAATACGAGAGAGCTCTTCCTCGTCTTTAAACTCAATCTCAATCTTATTCTTTCCTCGCGAGCTCTTCACACGCACGTTGGTATTAAATACCTGACGAAGTACACGCGCAGCCTTTTTAAAAGACTGAGGCGTTGCAGGCCGCGGCGTCTTAGGTGTCTCTCCGGCAGAAAACAATGGAGCAAGATTTTCTGTCGCTCTTACGGAAAGGCCCTCCGCAACAACCTTCTCGGCAAGTCGAATTCGAGCATCCTCATAGGGAACTGCAAGAATCGCACGTGCGTGACCAGCAGTAAGTTTACCCCCAAAAATCATCTGCTGAACTACTTCGGGGAGATCGAGAAGGCGCAGCGAGTTTGTAATTGCAGAGCGTGACTTGCTTACGGCCTTCGACAATGCCTCCTGAGTCATACCACTAGCATCGATGAGCTGGCGATAGCCCTTAGCCTCTTCGACAGGATTCAGGTCAGAACGCTGAAGGTTTTCGATAAGAGCAAGAGCCAGCATCTCTTCATCATTAACATCTTTAATGATGACAGGCAGTTCCTCAAGACCAGCAAGCTTTGACGCCTGGTAACGACGCTCACCAGCGATGATCTCATAGCCGTTTCCATGCTTGCGAACCAAGAGCGGCTGCAAAACGCCATGTTCTTGGATTGACTCGCTCAACTCGCGAAGTTCAGTTTCATTAAAGTGAATTCGCGGTTGATTAGGGTTGGGAACGATATCCTCAATAGGTAGTTTTGTTTCAGATGCGGCATTTGAAGCAGATACAGCAGAACCACCGGTCTCATACTCAGCCTCTGAGACCAAAGCATTGAGTCCACGTCCCAATCCACCACGTTTCTTTGCACTAGGCACGCTTGATCACCTCTTTTGCAAGGTTCATATACGCTTTTGCACCCTTGTTTTGAGGTGCATAGGTAATTACCGGTTCTCCAAAAGACGGAGCTTCAGAGATTTTAACCGTACGGGGAATCAGCGTCTTAAATGCCTTATCACCAAAGTACGATTGAACCTCCTCAACAACCTGATTCGATAGAGAAGTACGCGAGTCATACATGGTCATAAGCACACCATAGGTGTCTAAGCCCTTGTTCAGACGTGATTTGACCATCTTCATTGACTCAAGCAGCTTCGTAACGCCCTCGAGTGCGTAATACTCACACTGGATTGGAATCAAAACGCTATCTGCTGCGGTCAAGGCATTGATAGTAAGCAGGCCGAGCGAAGGAGGACAGTCAATGAAAATAAAATCGAACTCGTCCTGAATCGGCTCAAGCAAATCTTTGAGGCGGGTTTCACGAGCAATTGCGCTTACGAGCTCAATTTCAGCACCTGCAAGCTGAATCGTAGCTGGAATTACAAATACCTTTTTGCAATTTGTATCAAAAACAAGCGATTCTGCCGGCACATCATTCAACAATGCATCATAGATGCAGTGATCAAGGTCTTCTTTTTCAATTCCAAATCCACTGGTGCTGTTTCCCTGCGGATCAAAATCGACAATCAGTGTCTTACGACCCTGCTCACCCAGTGCTGCTGCAAGGTTTACAGCCGTCGTTGACTTACCGACGCCGCCTTTTTGATTGATGATTGCAATGATACGCGTGTCTTTTGCGCTCTTAGAACGCTTAACGTCGCGAAATCCCACGGTCCCTCCTGGTGTGTATTAAAGCTGTCAAACGGAGGATGTTTCACGTGAAACATTCCGATTCGATATCAACCGCCATGTTTCACGTGAAACACTGCAAGTTGTTAGTATCCATTATGTTTCACGTGAAACATCTAGGCAAGCGGATTCTTCTTTGCCATGCCATTTGCACGAGGCAATGAAACGGATGTTGGATGACTCTTCTTAAGAACAATGAACTCCCTGTGGCCCAAGCCCTCAGGCAAATCGATTGCGTCATTCAGAAGCAAAGTGAAGCCGCAAATCTTAGCTGCTGACATGCCGGAAGCAAGCTCCTCATCCGAAGGATTGCCCTTGGTGATAACAAATAGACCTCCATCCTTGAGGAACGGAGCCGCATACTCAACAAGAATCGGTAGAGGGGCCAGTGCGCGGGCGGTTACGACAGAGAACTGCTTCTTATGGCTTCGAGCATATTCTTCAAGACGATCATGAACGGCATGAGCATGTTTCAATCCAAGAGCATGGACAAAAGAATTGACAGCATCAACCTTCTTGCCAACAGAGTCAATATAAGTAGCTTTACGATGCGTGGTTATGGTTAAAGGAATACCAGGGAAGCCCGCACCTGTTCCCATATCGAGCAAAGCTCCCTCAGGAGCCTTATTGATATAAGGGAGCAAAACAAGAGAGTCGAGGATATGTAGTACCGCAGCATCTTCTATGTTAAGAATACGGGTGAGATTGGTTGTCTTATTTGTTTCCAGAACCAAATCCAAATGCTGAATACATTTCCTCAGCTCAACATCAGTTACGCTCAAGGAATACTCTTTGCAATAGGAAGTTAGACGACTCAACATCTCGTCAGCCTGCTGATCAGTAAGTACTAACAACGAAAGCTCCTTTCTGACAAAAATCAGTGTATCGAGAACTTTTGACAAAAAAAAGGGGACGTGGAAACCACGTCCCCTTAGCATAAGCTCGAGTAGATTATCGAGCAACAATCACCACATGGCGATCGGGGTCAGAACCCTCAGAATGAGTATCGACGGCGTCATTGCCACGAAGTGCAATGTGAACCAGTCGGCGCTCGTAGGCATTCATGGGCGGAAGCGAAACACTCTTATGAGTGCGGATGGCACGCTCGGCAGCAGACTGAGCCATGGAGGCAACCTTGTCCTGACGGCGGCTCTTGTATCCCTCGACGTCCACTACAACCGGATACCTAAAGCCGAGCTTGCGGCTCACCAGCAATGAGAACATAACCTGAAGGGCATCAAGGGTGCGACCATGACGGCCAATGAGAACAGCAAGGTCGGGAGCCGTTACATCCAAAATCAGCTCACCCTCGTCGCCCTCATACTCATCGATAGGAGAGTTGGCGGCATCGAAGTGCGAAAGGATGGAACGCAGGATGGAAATCGCAACATCGGCAATAGTGTCGAGCTCCTCATCGGTCAGCTCTTCACCGGCCTTGTAGCGCTGTGCAATCTCGGGATAATCGCCCGCGACCTGCGGGGCAACCTCCTCAAGCATATCCTCGATGATCTCTTCAGACATAACGTACTCCAAAAGTTAGGTACCTAAATTAGATTGATATCCCACTACTTCTTCTTGTGCGGGCGCGGCTTCTTCTCGCGACGAGTGACCTCAACCTGCAGTGGCGCGTTCTTAAGACGCTCCTCCTCATCGGCCTTCGCCTTGTCGATGACCTTCTGCGTCACAAAAATCTGCTGGATAACCTGCCAAGCAGACGAGACGTCGTAGTACAGCAGAACACCAACGGGAAGGCTCCAGCCCATCCAAAGCATCATGACCGTCATGACAACGGCCATCATACGCATGCTCTGAGCCTGCTGGCCGGTCTGGTTGCGCGACATATAGAGCTGCGGAATCAGGGTCAGGACAGCGAACAGGATCAGGCAGACCAGCGCAGGCAGCGCGACCATAAAGCCATCGGCAAAGGAGGCACTCGGCGTGGTGGTCAGGTCGGGCAGAATATTAAAGAACGAGAACGTGCCGTCGTTAAAGTAGTCCGGCAGGTTACGCAGCAGCGTAAAGAGGGCGAATAGGACAGGCATCTGAATCAACAGCGGCAGACAACCAGCCATCGGGTTGAACTTGTTCTCACTGTAGAACTTCTGCATCTCCTCGGCCTGACGCTGGGGATCGTCGGCATAGCGCTCCTGAATCTCGAGCATCTTGGGCTGCAGCACCTGCATACGAGCCGTCGACTTAGTCGACTTGAGCATAAGCGGCGTCAGCAGCAGACGGATGATGACCACCAGGATGATGATGGACAGGCCCCAGTCGACCGCAAAGGTCTGGATGAGCTTGAGCAGCTCGAAAAGGATGTTAACGATCCAATCCCACATGTAAGTTTTCCTCCGATAGCGAGTGCCCGCTAGGGCACAGGGTCATAACCGCCGACGTGCAGGGGATTGCAGCGAACGATGCGCCTCACGGCAAGCCAGCAGCCTCTCAAAACACCGTACTTCTCAATCGCCTGGACGGCGTATTGCGAGCACGTTGGGTAATAAATGCAGGCGTCAGGCAATAAGGGCGAAATAACCTGTTGATATATGCGAATAGGAGCGATGGCAACACGTCGCAAAACGTGATTGCTCATCGCTCCTCCCCGGCAACGCCGGCGCGTTTCATAAGCGAACGCAATGCATTGTCCATCTCCTGCGGCGAGGAAACCCTCGTCTTGGGAGTTGCGAACAAGATGATGTCATAACCCGCAACGGGAAATCCACAGCTGCGGGCGGCCTCGCGCATCACACGCTTAGAACGGTTGCGCACGACAGCACAACCGAGCCGTTTAGCACCAACGAAGGCGACCCTTCCGGAGTCGCCTTCGCCAACCGATTCACATATGGTCATTCGAATCAGAGGGTGATTGAAACGACGCCCCTGACTGAACACATGCTCGAAATCTTGCCGAGACTTAATAGTCTTCATGCGAGATGTGTGTATCGCTGCTAGACAGTGAGACGCTTGCGGCCCTTGGCGCGACGACGGGCGAGCACGGCACGACCACCCTTAGTGGCCATACGGGCACGGAAGCCATGGGTCTTGGCACGCTTACGCTTATTAGGCTGATACGTACGCTTCATCTTAAGTTCCTCCTGCTGCATTTCGAGTGTCCGCGGGGGCGCGGACGCAGATATAGACACGTGAGCTTGAAGATTGTAGGGAAATCAATGTTCAAATGTCAAGAAATCAAAGGTAAAAGGTTGCGCAGTTCACACGGTTCCCCCATAAGCCGAGCTCGATTTAGCGGTGCATGGCAACTTTTCACGATATTTCATCGAGTTTTCAACAGGTCATGTTGGCAATGTTGAGAACTTTTCGTCCGTTTTCCAAAGTTTTCAACAGGTTTTGAAAAGTTGTCGAAAGATGAGAAACATTGCACGGTGAGCTACTATTTGTTCGAAACCTTTTGAAAGATTGCGAGCGGCATGTCTGACGACTTTTACACCATGGTCGATTCCGGAGACCCGGCACCCGACAACGAGCACATCACCGGCGTGCGCGAAGAGCGTGAGGAAGGCGAGCAGACGACCACGCAGGCGCCAAAAGCCATGTACGCCGCGCGCATCGCCGTCTATGACGACATGCTGTCGACACCGCGTGTGATCGTCATTGATCCACAAGATGTCCGCACGTATTTGGAAGAGACGACCAACACCGTCTACCAGTGCATGAAAGAACAGGGTGGCCATATCTCGCTCATGGTCATCCGCGAGATTGTCGAAAACTTTATCCACGCGCACTTTGCCGAGCCCATCATCTCGATTCTGGACGGCGGAGACACCATCCGCTTTGCTGATCAAGGACCCGGCATCGACGACAAGGAGCGCGCTTTCGACTTTGGCGTTACCAGCGCAAACAGCAAGATGAAGCGCTATATCCGTGGAACCGGAGCAGGGTTTCCCATGGTGCAGGAGTATTTGGAAAACGCCGGCGGGGCCGTGTCCATCGAGGACAACATGGGCAACGGCACCGTGGTTACGGTAAGCCTGGACCCTAAACGCGTGCAGGAAATAGAGCGTGCCGGCGGACGCGGTGCTGCCGTGCGGCCCGAGACGGAGCAGCCCACATATCCCCTGCCGGGAGCTTTTGCGCAGCAGCCCATGGCAACGCAACAGATGCAGCGCCCCGTGGGACAGATGCAGCAGCCCGGAATGCTTCCCACACAAGAGCCCCAGGCGGCATCGATGTCGATGCCGCCAAACGCGCCAGAGGCCATGCCGCTGGCGGATCAGGATGCAGCAGCAATGCAGCAGGCGACGGGGGCACCGGGTGGCCAGCAAATGGGCTATCAGCCGTACCAGCAGGGATATCCATATCAGCAGATGCCGCCACTGGGGTATGGCCAGCAGTTCCCGCAGCAGTACCAGCAGGGATATCAGCAGCCGTACCAGCAGATGCCGCAGCAGCAGTACAACCCCTGGGCCCAGCAGATGCCTCCGCAGCCTTACCAACAGTGGCCTCAAAGTTTTCAACAGCAAATGCCGCCAATGCAGAGTTCTCAACAACCAGCAGCTCAAATGATGTATCCTAATGCAGCAAATCAGTATGCGCAGCCACAACCGGACGTGTTCGTAAGCGATCGCGGCAACGCCGCGCTGGGCTATCTGGCGCAAAATCAAGCGTGCGGTGCTACCGATCTGGCGAGGGCGTTTGGAAACTCGGCCCCCACTTGGTCACGCACGCTCAATGACTTGGCGCAGGCCGGCTTGGTCATCAAGCATGGCCAGAAATACCATCTGACCGAACTCGGCACCGCTCGCGTGCGAGCTCAGAGCTAAAGAACGGGAGAGACAGTGGACGAGGAAGCAAGCATCATCCTGGGGGATGCCATCGCCTTTTGCCAGCGCGACGGCCAAGATGCACGCCTCATCAACATGCTGGGGCAATCGCGCGCCATAAGCCTGACCGAAGATACGCTCACGATTGAGGCCCCCTCGCGCTTTGCCATCGCGCAGCTCAAAAAGCATCAGCCGACCATTGAGGCCTATCTGGAAGAAATCGCCTTTGCACCGATTGCGCTCGACATCGCGGCACCGCAAGGCGCAACGGCCGAATCCGGTGCCGCGACGGTGCCCGGCGCTGCTCCCGCTGCTTCCCCGGCGGTGCCGGCCTCCGCAGGCGACGTGCCGACAATCGAGCACCAGCACAGCGATGTTTCCCGTGAAACCATGGCACCGTTGCCGACCGCGGCGGCGACGTCAACGAACGCACCCGTCACGCACATGCCGATCGCTCACGACGCAGCGGCGGGCGCGGATTCGGGCATTGCAATCAAGAACACGCTCTCGGCCGATGATTTTCGTCGCATGATGAACCAGATGAAGGGCGGAGCGCCGACTAAGTCCACGCAAGCTGCGACCCCCGCTTCACCCATGCCGGCACCGACCGTACCGGCCGAGCAAAATACGGATGGAGCCCCGCTCGCCGCGAACTCAAAATTTACCTTTGAGAACTTTGTCTACGGCCCCGAGAACAGCCATGCCTATCGCTCGGCACTCAAGTTTGCCGCCCTCGCGGACGAGCGCGGCACGTGCACATCACTGTTCATCTACGGCAAATCGGGCCTGGGCAAGACGCACCTGCTGCTTGCAATCAAAAACGAACTCGCCGAGAAGTCGCCCGAGATCAAGGTCAAGTATGCCAACTCCCAGGCATATCTGGACGATCTGATGACCGAGTTCGACCGCCAAAAGAAGAGCAACGCCCCCATCATGCAGGCGTACCACGGCGTGGACGTGCTCATCATCGATGACATCCAAAACATCATCGGCAAGCGCGCGAGCGTGGACTACTTTTTCCAGCTCATGGACGAGTTCATCCGCAACAACAAGAAGGTCGTCATCGCGGCAGACCGCGCCCCCAAGGACCTGAGCATGGACGAGCGTCTGACCAGCCGCTTCAACGCCGGCATGCTCTGCCTGGTCGCAGAGCCCAGCTACGAGATGAAATACAAGATCTTGCAGCGCTATTACGAGAACACCATCGTCGCCGCTCCCGAGGCAGGCGACGACTCGCTGCTGGCGGCCTATGGGGGCGACGGCGGGCACCTGACCGACGAGCACTTTAAACACATGGCCGAGGTCTCGGGCACCAACATCCGCGAGCTCGAGAGCTTCTGCGAGCGCTGCGCCGGCGAGGCGGGCGACCGCGAGCGCGAGGGCGGGGAGCTCACCTTTGACGATATCGACGCCATCGCCAGCCAGTACTTCGACACATCGGCCAAAAAGATCAACGTCCAGACGGTTCAGTCCGTCATCGAAGAGCAGTACGGCGTGACGCACGAGGAGCTCATCGGCCCGCGTCGCAACGCCAATATCGCCAAAGCACGCCATATTGCCATCTATCTGGCCATCGAGATGTGCGAGATGACGACCACGGCGGTGGGCGCCGAATTTGGCAACCGCAACCACTCGACCGTCAGCACGAGCTACAAAAAGGTCCAGAAGATGATCCAGGAAGACCGCACCGTCACCGAAGACCTCAAGTCGCTGCGCGATAAAATTACACTGCGCTCGTAGGGAAATAGAGACACCTGTTGAAAACTTGTCGAAACCACGGGCATAAGGTGTCTAAAACCCAACCCGCGGTGATGAAAAGTTTTGCGCAGGTTTTGAACGTGGAAAACCACCCCTGTTGCACACAGGTTGCTGTCGATTCTCTTTCTGGGTCTGACCTGCGTCTTTGGGAGTAATCAACAGTTTCGTCAGTGCTATTACTATTATTAAGATATTTATATCTATAGAAAGGTATTAAAAGATGAAGTTCACCGTCAGCCAGAGCTCGCTTACACAAGCCATCGGCGTCGTTATGAAGGGTGTCGCTTCGGCATCCACCCTCCCCATCCTGTCGGGCGTGCTCGTTAAGGCCCAAGACGGCATCTTGGAATTCCAGACCTCTAACTACACCATCTCGATCCGTCATCGCATCGCGGCGCATGTCGAAGAAGAGGGCGAGATGGTTATTCCCTGTAAGATGCTCTCCAATATCACCAAGACCCTCCCCGATGCCCCGGTCACCTTTGAGCTGTCCGAGCGCCAGGTGCTGATTGGTTGCGAGAAGAGCTCTTTTAGGCTGAACACGCTCGATGCCAATGACTTCCCCGAGTTTCCGGCCTATGCCATCGAGAGTGCCGTGGAGCTGCCGACCGATGTCTTGTCCGAAATGGTCGGCCGCGTGTGGCGCGTCACCTCGACCGACAAGGCTCGCCCCATCCTGGGCGGTGTGCACATGAAGGTCGAGAACAACACCGTACGCCTGGTAGCGACCGATTCCTTCCGCTTGGCCGTGTGCGATACGCAGGTCGAGACCTCGACCCTCGAGGGCTCCTTTGAGCTCAACGTTCCGGCTGACGCCTTTAACGACGCGCTGAACATCATGGCCAGCCAAGCGACCATCATGATCGGGGCTACCGACACCCAGGTCGTCTTCGAGGCCGGCAACACCACCTACGTGTCGCGTCGCATCGAGGGCGTGTACCCCAACTACAAGCAGCTCATCCCCGATTCGTGCGTGACGAGCGTCAAGATCGACGTCGCCGCCTTTAACGCCGCCCTCAAGCGCGTGGCCGTTATCGCGAGCGCCAACCCCGCCGTCAAGTTCGAGATCGATGTCGAGAACGGGCAGATGGGCCTGTCCTCCATTTCCAATGACCAGGACCTTGCGCAGGAGACGATCGATGTCGAGGCCGAGGGCGAGTCGGGTACCATCGCCTTCAACTACCATTACATCTTCGGCTGCCTCAATGCCCTGTCCAAGGAGAAGGAGATCACGCTGGAGCTCAAGAGCTACTCGCAGGCGGGCATCTTTAAGTCCTACGATAAGATCAACTACCTGTACCTGGTCATGCCGGTCCGCATCTAGCGCTGCGCCATGACCATGTTCGCCCGCGATCTTTCCGTCGCGCACTACCGCAGCTTCGATAGTTATCGCCTTGCCCTGGACGAGGGCGTGACGATACTTGCGGGACCCAACGCGGCGGGAAAGACCAATCTCATAGAGGCGCTGCAGCTGCTGACGAGCGGCGCCTCGTTTAGGCATCCGACCGCAGCCGAGCTCGTCCATGACGGCGTGGGCTCGTGCAAGATCGAGCTGAGGCTCGAGGGCGACGGCCGCGTGCTTGATATGGGATTGAGCGCGGAGGACGGTAAGCGCTCGTTTAGCCGCAACGGTAAGAGATGCTCTGCCGCCGGTGTGCGCGGGGTTCTGCCGAGCGTGCTGTTTTGCCCCGACCATCTGGACATGGTTAAGCGAGGCGCCAGTGTGCGCCGCGCCGCCCTCGATGACTTTGGCATGCAGCTGAGCGCACGCTATGCCGATCTTGCGAGCACCTATGGGCGCTGCGTGACCCAGCGTAACGCCTTGCTCAAGGAGACTTGGTGCTGCCGCGAGATGCTCGGCGCGTGGAACGATTCGATTGCCCGCGCGGGCTCGGCCCTGCTCGTGCACCGGTTGGCCCTGCTCGACCGGCTGGCGGGCCATGTGCACACTGCCTACGGGCAAGTGGCGTCCGGTGAGGCCGCCAGCGTGACCTATGCGTCCACGCTGGGGGATTTGCCCCAGGTCGAGGATCGCGAAGAGCTGAAGGGCTGGGCGTACGAGCGCATGCTGGCTGCCCTTGATGAGCACGCCGACGAGGAAATTCGCCGCGGCGTGACGTTGGTGGGACCGCATCGCGACGAGATTGAGTTTACCGTGGCGGGTCGCTCCGCCCGTTCATTTGCCAGCCAAGGACAGCAGCGTACACTGGTGCTGTCCTGGAAGGTGGCCGAGGTTGCCGTGGCTCGCGATGTCCTGGGCACCGCCCCACTGCTGCTTTTGGACGACGTGATGAGCGAGCTCGACGGCGAGCGTCGCGGCGCTTTCCTGCGGCTGATCGGCGATGATATCCAGACGGTCATAACTACGACCAACCTGGGGTACTTTACCGATGACCTGCTTGATCGAGCCAAGGTGGTGAGCATGGGTGAGACGTGCTAATTACGAGCGCGAGAGCGAGACGGTCGCCTTCAGCGGGTTTTTGAACGCAGAGCGCCAGCGCATCCTGGCGGCTGCAACGCCTAAGCGCCGTGCGCAGATGGAGGCCGCCGAGGAGTCGCGCACGGTCTATCGCGCATGGAACGCGGTGTGCTCGGGCACGCGCGAGGGGCGGCATGTGACGGGACTGCGCTACCTGCCCGAGTCCAATGAGCTGCTGGTATATCTCGACTCGCCCTCGTGGACGCAGGAAATGACGCTGTTGCGCGAGATCATCCGCGCACGCATGGAGCGCGCCGGTGCGCATGTGGACGGCCTGGTGTTCAAAACCACCGCGCCCGGTCACACACCGCCCGCCGCCAAGGAACGCCTGCGCCCGGCGCCGACCGAGCGACCGCCGGCCCCGCACGCCGACCTAAGTGAGGCCGAGCGTACCGAGATCGAGCGCCAAGTGGCGCCCATCGAAGACCAAAAACTGCGCGAGGCCCTCGAGAATGCCATGAGAGCCAGTGCCGAGTGGGCCAAGGGCGTGCAAAGCAAAAAAGAGCCTTAAATCGCATCTGGTGGCCTTGTAGAGCCAAATACCCTCGTTCCCGAGGGTATTTTTTTACGATAAACTAGTAAGGCTGTACACATTTTCTTGACTGAAGGAGGACGTGTGGCAAACGAAAACGATTACGATGGCGGCGAGATTAAGATCCTCGAAGGTCTCGAGGCCGTTCGTAAGCGCCCGGGCATGTATATCGGCTCGACGAGCGCCAGCGGTCTGCATCACCTGGTGTGGGAGATCGTTGACAACTCCGTCGACGAGGCCATGGCCGGTTTCTGCACCGAGATCCAGGTGACGGTCCACGCCGACAACTCCATCACGGTCGTCGACAACGGGCGCGGCATCCCCGTCGACGAGCACCCTGTTAAAAAGATCCCGACGCTCGAGGTCGTTATGACGATCTTGCATGCCGGCGGTAAGTTCGATAACTCGGCCTATAAGGTCTCGGGCGGCCTGCACGGCGTGGGCATCTCCGTCGTCAACGCACTGTCCAAGCGCGTGGTCGTTCAGGTCCGTCGCGATGGCAACACCTACGAGATGGAGTTCTCGCGCGGCAAGACCGTCAAGAAGATGGAGGTCGTGGGCACCTCGGATTCGACGGGCACCACCGTCACCTTCTGGCCCGACGACGAGATCTTCGAGACCTGCATCTACGATTTCGATACGCTGCACAACCGTCTGCAGGAGACGGCGTTCCTCAATAAGAACCTCAAGATCGTGCTGACCGACGAGCGCGAGGCGACTCCCCACGTGGAGGAGTTTTGCTACGAGGGCGGCATCATCGACTTCGTCAAGTTCCTCAACGAGGGCAAGGACGTCCCCGAGGCCTTTAAGGAGCCCATCTACATCGAGGGCAAATCGGACCCGGACGCGCCTGTGGCCAAGATGGGCGAGGTCGAGGTTTCCCTGCAGTGGAATAGCGGCTACGGCGAGAACGTCATGTCGTTTGCCAACGACATCTACACTCCCGAGGGCGGCATGCACCTTGAGGGCTTCCGCACCGCGCTCACCCGCGTGATCAACGACTACGCGCGCAAACAGAACCTGCTCAAGGAAAAAGACGCCAACCTGACCGGCGACGATGTGCGCGAGGGCCTTTCGGCCGTTATCTCGGTCAAGCTGCCCGATCCGCAGTTTGAGGGCCAGACCAAGGCCAAGCTCGGTAGCTCCTATATGCGCGCGCTCACGCTCAAGATCGTGACCGACGGCCTCGCCGATTACTTGGAGGAGCATCCCAAGCCCGCCCGCGAGATCGTCAAGAAGGCGCAACAGGCCTGCAAGGCGCGAAACGCCGCCCGCAAGGCGCGCGAGGCGACCCGCCGCAAGAGCCTGCTCGAGACGGCGTCCCTGCCCGGTAAGCTCGCTGACTGCTCGGTGCGCGATGCCGAGCTGACCGAGCTCTTCATCGTAGAGGGCGACTCGGCAGGCGGTTCGGCCAAGGACGGCCGTCGCCGAGACATCCAGGCGATTCTGCCCCTGCGCGGCAAGATTCTAAACGTCGAACGCGTTGGTGACCATCGCGCGTTCTCGAGTGACACCATCCAGTCGCTGATTACCGCGATCGGCTGCGGCGTCACGACGAGTGCCGGCGACGGCGGCGACTTCGATATCACCAAGGCGCGCTACCACAAGATCATCATCATGACCGATGCAGACGTCGACGGTGCGCACATCCGCATCCTGCTGCTGACGTTCTTCTACAAGTACATGCGTCCGCTGATCGATGCCGGCTACGTCTATGTTGCCTGTCCGCCCATCTTTGGCATTAAGGTGCGCAACAAGATCCACTACGTGTATCCCAACGGCCGCCAGCCCGAAGACGAGATCCTGCGCGACACCATCCAGAGTCTGGGCCTGAACCCCGACGATAACGACGAAGACAGCAAGGCCAAGGATGGCAAGATCACCAAGAAGCGCAAGGGCTATACCGTCCAGCGCTACAAGGGTCTGGGCGAGATGGACCCCAAGCAGCTCGCCTCGACGACGATGGATCCCAAGACCCGCATCCTGCAGCGCGTGTCGATCGAGGATGCCGTGGTGGCAGACCGCGCCGTGCGCGAGCTGATGGGCTCCGAGGTCGGCTATCGCCGCGAGTACATCGAGAAGCATGCGCATGATGCACGCTTCTTAGACGCCTAACCTGTTCGGCTTTCCCAGCCACCGCACCTTCGCCCTCAATCGTCGGTCGCGTACCCAAGTACGCTTCCCTCCTCTTTCGAGCGAATCTGCGGCACCTGGAAAAGCCGTCTCCGTGGCAGGGAACTAATGGACCACGCAAACCATGAGGAGGTAACGTGGCAGACGATACCAACAATAACGAGGGTATGGGCGAGGCCGGCGATGCCGGCATGCCCGACGATCTGAAGCGCCTGCTTGCCCGTGCTGAGCAGGGCGAGGACGGCGATCCTGACGCCTATAACCCCGATGCCGATGATGATGAGGAAGAGGACGACGACGGTGAGCTCGAGGAGAGCTTTGGCGAAGTCGATCGTGGCGCCTCGGCCGGCGAGGATATAAACGGCGGCCAGCTCCAGATTTCGGAGTTTGGCCGCGAGATGAAGCAGTCATTTATCGAGTATTCGATGTCGGTCATCACGGCGCGCGCCCTGCCGGACGTGCGCGACGGCTTAAAGCCGGTGCACCGCCGCATCCTGTACGCGATGAACGAGAGCGGCATCTACCCCAACCGTCCGCACAAGAAGTCCGCTTGGACGGTCGGCGAAGTTATCGGTAAGTACCATCCGCACGGTGACTCCGCGGTCTACGAGGCAATGGTTCGCCTGGCGCAGTGGTTCTCCATGCGCACGCCGCTCATCGACGGCCACGGCAACTTCGGCAACATCGACGGCGACGGCGCCGCTGCCATGCGTTACACCGAGAGCCGCCTGGCAAAGCCCGCCATGGAGCTGCTGCGTGACCTGCAGAAGGATACCGTCGACTGGCAGCCCAACTACGACGAATCGCTCGCCGAGCCTCAGGCGCTGCCCGCGCGCTTCCCCAATCTGCTGGTCAACGGCAGCCAGGGCATCGCCGTCGGCATGGCCACCAACATCGCCCCGCACAACCTCACCGAGGCGATTGAGGCCACCTGCTACCTGATCGATAATCCCGACGCCACTGTCGACGAGCTCATGCAGATCATGCCCGGTCCGGACTTCCCCACCGGCGCCATCATCATGGGCAGCGCCGGCATTAAGCAGAGCTACGAGACCGGCCGCGGCTCCATTACCGTGCGCGCCAAGGCCCACGTGGAATCCACCAAGACCGGCCGCAACCGCCTGATCTTTACCGAGATTCCCTACATGGTCAACAAGGGCACCCTGCAGGAGAAGATCGCCCAGCTCGTCAACGACAAGCGCATCGAGGGCATCTCGGACATGCGCGATGAGTCCAACCAGAAGGGCATCCGTCTGGTCATCGAGCTCAAGAAGGGCGTCATTCCGCAGGTCGTGCTCAACAACCTGTATAAGTACACCTCGCTGCAGACGACCTTCGGCGCCAACAACCTGGCGCTCGTCAACGGCGTTCCCAAATGCCTGAGCCTGCGCGAGATGCTGCAGCACTACATCGATCACCAGGTCGACGTCGTCACCCGCCGCACCCGCTTCGACCTTAAGAAGGCCCAGGCCCGCGCGCATATCCTCGAGGGCTACCTGATGGCTCTCGACCATATCGACGAGGTCATCAGCATCATCCGCTCCTCGCAGACCGATTCCGAGGCCAGCAGCCGCCTGATCGAGCGCTTTGGCTTTACGCCCGAGCAGACCACGGCCATCCTCGAGATGAAGCTGCGCCGCCTGACCGGCCTGGAGCGCGACAAGATTCAGGAAGAGCTGGACGGTTTGCGCCGCGCCATCGCCTACTACGAGGACCTGTTGGCGCACGAGGAGAAGATCCTGGGCGTCATCAAGGAAGAGATGCGCGAGATCTCCAAGAAGTTCGGCGATAAGCGCCGCACCGAGATCAGCCATGTCGAGAAGGACCTGGATGTCGAGGACCTCATTGCTGACGAGGACATGGTCGTGACCATCACCCACACCGGCTACGTCAAGCGCATCCCGGTGGCCGCCTACCGCGCCCAGAAGCGCGGCGGCAAGGGCGTGTCGGGCGTCAACCTCAAAGAGGACGATGTCATCGACGAGATGTTCATCGCGTCCACGCACGAGTACGTGCTGTTCTTCTCGAGCAAGGGCAAGGTCTATCGCCTGAAGGTGCACGAGCTGCCGGTGGGTACGCGCCAGGCGCGCGGTACCGCGATCGTCAACCTGCTGCCCTTCGAGGAGGGCGAGAAGATCGCGAGTGTCATCAGCTGCCGTGAGTTCCCTGCCGACGAGTACCTGATGTTTGCCACCAAGGGCGGCATGGTCAAGAAGACCGTGATGAGCGCATATGACCGCAGCCGTCGCGACGGCCTGATCGCTATCAACCTGCGTGACGACGACGCGCTGCTGAACGTGCGCCGCGTGCGCGAGGGCGACAAGATTATCCTGGCCACCACCGCGGGCAAGGCGATCATGTTCTCCGGGGAGCAGGTGCGCGCCACCGGCCGCGATACCAGCGGCGTTCGCGGTATCGGTATGAAGGACGGCGTGAGCGTTCTGGGCATGGAAGTCACTAACGGCAACGGCGATCTATTCGTCATCACCGAGCGCGGCTACGGCAAGCGCACGCCGGTCGCGGACTACCCGGAGCAGAATCGCGGCGGCCAGGGCGTCTACACCATCCAAATGACCGAGCGTAAGGGTAACCTCGCGGCCATGAAGACGGTGGGCCCGCAGCACGAGCTGTTCATCGTGACGGAGGGCGCGACGGTCATTCGCGTCAAGACCGATGAGATTAGCCAGACTGGCCGCGCTACCCAGGGCGTCAAGATGATGACCGTCGACGACAACGACCGCGTATGCGCCGTAGCCCGCATGACGGCCGCCAAGGAAAAGCCCGAAGGCGAAGGCGCCGAGGCCGCAGCCGAAACCGAAGAGGCCCCAGTCGACCTAGGCGACGGTAACGACATGCCAGAGGATCTCCTCGACGAGTAAGAGGAATCGGCTGGTAGAAAATATCAGACCCCATATATCGGCGGTCGGCGCACTGCGCGCCGACCGCTTTTTTGACAACCTTGGGACTCGCGTTCGCCCCGGTCGCGCGGCGGCATGTGAAGTCGATCGCGAGTTCCGCACGAGCCGGAGAGCACTTAATGTGCTCTCCGTGCGAGTCAGGACTGTCCGAGCAGGCGACTTCACATGCCACCGCGCGACCGGGGCGAACAACCCCCAAAGTTTTTCAAAAAAGTTGTTGACGCGCGCGTAACGACTCGTCTAATATATCCCTTGCGCGATGGACCTGTAGCTCAGTTGGTTAGAGCGTCCGGCTGATAACCGGGAGGTCACA
>JAJXHK010000050.1 GCA_021639365.1 Collinsella aerofaciens
CGTACGCCTGAATCGAAGAAGGGGGAGGCCTCGCGGCCTCCCCCTTTTTTGCGTTTACGGGCTTTTGTCTCACATAGTAGCTGTGTTTTATAACCCTCGTTTGTCGCATCTTCTGTGAACGGGCTACAATAACTTAGTCTGTGCGATATGGAGGTGAACATGGCTGAAGCTGGTATCGGGGTTGATATCGTCGAGATTTCCCGTATGAAATCAATTCTTGAAAAGACGCCGTCGTTTGCTCGGCGTGTGTTTACCGAAGAAGAGCGTGCGTATTGTGATGCATCATCGCGTCCCGCTGCTCACTATGCCAGCCGCTTTGCTTCGCGCGAGGCGGTACTTAAAGCTCTCGGCACGGGTTTTACTCAAGGCGTTGGTCGCAAGGATGTTTCGGTTACGCGTGATAAACTCGGCAAGCCGAAGGCGCTGCTTTCTGGCCGTGCTCTCGAGATCGCTCAAGAGCTGGGTGTTGTTGAGGTCGCTCTTTCCATTACGCTTACAGGAGACTTAGCCGTTGCGAATGCCATCGCGATTACCGAAGATGCTCGGCCTAAGCCAAAAGAGGAAAAGGTGAGTACCAAGAAACGCGTAGCGCAGACATTTAAAGAGGCTCGCTCTGTTTTAGATGAGCTTGAGCAGCTGCAGAATTCAGCATTGACGGAGCACCTGGGCGATGCTTCGCAAGATACGCTAGGAGCATAGATGAAACCGGTTTTGAGTACCGAAGAAGTCGTTCGTCTCGAGGATATCATCGAACGCGAAGGGACTTCGAAGGCCGAGCTTATGGAGCTAGCGGGTGAGTTTGCCGCCAACGAGGTCTTGAAGCTCAATCCCGATCGGGTTCTCGTTCTGGTCGGTTTTGGTAATAATGGCGGCGACGGTTGGGTTGCCGCCGATATCCTGAGCCACAAGGGTGTGGACGTGGATATCGTTTCTCCGGTTGAGCCGGATGAGATTCCTGCTGCTCTGGCACGTCATGTTGCTCGTCGAACTGCCGGCCGCGATGTGCACGTTTGCGTCGGTCCCTCGCGTGACGAACTCGAGGTTTTGATCGATAAGGCCGATGTTGTTGTCGATGCCATTTTTGGTACCGGTTTCCACGGGAATCTGCGTGCGCCGTTCTCCATTTGGATTCCTACGGTCAATGAATGCGCCGATTGTGTCGTATCCATTGATGTCCCCTCGGGCCTGAATGCCGAGACGGGCGTTGTTGATGACGACTGCATTCGTGCCGAGCGCACGGTGACGATGATTGCGCCCAAGATTGGCCTGTATAGCGCTGATGGCCCTGAGTATGCTGGCGATTTGATCTGCGGCAATCTTTACGACCGTCTTGACGAAGTCATCGATGATGTCGACCACGCCGCCGAGATTGTCGAGCCCGGTGACTTAGTTGATTACTTTGCTCCGCTACCATCGAATATCGATAAGTATTCCCGTGGCTCTGTGCTTATTGTCGCCGGATCTGCGCAATATCCTGGTGCTGCCATTATGGCGGCCAAGTCTGCAGCTCGCGCGGGTGCTGGTTACGTGGCAGTCGCGGCTCCTGACGCCTGCGCTAATCTCATTCGCATGGCACTTCCTTCGATTCCCGTCTTTGCTATTCCGTCTGATTCCCGCGGATCCTTTGGCGCCGCTGCGCGCATGACGGTGTGCGAGATCGCAAAGAAGTACAGCTGCGTGCTGTGCGGTCCCGGTATGACGACGTCTGCCGGCGCTATGCAGGTGGTTTCGGGCTTGCTCGAGCTTGATGTACCGCTAATTTTGGACGCCGATGCACTCAACTGCCTTGCTAAGATTGCCATTGACGGTATTGATAGTAACCCCGAGATGTATCGTCGCGAGCAGCCGTTGGTTATGACGCCGCACTATCGTGAGCTTTCGCGTCTGGTTGCCGGTGACGAGGTGAACGACCTTGGTACCGCGATTGCAGCTGCGCAGAAGGTTGTCTGGGCTGCAGGCTCCGACAATCTGGTGGTCATAGCCAAGGGGCCGACGACGGCTATCTGTGGCGTTGAGCGCGTGCTGCTGCCACTCTCGGGTCCGGCTTCTCTGGCAACTGCCGGTTCTGGTGATGTTCTCGCGGGTATTTTGGCCGGCACGCTTGCCACCATGCGCGACGAGATGGATCGTTGGGAGCTGCTGTATTCGTACGCCGTCGCACTTCACAGCTACGCCGGTTTTGCTGCGGCGACGGAGTATGGTGAGAAGAGCGTTATCGCGACCGATCTTATCGACTTGATCGGTCCTGCCATGGAGCTGGCGGCAAAGGATGCGCTCGAAGATCTGGGAATCATGGACGAAGGGTCGGATGACTAATCATGAATAAAGCCGATTTGACGCGCTGGTCCTGGGTCGAGATCGACCGCGGGGCGCTCCGTCGCAACACGAGGGCCTATAAGAACTTGTTGAATCCGCGTCAGCGCCTGTGCTGCGTGGTCAAGGCCGATGCTTATGGTCATGGAGCTGTTGAGTGTGCCAAGATCATGTATTCGGCCGGTGCCGACATGTTTGCCGTGGCGACGGTCAACGAGGGCGTTGGGCTCCGTCAGGGCGGGATTACTAAGCCCATTCTGATTCTAAGTGAGCCGCCTATCGAGGCTATTCCTGCATTGCTCGAATTCGATATCATGCCCTCGGTCTATACGTCCGATTTTGCTCTTGCGTATGGCGAATGCGCCGTCGCGGCGGGCAAGGTGGGCAAGTACCATCTTGCCATCGAGACGGGCATGAATCGTATCGGCGTTCACTACACACAGGTGCTCGACTTTGTACGCGGCATCAGTTTCCATCGCGGCATCCAGTGCGACGGCGTATTTACGCACTTTGCCACGGCCGATGAACCTTCGGGTTGGGACTACAAGCTGCAGTGCCAGCGTTTTACCGAGGCCGTTCAGGCCATTAAGGACGCAGGTTTTGAATGCGGTATCGTGCATTGTGCCAATACGCCGTCCTCGATGCTCGATTCTTCAATGCACTTTGACATGATTCGTGCCGGCATCGGTTTGTATGGTCTGCAGCCATGTGAGCTGAGTGGTCGCGTGATGCAGCTTGATCCCGTCATGAGCGTCCACGCGCGTGTGACGCGTGTGGCGCATCCTGCGATGGGCGAGGGCGTGGGCTACGGCTTTACCTACCGCGTACCGCGCACGCGCGTTCAGATCTGCACCCTTCCGATCGGTTATGCCGATGGCCTTTCGCGTACGCTTTCCAATCGTATGGACGTGCTGTATCGCGGCGAGCGTGTGCGTCAGGTGGGCAATATCTGCATGGACCAGTTTATGGTCGCCATTCAGTCCAACCCGGCGCATGAGATTCCCGAGGCCGAGTACGGTGACGAGATGATCATTGTCGGCCGCGATGGAGATGCCGAGATTACCATGGACGAGATGGCGCGCCTACGCGGCACGATTAACTACGAGGTCGCTTGCGGCTTTGGTATGCGTCTCGACAAGGTCTACGTGTAGGAGTCGCTATGGGCGTCATGCACATTCCCGGCCATAGCCATCAGGCGCCGCGTGAGGTCGCACTCGAGGAGATCGAGGCCGTTCTGGGCGATTGTCACCTTTGCCAGCTTTACCAGTCGCGCCACAACATCGTGTTTGGCGTGGGAAACCCCCGCGCTCGCGTGATGTTTATTGGCGAGGCGCCGGGCCGTAATGAGGATTTGCAGGGCGAGCCCTTTGTGGGGGCGGCAGGCGAGGACCTCAACGGCATTTTGTCGCTGGCGGGGCTCAAACGCGAAGACGTCTACATTGCCAACGTGCTTAAGTGCCGCCCGCCGGGAAACCGCAATCCGCGTCCCGAGGAAGTGCTGGCTTGCTCGCCGTTTTTGCGTGAGCAGATTCGAAGCATCTGGCCTGATATTATCGTGACGCTCGGCAATCCCGCGACGCACTTTGTGCTTAAGACCGAGATCGGCATTACTAAGCTGCGCGGCAGGTTCCACCAGATGGGGCATTTTGTGGTAATGCCCACGTTCCATCCGGCAGCGGCGCTGCGCAATCCGGCGTGGCAGGAGCTGCTGGAGGAAGACTTTAAGATGCTGGGCGACTATCTGGAGCGACATCCCGCGCCAGAGGACGCCTCGGAATAATAAGGAGCATATATGTCCCTGGAGCGCCTGGGGGTAGGTACTTATAAAACGACTTGCGCTGCCGATACGGAGTACTTTGGCGAGCTAATTGCACCGTGCCTTGAGGACGGAGATGTGCTCATCCTGACCGGTGGCCTGGGAGTGGGCAAAACTCACTTTACCAAGGGCGTCTCGCGCGGGCTGGGCGATGGGCATATGGTTACGAGCCCTACGTTCGCGCTCATGGCCGTTCACGATCAAGGTCGTATTCCGCTGTTTCACTTTGATCTATACCGCCTGGAGCATGCCTACGAGCTCGAGGATACAGGCATTTTCGATGTGCTGGGCTATGAGGGTGCTTGCCTGCTGGAATGGGGCGAACAATTCCAGGACGAGCTGACGGATGAGTATCTTTCGGTGACGCTCCGGCGTGATGAGGGCGACAGCGATGTGCGAACGATAACGCTCGAGGCGCACGGTGACCGCGCAATGGAGCTTTCCCATTTGATTGATAAGGCTGTACAAGATGAGCTTGCATAACGACAACGCGCTGGTGGTGGCGCTCGATACCTCGACCGACATGCTTGCCTGCGCGGCAAGCTGGATTGATGGGCAGACGGGCGAGACGAAGCTCGTGAGTGGCGATCACATGTGTCGCCGTCACGCCAACGTTGAGCTCGTGAATACCGTTGATGGCGTGCTGGCTCAAGCCGGTCTGGATCGCAGCGATGTTGGTTGCTACGTGGTCGGCCGCGGCCCGGGGTCATTTACGGGTGTGCGCATCGGCATCTCCACTGCCAAGGGCCTCGCGCGTGGTGCCAATGTTCCGCTGCTGGGTGTGTCGACGCTTGACGCTTGCGCTTGGACGGCGTGGAAGGCTGGCGTGCGCGGCAAGCTTGGTATCTTGGCCGATGCTATGCGTGGTGAGGTATATCCGGCGCTGTATATGCTGGTCGATGAGGGTCCCGAGCGTCAATTTGAGCGCGAGCACGTGGTTAAGGCCGCCGTGGCGCTCGATGAGTGGCGCCAAGCAGCGGACTGGGACCAGGTTCAGCTGACCGGTGACGGTCTCGTGCGCTATGGCAAGCTGCTGGGTGAGGACGAGGCCGCCCGCTGCGTGGAGCGCGACCTGTGGTGGCCTTCGGGCGAGGGCTTGCTGCTCGCGCACGCTGCGGGTGGCGGCGATCCGGCTCGCGTCCTGCCGATTTACACGCGCCTTTCGGATGCCGAGGAAAACGAGCGCAAGCGTCTTGGTCTTGCTGAGAGTGCACAGAGCGAAATTACGGGCGTTGCCGATGAGCTCGCCGGTCGTCATCTGCAGTTCCGTCCCATGGGCGCGGCGGATGCCGAGGGCGCGAGCGCGCTAGAGGCTGCCTGCTTTGAAGGTGCCGGACACGAGGCGTGGACGCCGGGCATGTTCCTGTCCGAACTGGGCGAGGACGTCGCTGCGCCGCGTAGTTGGTGGGTGGCACACGACGACGGCAAGCTGCTGGGCCTTGCCGGCGGTATGGTCGTGGACGGTGATGTGCAGATTCTGGATGTCGCCGTCGACCCGGCACATCGCCGTGAGGGCATTGCCCGCAAGCTGCTGTCGCATGTGAGCTATGATGCCCAGATGCTCGGCTGCACCACGGCTTCGCTCGAGGTCGAGGACGGCAACGAGGGAGCGATCGCGCTTTATAACGCTCTGGGCTTTACCGAGGCAGGACGGCGCCGCGGCTACTATGGTGCTGGCAAGGATGCCATCGTCATGACGGCCCCTCTTCCCCTGGTGCTTCCGGTCGACAATGCCTCGCCCGAGCCGACGGCGGCAGAGCAGCGCGTATGGCCGCTGCCTGCGCCTGGGCGCTCCGAGGGGGAACGTGCCGAAATTGAGCGCCGCCGCCTAGTGCTCGCTATCGAGAGTTCCTGCGACGAGACGGCCGTGGCGATTATCGATGCGGATGGCAATATGCTGGCCAACCAGGTGTCGACACAGATTGATTTTCACGCCCGCTTTGGCGGCGTGGTGCCCGAGATCGCCTCGCGCAAACACGTTGAGGTGATTGTGAGTGTCGTGGATGCGGCGCTCGAGGATGCCGCAGCATCGCTGGGCCTTACGGGCGGAGCCATTGCACCAAGTGAGCTTGCCGCCGTGGGCGTGACACAGGGTCCGGGCCTGGTGGGCGCCCTCGTGGTGGGCGTTGCCTTTGCCAAAGGCTTTGCCTACGCTGCCGGTAAGCCGCTCGTATGCGTCAACCATCTGGAGGGGCACCTGTTTGCCAACTTGCTGGCGCAGCCCGACCTCAAGCCGCCGTTCATCTTCACGCTTGTCTCGGGCGGGCACACCATGCTCGTGCACGTGAAGGCATGGGGCGACTACGAGGTACTTGGTGAGACACTCGACGATGCTGTGGGCGAGGCCTTCGACAAGGTAGCCAAGGCGTTGGGTCTGGGCTATCCCGGTGGCCCCATCATCTCCAAGCTGGCCGAGACGGGCAATCCCCGCGCGATCGATTTTCCTCGCGCGCTTAACAGCAGGGGGGACTATCGCTTCTCGCTTTCGGGTCTTAAAACGGCCGTGACGCTCTACATCGAGCAGGAGACCAAGGCCGGGCGCACGATTCACCTGCCCGATCTGGCGGCTTCGTTTGAGGCAGCTGTCTTTGACGTGCAGTACAAGAAGGCCAAAAACGCACTGCACGCTACCGGATGCAAGGAATACTGCATCGGTGGCGGCGTCTCGGCCAACCCGCATCTGCGCGAGATGATGATCAAAAAGCTCGGACGCCAGGGCATCCGCGTGACGGTACCGCCTCTCTCGGCATGCACCGACAACGCCGCCATGATTGCGGAGGTCGCTCGCCGTAAATTCGACCGAGGTGAAATCTCGTCGTTCGACGTCGACGCCGATCCAAACATGACGCTGTAGTCGTACGGGTGCGGTCCCCGGCCCTGACCGGCCCGGCGGCCCCATATGAACTTTCCTGCTCTACAGTCCTGCTCACGACGGAGGCCACATTAAGTGGCCTCCTGTTCGTGCGGAACTCGCGATAAAGTTCATATGCGCCGCCCGGCTCCCGCGGCCCTCAGGGGCATCTCTCATGCAAAAACTTTTGTTGAGTAAAGTCCGAGGTCAGTGGCGTTTTATACCGAGAATTTCAAAAAAGTTGAAAATTCATTACAAATTTGCGTTGACTTTAGGTAACTAAAGTTTCATACTGCTTTTCATCCACTGGGGGATGTGAACACGCACGGATCGTTCGCATCATGATTGAAGAGGATTTCTTAGACATGTTCACGCATCAGCTAAACATTATCAGCGTAGTAATTATCTGATGCGGGTTAGCACATACAGCTAGCCCGTACGATAACGGGCGGCTGATGAAGATGAGGGCCGTCGAGCGCAACCGACGGCCCTCATTTTTTATGTCTAGGAAGTTCTTTTTAGAGGAGGAAATGCAATGAACGGAGTTTTGCTCATGGTTGTGGCTGCGGCGGTGCTCGCCTGCGGCTATCTGGGCTACGGCCGCTGGCTGGCCAACAAGTGGGGCGTTGACAAAGAGGCCCTCACGCCGGCCAAGCGCATGAAGGACGGCAAGAGCTTCTCGCCCGTCTCCGCCTTCACCGCGTTCTCGCACCAGTTCAGCTCGATCTGTGGTGCTGGCCCTGTCACGGGTACGATCGTCGCCATGGCCTTTGGCTGGCTGCCCGTCGTGCTCTGGGTCCTCGTCGGCGGCATCTTCTTTGGCGCTGTCCACGACTTTGGTGCCCTGTACGCTTCGATGAAGAACAACGGCAAGTCGCTCGCTCAGCTCATCGAGAAGTACATCGGCAAGACCGGCCGTCGCCTGTTCCTGCTGTTCTGCTGGCTGTTCTGCATCATCGTCATCGCTGCCTTCACCGACATGGTCTGCAAGACGTTCATGTTCACCCCGGCCGTTGACGCTTCTGGCGCTGCTACCGGTGCCGTCGACTTCACCAAGTCCTATGCCGCCGGCTGCGCTGGTACCATCTCCATCCTGTTCACCTTCGTTGCTATCGCCTTTGGTTGGGCCCAGAAGAAGTTCAACCTCACCGGCGCTGCCGAGTTCGTCACCGGCGTGGTCCTCATGGTTCTCATGTTTGCCGTCGGTATGCAGTTCCCGGTCTACCTGGACAAGTTCCAGTGGTTCGCCGTCGTCATGGTCTACCTGGTCTTCGCTGGCGCTATGCCCATCCAGATGCTCAAGACCCCGCGTGACTACCTCACCTCGATCATGATGATCGTTATGATCGCCTGCGCTGTCCTCGGCATCGTCGTCCTCGGTGTTAACGGCCAGGCCACGATGACTGCCCCGGTCTTCACCGGCTTCTCCGGTGCCTCCGGCATGATGTTCCCGGTCCTGTTTGTCTCCGTTGCCTGCGGCGCTCTCTCCGGTTTCCACAGCCTCGTTTCTTCCGGTACCTCCTCTAAGCAGGTCGAGAAGGAGCAGGACGCCGTCAAGGTTGGCTACGGCGCCATGATCGTCGAGTCCTTCGTCGGCATCCTTGCCATCATCGTCGCCGGCATCATGTTCTCCGACATGAACACCGCCGGTACCGGCGCCCTCAACGCCGGTGTCGCTTCCACGCCGTTCCAGATCTTCGCCGCTGGCATCTCCCGCGGTATGCAGGCCTTCGGCGTTGACGGCACGCTCGCTACCGTCTTCATGACCATGAACGTTTCCGCTTTGGCCCTGACCTCGCTCGACGCCGTTGCCCGTATCGCCCGCACCTCGTTCTCTGAGTTCTTTGCCCAGACCAACGACGCTCTGGCCATCGAGTCCAAGGCCGGCTACATGAAGGTCCTCGGCAACCCCTGGTTCGCCACGGTCGTCACCCTGCTTCCCGGTCTCGCCCTCGCCTTTGG
>JAJXHK010000015.1 GCA_021639365.1 Collinsella aerofaciens
CGTAACGGCAGCGCCGAGGTAACGCAGGCCCGAGGGCAACCTTCCTTTCCGGCGCGTCCTCGGACATGAAAGAACCTCCGCTGCGCACTTCGTGCGGCGGAGGTTCTTTCGTCCTGCGGAGTGCGCCGGAAAG
Organism: Collinsella aerofaciens; assembly: GCA_021639365.1. Lineage (GTDB taxonomy): Bacteria > Actinomycetota > Coriobacteriia > Coriobacteriales > Coriobacteriaceae > Collinsella > Collinsella aerofaciens_AH. The sequence goes on from JAJXHK010000015.1 coordinate 134, forward strand.
GAAGGTTGCCCTCGGGCCGAACAGCTATGGCAGCTTACGCCACAGTGTAAACCCACTTGTGCTTATCCTCGACAGCACCAGACTGGATACCAGTCAGGGTCTCGCGGAGCTTCTTCATCACAGGGCCGATCTCGGTGTAGCCAGCCGGGAAGGTCACGGTCTCATCGGCACCATAAACCTTATTGTCGATCTCGCCCACCGGGGAGATGACGGCGGCGGTGCCGCACAGGCCGCACTCCACAAAGGTGCCGGCCTTGACCTCGGCCCACTCGACGGGGCGCTGGTCGACGGTTATGCCCAGGTCCTGAGCAACCTGAACGAGCGAGCGACGGGTGATGGAAGGCAGGATGGAGTCGGTGTGCGACTGCGGAACGACGAGGGTACCGTCCTCCTTCACGAACAGGACGTTGGCGCCACCGGTCTCCTCGACATAGGTGCGGGACTCGGAGTCGAGATACAGGTTCTCGGCATAGCCCTCGCGATGGGCCTCCATCGTGGGCTTGAGGGACATGGCGTAGTTCAGGCCGGCCTTGATGTTGCCGGTGCCGTGCGGTGCGGCGCGGTCGTACTCGGAAACGCGCAGCTTGACGGGCTTGAGACCACCCTTAAAGTACGGACCGACCGGGGTCACGAGAATGCGGAACGTGTACTCAGGAGCGGGAGCCACGCCAATCACGTCACCGGAGCCGATCATAAACGGACGCACGTACAGGGTCGCGCCGGAACCGAAGGGCGGAACCCAGGCGGCGTTGGCAGAAACGACCTGCTTGACGGCCTCAACGAACTTGTCCTTGGGGAACGGGGGCATCTCGAGGCGCTGCGCAGAGTTGTACATACGCTCGGCGTTCATGTCGGGACGGAAGCAGACGATGCTGCCATCCTCGGCGGTGTAGGCCTTCAGGCCCTCAAAGACCTCCTGGCAGTAATGGAAGATGCCACCGCACTCGGAGACATGCAGGGTGTGGTCGGTGGTCAGGCCGCCCTCGTCCCACTCGCCATCCTTCCAATGGGCCTCGTAGCTGTAATCGGTCTTCATGTAGCCAAAGCCGAGGCTACCCCAATCGATATCCTTCTTCTCGACAGTCATATGTCGCTCCTTACATACACAGTTGCATACTCGCGAACTCGCACGCAAGGACCGAGGCCGGCCGCGTCGCAACGTCGCACGCCCGGAGCGTAGAGCCGGACGGGACACGCGAACAGCATCAAAGTCGATGGCACGTCGATTCGCATGCACGAGATTGTACTCCCCGTACGCGTCTGATAAAACGCTTTTCTTTAACTAAGTAAAGTATTTTCATTTGCCCGAAGCAAAAAGGCCCGCCACCGTAAGCGGTGACGGGCCTCAACGGCACGGTTTGCGCGCTGGCTCGATCTACGCGTTCTTTTTGCCCAGCTTTGCCTTAACCAGACCGACCACAGTCGGGATGATCGACACGGCGACGATGCCGATAATCAGCAGCTCAAAGTGCTCCTGCACAAAGGGAATGCCACCAAAGAAGTAGCCCAGCAGTGTAAAGAGCGTTGACCAGGTAATGCCGCCCAGCACGTTAAAGATAACGAAGTTACGCCAGTGCATGCCGCCCATGCCGGCGATAAAGGGCACAAAGGTGCGAATAAACGGGAAGAAGCGGCCCAGGAAGATGGCCAGGTGGCCCCACTTGTCCAAGAAGTCCTCGGACTTTTTGATGCGCTCGGGCGTCATGGCCTTGACCTTGCCCGAGGCAATGATCTTTTTGCCAAAGAAATGGCCGATCATAAAGTTGCACTGATCGCCCAAGATGGCAGCGGCCCATGCAACGGCCAGCAAAGCCACGATGTTAAAGCCACCGTTGTGGGCAAAGAAGCCCGAGGCGAACAGCAGCGAATCGCCGGGAAGGAACGGGAAGAACACCACGCCCGTCTCGATAAAGATGATCAGGAACACGCAGCCGTAGGCCATGAGCGGGCCGGCGGCAATCCAGCTGGCGATCGCAGTGCGCGGGTCTTTGAGCAGCTCGGCGATAAAATTGATGAAACCCATGAAGTAAAACCTCTCAGTTGTGGGCGCGGATACGTCCAAGTTGACCAGTATACGGTCGCAGCGCCCCCTCGTGCGCAACCCCACAAAAGCATGACTCCATTACCAGCAAGTTTGCATAACTGACACCTGTTGCGCAATGCCGCCAAGATTGTTCTTCCTAATCCCTAGCGAATCGCTATACTTTATTGAATCGCATTGCCTTGGCGCTAAGGGAGGGCGGCCGGTGAACTTTATCAATACCATTCGCGAGGACATCAAGACCGTCCAGGCGCAGGACCCCGCCGCGCAAAACGGCCTGGTCATTTTCCTTTCGTACCCCGGTCTTCACGCCAAGTGGAATCACGTGCCCGAGCACTGGCTCTGGGAGCACGGTCATCGCTCGCTCGCCCGTGTGCTCTCGCAAATCACTCGCCATATCACCGGCGTCGAGATTCATCCCGCTGCAAAGATCGGCAAGCACTTCTTTATCGACCACGCCATGGGCGTCGTCATCGGCGAAACCACCATCGTGGGCGACAACTGCGTGCTCTACCAGGGCGTCACACTCGGCGGCACCGGCAACGAGACCGGCAAGCGCCACCCAACGCTCGGCAATAACGTCACCGTGGGCACGGGCGCCAAAGTGCTCGGCAACATCCGCATTGGCAACAACGTCAAGATCGGTGGCAACTCGGTCGTCGTCAAGGACGTGCCCGACAACTGCACCGTCGTGGGCGTGCCCGGGCGCATTATCAAGCGCAACGGCTGCCGCGTGTTCGAGGAGAACTTCGATGCCAAGCAGCATCGCGAGTACATGCCCGACGACGCAGCCGAGCAGAGCGCCCTCAACCGCCAGGGCATCACCGAGAACGCCCGCCGCGTCAAGGAGCTTGAGCAAGAAGTGGCCGAGCTCAAGGCGCTCGTCGCCAAGCTCGTGGACGAGCGCTAGGGCTGCGAACGGTACAGACCCGCATCAGCGCAAGAAGGCGCGCCAGGGAGCTCATCCCCGGCGCGCCTTGTTTCCAATGTGGCAAAGGAGCTGTCCCTTTGCCACCTTATGCGAACTGGCTCAGATAGAGGTCGGCATAAGCGCCCTCGGCAGCCAGCAGTTCCTGGTGCGTACCCTGCTCGATGATATTGCCGTGGTCCATGACCAAGATCAGGTCGGCATCCACGATCGTCGACAGGCGATGTGCGATCACAAAGCTCGTGCGCCCATGCATGAGCGCGTCCATGGCACGGCCGATGGCAAGCTCGGTACGCGTGTCCACGCTCGACGTCGCCTCGTCCAAGATGAGAATCGCCGGGTTGTTGAGCAGCACGCGCGCGATGGTCAGCAGCTGGCGCTGGCCCTGGCTAATGCTCTCGACATCGTTGGCCACCCGCGTGTCATAACCCTGCGGCATGGTGCGCACAAAGAAGTCGACCTGCGCGGCGCGAGCGGCCGCAACAATCTCCTCGCGCGTTGCCTCGGGACAGCCATAGGCGATGTTTTCGGCAATCGTGCCGTCGAACAGCCAGGCGTCCTGCAGCACCATGCCAAACTGCTGACGGAGCTCACCGCGGTTCATGAGGCGCGTATCCACACCGTCGAGCGTAATGCGGCCGCCGTCGATCTCGTAAAAGCGCATGAGCAGGTTGATGAGCGTCGTCTTGCCTGCGCCCGTGGTTCCCACCACGGCAATCTTCTGGCCCGGCTCGGCGGTAAACGACACGTCGCGCATGAGCGGCTTTTCGGGCGTGTAGCCAAAGCGCACATGCTCAAAAGTGACACGGCCCTCCACGCGACCCGACAGCTTGGCGGCCTCGTCCGGCAGTGGATCGGCCTCCATCTCGGGCTCATCGAGCAGGTCGAACACGCGCTCCGCACTCGCTAGCGCGCTCTGCAGCGAGTTGAAAGTGAACGACAGCTGCGTCATGGGTTCGGACGCCTCGTAGATAAACTGGAAGAACGCCTGGAACACGCCGACGGTCATGTGGCCGGCAACCAGCATGCTGCAGCCCACGAGCGCAATCACGATCTGCGCCAGGCGACCGATAAAGCGGACCGCGGGTCCGACGGCGTTGATCATAAAGTCGGCCTTGGCGCTCACGCGGGCCAGCTCGCCCGAGGCTTCGTGCACTTCGGCAGAGCTCTGGTGCTCGCGATTGAATGCGCGAATCACCAAACGGCCCGAATAGCCTTCCTCGACCGCGCTCGTGATTTCGGACACCCACTCCTGACGCTCGCCCGTCACATCATGCGTACGGCGCGAAACCACCTTGGTCACCAGCAGCGATACCGCCGTAAAACCCAAAAAGATCAACGTGAGCCTAACGCTATAGACGTACATCATGATGATGGCGCCCGTCACGGTACCGATCGATACCAGCAGCTGCAGCAATCCGCGCTGCATGCTCTCGGACATCTTGTCCAAGTCGTTGGTCGCGCGGCTGACCACTTCGCCGGGGCGATGCGCGTCAAAGTAGGCGAGCGGCAGGCGGCTGAGCTTTTGCGCGATGCGGTTGCGCAGGCGCAGGTTGAGTCGCTCGGCCACACTCGACATCAAAAAGCTCTGCAACGCATAGAACGACCCGGCGGCCGTCCAGATCAAGAAGTAGACAAAGATGGTCTTGCCGCATTGGTCCCAGGTGATGCTGAAGGTGGTTCCGCTGGCAAACGCCACCTGTATATGGCCCCACAGCTCGTCGATAACATGAGCGCTATATGCCGGCGCGGCGGTGTTAAAGATGACGTAGAACACGATGCTCGCAAACACGATGTAGAAGCGCCAATGGTCGCCGGCGGCCTCGCCCCACAAGCGGCGCACCGTCGCCCAGGTATCGCGGGGTTTCTCGTCCTCATCCTCGTCGTCCACATCGCGCATGCGCTCTGCCTCCGCGCGGGCACGCTCGTCCTCGGCACGCTCGTTTTCCTCGTACAGCGCTTGGCGGCGAGCCTCACGCTCGGCCGCGGCCTTGGCAACGTCATCCAGCTCGGTCGGCGCGGCAGCCTGCTCGACCGCTTCGGCCGCGTCCGCAGCGGCGGCATCGATAGCGTCGCCGCGCTTCTTGAGCTCCTCGGTCATGCTACTCACCTCCCTTCATCTGCGATTCCGCGATGGCGCGGTATACCTCGCAGGTTTCCATAAGTTCCTCGTGCGTGCCCAAGCCCACGACCTCGCCGTCCTTGAGCACAACGATCTGGTCGGCGTGCAGAATCGTCGAGATGCGCTGCGCGATGATAAGCACCGCGGCGTCGCGCGTCTCGTCCTGCAGCGCATGGCGCAGGGCCGCATCAGTCTTAAAGTCCAGAGCAGAAAAACTGTCGTCGAAGATATACAGGTCGGCGCGCTTCATGAGCGCGCGAGCAATGGCCAGGCGCTGGCGCTGACCACCCGAGAAGTTCGTACCGCCCTGGGCAACCGGGGTATCGAGCCCCTGCGGTTGATCGAGCACAAAGGTGCTCTGGGCAACCTGCAGCGCATGAAGCATGTCCGCCTCGGTTGCGTCCTCGTTGCCAAAGCGCAGATTGCTTGCCACGGTGCCCGAGAACAGCCATGCCTTCTGCGGCACATAGGCGATGCGCCCGCGGATCTCACCTTGCGAAAGCTCGCGCAGATCGACGCCGTCCAGGCGAATGACGCCCTTGGTGGCATCGTGAAAGCGCAGCAGAAGCTTTGCCACCGTCGACTTGCCCGAGCCCGTCGAGCCCACAATCGCGGTCGTCTGACCGCGACGACAGGCAAAGCTCAGGTCGCACAGGGTGTCCTCATCGGCATCGTCAAAACGAAACGACATGTGATCGAACTCAGCGACCGCATCCGCATCTCCCTCGGAGGCAGGCGCCCCGTCACCCAGCATACGCTCGCCGTCCACGATGCTCGGCTCAATCTCCAACACCTGCTGTGCGCGACTTAGGCACGCCGCGGCGCGCGGAAGCGTCAGCACCACCATCTGGGCCATCATCACAAAGAACAGGATCAGAAGCGCGTACTCCAGCACCGCCGAGATGCTCGCGATCTGCATGGCGTGGGCGCCCACGCGGTTGCCGCCCACCCACAGTACCGCCACCTCGGCGATATTCATCAGAAAGAAGGTGGAGCTGTCGAGGCCCACAAACAGATGGTTGACTTTTATGGCGTTGGCGGCGTAGTCGCTAAACACCTCGTCCAGGCGCTGTTCCTCATGACGCTCCTTGTTAAACGCACGGATGACGCGCACGCCCACGATGTTTTCGCGTAGCACCACGTTCATGCGGTCGATAAAGCTCTGCAAGCGCATAAAAATCGGAGCCGCGTTGGCAACCGTAAAGACCGCCGCAACCAGCACGATCGCAACCACGACGCCCAGAAGCATGCCCATGGCCGGATCGATGAGCCAGGCGAAGATGATGCCTGCCACCGCCAGGAACGGCACCGGCAGCACCAGCTGAATGGTCTGCAGAATCGCCTGCTGGATCACGTTGATGTCGTTGAGCGAGCGCGTAATCATCGAGCCCGTGCCAAACTGCTCAAAATCGCTGGCGGACAGCTCGAGCGACTTGTCGTAAACGGCGTTGCGGATATCGCAGGCCACGTTTGCCGCTAGGCGCGCCGAAAGGTAGCAGCCCAGCACCGCGCCGCCACTGGCCATGCCGGTCGCGATAAGCATGTAGAAGCCATTGCGCAAAATGTAGTCGACATCGCCCGTGGTGATGCCGGTGTTGACCATGTTCGCCAGCATCGTGGGCACCAGCAGCGTGCCGACGTTGTCTATCAGCAGCACCAGTAGCGTCACCGCAACGAGCCTACGGTACGGCTTCATACTCCTCATTAAGAGTCGCACGACTCCCCCTCACGTTGACCTTCTGCCTGCTTTTCTGCGGCGATGCACTGTTTAAATACCTCGCACTCTTCGCCCAGCGCATGAGAAAATTTACCGAACAGGCGCATGAGCTCTTGCTGCTCCCCTGGCTCGAGCGCATCAAAAGCTCGCTGTTCGGCTTTTTGCGCCGGCGCCGCGTATCGCTTTGCAAACCGCTTGCCTTCTTCGGTGAGGCACACGACCTTGTTCTTTCGGCTGCCCTCGGCAAACTCCAGCGTCGCAAGCCCTCGTGCCGCCAGCGTCTTAATTGCCGAGTTGATGGTTTGCTTGCTGTAATACCATTCGCTCGTCAGCCGACTCACCGCGACACATCCGCCCGCCTTGTCGGTATCGACGAGCATCCAATAGGCGCAGTCCGAAAGACCGCAGGTACGCGAGAACTCCGAATAGATATGGTCGATCGCATTGAACATCCGGTCCAGATCGACCAGCGTAACCGCGCGTTCCATTCTTCCCCCATTCGATAGTCCGAGTTTTGACTATTTCGAAATTAGGTTAGTCCGAGTTTTGACCATCGTCAACAGACGTGCCGAAAATGGATGCACCTTCATGACCTATCGACAGAAAAACCGCCGGCGCGGGGGGCAGCGCCGGCGGTAGCGGGAAAATCGCGTTGTTGCAATCGCTAGGCGGCGACAGCCTCGTAGACCGTAGCGCCCGAGAAGCTGTCGTGCAGGCTCTTGCCGCAGATCCAAGGCAGCTCGACGACCTCGCAGACCGTGTTGACCAGCTCGGAGCAGTCAGTAAAGTGGCCCTTATCGTTGAGGGCCTCGCAATCCTGAACACGCCAATAGCCATCGGTGTGCGTGATGTAGTACTCGTGATCGTTAATCGACACGAAAGCGCGCGTCTTGGAACGCAGCAGCTTCAGAAATCCTTCGAAGTCGGTCTCGACGACATCTCCAGCCTGGAACATGATGGTTACCTCCTGGCCCAGCGCCACCACGGCGCATTGATAAACGTTGGTACTCCTTTAGTAAAACCTTTATCAATTGATATGCGCACATGATTTAGGCAAGTGGTAAAAAACCGCAGGGTAGACGGGATAAAACGTTTAATCATCTCACGTGCTTCTCACATTTTGCCAGCAGTTTTATGCAAACCTATTTTTCCAATTGGTAGCTAGCGTTATTTGAGGTTTCGTGCACGATTACAGTTTTAGCTCGGCGGGTAAGAACGGGGCATCTGTAACGCCACCGCTAGGAGGAACCATGGAGACTATCGAAGCGCTCATCCACCGCCGCAGCTGCCGCAAATACAGCAATCGCCCCGTCGAGGCCGAAAAGCTTGCACGTATTATCGAGGCTGGTCAGTACGCACCGAGCGGCATGGGGCGCCAGCCGGTGACCTTCGTCGCCGTTACCGACCCTGCAACCGTCGAACGGCTCTCGCAGCTCAACGCCCAGGTTATGGGCAGCGATGGCGACCCCTTCTACGGCGCCAAGACCGTTGTCGTGGTGCTGGTCGATCGCAGCGTGCCCACACATCTGGAAGACGGATCGCTCGCCATGGGCAATCTGCTCAACGCCGCCTATGCGCTGGGCGTCGATTCGTGCTGGATTCACCGCGCACACGAGGTTTTCGACTCGCCCGAAGGTCTGGAGCTGCTGGCGAGCTGGGGCCTGCCGGCGGACGGCAGCCTGCGCGGCGTAGGCAACTGCATCCTGGGCTATGCCGAGGACACGCTACCCGAGGCAAAACCCCGCCGCGACAACGTGGTGTTTGTTCCGCCGTTCTAACGAACGGCGGACCCGCTCGCAACTTATCTTGCCGGTGGAGTTGTCGTCGTTTCGTTCGTGTGGGTCGTTTCGGCGCCGTCGCCCTGTTCGCCGTCGTCCTTTTGAGCGTCGGCGATGGTGGACGCCGCCGCAACGATACCGCGCTGGGGCGCGACGCCCGTCTGGGTCTGAGCGCCCTCGACAACTTCTGTGCCTGCATGCGCGAGCTCGGGCGATTTAAACACTGCGTCCAGGTTGGCACCGCCGCCGGCGTAGCCAAGCGCTGCGAGCGCGATGACGATCACCGCAATGACGACCGCGATCGGAACATAACGATGCCAACCAGCCGGATTGAGTCCGCTGCGACGAGCCGCCCCGCGGCTGATGTAACCGAGCGTTCCGTCGTGCTTGAGCTTTGAGCCCACCACGCGTTTGCGGCCCCACAACGAGGACTCTGCCTGCATGGCCAAGCGGGCGCTTGCCGAAGGATAGCCGTATTTAGTGCGTTTGAACGAGCCATCAAACCCCGAGGCGTGTTTGCCCCACGTCACCGATGTTGTGCGTCGGTTGACCGGCGCGGCACTCCGCCTTCTGCGGCTCGGTTTTGTAGTCTCAGCCATACGCCCCCGCACGCCGTAACCAAATCGAAACAATAACGCTTTGGACTGTAGCACACGCGTCGCGCGCGGTCACGGGCGCCTCGCTCAACGGTCATCGTCCTTCAGCAAGCGCCACAGCGTTGTTCGGCTTATGCCCAGCACCTCCGCCGCACGGGTTCGGTTGCCATGGAGATGGTCTACAACCAGATGCGCGATATCTCGCTCGGTATCGATCAGCGGTCGCAGGATATACAGGTCGCTTTCGAGTGTCGGGGCGCCAAAGGTTGCGGTCTTAATCACGTCCTCTTGGGCTAGCACTTCCTCCGCCACAGCGCGGTCCACCGTGCCCGCCCCCACCAATATATACAGTCGTTCCGAGACCTCGCGGAGCTGCAGATAATTGCGCGGCCAGCGGTAAGCATCGAGCGCCTTCGTCGCCGCGGCAGACAGCGTGGGCGCTGCCGTTCCAAATGCATCAGCGAGATATTCCAAATAGCGCGCAACCTTCGTCGACGCGGCTCCCTGCTCGGCGATTGCCGGCGCCACGCTCACCGCACAGGCGAAGCGCTCAGTCACAAAGGCGGCTTGATCACTTTCGCTGCCACCCGGCATGTCATTCGCCGTCAGCACCACATGGCAGCGCGTCGCCAACGCGGTGTCGGCCATCGTGGAAACGAGCTCGCGAAGGCGCTGGGGGCCAACCGCATTCCAGCCCGCAATGCAAAGGGTCAGCCCCGTTTGGAACAGCGGCGATTCGGCGCTTTTGAGCACGTGGCGCCAACCGCGATCGGTAAGTTCATCGAGCGCAACGGCAACAAAGGGCTGGTCGACAAAAGGACCGTCCAGATAGAGACGCATGGCAATCTCGACCTGACCCGCTCCCAGCTCGCCCTCGAGCATGAGGGGCACACCGCGCGCATAGCTCTCGGCGACCGGCGCAGCCACCGAGGCCGCCCCCTCAACGATGCCGTACGCGCTCGATTCGTAGCGGGCCTCAACTTCGTCGGCGTTGAGCCACTCGATGCCCGCATGTGCCGCGGCGCCACGCACCTCGCGGACCACGACGACCCAAAGGCCCCCGCCCTCTTTGTCGGTGGGGCGAACGGTCAGGCTCAGGCGCGTACCCGCACGTCCCATAACCAGACGCGCGCCGTCTCCTATACGGTCGAGGCGTTCGGCAACAAAAGCCGCCACACCCCGCTCAAGCGCCGCGTCATTCATGGTCGAAATCGCGACGTCCCCACGCGCATCAATTGCCAATGCCGAGGCCCCGGCAGCCGCCAGGGCCTCGGTCAAGATGTTCAGCTTGGCATCGCTGTCCATGGTTCGCCCCGTCTCCAGCTACGACCCTTATCTGCGGCTTGGCATCTCAAGTGTTTCAAAATTGAACGATATTGCTCACCAAACACTATAGGGCAGAAGCCGCCGTCCTGCGAGTATATGAGTTGCCCCGCATCGCCATCCTGGCGGGGCGATAAGAGCTCTTCGGGACCTATTAACCTGCGGACAAGCCATACCCGCAAGAGCTCCTATCGCTCCACCGCAGGCTTGCGCTCACCAGCAACCAGCAATCAGCACGCGAATAAGCTACTTCTCTACCAGATTCCCAGCACGTGCTGCATCCCCAAACTCATGCACGCAATGCCAATCCAGCAGCAAAAGCCCAACGCGATGGGCTTGCCGCCCTTTTTGACCAGCTCGACGATATCGGTATTAAAGCCAATAGCCGCCATGGCCATCACGATAAAAAACTTCGACAGCTCCTTGATGGGCGCCGTGATGGACACGGGAAGCTGAAGCACCGTGGTGATTACGCTCGCCAGCACAAAGAACAGCACAAACATGGGAAACGCGCGTTTCAACGAGAACGTGCTTTTGGCGTCGCCCCCGGCCTTGCGCGCCAGATGCATCTGCCAGCACGCAAGGACCAACGTGATGGGGATAATGGCCAACGTCCTGGTGAGCTTGACCACCGTGGCGCTCTCGAGCACGTTGGCGCCGGGATGCATGCTGTCCCAAGCGCTCGCCGCAGCCGTTACGGACGAGGTGTCGTTGATGGCGGTGCCGGCAAACAGCCCAAAGCCCTCGTTGGTCAGGCCGAGCATGCCACCGAGCGTCGGAAACACGAGCGCCGCGATAACGTTAAACAGGAAGATAACCGAAATGGCCTGGGCAATCTCACGATCGTCGGCATCGATGACGGGTGCGGTCGCGGCGATGGCAGAACCGCCGCAAATCGACGAACCCACACCCACAAGCGTCGCGATCTTACCCGGCACGTTCATAACGCGGCAGAGCACGAAGGCGATGACAAGAGAGGTCGAGATCGTCGCCACGATAATCGGCAGCGACTGGGCGCCCTTGGACAGAATCTGGGAGAGGTTCATGCCAAAGCCAAGCAGGATAACCGCGTACTGCAAGACTTTTTTAGACGTATAGGTGACACCGGCGGCGAGCTGTTCGCGATGATTCTTGGGAAAACAAGCGCCAGGACCATGCCGAAGAGGATGGCAAATACCGGCCCGCCGACCACCTCAATCTGTTTGCCGAGCAACGTCGCGGGGATAGCGATGATCAGGCAGAACAAGACGCCCTTCCAGCGCTCGCGTACGATATTCGCCAGTTGCATATGGGATTCCTTCTTTCTATTTCACGTTTGCGACGGCTTATGATACGGCAACATCGAGCACAGTCTCGCGCAAACAAAGACTAAGATGCCGCAATAGTTCTCGGGCGACAGTCGAATTACTCACCGCGGAGAGCTGATTCGCGGCATAATAAACAACTGACATATGAGTTTGATAGAACGGTTGCGAGGCACTATGGAAGAATCGATGCACGTCGGCGAGCAAGAAACAAGCCTACAAGACCAGTCCTACCACACCATTCGACGCAAAATCGTCTACCTGGACTACAAGCCGGGCGAAAAGCTAGGCGTCAAGCAGCTTTGCGACGACCTAGATATGGGGCGCACCCCCGTGCGCGAGGCTTTGGTTCGTTTGGCGCAGGAAGGCCTGGTGCGTACCGTGCCCCAAAGTGGCACCTATGTCTCGCCCATCAACCTCACCCTTGCCGAGAGTGCCTGCTACATTCGCGAGCACCTGGAAAAGCAGGTAATTGTGGAGTGCTGCGCCCGTGCCACCTCGGCAGGCATCGAGCAGCTCGACCGCGCCATCGCGCTGCAGGAAAAGGCCGTGGCCGAAGAGGATCGCATCGGCTTCTTTTTGAGCGACAACCTCATGCATCACATGATTTTTAGCATCGCATGCCGCAGCACCGTGTGGTCGTGGCTCGAGGAGACCAATGCCGACCTGGAGCGCTTCCGCTGGCTGCGCGCCGCCACGCAGGTTCTCGACAATCAGGACATCGTGAACGAGCACAAGCAGATTCGCCGCGCCATCGCCGGTCGCGACCCCATCGAAGCGAGCTTTTTAGTCAGCAAGCACCTGCACATGATGTTCCGCAACCAAACCGAAGTTCTGGACCAGTTCCCCGAGTACTTCGAGACCAGCAAGCTCCGCTAACCTGCCAAAACCACCACAAAGGGGACAGGCGCCTTTGTGGTGGTTTCTCCGTACAAAAAGGCCCGGCTCCGTCTGATGACGCGGAGCCGGGCCTTGGTCGTTAGAACGGCGGAACTAATTACTCGACAGTAACGCTTTTCGCCAGGTTTCGGGGCTGGTCGACGTCGCAGCCGCGCAGGATGGCTACCTCGCGGGCGAGCAGCTGCAGCGGGACGCTCGCCGTAATGGGGCTGAACACGTCGCGGACGGCCGGCACGCGGATGATGCAGTCGGCGATCTTGTTGATCTCCTCGTCGCCCTCGGTGGCAACGACGATAACCTTGGCGCCACGTGCCTTGCACTCCATAAGGTTCGACACGGTCTTGTCGTAGGTGGCGCTCTTGGTAGCCACGGCGATGACGGGGAAGCCCGGGTCGATCAGCGCGATGGGGCCGTGCTTCATCTCGCCGGCGGCATATGCCTCGGCGTGCAGGTAGCTGACCTCTTTGAGCTTGAGCGCGCCCTCGTAGGAAATAGCGGCACCCATGCCACGGCCCACGAACAGCGCCGACTGCGCGTCCTTGCACAGCAGGGCGGCCTCATGCACGGCCTCGGTCTGGGTATCCAAAATCCACTGGATCTGCTCGGCCGTATCGGAAAGCTCGCGGAACAGCATGCGCGCCTGCTTGGTGGTCAAGCGGTACTTGACCTGCGCCAACAGCAGGGCCAGCAGCGTCAGGCTCACGACCTGACCGATGAAGCTCTTGGTCGAGGCGACCGCAATCTCCTTGTTGGCCTTGGTGTAGATGACGCCGTCGCTCTCGCGCGCCACAGGGCTGCCCACCACGTTGGTGATGCCGAAGACCTTGGCGCCCTTGATGCGCGCATCGCGGATGGCGGCGAGGGTGTCGGCGGTCTCGCCCGACTGGGACACGGCAACGACGAGCGTCGTCGGCGTGATGATGGGGTTGCGATAGCGGAACTCGCTGGCCGCCTCGACCTCGGTCGGGATGCGAGCCCAGCCCTCAATAAGGTTCTTGGCAATGAGGCCGGCGTGGTAGCTGGTGCCGCAGGCGATCACGTAGACGCGGTCGATGTCGTTGAGCTCCTCGAGGGACAGGCCCAGCTCGTCGATGTCGAGCTCGCCGGCAGGCGTCATACGGCCGACCAGCGTGTCGCGCACGACGCGTGGCTGCTCGTGGATCTCCTTGAGCATGAAGTCGGGATAGCCGCCCTTTTCGGCCATATCCAGATCCCAGTCGATGTGGGTGACCTTGGGCTCGATAACGTTGCCGGCCTCGTCGGTATACTCGACACCCGCGGGCGTAAGCTTGGCAAACTGGCCGTCCTCGAGCACCACCACGTCGCGGGTAGCGTCGATAAGCGCGATGACGTCGGAGGCGACATAGGCGCCGGTCTCGCCCGCGCCGACGACGATCGGGGAATCCTTGCGGGCCACAGCGATCACACCGGGCTCGTCGGCGCACACAGCAGCCAGGCCATAGGCGCCCACCACGTGAGTGCAGGCCTCGCGCACGGAGGCCATCAGATCGTGCGTCTCGGCATAGGCCTCTTCGATCAGATGCGCGAAGACCTCGGTATCGGTCTCGCTCTTAAAGTGATGGCCGCGGCCCTCCAGCTCCTCGCGCAGCTCGGCGAAGTTCTCGATGATGCCGTTGTGGACGATGGCGATACGACCATCGCAGCTGGTGTGGGGGTGAGCGTTGACGACTGAAGGCTTGCCGTGGGTGGCCCAGCGGGTGTGGCCGATACCGCAGGTAGCGTCGCTATCGATATTGGAAAGCTCGCTCTCCAGGCCTGCAACCTTGCCCACGCGGCGAATGACGTCGAGGTGCGCTGCGGCGCCCTCGCCCACCTCGAGCGCGACGCCCGAGGAGTCATAACCGCGATACTCCATGCGCTTAAGACCCGTGACCAGGATGTTCTTTGCAATATCAGAGCCGGTGTAGCCGACGATTCCGCACATAGGATAGATCCCTTCGTTCGCGTGACTGCAAGACGTCCACGCACAGGGGGCGCTGAGACGTATAACGTTCGAGTATTGTACTCACGCAACCGCAAGCTGATATACCAGAAGTGGTATCTTAAACTGGATACCACTCGATTCACACATGCCCAAACCACCACGATGGGGACAGGCACCTTTGTGGTGGTTTTGACCGGGGCGGCGGCCCGTTCCGGCGATTTGTCTCAATCTGTAACATCTAGGGCTCCGAAAGCGGGCTTACTGTTACAGATCGAGATTTTCCGTCCGGCCCCGACGCTTTGTCTCGATCTGTAACAGGTAGAGCCGATTTTGCCGTCCAGATGTTACAGATCGAGACAATTGAAAGCCGGGGCAGCAAAACCACCATGAAGGAGATTGTGAACTGCCCCCTTCGTGGTGGCCTGCGCCGGAGTCGGCGTTTCCCCAGATAAAACCTGCCAAAATAAACCTGTCCCTAATTGGCAGGTTTTGACACCCCGGGGACGGGCGATGCTACAATCAGGCTTGTACTTGAAACGCATCAAAGGGGCCGCTATGGCAAAGGTTAAAATCAGCGACGTCGCGCGCGAGGCCGGAGTTTCGTTGGGCACGGTTTCCAACGCGCTCAACCATCCCGAAAAGCTGCGCCCCGAGACCCTCAAACTCATCAACGAAACCATCAATCGCCTGGGCTACCTGCCCAACCAAAGCGCTCGCCAGCTGGCCGGCGGCACCACCAAGTCCTTTGGCCTGGTCCTCCCCCGCCTCGATCACGGCTTCTCGCTCCAGATCGCCAGCGGCGCCCACAACGAGGCCCGCAAGCACGGCTACGATCTACTTATCGCCAATGCCGACAACAACGATATTCTTGAGGATCATTACCTGCGCTACTTTATGGGCACGCAGATGTCCGGCGTCATGGTTCAGCCCATGGCATCCCCTGACTGGCACCCGGCCATGGCCAAGATGCCCGTGCCCATCGTCTACCTGGACATCCACTGCTCCGAGCCCGGCTACTACGTGGCTGCCGACAACGAGGCCCAGGGGCGCATTATCGCCGAGCTCGCCATCGCCCGCGGCGCACACCATATCGTCGTTGTGGGTCGAGCGGCATTTATGCAGCTCACCCTGCGCGTTCTTGGCATTCACAAGGCGCTGGCGATGCGTCCCGACATTAAGATCGAAGTTATCGACGCCGGCGAATGGAACACCGCGGCCGACGGCTACGGTATCGGCAGCCAAATCGCCGAGCGCCCTGCCAACGAGCGCCCCGATTTTGTCGTCGGCCTCACCGACGTGCTGGCCTCGGGCGTTGTCTCGGCGCTGGTCGACAACGGCATTTCGGTCCCGGGCCAGGTGCGCGTGGCCGGATGCGATGGCAACCCGCTCGCCTGGAGCGGATCGGTTCCACTCACCACGGTGGCACCCCCAGGCTACGAGATTGGCCGCAAGGGCGTTCAGTTGCTCATGGAGCAGATCGAGAACAAGCCCGCCGCCAAGACCAAGCACGTCCGCATCGGCTCTGCAGCGCGCACCGTCACCGCGGTCACGGCCACCGAGGACATCAACCGCCAAGAACTCGTGCGGCCGTTCTTGCTCGAGCGTGCCAGCACTCAGGCAAGCAGCCAGACCGACGCCACGGCCATCAACCTCGGTGCGTATCTATAGCACGACCGCAAGTATGCCAAGTCGCCGCTCAAGCAAAAGGGGCCCGACCATTGCCGGGCCCCTTTTGCTTGAGTGCAAACGTGGATAATTGCTCGTTTCAACGCCGCAATTGTCTAGCGCACGGCCTTGACCGCCGCCGCCAGATCGAACAGCGTATCGAGCACGGCCTCGCAGCCATCCACCACGTCCTGCGGCAGCGGCACGATATCGGGAACGGCAAAGACATGACATCCGGCCGTAATGCCCGAGACGCAGCCGTTGCGCGAATCCTCGACCACGGCACATTCCTCGGGAGCAAAGCCCGCGCGCTCGCAGGCGAGCAAATACATCTCGGGGTCGGGCTTGCCGTGCACGACGTCCTCACCACACGTTACTGTTTCAAACTTGTCAAAAAGACCGACCATCTTAAGGTTGCGCTCGGCCGTAACGAGGCGCGACGACGTCGCTAGACCCACGTGATAGCCCGCAGCCAGCAGCTCGTCTAGGCACTCGGCGGCGCCGGCCTTAAGCTCCAGCTCGGTCTTGACCATCTCGTCGCGAATCTCCTTGTGGCGGACATAGACCGCCTCGGTGGTTTCGTGGCTTCCGTAATGCTTATCGAGGATGTCCATGACATCGGGTAGCGTGCGACCGATAAACTGATGGATCAGCGCATCATCAATCGCGAGTCCCAGTTCAGCGGCGCCTGCCTTCCAGGCCCTAATCCCCAGGCGCTCGGTATCAACCAGCGTTCCATCCATGTCAAAAATAACAGCCTTGATCATATCGGTCCCCCATCGACTCTCGCTGTCGCGTTGCTGCAACTCTACCGCATTTGGCAACTTGTATATAACGTATATACCATATTGCACTTTCGTTACACAGATAGAAGTCTTATGGCAAGTAACGCATTAGGATTATAGTTTTCGATCGAGTACTCAACGATAAGGAACGTTTCATGATTTTAGACACCGCGGCACCCGCAGAGGAGCTTCAAGACAAGCTATCGGCGCTCGAGCAGCTGCTTTTGGCATACGGGCGCGTGGCTATCGGGTTTTCCGGCGGCGTTGACAGCAGCTTTTTGGCCGCCGTATGCGCCCGCATCATGCCTACCAATACCCTCCTCGTCCATCTCACCACGCCGCTCATCGGCACGCCCGAACAGGCTTCGTTTGAGCGGTCCGTTGATGGACAAGCCAATGAAGGGGCACATTTTAAGCTCCCCGTGCTCAATCTTTCGGTCGATCAGCTGCAGCTCCCCCAAGTAGCCTGCAACGATGCCAATCGCTGCTACCACTGCAAGCACGCCGGCTTTACCGCCATCGTCAACCACGCCAAGTCGCTCGGCTTTCCCACCGTCATCGATGGCAGCAATGCAAGCGATCGCGATGACTACCGCCCCGGCATGCGTGCGGCAGAAGAGCTCGGTGTGCGCTCACCCCTTATGGAGGTCGGCTTTACCAAGGACGAAGAGCGCGAGCTGCTGCGCACATGGGGCTATCCCGTTTGGAACCTGCCGGCGGGAGCCTGTCTTGCCACACGCGTCCCTACGGGCGAAGAGCTGACGCGCGAGAAGGTCAATCTAATCCGCGCCTGCGAGGATTACCTGCACAATCTTGACCTGGCTCAGGTCCGCGCACGCCTGGTCGGCGGCTGCATGCATATCGAAGCCGCTCCCGCAGATGTCGTAAAGATTGCCGCCCTCGGCGGTACCGCCGTCGACGACAAGGGCAAGACCCCGCTGCCCGCCGCTATCGAGTCCGCGCTGCGCGAGCTGGGCTGCGGCCACATCTCCCCCGAGGTTACCCCCTACATCCACGGCAACATGAATCTTTAAGTTGCGCCGTTTTACAAACGGCGCAACTGCTCGGCGCTGTGCGGGCTCCGGACACGGCAATCTGACGTTCAACTTCACGGGCGCGACCAAAAGGTCAGCGCCCGCTTGTTTCACGTCACCTTACCGCACCCGGAGCCCGCTCGCTCGCATATGCTCAACCTGGACTGCGTTAACTGACCTACCAAAAAGGGACAGGTTTATTTTGGCAGGTTTTATCTGGGGAAACGCACATAGGGCCGTGACACCCATACGGCGTCGCGGCCCTTTTCCTTGGAGAAGGATCAATTGATTGAACGGGATGACCGTTCTAGTCTTCGAGTCCGCTATTGATGAGCTCCGCAATCTCAACGGGATCGGTGCTCGCGCGCACCTTGTCACGGAAGCCGGCGTCCATCAGCATCACGGCAGCCTTGGAGAGCAGACGCAGGTGCGTAGTTCCGGCCTCGCCGGCGGGCACGTACAGCGCGAGCGCAACATCGACGGGCACCCCATCGAAGCTCGGCCATTCAACGGGTTCGGTCAGTTTAAGCACGGCAACGCCCGGCGTATGGATCGCGTCGCTTTTGGCATGCGGAACGGCAAAACCGGCGACAAGGCCGGTCTCGGCCTCGTTCTCGCGAGCAATAAAGGCAGCCTCTACGGCAGATGCGTCATCGGCAAAGCCGAGCTCGATGGCCTGTTCGGACAAATAATGCAGGGCGTCCTCGCGCGAGGCGGCGGTATACCCGATCGTCACTTGGTTGGCAGATACAAATCCCATGGAAACCTTCCTTACAACACAGACCTGACCGCAGCTTCGATGCCGTCGGCGTCCAAACCGTACTTATGCAGCAAATCGACCGCAGGGCCGGACTCGCCGTACACATCGTGCACGCCGACGCGACGCATCGGCACTGGATGCTGCTCCGCGAGCACCGAGGCAACGGCCTCGCCAAGACCGCCGATAATCGAATGCTCCTCGGCAGTGACCACGCGACCGGTCTTCTTGGCGCTGGCAACCACCAGGCGCTCATCGAGCGGCTTGATCGTGTGCATGTTGATGACCTCGGCATCGATGCCATCGGCAGCGAGCGCCTCGGCAGCCTCAAGCGCCTCGGCGACCATGAGGCCGCATGCGACGATAGTCACATCGGACCCCTCGCGCACGACCACGCCGCGACCAATCTTGAACTCATAGCCCTCGTGGTCGTTGATGACCGGTGTTGCCAGACGGCCGAAGCGCATATAGACTGGCCCCTCAAACTCATAGGCGGCGCGCACGCAAGCGCGAGCCTCGATGTCATCGGCGGGAACGATCACCGTCATATCTGGGATCGTGCGCATGAGCGCGATGTCCTCGCAGCACTGATGTGTGGCGCCGTCTTCACCGACCGAGATACCCGCATGCGTGGCGCCGATTTTGACGTTGAGGTGCGGATAGCCGATGGAGTTGCGCACCTGCTCGTACGCGCGGCCGGCGGCGAACATGGCAAAGGTGCTCGCAAAGGCGACGTGGCCCGTGGTTGCAATGCCGGCGGCAAGCCCCATCAAGTTGCCCTCGGCAATGCCGGCATCGTAGAAGCGCTCAGGGTGCGCAGCCTTAAACTTACCGGTCTGCGTGGCGGCGGCCAGGTCGGCATCGAGCACTACAAAGTCATCGTGCTCATTGCCCAGCTCGACAAGTGCCTCGCCATAGCTAACGCGCGTGGCGACTTTCTTGACGTCTGCCATTAGAGCTCCTCCCCTGCTGCTGCGAGCTCGGCCATGGCCTGCTCAAACTGTTCATCGTTGGGTGCCTTGCCGTGCCAGCCCACCTGGTTTTCCATAAAGGAGACGCCCTTGCCCTTCACCGTCTCGGCGATGATAGCGACGGGCGTGCCGGTCACCTCGCGAGCCTCGGCGAAAGCCGCCTCAATCTGCGCCATGTCGTTGCCATCGGCCAGCTCGATCACATGCCACTTAAAGGCGCGGAACTTGTCAGCGAGCGGCATGGCCGAGTTGACCTCATCGATCGTGCCGTCAATCTGCAGGCCGTTGTGGTCGACGACGGCAACAAGATTGTCGAGCGCATGGTTGCCGGCAAACATGGCCGCCTCCCACACCTGACCCTCCTCGCACTCGCCGTCGCCCAGCAGCGTGTAGACACGGTAGCTGTCGCCCCAGTGCTTTGCGGCGAGCGCCATTCCAACCGCGGCGGAGATACCCTGACCGAGCGATCCGGTAGACATGTCGACGCCCGGCGTGTCATTCATATTGGGATGGCCCTGCAGGCGGCTGCCGATATGACGGAGCGTCTCGAGCTCCTCCGTGGGAAAGAATCCGCGTTCGGCGAGCACGGCATAGAGTGCCGGAGCGCAATGTCCCTTGGAGAGCACAAAGCGATCGCGCTCGGCGCGGCTCGGATTCGCCGGGTCGACATCCATTTCCTCAAAGTAGAGGTAGGTCATAATGTCGGCGGCGCCAAGCGATCCGCCCGGATGCCCCGACTTGGCGGCGTGGACGCCCGTGACAATACCGCGGCGAACCTCATTGGCAATCTTGGCCAGTTCCTGATCGGTCATGGAGTTTCCTCTCTTGAGCAGGCCGGCCCGGCATAACAAATGCTGGGCCGGCAGAACCATCGTTACTGTGCCTCGACGACCTTTTTCCAGTCAGCCTCGAACGAGGCAAGGCCCTGGTCGGTCAGCGGGTGATGCAGGCATTTCTTAAGAGCGGCCATGGGGACGGTCGCGATATCGGCACCGAGCAGCGCCGCCTGGGTCACGTGATTGGGCGTACGGACAGATGCGGTGATGATCTCGACGGTGTCGTCGACGTTCTTGCCAGTCCAGTCATAGTTCTTGATGCAGGTCACAACGTTGTCGAGCTGCGAGATACCGTCCTCGGCGATGTCGTCGAAGCGTCCCACAAACGGGCTGATGTAGCGGGCACCGGCGTTGGCGGCCATGAGGGCCTGCGTCGGCGAGAAGACAAGCGTCATGTTGACGCGCACGCCTGCATCGGCCAGCGCGCGGCAGGCGGCGAGGCCGGCCTCGCACACGGGTAGCTTAACCACGATGTTGGGAGCGAGGGCGGCAAGGCGCTTGCCCTCCTCGATCATGCCCTCGGCAGTGGTCGCGGTGGACTCGGCGGACACGGGCAGGCCCTCGCAAAGCTCGGCGATCTTGAGCATGTGGGGTTCAAAGTCTGCAAGCTTGCCGCCGGTCTTGGCGTACAGGGACGGGTTGGTGGTTACGCCGGCAAGGCAGCCCCAGCTCTTGGCCTCGGCGATCTCGTCAAGGTTGGCGGTATCGATAAAGAACTTCATGGTGCAAACTCCTTCGGAGGAATCCAAAACTCAAAAGAAAGGACAAAGGGGATGCCCCTTTGTCCTATGTGCCGGGCCTGCAGCTGGGACATGCCCCAGGCCCGGCGTCGTGTAGGAAAAACTACTTAGTCCTCGAGAGCCTTCTCGATGCGGCTCGTGACGCCCTTGAGGTTAAGACCGACGACGTACTGCTTGATCGGGCGCTTGATGTGCTCAATCACAAAGCGCTTGCCGTCGATGTCCTGGGCAGCGAGGTTGCGATAGAGCTTCTCGGCCTGCTCCTTGACCTCGGGATCGTTAAAGGCGTAGTGGCCGGAGACATCCAGAATCTTCAGGCTGAGCTCGTCGTCGGCCAGAATGTCGTCAACCTGCAGGTTAACGTCGTCGCCGGTCATCCACTTGCGCCAACGCTCGGTCTTGATAGCCTTGACCAGCAGCGTGTGATACAGGTCGGAGGGATCGTCGCACAGGCCGTTGTCGACCAGAATCTGCTCGGTAGCGCAGAGCTTGAGGTAGGCGCGGGTCTCCTCGGTGCCGTACTGAGGGGCGACATTGGAGGCCGTCACGTGAGCCGGGATGTGCTCGAGCAGCGTTGCGTCATCCAGATAGTCGGCGTTGTGCTCCTTCAGGCCCACGCCGTAGCGTTTTGCCATGTCGGCGAGCTCGCGGGCGTTCTTAAAGTTGTAATGGCCGACCTGCTCGGTCCAACGGGTAAGCGTGCCGGTCTGACCGACGATAAAGGTGGGCATGGGGCAGCCGCGCTTCTCGAGCTCGGGCTGCAGCTGAGAAATGAACTCCTCGTACTTATCGGTAGAGGTCAAGCCGCCATTGGTCTCCTCGGTACCGACCTCATAGGCGACCTCGGGCAGGTTATGCTCGCGACGATACTGCTCAAGGTAGTCGATAAGATCGATCGTGCGGCGAAGAACCACGTCGAGCGGAATAACCTTGCCGATCTGATAGGGGTCCTTGGTGGGGTCGACCATCAGCAGGTCAAAGCCTGCCTCCATGTCGGCAACGAAGGACTTGCGGGCGAGCTCCATGGCCTCGTCCTCGGGCAGGTGGGCGTTACGCTCCTCGTCGCGCTGCCACGGACCGCCGTGATCGCGGCACAGGTAGTACGGGCCGGTGTAACCCACCTCGTCGGCAACCTTCTTGATGTCGGCGGCAAAGCGCGTCTGGTCCCAACCGTTGACGTAGCCGGCGCCCATCTCGTCCATATCGACCTGGTTGCGGCTGGCGATAAACATGGGCGGGAAATCCTCGTCCTTGGCAAGCTCGAACACGGCCTGAATCAGGTTGGGGCTCATGGGGCCAATGCCGACCATGGCTGCGTGATCGCCGCTATCCTGCAGCTTGAGCATGCCCTGAACGGCCTGGCGGATGGTGAGGTTGGACATTTTGTTCTCCTTCTCCAGAGGATTTTTGACAAAAGTTCCCTGGGACCCAGATGTGGGCCCTATCAGTACGGATGGATTTTGTTGTGTAGGGGCGGTTGTGCGGAGTCAAATCCATCCCTCCGCACAACCGGAGTCCTTAAAGGTCTACTTGGCCTGCTTATCGAGCGTGGGCTTCATGGCAATCAGGATTGCAGCGGCGACCACGGAGCCAATCACGATGTCCAGGCAGAACAGCGCGACGTTGTTGGTGGCAAGGGCGACGATAAAGCCACCGTGTGGGACGTAGCAGTCGATACCCTGGAAGGCGGCGAGTGCCGCACCCACGGCAGAGCCGATGCAGATGCCGGGCAGGGTGTGGCCAAGGTCCTTGACCGCGAAGGGGATAGCGCCCTCGGTGATGCCGATGCAGCCCATGAACAGTGCGGAGATACCCATCTGGCGATCGGCGTCATCGAACTTGTTCTTGGCAATGAGCGCTGCAAGACCGCAGGCAATCGGGGGAATGGCGACGGCGACGCGGAACATACCGTTGGGGCCGTAGATGCCGGAGGCCATGATGGCCATAGTAAAGGTCGAAGCGGTCTTGTTGATGGGGCCACCCATATCGAAGGCGGTCATAACACCAATGACCAGGCCCAGGACGACGGCGGAGCCGCCCTGCAGGCTACCGAGCACGCTGGTGAGCCAATCCATCACAAAGCCAAGCGGCGTGGCCAGGATGTAGATGTAGGCCATACCCAGGACGAGCGAGGTCAGAATCGGGATGATCAGGATCGGCATGATAGTCTGGATGGTGTTGTTGACCTTCCAGGTCTTCATCCAGCGGACAAAGTAACCGCAGATGACAGCCATGATCATGGCGCCCAAGAAGCCGGTCGAAACGCTGTTGCCACTCGGGGTGACGACGGCGTTGTTGACCAAGTAGCCCAGGACGAAGGCAGGGGCAAGCGCGGGCTTGCCGGCCATCGAGTAGGCGATGTATGCCGCAAGCACCGGAATCATCATAGAGATGCCGGCCATGCCGATGGTGTTAAGGCTCACCATCAACGGGTTGGTGACCTCCATACCGCTAGCACCGGCAGTACCGGATGCCAACGAGAAAGCGAGGAACACGCCACCGATAACGACAATGGGGATAAAATAGGAAACGCCGGTATTGAATGCATTGAGCAGCGTCTTGCCAGGATCGGCAAAGATAGACTGCTTGGACGCCGGTGTCGGGGCCTGCGGGGCAGCGGAGACGGCCTTCTTCTCTGCCTTGGCCTCGGCCTTGGGCGCGTCAACGGCGCCACCCGTCGCCTTGATGATCTCAACGGCCTGGTCGATGATCTTCACCGGATCGGCGATTACATCCGAGGTGCCGACCTTCAGGAACTTGCCCTCGGCCATCTTCTGCTCAAAACGATCCTCGTTCTCGACGCCCACGTCGACGGACTCGAGCACCAGGTCGGCGGAATCCACGTCTTCCTGCGTCAGCTCGTTCTCGATACCCAGGCCACCCTGAGCCTCGACTTTGCACTCGATGCCACGGGCGGCGCATTCATCCTGAATCGCCTTCTGGGCCATATACGTGTGGGCAATACCCACGGTACAGGCGGCAACGCCTACGATCTTCATTGCTTCCCTCTTTTCATAGAGTTGCGTGCGCAAGACACCGTTTGCGGAGGCCTCCGGAGCATCCCCTGCCGTTTGGACTTGCTGTCTTTTCGACAAGACCAATATAGGTGCTCGTTTTTCTTAATGCCAGCTTATTTCGGTAAACGCGCAGGTCAGAGCGTTGGTTATGCTATTTGGTTATGCGTTTAACCAAAAATGAATCCTGCGATTTTACCCTCGATTTCAAAAGTCAAGAAGTATTTGATTTTCTCGGTAGACGGCAGATGCGCATGCCGGTCACAAATTTCGACCCCACCCGTATACCGCATTTGTTGCATACTCATATGAAAGGAAAAGGTCGCTCACCGAAGCGCATCCCTCACCAAGACTCAAAGTCATCATGTTGGAAAATGCTCATCTGTCGGAAGGAGTCGCTGTGGCAAAACAGCGCGTTACGATCGCAGACGTCGCTCGAGAGGCGGGAACCTCGACGGCAAGCGTCTCGTATTACCTCAACGACAAACGAGAAAAGCTTAGCGAGAAGACGCAGGCAAAGATTGCGCGCGTCATCAAGGAACTCGGATACGTTCCCAACGCCCAAGCGCAAACGCTCACCGGCAAGCAGACCCACGTCATCGCCATCATCATTTTGGATAACACCAACAAGTGGGCGGGCCTCGTCCTCAACGGCATGGAACAAGTCATGCTCCCCGCGGGCTACCAGACGGTCGTTTGCACGAGCAACTTTAACCCCGAGACCGAGCTCATGTATGTCGACAAAATGCTCTCGCTGGGCGTCGATGGTTTTATCATCCAGCCCACGGCAAATTTCAAGGCAGTCCACGACCGCATCAAGCGCGCCGGCAAGCCCGTCGTCTTTTTTGACGCGGCCATCTACAGCCCAGGCACCAGCTGGATCAAAACCAACCTCTACGACGGCGTGTACAATGCCACGCAGGCGCTTCTCGATGCCGGCTACGAGGACTTTTTCTCCATTGCCGCTAACATGACCGAAATGCGCACCCGCATGGAGCGTTTTCAGGGGTATGCCGAGGCACTGGCAGCGAACGGACAGCTCTACAAAGCGATTCCCATCGACCACAACAAGCCGTCGGTCGGTGAGCTTACCGAGTACTTTAAATACAAGTTCAACCCCGCCAAGCGAACCCTTATCTTCGTGCAAAACCAGTGGGCGCTCCCCCGTGTCTACAAGGCCCTCCAGCCCATGGCCCATCTACTTCCGCAGCAAATCGGTCTTTTGGGACTCAACTGCGAAGACTGGACCAACCTCACCACGCCGACCGTCTCCACGATCATCGAGCCCGTCGACCAGGAAGGCAGAGAGGCGGCCGAGATGCTCCTCGCGCTACTCGATGGCAGCAGCACGCCCGGTGAGCAGCGCATTCTCGAATGTAAACTCAATTGGCTCGGTTCCACCTCGATCTAGCCATACGTCAAATATGAGGCAAATGAATCCGTAGCGTTTGTCCCAAATCTTAAGTATTTGTTCGACAGAACGGCCTCTGTCGGCTCCTGCTAGACTGATAGATTCCCAACCGTCCATCTAGGAGCCTCCATGTCGCGCAAGCCCGCTTACAAGCAAGTACTTTCCATCGGCACCGCCGTGGTGCTGGGGTTTGCGCTGTTCACAGGGTCGCTCGACGGGGCGCCCAAGCTGTTGTCGCCGCAAAGCGATGAGCAGGCGGCAGCCCTGGCCGAAAAACAAAACGAGAGCCCCAGCCGCACCGACGACGAAGCAGACCTGGTTGCCCGGCTCGAATCAGGAACAGCGAGCTCCTCGGACTCTCAAAATAGCCAAGACTCTGGCGATGGCTCCGAGTCCACCGCGACCAACACCAACGGCAACGTTACCTCCGCGGATAGTGCCGCCACCCCCATCGACGAGGTGGAAAACCCCGACCTCAACCGCGCCCGCGGCGTATACCTCAGCAGCATTCCCGACTACGCGGGTAACCCCTATGTTGCCCTTCGCGCCGACAGCACGCACCCGCTCGGCACGCCGTCGTTCACGCTCGATGAATACGAGCGCGCTACCGAAGAGGGCTGCTTTAAGAAGTTCTCCAAGCTCGACAGTCTGGGCCGCACCCGCAAAGCGCTCGCCTGCGTAGGTCCCGAGTCGCTCGGTCAAGGCAAGCGCGGGGATATTTCGCGTATCCACCCCGCCGGATGGCACCAGCAGCGCTACGACTTTATTCCGGGTCAAAGCCTCTACAACCGCTGCCACCTTATCGCCTGGTCGCTCTGCGGCGAAAACGCCAACCGCAAGAATCTCCTCACCGGCACGCGCTATCTCAACGAAACGGGCATGCTGCCGTTTGAAGAGCAGATCCTCGACTACATCCACGACACAGGCAACCATGTGCTCTACCGCGTCACGCCCATGTATAACGAAGAGGAACTTGTCTGCCGTGGCGTGCGACTTGAGGCGCAATCGGTCGAGGACCGCGGCAAGACGCTGTGCTTCCACGTATATTGCTACAACCTGCAGCCGCATGTGCAGATCGACTACTCCACCGGCCGCAACCAGGCCTCGGGGGACTAGGGCCGACCAAGCTGCCCCAAAACCTAACGTGATCCGTTTTTCTCCGCCCCCCAGGGATCAAAAAGGGCCGCCCCGGATTACCCAGAGCGGCCCTTGCATCGGCACGTATGTTACAGGCAACGCCACACGCTACTTGGCGCGGCCCTCCTCATAGCGCTCGACCAGCTTGGCCTGAACGTCATAGGGCACCTGCTCGTAGCCGGCGGGCTTCATGGTAAAGTCGCCCGTGCCGCGCGTGATAGAGCGCAGACGCGTCGAGTAATCCGTCAGCTCGGCCAGCGGCGCCTGCGCGATAACCACGGTGTCTCCGCGCTCATCGGTCTCCATGCCCGTCACGCGACCGCGCGATGCCGAGATGTCGCCCATCACGGCGCCGGCGTAGCTCTCGGGGATCGTCACCGTGATTTCCTCGATGGGCTCCAGCACCACCGGATCGGCATCGGCGCACGCCTTGCGCAGGCCGATGCGAGCCGCCGCGCGAAACGCCATCTCGTTGGAGTCGACGCTGTGATACGAACCGTCGTACACCGCGACGCGAATGCCCGTGAGCGGGTAGCCGGCAATGATGCCGTCCTTCATGGTCTCCTGGACGCCCTTGTCCACGGCGGGAATCAGCGAGCGCGGGATGCGGCCACCCACGACCTCGTCAACAAACTCATAGCCGTCGCTCGTGCCGTCGGGCCCAATGAGCGGCTCCACGCGCAGCCAGCAGTCGCCATACTGACCGGCGCCGCCGGTCTGCTTCTTGTGGCGACCCTGGGCGCTCGCCGTGCGGCGGATGGTCTCGCGATACGGAATGCGGATCGGCACGCTCCTGGCGGCGACCTTGGTGCGGTCCTCCAGACGGTTGAGCAGCACCGAAACCTGTGCCTCACCAACGGCGGAGATAATGGTCTGGCCAGTCTCCTCATCGCGGTCGATGCTCATGGTCGGGTCTGCCTTGCAGGCCTTCTCGATAAACGTGTAGAGCTTCTCTTCGTCGCCGCGATTCTCGGCCTCAATGGCGATGCGGTACTGCGAGTTGGGGAACTTAAACGCCGCAGCCTCGACCTTACCGGTAATGGAGAGCGTATCGCCCGTCTCGGCAGCCAGCTTGGGCGCCACGATGATGTCGCCGGCATAGGCATGGCCAACCTCGGTCATATCGCGGCCGCACATCACATACAAGTGAGCCAAACGATCGCCCTTGCGGGTACGCGCGTTGACCAACTCAAGACCCGGCTCAAGCGTGCCCGTCAGCACCTTGATAAAGCTGATGCGGCCCTGCTGCGGATCGGCCAGCGTCTTAAACACAAACGCCACCGGACGGTCATCGTCACTCGAAATCTTAAGCGAATCACCGTCGATGAGCGGCATCTCGCCGTAGTCCGTCGGCGCCGGGAAGTATGTGGCGATGTCGTCCATCAGCGAGTTAACGCCCTGCTCCTTAATGCAATCGCCCGCAAAGACCGGCACAAAGATGCGCTCGGCGATCGCCTTGGACAGCAAGCCTTCAAGCTCCTCCTGCGTCAGCGTCTCCTCGCCTTCCAAGTACTTCATCATCAGCTCGTCGTCGGCCTCGGCCACCAGCTCGCACAGATGGTCATGGGCTTCCTCGGCCTGGGCACGATACTCCTCGGGAATCTCCGACTCAACGGCTTCGGTGCCGTTGCAATGGCGCGCCTTCATGCGCACCAGGTCGATGATGCCGTCAAAGTCCTCGCCCTCGCCCCAGGGAAGAGTCACGGCGCCCAGGCGCGTGCCAAAGCGCTCCTGCAGCAGGTCCATCGTGGTCGCAAAGCTGGCCTCGGAGCGCGACAGGCGGTTTACGAACACCGCGCGTGCCAGGCGCAGGTCCTCGGCGGCATACCAGAGCTTAACCGTCGTAGGCTGCGGGCCGGCCTCGGCGTCGACCACAAACAGGGCCGTCTCGCAGACGCTCATCGCAGCAAAGGCGTCGCCGATAAAATCGGGGTAGCACGGGGCATCGAGCACGTTGATGCGGGCGCCCTTCCAGTCGATCGGCGCAATGGTCGTCGAGATGGAAAATGCACGCTTGACCTCTTCGGGGTCATAGTCGAGCGTGGGCTTGGTGCCGTCGTGGCCGCCCAGGCGGGCGGTCTTGCCGGAAAGGTGGAGCATGGCCTCGGCGAGTGAAGTCTTGCCCACCCCGCCTTGGCCTACGAGCACCACGTTCCTTACGTTACCGGTCTTGGGAGCACCCATGATGACCTCCTTGCAGGGCCGCGCGCAATGCGCGACGCCAACGGGGAGAGTTCGCGGTCGGTGCCGTCCCGGGAGCAGCATGGTCGGCAGCCGAGCCGACTCACCCTCCAAATGTCCTATGCCACCACCCTACCCTCACGGGCGGCTGTCCATGCATACCTTTCGGCACACGTATGAATACAGGCGGCGAGAGGAAGAGACAAGCTTGATAGGCAATTATTGAACCCCGTCGATGTAAACAAAAAGCCGCCACAGACCGTAAGACCTGTGGCGGCTTCGCCTCAATTAATAGTTGAGTAAATACCTGAGCCTATCCCTCGATACGGCTCAAGAACTCACGCGTGCGCCGCTCGCGCGGATGGTCGATGACCTGCTCGGCAGGACCCTCCTCGACAATACGACCGCCATCCATAAAGACCACGCGGTCGGCAACATCGCGCGCAAACTGCATTGCGTGGGTCACGATCACCATCGTCATGTTCTGCGCAGCGAGGTCCTTAATGACACGCAGCACCTCGGCCGTCAGCTCGGGATCGAGCGCCGAGGTCGGCTCGTCAAAGAACAAGATCTCCGGGTCGAGCGCCAGTGCGCGGGCGATACTCACACGCTGTTGCTGACCGCCCGAAAGCTCACATGGCACCTTGTTCTCGTTTCCCGTCAGCCCCATTTGTGCAATCAGCTCGTGAGCGCGGGCTTCCGCCTGCTCGCGCGGACGCTTAAGCACGCGAATCGGCGCATCGATGATGTTTCTCATCACGGTATAGTGCGGGAACAGATTGTAGTTCTGGAACACCAGACCAAAACGCGAACGCGCCTGTTTAGGTACATCGCCCTTTGCGTACACCGCGCCCGAGCCCGCATCCGTCGCGACGGCAAGGTCGCCAAACGAGAGCGAGCCACCGTCGAGCGTCTCGAGCAGCGTGGCACAGCGCAGCAGCGTGGACTTACCGCCGCCCGAAGGCCCGATAATCGCCGCGACCTCGCCACGCTTGACCTCGAGCGAGATATCCTTGAGCACCTCATTGCCGCCAAACGCCTTGCGCGCGCTTTCGATTTTCATCACTGAGTTAGTCATGGTAATAGTCCAGCTTCTTTTCGGCGGCACCCAGCAGCATCTCGACCACAAAGTTAAAGACCCAGTAGATCAGCGCCGCAATCGCAAACGGCACCATGCTCACCTGCGAGGCGACCAGCGCCTTGGCCGTCGAGAACATCTCGCCCACGCCGATGGCGAACGCCAGCGACGTGTCCTTGACCAGCGTGATGATCTCGTTGCCCATCGCCGGCAAAATGCGCTTGGCGACCTGCGGCATCACGATATACAGAAACGTCTGCAGACGCGAGTAGCCCAGCACCTCGGCGGCCTCATATTGACCGCGCGGAATCGACTGCAGGCCCGAGCGATAGATCTCGGCAAAGTAGCCGGCGTAGTTGATGATGAATGCCACGACGCACGCCGTCCATTTGGAATCGGGCGTGAGCGAGATGCCAAACACGTAGTACGGGGCAAAGTAGATCGCAAACATCTGCAGCATAAGCGGCGTGCCGCGCATCACCGAAATATAGATGCGCGCAATCCAACGCAGCGGCGCGACCTTGCTCATGCGCATAAACGCCACGGGGATTCCCAGCGGAATCGACCCGAGCAACGTCAGCACAAACAGCTGCAAGCTGACCAAGAATCCCTGGCCAAGCATCTGCATCATGACTTGGATAGACAACCTACCCTCTCTTTCGCAGTAACGGAACAGCAAACCCAATGCTAAAGCGGGTTTTCCAGGTGCCCGGGTTTGCCGTGAAAGAGGAGCGCCGCGTACTAAATGTACGCAAGCGACGGTTTGAACGGCAAAATCGGGTGCCTGGGAAAGCCGCTATTTGAGAACCCAGTTGTCGAAGGAAAGACCGTAATCTGCGTATTTATCGCAGAGGTCCTTGACCGTA
The DNA here is from genome assembly GCA_021639365.1 of Collinsella aerofaciens. Taxonomy (GTDB): domain Bacteria; phylum Actinomycetota; class Coriobacteriia; order Coriobacteriales; family Coriobacteriaceae; genus Collinsella; species Collinsella aerofaciens_AH. The sequence continues at coordinate 31,263 of JAJXHK010000015.1, forward strand.
CCGTCCTCGTAGAGCGCCTTGAGCGACTCGGTTACAGCATCGGCCGACTTGGTGTCGCCCTTCTTAAAGCCGACGGCGTAGTGCTCGCTGGACAGCGGCTTGTCGAGCTGCGTATAGGCATCGGGCTTGGCGGCAAGCTGATACTGGGCAATCGAAAGGTCGCAAGCCACGGCATCGACCGCACCGCTCTCGAGCTGCATAAACGCCGTGTTGTACTCACCGATGGTATCGAGCGTGGCAAACGTCGCGGCCAGATCCTTCTGGTCACCCTCGAGCACGTCCTGCGCAGCGGAATCAGTCTGGGTAATCACCGTCTTGCCGGCAAGATCGTCCCAGCTCTTGATACCCGCGTCCTTCTTGACCACGAGCACCTGCTCGTTGAGCATGTACGGCTCGGAGAACGTGTAGTCGTCCTCACGGCCCTCCATGGTAAAGCCGTTCCAGATGCAGTTGATGGCGCCTGAGTTAAGCAGCGTATCCTTGGCGTCCCAGTCGATGGCCTCGTATTTGACCTCCCAGCCCTGCTTATCGGCAACAGCCTTGGCCAGATCGAGATCAAAGCCGGTGTACTCGCCATCGTCGCCCACAAAGCCGTACGGAGGATAGGACTTATCAAAGCCCACCACGAGCTTCTTGGACTCCGCAGCGCCCTTCACATCCTTGGCCGCGGCAGAACCAGCAGCGGAGCCCTTGCCGGCACCACCGCCGCAGCCGACAAGACCAAGGCCAAGCACCGTGGCAAGCGAGCCGGCTAGACCAACAAACTGACGACGAGACATATCGGTATTCATGGTATTCCCCCTTGATGGCACTTTAGTTAGGTAAAGTGAGTCATGTAACGTTCAGAATCATACACTTTAGTGAGATGGAGTACAAGGGAGGGCTTGCCCGCCGGGTGCCGGGGCAGGGGTTAAGTTTGCTGCTCTACAGTCCTGCTCACGACGGAGAGCACATTAAGTGCTCTCCTGTTCGTGCGGAACTCGCGACAAACTTAACCCCTGCCCCGGCACCCGGCGGGCAAACGTCGTTGGGCTTATCACTAACACGAATAAACCGCTTGCATATCGTCTGCTGGCTTGGAACGGTACAATACTTGCAGCTTAAATTCATGAATTAGTGGAGTTATTGATGGCAGAATCTCGTGCGGAGCGTAAGGCTCGTCGTGCTTTGATCGAGGCGGCTGAGGAGTCGGAGGAGAAAAAATCTTCTAAGAAATCCAAGCCACCTCAGGATGCGAAGGGTAAGTCGGCCAAAGGCAAGGTTAAGACCAAGCGTTCTGGCTCTCGTCACGGCGGGGATAAAGCGTCTCACGTTCGTTCCAAGGACTCACGCAAGGATTCGGCTCAGCCTGCGCGAAAGATCGTGGATCCCAAGTCGCCTTGTTCCATCATGCGGGCTTGTGGTGGGTGCACGGCGCTCAATCGTCCTTATAAGAAGCAGTTGGCGGCCAAGCAGGCTGCTATGGAGGAGCTGTTTGCTGAGCTCTGTGAGCGCGAGGGTGTTGCCGTGGATCCCATTCGCGGTATGGGTGTTACCCTGGGCGACCCGGGCAAGTATCCTGCTCCGCGCGGTTTTCGTCATAAGGCTGCCACCCCCTTTGCTCCCGGCAAGGAGGGCGCTGTCCGCTGCGGCTTTTTTGAGCGCGGCACGCACAAGATCGTTGCCGTTCCCAAATGCCCCGTTGAGGCGCCGGGCGCTCGTCAGATTCTCAACGGCATCGCGCGCGAGGCCGAACGTCTGCACATTCCCGCCTTTAACGAAGATAAGCATCTGGGGCTGCTTCGCTATGCCGTCGTTCGCTGTGGCTGGCGCACCGACCAGATCATGGTCACCCTCGTGACCGCTCAGCGCGACCTGCCGCATGCGCAGGAGTTCTTTGAAGCCGTCGCGGCGCTTGATCCGCATATCGTCACCGTCGCTCAAAACATCAACGGACGCCCTGGAAATGCCATCTTGGGCGAGGAGACCCGTATCGTCTATGGCGCCGAATGCATGCGCGATCAGCTGCTCGGCTGCGACTTCGACATCTCCCCCACCGCGTTTTATCAGACCAACCCGCAGCAGACCGAACTGCTCTATCAACTCGCCATTGACGGTATGGATCTGCAGCAGGGTGACGTACTCATGGACGCCTATTGCGGTAGCGGAACTATCGGCCTGTGCGCAGCTAAAGATGCCCAGGACAAAGGCGCCGGCATTATGCTGCTCGGTGTAGAGCGCAACCCCGCCGGCATTGCCGACGCACGTCGCAACGCCGAGCTCAACGGCCTCACCCGTAACGCGTGGTTTATGGCTGACGATGCCACTGACTACATCCTCGATGCCGCCGACAACAACGAGCGGATCGATGTCCTTTCCATCGACCCGCCGCGCGCCGGCTCCACCCCCGAGTTCCTCGAAGCCGCCTGCGCACTCAAGCCGCGCCGCATCACCTATATCAGCTGCAACCCCGTGACCCAAGAGCGCGACCTGCACCAGCTCCTCGATGGAGGCTATCGCCTGCTCAAGATCACGCCCGTCGACATGTTCCCCCACACCGACCACACCGAAACAGTAGCGGTCCTCGAGCGCCGCTAAGCCGCCGGCACAAGAAGGGGGCGGCCCGTCTGGACCGCCCCCTTCTTGTTGCACATTGAGCCTCGCTACATACTCTTGCGCAGGTCGCACACGCCTGCCGCCGCCATCTCGCGCAGCAGCGTCTCGCGGTCGCGCGTCACGATCAAATCCAGCGGGAAGTGAATCTCGTCAAGCATCTTGCGCGCGTGATCGAGTTTGCCAATGGCCATGCCAATGTGGGCATCGGTCGACACGCCAATACCCACGCCCAGCTCGGCGCAGCGCTCGGCGATCTTGCGGCATACGGCCCAATGCTCAGTGTCGACACCGTGTTCAAGACTATGGTTGTTGATCTCGATGATCTTGTGCTTGGCCTTGGCCGCCAACAGCACCTCATCGATATCGAACGGCACGCCCGAACGACCCGCATGCCCAAGCATGAACACCTTGGGGTGCTCCAGGGCATTGATGTACATCTGGGTCGTTTGGGCGAGCGTCGCGCCTTCGGCAAACTGCGGGTTATGCACGCTTGCCACCAAATAATCCAAATTACGCGTCACCAAATCGAACAGCGAATGCTCACGACTATACGAATCGCCGGCGATATCGAGCGAAACGGGAATGTCTTCGCCAAACAAGCTGCCGTCCAGCGAAACGATATCAGCCTCGGCACCACGCAGCACCAGCACGCCGCTCCAAATGCGCGGCCAGATATCCTGGTTAATAAAGAATTGGAAACTGCGCAGGTCATTGGGACAAGGCGTAACCATCGAGCTTAAATGATCGGCGGAACCGAGCACCTGAAGGCCACGCTCTGCCGCCCAATAGATGTTCTCCTCGATGGTTGAGTACGCATGCGCAGAGAACATCGTATGAGTATGAATATCACAAGAAAGAAGGTAGGGCATCGGGTCTCCTTGTCCAGTATGGCCGTCGCGTATATTCATTGTACGCATAGCTTTCGGCAGTCGTAAAACTGCTTCATCCCAATCACACAACGGCATAGACAACGGGGTCTGGCTTAAAACCAAACCCCGTTTCACGTAAAACATTGTAAGCAGAGCGCTTTACTTTCGACGATATTCGTCGGCCAGCTGCTTCCAGGCAGGCAGCGAGTTGACGATTGTCTCATAGCTCACGCAGTAGCCCAGGCGGAACCAGCCCGGCATGCCAAAGCTATCCGAAGGCACCGCGAGCAGCTCATACTTCTTCGCGCGCTCGCAGAAGGCGTTTGCATCGGGCTCCAGCGCTTTCACCCACAGGTAGAACGCGCCATCCGGCTCAACATAGGTGTAGCCGTACTCCGCTAGTGCGTCGGTAAGCGCGGTGCGGTTGCGCGCATAGGCCTCGACATCGCTCGGTTCATCACTGCAGTCGATGATTACACGCTGGAAGAGGGCCGGTGCGCACACGAAGCCCAGCGTGCGGGCGGCACCGGCAACGGCCGGCATCAGGCGAGCAGCCTGCGGATTGGTATTGGGAACCAAAATCCAGCCCACGCGCTCGCCCGGTAGCGAAAGCGACTTGGAATACGAGTAGCACACCACGGCGTTCTCGTAGATCGAGGGCACCCAAGGCACCTCGGCACCGTACACGATCTCGCGGTACGGCTCATCAGAGATGAGCATAATCGGATTCTCGGGATCGCGCTGAGCGTTGGCCTCGCGCAGAACATTGGCCAGTCGCGTCAGCGTGTCGCGTGTATATACGGCACCGGTCGGATTGTTGGGCGAGTCGATGATGACGGCAGCGGTCTTATCGGTAATCGCCTTGAGCACGTTACTCACGCTCAGCTGGAACGTATCTTCATCGGCGAGCGCCTCGACGCACGTGCAACCAGCTTTCTCGATCCACACGCGATACTCCGGGAAGTACGGAGCGATAACGATGACCTCGTCGCCCGGATTGGTAACGGCATTGAGCGTGCAGGTGAGCGAAGCCGCCGCGCCCACGGTCATAAAGACGTCCTTGCCCTCATAGCTCGTGCCAAAGCGGCGGTTGAGCGAGTCGGCCACGGCGGTACGGCACTGCGGCAGACCCGGTGCAGGCGTGTATCCATGCAGCTGGTCGCTCGGCAGCTCCAAGGCCTTCTTAATGGACTCAGCCACGGCGGCAGGTGCCGGAACGCTCGGGTTACCCAGTGAGAAATCGAACACGTTTTCCGCGCCGATCTGTGCCTTGCGATCAAGGCCGTAGCTAAAGATCTCACGGATGATGGAGCTTTCCGCACCGCGAGCATACATAGTTTCGTTGATCATCTGTTCCCCTTTCACATAGGCGCTATTGTACGCTTTAGCTGAGCAAAGTGCCGCAGCAATGTTGATTGGGGACAGACTTAAATGCGTGAAAACGCTCATTTAAGTCTGTCCCCAATCAATGAAGAAAAAGCCTCCACGGGTTTCCCCGCGGAGGCTTTCGCTACAAGAACTATTTGTCGGCGTCGGTGTTGCCGTCAGCGTTGACAGCATTGCCATCACCGGCATCCTCGGATGCGACGTCGGCATCCTCCTGCATAGCCGCCTGTGCAAAGGCCGCGGCATCAGCCGCCAGCTCCTCCTCGCTCATGCGAGGCGAGCACTTCTTGGTCGGCATGCCAGCCGCCTTGGCGTTGCGCTCCTCCTTGGCCGCCAGGATATCGCCCTCGCGCTCAAGGTAAGCGTCCCACTCGTTGTCGAGCAGGGCGTTCACGGCGTCACCCTCGACGGTCTCGCGCTCAAGCAGCACCTTGGCCATCAGATCGAGTTGATCGCGGCGGGCATCCAAAATCTCGACCGCACGGCGATGGGCCTCACGCATAATGCGCTGGACCTCGATGTCGATGCGACGCGCCGTCTCCTCGGAGTAATCCTGGTGATCGGCATAGTCGCGACCCAGGAACACCTGATGCTGCGCCTCGCCAAACACTTGCGTGCCCAGCTCCTCGCTCATGCCCAGACGCGTAACCATCTCGCGCGCCATCTTGGTCGCGCGTTCCAGGTCGTTGCTCGCACCCGACGTGATGTCATCGCACATGAGCTCCTCGGCGACGCGACCGCCCAAGAACACGGCAAGCTCGTCGAGCATCTCGTTCTTGGTCTTGAGGAAGTGATCCTCCTGCGGAAGCTGCAACGTGTAGCCCAGAGCCTGGCCGCGGCTGACAATCGAAATCTTATGAACCGGATCGGAATGCTCCAGGATGTGGCCCACCAAAGCGTGACCGCTCTCATGGTAGGCAATCGTGGTGCGCTCGGCTTCGGTCATCACGCGACCCTTGCGTTGCGGTCCGGCAATCACGCGCTCCATCGACTCCTCGACCTCGTCCATCGAGATCACAGAACGATGACGGCGAGCGGCCAGCAGCGCAGACTCGTTGAGCAGGTTCGCCAAATCGGCACCAGTAAAGCCAACGGTCATCTGGGCGAGCTTCTCAAACTTAACGTCCTCGTCCATTGGCTTGTTCTCAGCATGCACGCGCAAGATCTGCTCGCGGCCCTTCACGTCCGGACGGTCGACCGTAACTTGACGATCAAAACGACCGGGGCGCAGCAATGCCGGGTCCAGAATATCGGGGCGGTTGGTCGCGGCGATCAGGATGACCGACTCGCTTTCCTCAAAACCGTCCATCTCGACCAGCAGCTGGTTGAGCGTCTGCTCGCGCTCGTCGTGGCCGCCGCCCAAACCGGCTCCGCGCTGACGTCCCACGGCATCGATCTCGTCAATAAAGATGATTGACGGAGCCTGGGACTTGGCCTCCTTAAAAAGGTCGCGCACGCGGCTGGCGCCAACGCCCACGAACATCTCGACAAAGTCAGAACCCGAGATGCTAAAAAACGGCACGCCCGCCTCGCCGGCAACGGCCTTAGCCAGCAGGGTCTTACCGGTACCCGGAGGGCCCACCAGCAAAACGCCGCGCGGAATCTTGGCACCCAGCTTGCGATAGCGGTCCGGATCGCTCAGGAAGTCGCGGATCTCCTCGAGTTCCTCGACGGCCTCGTCCACGCCGGCAACATCCTCAAACTTGACCTTGGGACGCGTAGCCTCGTTGGTCTTGGCATTGGTCTTGCCAAACTGCATGTTCCTATTATTGGCGCCCATCATCTGACGCATAAAGTAGAACATGATGGCGATCAAGGCAATCGTCGGCAGCACGCTCATCGCCAGGTCGCCCCAAAAATCGGGATCGTTGGTGTTGACGATGTACTTGGTATCGGGGTGCTCCGCCATAAGCTCGGCAAGCGAATCGGAGCCGACATAGGTCGAGGAGAAGCTCTTGAGCTCGCTCGTATCGCCCTTGTCCTTTTTTGTCTTCCAGTAATGACCCGCCACGCTTCCGTCTTGAACCGTATAGGTCAAATCTTCGACGCGATCCTGCTTAATGGCGTTGACCATCTCGCTCGTCGCGAGCTTTACGGTATTGCTGGAATTGGCAAAGCCGGAGCCCATGTTAAAGAAGGCATAGCCCAGAAGCGCGCAAGCCAAAATAAAATACAGCCAGCCCGTACGCGTGGGCTTCTTGCCTCCGGGCATCCCCGGGATCTTGGGCTCCCGGGGAGTCTGGGAATTGTTGTCGTTACGGTCGTCGGGCATCTTACGAATAAACCTCCGGTTTCAAAATGCCCAGATACGGAAGGTTACGATAGCGCTCGGCATAGTCGAGGCCGTAGCCCACCACAAAGGCATCGGGGCAATGGGTTCCAACATACTTGGGCGTGACGGCCGAGGTACGGTCCTCAACGTCCTTCCACAGGAAGGCGGCAACCTCCAGAGAAGCGGGCTTGCGGCTCTCGAGGTTCTTCATCAGGTACTTGAGCGTCAGGCCCGAGTCCAGAATGTCCTCGACGATCAGCACGTCGCGACCGCGGATGTCGATATCCAGGTCCTTAATGATACGCACGATACCCGAGGACTTCACACCGTCGCCATAGCTCGAAACAGCCATGAAATCGATGTTGGTCGGCAGCTCGATCTTGCGCATCAGGTCGCCCATAAAGACCACGGCGCCACGCAGGACCGCAATCAGCACCAGATCCTTACCCGCGTAGTCGCGAGTAATCTGCTCGCCTAGGCGAGAGACGATACCGTCGATATCCTCCTGCGTAAACAGAACCTTCTCGATATCCGGATGTTGAGAAGCCATGACAACCCTTTCTTGTGCTTATCGCCCACACACCGCCGTATGGACGCGAACTACACATTCTAGCAGCGCACGGGGTATATTTACCAGCCCGTGCGCCATCAGCGCGGGAATACCGTCAACGTCGCACAGAATAGTAGGCGCAAGACACTATTCCGCATCGACCACACGAAGCAGATACGCCACGCGCGTTGCGGCCGTGCATTTAAATCGCTCGTCCGTGCGAACGCCTGCGACCCATACCACGGCACCTCCCGGAGCCGTTCTCACCACGGGAACGCCTGCGCGCTCAGAAACGGGAATACGAGCCTCGTTGAGCAGGTCGGATACCTTCTTACTTCGGCCACTCATGCCCAACGGACACATCACATCCCCCGGCGCGGGACCGTCTACCCACAGTCGCGCCAAACGCGCCTCGGCGGGAATCTCCCCGCGTGAGCCGGCGAGCATCCGTTCGCTATCGCGATCGGCAAAGCCCAGCGTCGCGGCATCCACCATAGCGGTCACCCCTCCGGCACCCGCGAGTTCGCGGGCACGGCGCACAATATCACACCCCGGCTCGACGGCCATCGGCTCTGCCACCAGGATACGGCCCGCCCCCAGCGGCAATCGACCGGGAATGGTGACCCAATCGGCAACTAACCCCTCGCGCGCCGCCGGCGCCTTAAACGCCAGCATGCCAAACTCAACGCGCGCGTCAATTCCCGCCGGCAGTGTGACCGAACCCGAGCCTTCGGCGACACAAGCGAGCACGCGCTCCACATGCCGCATCTCGGGACGAGCGTCCGGATCGATGCGCTTGATCGCCAGTCGCACGATGCGCCGCGCGATTACCACCTCGGCCGCAGCAAGGCGCCTGGCATCGAGCACCAGTGCGCCCGCCGTCTCTTTACGCAAACAGCTTCGAAACGCCTGTGCCGACAGCTGGGAAAGAAAGGCGTCCTCATCGCCTAAGATCTCGCAGGCGGCGCCAATCGTCTTGCAGACGCTCGCGTTGCGCTGCGCTACCACCGGCATTACTCGATGGCGCACGTAGTTACGCAAGTACGACACGTCCTCGTTGCTCTCGTCCTCTCGCCACGGCTGACCATGCACCTGCAGATAGCCAACGAGCTCATCATGAGTCATGTCGAGCAAGGGACGCACCACGATATTCCTCCGGCGAGGAATGCTCGATAGGCCAGCGGGCCCCGAACCCTTAATCGCGTTCATCAAAAACGTTTCCGCGCGATCCGAAGACGTGTGCGCAGTGCAGATGCGAGCCGCCGTTCGCGGTGCCCCCGTCTGGGCGCAGAGCTCGCGAACATACCTCCGCGCCGCGGCATAGCGCACCTCGCGGGCGGCCGCCTCGATATTGCCCGATTCATCATCAAAATAGGCATGCTCAACATACAGCGGCAAGCCATATTGTGCGCATAGGCCGCGCACGAAGGCCTCGTCGCCATCGGATGCCTCGCCGCGCAGATGATGGTTCACATGCAGCACGTGCAGTCGCTCGCGCGCGATGGGGGCTACACCACGCCCATCCAGAATATCCAACTTTGATGTGCATGCCATAAGGAGCAAAGCCGTCGAGTCCGCACCACCTGATACCATGAGCACCACGGGGGCAGCCGTCTGCCGCGTTGCCAGGGCTTTATCATCGGCCCACGATGCAGCATGGTGTCCATAATGCTGAGATACCGTTGGCATTTGCTTCCTCCTCTATTCGTCCGCACCCATTGTATCCTTTGGAATCTTATGTCTCGTCTGCACCTTCATATCCTTGGCAGCGGCTCAAAAGGCAACTGCGCGCTCATCGAAGGCCCCCGGGGGCTCATCATGATTGACGACGGTCTTTCTCGCCGCGAGACATTAAAGCGCATGGCAGAACTGGGGCTCTCGGCAGACAACGTCTCGGCTCTTCTCATTACGCATGAGCACAGCGACCACATCAAGGGTCTCGATGTCTGGTGCAAGCACTGGCACGGCCCCCTCTATGCCAGCAGGGGCACACTTTCGAGCAAAGAAATTCTTTCGCATCTGCCTGTCGAGGAATTCGATCCCGGTGACACCCTATCCATTGCCGGCATCCACGTGCAAACCTACTCAACATCGCACGATGTCATCAATCCAGTCGGCTATCGATTCGACGCCCTCGATGATTCCATCGGCTTTGCCACCGACACCGGAGAGCTATCGAGCCAAGCCATGAACACCCTCAAAGATTGTCGAGTCCTCGCGCTCGAAAGCAACCACGATGTGACCATGCTGCGCGAGGGAGAATATCCCCGCTTTCTTCAAGAGCGCATCCTGTCTGCAAGGGGACACCTCTCCAACGACCAAGCCGCCGAAGCCGCGCGCGAACTTGTTACCGATCGCACCGAACAGCTCATTGCCATGCATATCAGCCAAGATAACAATCGCCCGAGCCTTACCGTCAAAAGCTATGCCAAAGCTCTAGCCGCAACCCTGGATGACGAGATCGGCAGCTCCGCCACCCTTCTCCAAGGATCGCGAAAACTCTCGATACGCCCCGCAAGCCAGCATAGGCCAGCAACCATTCAATAGACTGTCCTAGACAGCAAAAGGGGCCGGGAATCGCTTCCCAGCCCCTTTTGTTATCTCTTAATAGCACAGAACGCCAACGAAGTTAGTCGATGGAGATCTTCGTAACGTTCTTCTTCTCGACGATCTTGGGAACCGTAACGGTCAGGATGCCGTCAGCGTACTTAGCCGAGAGACCCTCGCTCGAAGCGTCCTTTAGATACACGCCACGCGTTGCGCTGTACGAGCTGAACTCCTTCTGCAGGAAGTTCTTGCCCTCATTCTCCTCGTCTTCCTCAACATTTACGCTAATGGACAGACGGCCCTCGTTAAGCTCGACATCGATATCGTCCTTGGCGACGCCGGTCAGATAAGCCTTGACCTCATAGCCATCGCCCTTATCCTCAACATCAACGGGGAACGCCTTAGAGGCAATCGAGCTGTTCGCCAGATCACTCATATCATCAAACAGATCGAACAGCGAGCTCGCAGAGGGACGAACGCCAAAAACCGAACGATAAGGAACCATGCTTGCCATGTTTACCACTCCTTTATAGGACTGCCGAGTCATCTTCTAGGTGACTGGGACTTCTTTTGACACTCTTATATATGCCCACCCGGTGCTCATATATACATCGGCTATAAAGTTTTTTGAGTCCGTTACTATAAGCATATCTAAGTGTGTTTGACTCAGGTTTTAGGTAGGTAAAGGTTCTTTGAACCAGAGCTTAAATAACGAGTATGTCCACAGCTACAAATAACAAGGGGCTTACAATGAGCGCGTACACGTTGTTGGTAACGAACTAAAGGGCATCATGGACGACCAAAAACAGAACAATATGTTTATGCCGACGCGGGGGGAAGATACTTCCACGCAGCCGCCACGGTTCCGTCGCCCTCACATCTCGCAAGAGCCCATTAATGATCCAGAGCCCGAGTATGTGACGAGAAATCGATATCAAACACTCGAGGACGCACAAACGGGGCGCAAAAATATGAGCGTGGCCTCGGGAGACCCTGCATATCTGAAAGATGCGCCGCTCTCTAAAAACAGTGCAGATAGGGATGAGCCGATAAGAGAATCCCACGCTCATCAACAACGAGGACCTCGGCCCAAGCAAACATTAACGCATTCGGCTCGCTATCTCGAAACGCCAAAAAAAGGAAAGTCGATCTTCGTTTCGTCAAGCAAACGACGCAAGCAGCATCGACTGACAATTCTGCTATTGATCATTACGGCCATAGCAATTGCTGTTGTAATTCGATTCATAGTCTTTAAGTAAAAGAACAGCGTCCAAAAGGCAACGAGAGCGACTCGTGTAATTGTGTCCATTTGAGCCCAATAAAGGCAAAAAAGGGGGAGGCCGCGAGGCCTCCCCCTTCTCAGTTCAAGCGTACGGCTCGGTG
>JAJXHK010000051.1 GCA_021639365.1 Collinsella aerofaciens
TTGTGGCGCCGAGCACGAGTATCGACGAGAGAAGGAAGGGGATGAAGGGAAGGAAGGACGGCGCCTGGGCAATGGCGTAGGGCAGGAAGGAGAGGAACGGCAGGTCGTTTGCGGAGGCCGGGATATCCGCGATGCCGGAGCTGCTCAGAGCGCGGCAATATGCGAGCTCTGCGTCATTGGTCTCCTGGTCCCCCACGATGGACCCGGATTGGAAGCCCTCGTCCATGAGCGCGTAGTAGCTCTCGGCAGAGTCGAGAAAGGCGGCGTCGGTTTGAGCGGCGAGGGCGGCGTTCGCGTATCTTGCAAGCTCAGCGTCATCTTGCTGCTCTGGCGATAGGTCTGTGCCGCTGGCCTGGGGCGCGCGCGTATTGAATGCGTCGACAAAGCCCTGCATGCCCTGCTTCATAAAGAAGGGCCCGTAGATGGGTGAATTGAACGCAATGGGGATGGAGAAGGCTACAGCAAGAACGAGCGTAGAGATCCATACGGCCTTGTCTCTTAGGATTAGTTTGAGAAGAAGTCGACAGTACATTCAGAAGCACCTACGTTCCTCAAAGAATTGTTAGATTAAAAGTAACAGACCGGATGAAGATGCGTAAGATGGGGGCGAGGCGAATGGCTGAGCGGTATCGATATGCGGGTTTAACGGCATATCGACCACATAGATTATTAACTTGCATTTCTACCCGCCCTCTCCGTAGAGCCGCCGATACGCGCTTAGCGCACCCTCGGCGCGTCCGACAGGCCTTGCGAAATGGGATCCGGGAGACTTCGGCGCAGCATCATCTTGCGGAATGCTTCTAATGAGCCTCCCATCCTTCAAAAACAGAATCTCATCGCACAGTCTATCGACCGAATCCAAGATGTGGGATGACATGATGATGCACGTACCAGAATCGGCCAGCTTCCTGAGAATCCCGGAATGCAAGTCCACCCTGCTGGGATCGAGCGCGTTCATGGGTTCATCCAACAGGAGGTACCGCGCACCCGTCGCATACGCAATCGCCAAGGTAAGCTGCTGCTTCATACCCTGGCTCAGAGCGCGGATCCTCATCTTCGCGAACTCGCCTATCTGCGTTTGCTCCACTACCTCCTCGATATCACGAGCATGCGGCCACATATCGCAAACCATCTTGAGGTGATCTTCCGCACGCAATCCGGGATACAGCAGCGTTCCCTCACCAGGTGCATAGAAGATCATAGAACGGACCTCTCTCGCACCCGCACCCTGTACCTCATCCAGAACGATGTCCCCGTCCACGCGAGGACCCGGCAAACCTGCCATCGCCCGCAGCAACGTCGTCTTTCCATGCCCGTTTGGAGCGACGAGACCGTAGACCGTACCCGGGGCAAACTCGGCGTCCGCCGAATCTACGAGCACCTTCTTTCCATAAGAAATCGTCAGCGTTTGAAGGCGAATCATCGAGATCATCCCCTTTCGATCTTCGGAACACCCAGGCGCACCAACAACGGAGATACGGCGCCCAAGACCACCAGCAGAGCGCCCGATGCGCCGACGACCTCTCCAAAAGGCATCGCGTTCGTCCCTCGCCCAAGGAACCCAATCGTCCCCACCTGGGAAGCGGGATCAAACGAGGCGAATGGAGCCAGCAGCGCGGCGCCCATGCCCGCGCTTTCAACATGAGCGCTCAACGAACCCAACACCAAGAGAACCGCGCAAACCACTCCGGTGACAACGGGGCTGCGGCTAATCGCTGCTGTCAACGCAGCGACGACGGAAATCACGCCGTATGCCATGACCAGCAACGGAACGCTACGCAACACCGCCTCCCCCACCATGGACGTTGTCGAAGCCCCCGCTCGAATGAGAGCGACGGGATACTCCGATCCACCCGCACCGTTCTTAATCGCGGACACAACTGCAGCGGGAACCATCGACACCAAAAGCAGCGTCAAGCCAAGCAGGAGAGACAACGCAACAGCCGTCAGAAAACGCACATGCGCTGTTGCGGGGACTTGGAAAACCAGAAGGGAACGGCACTGCAGGTGGGTGCACGCAAGCGATGTGACAACCACGGGCAACAGCCAAAACAAGGAAGGAAGCGCTGCCTGGAAATACGAAAGGAGGATTAATGGGGGCATCTTCGTACTTAACTCGTAAACCTTGGGGTCCGGCAAGCTCGCGATCGACTCGAGCAGAAGGGCGCGCGCCTCCACACGAGAAGGAGTCTCCGGCTCGATTCCGATCGATTGCAGGAGGGTCGCATCTGCCGCGCCCAGCTCGCCTCGAGCGCGCTCGTACGTCGCAAGGCTTCGAAACCCCTCCGCAGGCGTGGGCGCGTACACGAAACCCGAAAGAGCATCTCGCATGCCTTCCAGGGCCGCTTTGCCCTCGACGTCCATATTCGCAGCGTCCTGCTCTAGATACCGATCTATTGAACGGAGCTCCCCATCCCTATACCGAACAGCGGAAACGTCACCAGCGTCAGGAAACACCTCGACCAGAGCCGGGGCCAGCATCGCCGTCGACATTGCAATCGCGCATACGGCGAGGGCAGGAGAATGCAGGAGCAGCTTCCCCATCGTTCTTACGTATGCAACGGCGGAGGCACAAGCGCTCGAACGGGCTGTCGTTCTCGATGCGGTGAAGGAACCTCTCTCAAGACAAATCGGGGACATCGGGCGCGCGCAGCCGCTCTTTCCAGCAACGCAAAGCAGGCTAATTGCCAGCACCTCGATCCCGATTGCGCATACGAGGGTAATCGCGCCACGCTCGAAGCAAAGTCCAGGCAGATTCACTATCTGCGTTGTCGGGTACGGGCTATAGGCGCCGACGGTCAACTCAGTGTTCGCATACGTAAGGGGATTCAACAGGGCGAACTCACGTAAAGCGATGGATCTTCCGTAATACCCGGGAACCATCGTCGCCCCCATCAGGGCACATACGAACACGATTCCAAGCGTAGGGTTATTGGCAATCTTCACGGCAAGGTGAACGACGAGCGAGATGAACGCCGCCACCAAGAATTGCAAGATGGCCGTCTGTGCGAACACCAGCCAAGCCGGTTTGATAACCGGAGTCGCATATTGAACGTAGCCTATCGGATAGAACAGCGAGCCCGGGCCATTCTTCACAAGTGCGGCGATTATCCCTGGAAGATTGACGGCGAAGACGGCAAGCATCGCAAAAACACTCGCCCATACGCTCGATGCAACAAGCCTGCCCAGCTCACCCATCGGTGCCTGGATGATGAGCTTTTCGCGTTTGTTAAGACGCGCGGCAAGGAACGAGACGGCAACGGCCGTTGCGGCCCATAGCAAGTACTCCTTCGATCCGTCATAAAAGGAGTACGCTCCATCCGACACCTGCAGAAACGGAAGCAGAGGAGAGAGCGGCGCCAAGACAAGACGCCCCGCGGCAAGAGGGTACAGAAGCGCGGGCATGCTTGATGAAGAGGTATAGACGCCCTCCTCCCCCGCATTCACAAGCGCATCCGCATAGGATGCTGACAATTCCTGCTCAACACGGGTTATTCCCGACTCGAGGTATTCAACCCGTCCGTCGATGCCAGCCGCGCTCCTGAAGACGGGCAAAGCACAAAGAACCATCAACGCAACAACGGCAATACAGAGCGACCTGGAGGAGAGGAGCGACCTAAAGATTGCCTTCGAGATCTTGAGCATATTCATCGCCAACCTTAACCCCATCCACCTGGAACAGCGGGGCTGAACAAAATGCTCGGCCCCGCCTCGCATCTAGTGATTGCAGCATGCTGTGATTACTTGCCGGCAAAGTCAATTTAACATAAACTGTTAAAAAGTAACCTGAGTTTTTTAAATTCTTCGGAGGTTATTATGAGTTCCGACAATCGCACTCCCCGGCTTCATTCCTTCCGCATCGCATGTGCGATAGCCTCTGCGGCCCTTTGCGTCACCGCCATCGCACAAGTGGCGTTCTCCTTAAAGCCAGCAATCGAAGTGCTCGACAACCCTGTAATTGCAGACTCCCCCGCGTATCCAGCCCTTGCGATCTCGACATTGGCCCCTGCCGTCATCGGTATCGCCACGACCGTCCTCAGCGCCGTTCTCGTGTGGACGATCAAGAGCGGAGACCCCTTCAAGAAAGGCTCTGCGACATGCTTGAAGGTGCTCGGCATTCTCTTCGTTGTTCAAGCTGCCACCAGCCTCTACGCCGGCTCACTCGAAATCTCCGTCTTGATGTTTGGCGGCGAGGGGGCCGTCGGCGCCCAAGAGATCGCTTCATCATTCGACTGGACCTCTCTGGTTCTCGGCATCGTCTTGTTCATGCTCTCCCAGCTCTTCTTGTACGCTCGAGAGCTGTACCTCGACTCCGACGAGATTGCGTAAGGACACGTCATGCCCGTAATTGTTCGCCTCGACAAGATCATGGCCGAGCGAAAGATTTCCTCGAACGAACTTGCCGAAAGGATTGGAACCACGCCCGTGAACCTGTCCCGTATTAAAAAGGGGCATATTCGCGGCATTCGCTTCAACACGCTCGAGCAGCTATGCCTCGCCCTTCGTTGCCAACCCGGAGACCTTCTCGAAGTCATGAGCGAAGAGGATGCCCGAAAGGAGTTCGGACTCGATTGGTCCGCCGAGGATTAGAGGGCGGTCGTACTCGCCCTGCACACGGGGATGCGAATCGGCGAGATCTGCGGCCTTCGGTGGTGCGATGTGGATTTCGAGACGGGCCTGATCTCGATCAGGCACTCGGTGGCATACGCGAAAGGGATGGGCTCGTTCATCAAGGACACCAAGACCCATGACGCCAGGGGTATCCCCATCGACCCGGTCGGCCTACTCCCCTTCCTGAAGGAGACCCACGAGATCGACTGCGGAAAGCTGCGCTTGCGCGGCCTTACCGGGGCGGTCGAGATCGGGGACTGCTACATCCTGTCGGAGCCGGGCGCGACCTTCGCGACGACAAGCTATATCCGCAGGGCGTTCAAGACGTTCTCGGAGACCAACGGCCTCATGGGCACCAACGACGAGCTGATCACGTTCCACGGCCTTCGCCACACGTTCGCAACGCAGTGGATCCGCCAAGGCGGCGATATCAAGGCGCTCCAATCGATCCTCGGCCACAAGGACGCCATGGCGACGCTCAACGTCTACGCCGACATCGAGCCCATCTCCAAAATCCATAACATGCTGCGCGCCACGCCGTGCCTTTGGCGCGGGCACCTCGGGCCGAGGGTCGATCCGGGTCCCATGTTCCAACAGAGGATCCAGGAGTCCATCGAGACGCTCCAGGCGTTCGGCTACGGCATCACCGAGCCGGACGACCGAAATATCGCCATACGCGACGTGAAGACGAACAGTTGGCTCTAGCTCACCGAGTACGCGGCAGTGCTGGGCCCATCCCAACTGAGGTCACGGTGGTCCGATAGGGGCGCCGCCCGCGGCATGCGCCGCGGAGCGGTATCCCCTACCGAAGGGCGGGGATGCCCTCCGCTTCCAGTTCGGAATCAGCCGTCGGAGGCGTTCGGCTGACTGCGGGAACGGCCTGTCCGCTCAATGTGTTCGGCTGAGATCGGAAATCAACCCAACACGAGCCGGACACGCGCCAGACGGCTCTTCCCCGTGCGGCCTTCCCCCTTACGCTCATGTTGCAGGCATGTAACGCCGCAGCGAGCGCGCCTTTTTTGCGCCAGACAGGTACAATGATGAACACTGTACCGTAGCGGAGCGCCCCGCGCGCGCCGCAATCACGCGAAAGGGTTTCCCATGGCCGAGATCTCGTCCTCCCGTATCGTCATCACCGTCCTTGGCAAGAACCGCCCCGGCATCGTCGCCGGCGTCACCCGTGTCCTAGGCGAGGCCAACGTCGACATCCGCGACATCACGCAGTCCATTATCGAGGACATCTTCACCATGACCATGCTGGCCGATACCGCCGAGTCCAAGCTCGACTTCGCCGAGCTGCAGAAGGCGCTGGCCGAGGCCGGCGAGCTTTCGGGCGTCAACGTGTCCATCCAGCGCGAGGACGTCTTTAACTTTATGTACCGCCTGTAGCGAGCAAGCCGCTGGGGATAGCCTGACGCGCGCATGCCCATGCAAGTCACCCCGATGCGGCCCGGAGAGGAGCGCGCATGGCCTACGACGCCAAGAAAATCTATTACCGCTTCGATGACCACTTGAGCCGCCTGGTTCTGGATTACGAAGCAAGCCGCCAGATTTCGCCTGAGAGCGAAAACCTCTACCACGGCCTGCCGACCGACCCTTATGACGAGGGCCTGTTTGTCGAGCACAATGTCAAGCGCGGCCTGCGCAATGCCGACGGCTCGGGCGTGGTCGCGGGCCTCACTCGTATCTCGGATGTGCACGGCTACAACAAGGTCGACGGAAAGGTCGTGCCCGATCAGGGCAAGCTCACGCTTCGCGGCTACAGCATCGAGGATCTGGTCAACAATGCCCAGGCCGAGAATCGCTACGGCTACGAAGAAGTCGCCTATCTGCTTATCACGGGTTCGCTACCCAACAAAGAAGAGCTCGACGGCTTCTGCGAGCGCCTAGGTGCCTTTAGACATCTGAGCGACGAGTACGTCAAAGAGTTCCCCATGACCACGGTGTCGTCGAGCATCATGAACGTGCTCCAGCGCGCTGTGCTGCTGCTCTACGCCTTCGATGCCGAACCAGACGTGATCACGCCCGAGCATGAAATCGACGTCGCCATTTCCATGCTCGCACGTCTCCCGCGCATCGCCGCCTTCGCGCACATGGCCTCGGTCGCCAAGCTTCGCGGCTCCGAGGTTCACGTGCCGCACCCCACGCCCGGTCTCTCCACCGCCGAGACCATCCTACAGGTCCTGCGCGGTGGCATGGCATTCACCCGCGACGAAGCCATGCTGCTCGACGTGATGCTCATGCTGCATGCAGAGCACGGCGGCGGCAACAATTCCACGTTTGCCTGCCGCGTGCTGTCCTCCTCGGCCACCGACCCGTATTCCGCCTACGCCGCGGCTATCGGCTCGCTCAAGGGCCCGCGCCACGGCGGTGCCAATGCCAAGGTCGTGTCTATGCACGAGGACATCCGCGCGCATGTCTCCAACTGGGAGGACGAGGACGAGGTCGCAGCCTATCTGGGCAAGATCCTCGACAAGCAGGCCTTCGACGGCACGGGTCTCATCTACGGCATGGGCCACGCCGTCTATACGCTCAGCGACCCGCGCGCCGAGGTCTGCCGCCGTTACGCGCGCTCGCTGGCAGCCAAGAAGGACTTGGGCGAAGAGTTCGCACTCATCGAGCGCATCGAGCGCCTGGCACCGCAGGTGATGCGCGACCACGGCATGACCAAGCCCATCTGCGCCAACATCGACCTGTACACGGGCTTTATCTACAAGATGCTCGGCGTGCCCGAGACGCTCTTTACGCCGCTATTCGCCGTCGCCCGCATGGCCGGCTGGTCGGCACACCGCATGGAAGAACTCTTCTGCGCGCATCGCATCATCCGCCCGGCATACCGTCCGGTGATCGAGCCACTGGAGTACAAGCCGCTCGCCGACCGCTAGGACGCGGACCGTTATAGAACTCGAGCGTGGCCAGGGCATCACCGCCCTCGGCCACGCTTTTTATGCCAGCAGAAAGGGCTGCATCGAATGATTGTGTTTTCCGATATGGATGGGACGCTGCTGACGAGTGATAAGCAGATGAGCGACGCCACCTGGGCGATGCTCGACGAACTCGCTCGACGCGGAATTGAATTTGTGCCCTGCACGGGACGTCCGCTGTCGGGCATCTTTGAGCCCATCCTCGCCCATCCCGCCGTGCACTATGCCGTCTGCGCCAATGGCGCCAGCGTCTGGCAGCTCGACGACGATGTGCCCAACGATGCCTCGCGCGCCACGCGCATTTTGAGCCGTCCGCTCGATCGCGGCATTGCCCATCGCGTCCGTCGCATCGCCGCCGGCCACGATGTGACCTTCGATATCTTCGCGGATGGGCAGTGCTTCCTCCCCCGCTCGCTCTACACGCGCCTGGACGAATTCTGCGGCGGCGACCCCCACATCGCGGCTTCGCTCAAGCGCACACGAACACCGATCGACATGGATATCGACAACAAGATCGACGGGGTCGAGACGCTCGAACGCATCGCCATGTACTGGCACGACCCGGCCGATCGCGACGCCATAGCGGCTGAGCTCGACACGCTCGGAGGCATTGAGGTCACGCGTTCTTACGCCATGAATATCGAGGTCATGGGTGAGGGCGCCACCAAGGGGACGGCCCTCACGTGGCTATGCGAGCACCTGGGCGAGCGCCTCGCCGACGCCTGGGCGTTCGGCGACAACATCAACGACATCCCCATGCTGCAGGCAGCGGGCCACGGCATGGCCATGATCAACGCCGAGCCCGAAGACCGGGAGGCCGCCGACGCCATCACCGAATACGACAACGACCACGACGGCGTCGCCCGCACCATCATGGCCGCCCTCGCCTAGTCGTTGGGGACGTTCTTAAACGACTAGTCGTTGGGGACAGCCTTCGCGAAAAATCTGCAAGGACTGTCCCCCACTGTCGGCAGAGACGATATGAGCAGGACATAAAAACATTGAGAGCCCCTGCTGCATGAA
>JAJXHK010000052.1 GCA_021639365.1 Collinsella aerofaciens
GCGGCAGCCCCGCACCCGCCCCGGCACCGGCCAAGTGGTTCTGCCCCAACTGCGGCAGCGAAAACGGCGGCAAGTTCTGCAGCAACTGCGGAACACCCAGGCCCTAGCCCCTCTATCTGGTAATTAGCGGGGGATCCGCCACCCCCGCTCCTGCTTCTATGGGTTTCGTTCGATTAAGGAGGACACCATGAAGACAACGTTCAAAAAGTCCGTACTCGCATTCCTGACATGCGTCTTGGCGCTCGCCTTTGCCCTGACGGGCTGCAGCGGCGGCGGCAAAGACCCCAAGGCCGACTTCGTTGGCAGCTGGGAACTCTCGGGTGGAACCGTGGAGGGCGAAGAGCTGACCGATGAGTACATGAAGATGCTCGAGGATTGGGGTGTCCACTGCGTCCTGATTCTCGATGAGGACGGCACAGGCGCCCTCGACCTGTTCCTTGAGGTTGTCGACCTTAAATGGGAGGCCAAGGACGCCACCACCGTGACCATCACCGCCGAAGACGAGTCGCACGACATGAAGCTCAAGGACGGCAAACTCATCCTCGAAGAGGATGACGGCAATCTTGTCTTCACCAAGTCCGACAAGGATCTGTCCGGCACGGTGAAGAAGGATCGCGAGGCTGCCGAAAAGGAAGAGGAGATCGATGAGGCCGTCGAAGACGACGACGTCCAGAGTGTCGAAATCTCCCCCGCCGTCACCGTCGCCGATGACGATCTGTGCACCATCACCATCACCGAGAAGTTCAAGGACGACTGGGGCGACATCGGCTTTGTCGTCAACATCACCAACAAGAGCGACAAGGATCTGACCTTCTACGCTCCCAGCGGTAAGACCAACGTCAACGGCACCATGAAGGAACCCTGGTTCTCGGCTCACCTGATGCCCGGCACCAACGCCACCGAGGAATTCACGTTCTCGAACGGCGCGCTCGATAGCCTCGACGACCTGGTCAACACGACCATCGGCATCGACGCCTACCTGACCGATTCCTACGAGGACGTCGCCTCCTACAGCGCAACCATCGCGTAACGGCAGACCACGACAGCCGCGGATTGGCGGACACATCCGCGCACATACCAGACGGGGCCGCAGGAGTTGATCCTGCGGCCCCGTCGCTTTGCGCCGATAGGTAACGAGCGTTAGCGCTCCATATTGGGGACGATGCTGCCTTCGGTCACCGCGTGCACGGCCAGGCGCATGATGTTGTCGTAGCCGGTCTTGTTGAGAATCTCCGAGATGCGGCGCTTGATCGTGCCCTCGCTCATAAACAACTCGGCCGCAATCTCGCGACGGCTCTTGCCCTCACACGCCAGGCGCAAAATCGACAGCTCAACGTCGTCGAGCGCCGCCGTGCCCGAAAAGATGCTTTCGGGCGGCTTGGGAAACGTGCAGTAGCCCGCCAACGTGGAACGCATCACGGCAAAGAGCTCATCGATGCCGACGTTCTTGTACACAAAGCTGTCGACGCCCGCCTCGCGCGCCTGATCGACAAAGGTGATCTCGGGCATGCCTGTCATGATAATGATGCGACACTCGGGCAGCTGCTCCTTGATGCGTGCCGCCGCCACGATGCCGTTTGAATCGTGTTCGGTGCACACGTCCATCAGTATCATGTCCGGGCGCTCCTTGAGCGCGACACCCAAGGCCTCGGAGGCATCGGCGATCGCGGCAACGACGGTCATATCGGGTTGGTCGCCAACGGAGCGCGCCAGGCTCTCGCGCAGGATGGCCTGATCTTCGACGATAAGGATACGAATCATGAGCTTCTCCTTTGGACCGTTGCGTTGGAGTTCAGCGGAATGGACACCGCAAGCGTAAAGGGCGGGGCGGCATGGACCTCCAGGGTGCCGCCCAGATTTTGCGCGACATGCCTCATACCAGGGATACCCGTTCCCTCGCGATACGATACGGGAGCGGGCGCACCGTCGTTTGATACCGTCATGTGTGCAATGGCGCCACCATCCGATACCTCCTGCCACAGGCGCACCTGAACCTGGTGGGCCTGCGCATGCTTGGTGGCATTGGTCGACGCCTCGCGGATTATCTGCAAAAAGGCAGCAGCGACGTGCGCATCGTCCGGAAGCAATCCATCTACATCGATCTGCACGCTCACCAGGCCAAAGGCGTGAACGATATCGCCCAGTTGCTCCGCAGGCTCGCTAGCGCCACCGCTGCGCAGGTCGGCGGCAATCGAGCGCAGCAGCGGGTCAATCTGCTCGAGCGACTCGTCGTCCAGGCGCCCCTCTTCCAGATATCGATGGAGGATGGACAGGCGCTGGCCGATCACGTCGTGCACGCGGGCACGCATGCGCAGGTAGGCCGCATTGTCGGCAACCTTCTTGACCTCTTCGATCTGAGCCTGAAGTTCTTGACCCGCAAGCTCAAGCAGGTGATTGGCCTGCGCCAGACGGTCGTGGGCATGCGCGTACTCCGTCACGTCCAAGCCAATAATACGTTCGAACGAACGACCCGAAACCATAACATCGTCGCGCACAAATAGGCGAATCTCGGCGGAAGAAATCTCGATCACCGCACGCGCCTCACCAAAGCGGTCCAAGTTGATCCGCACGCGATTCCTGCTGCTTTCGGGCATTTGCATGCTGAGTTTGCGAAGGCCATTCCACGTGCCACTCATATCGCCCAGGTCGGTGGGCATGTGAAGCTCCACGAGATTCTTGCGCATGCAGCGGTTCATGAGCAACGGGCGGCCCTTGGGATCCAGATACAGAATGCCCACGGGAATCACGTTGATAGTCTCGATCGTCGAGAACGCCGTGATGTCCTCCTGGCGGTTGCGCACATCCATCAAAAGCGCCGCGACGGAGCGGAACAGGAAGAACGCACCCTCCGCGATAAGGACCGCGGTCCATGCCGGGCCTATGG
Source organism: Collinsella aerofaciens (assembly GCA_021639365.1). Taxonomy (GTDB): domain Bacteria; phylum Actinomycetota; class Coriobacteriia; order Coriobacteriales; family Coriobacteriaceae; genus Collinsella; species Collinsella aerofaciens_AH. Next base: position 2,885 of record JAJXHK010000052.1, read on the forward strand.
CATAAACCACCGGCGGTGTCACGGCGGCAACGAGCAGCAGCTCAACCATCATGACGGGACGACGATAATGCACCATAAGGACCACGCCATAGACGGCAATCGCAGCGTTGAGCCATAGCAGCGCGCCCGCCGCCTCGGCGGCGACGTGAGGCGGCGCCACCAAATACGAGCCAGACAACGCGAACAAGATGACGGCCGAGATAATCAAGTGCAGCACAAGGCTCGCCTCGTAGGCACAAATCACTTTGCGGTTGTAGGACGAGCGGCGCGATGCGATGAGTGGAACGTGAATGGTCTGCAGGCACGCCGCCAGAGCAAAGACGATATCGAGCGCAACGATTTGGGGAAGGATAAGCGGAATCTGCATCGTCACTCACCTGCCCGCGGCATCAATACGATCATGCGCAGCTGACCGGGCTCGCCCTCAAGGCGATATGCCACGTTGCGCCCCTGCAGCGCGCTTTCGAGTTCGTGGGCAGCCGGCGTCTGCGACAAGTCCTCCTCGTCATTGGAGAAGAGCGTGGCGCGCAGCTCCACGCTGCACGAATCGTGGTCGCTCAGGTGATACATGAGTGCCGGATGGTCGGTGGTGTAAGCGAAGAACGCAAAATCGTACACGCAGTCGTACAGCGCGCTCACCGCACTGGCATGCATGGGGCGCCGTATGGCAATAATCGAGGCGCAGTCGACATCGATGGTGCGCAGATCGCTTGCCATCTCGTTGGCGATCAGCTGGATACGGTCGCGGTCAAAACCGCTCTCCCCGTGCTGCGCCAGCGTGAGCGAGCCTTTGCGTTTGCAATAGGCGACAAACATCTTGGCACACTGCAGCATGCGGTACCGCTCGTGCGAGGACGCCTCGTCGGTGAGCGGCGGCAGCGAACTCAGCAAGCCATACATCTCGCCGAGTGCGCGGGCAAGTGCCTGGTCAACGTCTTTGACCAACAAGGCCTCGGCCTCTTGATCTGCCAGATGCGCTTTAAGGTCGTAGTCGGCCGTGAGCAGTTCGTTTTGGCGCTGCAGTTCCATACGCCGATGCGCCAGCTCGCGGTTGAGTTCGTTGACCTCCGATACGTCCTGAGCAAGCAGGGCCGACCCGCCCAACAGTGGAAAGGAGCGATACATCACATCGGGATTGGAAACGACGGCAAAGGCGTGGGAGTGTCCGAGTTCTTGAGCGCGCAGCTCCTCGCGCACGCCCGCCGGAATCGGCTTTGATACCGGCGTGGCATAAACTTTCTGCAGGTCGCGCGTTAGGACCTTAAGGTCGAGCGGCAGGGTATCGAAGATGCCGGCGATGTCGTGATACGACGGAATGACGCCGCAATCGAGGCAAATCTCGAGCGTCACCACGCACAGCACGCAGTAGACGAGCGAAAAGTTGAGCTTCCATGCCCACGGCACGCGCAGGGCATACGAGATGGCAAAGAACGCGCCGCCCAGCAGCACGAGTGCCGCCGTGCCCGAAAAGCGCTGAATGCGGAAAGACGCAGACCGACCCACCAAAATGAAAAAGGCGACAAAGTTAAAGGCCGTCCATATGAGCACGGCGAAATAGCCCCAGCCGTACGTGTAGTCGTTGCTCCAGGTGTCACTTGAGCGATCGAAGTGAAAGACCTGCTGGTGAAAATCGTTGGTGAGCACAAACCCAATGAGCAGGATGGCCGCGACCCACAAGGCCGTACGGTAGCGGCGGCCCGCACGATGTTGCTCCAAGCCTGCAAGACGCAGGCCGCACAGCTGATAGAGCAGCGGAACGAGCGTCATGGGGACGTAGTACAGGTACCACAGCACGGTGGCATAGAACGGCGTGAACGACTTGTATTTAAGGATGACCTCGATCATCCACAGGGCGCAGATAGTGGCAACGGCAACGAGGCGCCGGCGCAATACGTAATCCAAACAGCGCAGGTAAACCAGCACGCCCCAGATTGAAAAGGCGATTGCAGCGACAAGCAGCGGAATCGAGCTCGAATGGATAAGCCCGTCCACGACCTCTTTGGACACCTCGCCATAGACAGGCACGGTGTTGGAGAGCTTGGGGTCGGAGGCGAATAACGCCGGCAAGACCGCCAAAAGCAGAAGAAATAGTGCGGTTATGACACCGGCAATGACGAAGGCGCGGCGACGGTACACCAGGTGCGTTATGCCAACGAGGAATCGCGGCATGGCGAAGAGCCTGCCGCCCCTGGGATCCGCCACGGGTGCGGATCGGGCGGCCGTGTGGCCGATATGTCGTTCGCGGGTACCCATAGTACTTTTAGTGTACCGACAGGCAGGCTCAAAAAACGGGCCGCATGTCCCAAAATCCGCAGACGGCAAGGAGTGTCCCCCGCGACTAGTCGTTTAAGAACGTCCCCAATGACTACAAATGACGAGAGTGGATAATCTCCCACTTTGAGCCCACAAACAGGCCAAAAACGGGAGATTATCCACTCTCATTCTGCGGGCACTCATTTAAGTACGTCCCCAATGAGTGCTTTCACTTCTTTTAACAAAACGCCCGGCGGGCATAAGCTGCTCGCCGGGCGTTTTGGTTAGGAAGCTGTGGTTGTTGGGAAAGCCTTAGGCCAGGTCCTCGCCGTTCGTCTCGATAACGTGCTTGTACCAGTCAAAGCTCTTCTTCTTGGAACGCTTGAGGGTACCGTTGCCGGCGTCGTCGCGGTCCACGTAAATGAAGCCGTAGCGCTTGGACATCTCGCCCGTGCCGGCGGAAACCAGGTCGATCGGACCCCAGGTGGTGTAGCCCAGCAGGTCAACGCCGTCCTCGGTCACCGCGTCGCGCATGGTCTGGATGTGCTGGCGCAGGTAGTCGATGCGGTAGTCGTCGTTGATGGAGCCGTCCTCCTCGACAACGTCCTTGGCGCCCAGGCCGTTCTCGACCACGAACAGCGGCTTCTGATAGCGGTCGTACAGGTCGTTGAGGGTGATGCGGAAGCCCAGCGGATCGATGGCCCAGCCCCACTGGCTCTGCTGCAGGTAGGGGTTCTTAGCACCGGCGAAGGCGTTGCCCTGGGTGCGCTCGACCTCGGGGTTGTCGGCGCCGGCAGAGCAGCGGGTGCTGTAGTAGCTAAAGCTGATGAAGTCGACGGTGTTGGCGGCCAGGATCTCGCGGTCCTCGTCGGTCATGCCCACATCGATGCCCAGACGCTCGAGCTTCTTGACGGCATAGGCCGGGTAATAGCCGCGGCTCTGGACGTCGACAAAGAAGTAGTTGTCCTGGTTGTCGAGCTGGGCCTGGCGCACGTCGCCCGGGCGGCAGCTGTAGGGGTAGTACGTGCCGGCAGCGAGCATGCAGCCGATCTTAACCTCGGGGTCGATCTCGTGAGCGATCTTGGTGGCCCAAGCGCTGGCGACGAGCTCGTTGTGGGCGGCCAGATACTCGACGGCCTCCTTGTTCTCGCCCTCCTCAAAGACCAGGCCAGCGCCCATAAACGGCAGGTGCAAGATCATATTGATCTCGTTAAAGGTGAGCCAGTACTTCACCAGACCCTTGTAGCGGGTGAAGATCGTGGTTGCGAGGTTCTTGTAGAAATCGATGAGCTTGCGGTTGCGCCAGCCGCCGTACTCCTTGATGAGGTGGATGGGGCAGTCGAAGTGCGTGATGGTCACGAGCGGCTCGATGCCATGCTTCTGGCACTCGCGGAACACGTCCTCGTAAAAGGCCAGGCCGGCCTCGTTGGGCTCGGTCTCATCGCCGTTGGGGAAGATGCGGGTCCAGGCCAGGCTCATGCGGAAGGTCTTAAAGCCCATCTCGGCAAAGAGGGCGATGTCCTCCTTGTAGTGATGGTAAAAATCGATGCCGGTCTGCGCGGGATAGTAGTAGCCATCCTCAAAGTCGAGCATCTTGCGCTGGCCGGAGACCACCGCGTAGCGCTCGGGGCCGTGCGGAGCCACGTCCACGTTGGCCAGGCCGCGGCCGTCCACGTTGTAGGCGCCCTCGCACTGGTTGGCAGCCGTCGCGCCGCCCCACAGGAAGTCATTACGGAAAGCCATGCATCGATCCTTTCATACGCTGCTTGTCGTGGTTTCAGTATCCCCGTAAACGGGGTCCCGCTCAACGGCAGCGACGCAGGTCGACACTTCTTTTCGCACGCAGACGCCCAGCGACCGCCCGCGCCTGACACTTTCTGATACCCAACCACCACGAAGGGGACAGGCACCTTTGTGGTGGTCTCATCAGTTGCGGTGGTGAGCCGCGCTGGTTCATCTCGATCTGTAACAGATAGACCGTTAAAACCGAGCCCGGTGTTACAGATCGAGATTTTCGGGCAGCCCCTGCAGTTTGTCTCGTTCTGTAACAGATAGAGACGATTTTGCCTGCTAGATGTTACAGATTGAGACGGGATCTCTTAGTCCACGGTGATGTCGAGATTCTTGCCAACGAAGCCGACGTAGTACCCTTGGCCAGCAGGCAATTTGACTGAATAGGAAAAAAAGGAAAAAATAGGAAAAAAAGGAAAGGAGACTCATGACTGAAACCATCTTCTCCCCCTCATTTGGAAATCGCCCGTCCTATCTGGTGGGACGCGGGAGCGTGATTTCGACATTCATCTCCGGCCTTGAACAGGAGCCGGGCAATCGAGACCGCGCCATGCTCATGCTCGGCCAGCGAGGCAGCGGCAAGACGGTTCTCCTGTGGGAGCTCGCCGACCGCGCCCGCAAGCTCGGCTTCGTCGTCGCCACGCCCACCGTAGCCTCCGAGGACATGCTCGAGCGTATCGTTGAAAAAATCCAAGAGGCGGGCGAGCCTTACGTCAGCAAACGCCACCTTCCCAAGCTTACGGGCGGCAGCTTGAGCGTCTTCGGTTTCTCGGCCGGCCTTGAGTTCACACGCGATGTGCAGGAAACCAAGAGCTTCCAGTTCAAGCTCACGCAGCTGGCGCGCAAATTGACCGAGCAAGGACACGGCATCCTCATCCTTATCGATGAACTCCAGGCCAATTCGCCCGAGATCAGACAACTCGTCACCGCCTATCAAGAACTCGTCGGCGAGGGACTCAACGTCGCGCTCGTCATGGCGGGCCTTCCGGGAGCGGTCTCGGCGACGCTCAATGACCGCGTGCTGACGTTTCTTAACCGCGCGCGCAAAGTCACACTCGAACCGCTTTCAGTCGGAGATGTCGATACCTACTATCAGCGAGCTTTCGAAGAGCTCGGCCTTGATATCCCAGGCGATCTTCGGCTGGATGCCGCTCGCGCAACCCAGGGTTCACCCTACATGTTGCAGCTCATCGGCTACAACATCGCTAATCGTTGCCAGGCAGGAGAGTGCGTAACGCAAGAGCAGGTCGACGGAGCCATCGAGGCGTCAAAAGTAGATTTCGAAAACGATGTGTGCGAGACGACGCTCGCCGCACTGTCGGACCAAGACGTTGCGTTTCTCGCCGCAATGGCAGATGACGAAGATACCGTGTCACGCATTTCTGATGTAGCCGAGCGCATGTCGGTCACACCCGACTACGCCCAAAAATATCGCCGACGCCTCATCGACGCCGGCGTAATCGAACAGGCCCGCCGCGGTTACGTACGCTTTGCTGTTCCCTATATGCTCGACTACCTGCGAAGTCAGCTGTAGAAAAAACCACCACAAAGGCGCCTGTGAACTGCCTCCCATTTCTTGGACATCGGGAAATGGGAGGTTTTCCATGAGTAT
>JAJXHK010000016.1 GCA_021639365.1 Collinsella aerofaciens
AAAGATCAAGTCGTCCTCGCAGACGCTCAAGCAGGAATACCTCGATACATACGAGCGAGGTGAATGACATGAAACTATTTGAACAGCTGAAGTCCAATGCGTCGCGCATGGCTGTCTACGCCATCCTCGTGGCAACGGCTTTATGCGGAATCGCGGCACCCGTCTATGCGCTCAACGGGGAGAAAGGCGATGTCGAACCCGCGTACATGGCTTCGACGGTTAAGGACCGGTACAAAGCCTTCTCTGGAGACACGTTTTACGTAGCAGAGTACGACACGACCTACCGTCAGCTTCGCTACAACAAGGGCTACGACTATCTAGGCGCAGAGGCAATCAGCTATACGTCGGGTTGGTACCGCTCCAGCTATGGACACATAACCCAGTTCAAGTGTAACTACCGTGTGTACAACTAAAGCAACCGGCCGGGACGAGGGGTGACGCAAAAGCGTCGCCCCTCGTTTTTAACCATGTCAACTGAACCTAGTTCAGTTTGGTTGATTTCCGATCTCAGCCGAACACATTGAGCGGAAAGGCCGTTCCCGCAGTCAGTCGAACGTCCCCGGGGCCCTTCTCAGGCCCCGGGGACGGCATTTTCCCAGTTGAAGGAACGGTGGAGATGTGTTTCGATGGGTCAGATTCGTGTCGTTCCGAAAAGACCGTGAACCTTTTGTGGGACGCTCGGCGCCGTGGTACCATAGTCGAGTTTGTTGTCTTGGTCGGAAACCAAGACGCCTTATGCGCTGATCGGTAACCAGCGCCTGACTAATAAGGAGTCCTACCATGAAGCAGGGTATCCATCCCCAGTATGTCGAGTGCACGGTGACGTGCTCCTGCGGCAACACCTTCAAGACGCACGCTACCGTGTCCGAGATGAAGGTCGAGCTTTGCAACGAGTGCCACCCGTTCTACACCGGCCAGCAGAAGTTCGTCGACACCGGTGGACGCGTCCAGCGCTTCGCCGACAAGTTCGGTGGCGCCGCTGCCGCCCAGCTCAAGAAGGCCGAGGAGGCCAAGGCTGCCAAGGCCGCCAAGGCTGCTGAGGCCGAGGCCGCTCGTAAGGCCGCCGCTGAGGCTAAGGCTGCCGAGAAGGCCAAGCGTGCTGCTAAGTTTGCCGAGGAGGCTGCCAAGCAGGCCGCCGAGGCTCCCGCAGAGGCTCCCGTCGAGGAGGCCGCTGCCGAGGCCGAGACCACCGAGGCTGCTGAGTAAATAGCTCGCCGCGGAATCACTCGCATTCATGGCATGAGGGCCGTGCATCCATTTGGGTGCGCGGCCCTTTTCTTTTTATTGGTGCAAGCTAACCTGTCCCCGTGGCACCAAATGGCAGAGAGACGACGTTTGCTCAGATAAAACTTGCCAAAATAAACCTGTCCCATTGTGGCAGGTTGGTCATAGTTATTACGTGGCGGTCGAGGTCGACCGTATAGGCCGCGCCTTGTTTGGCTAAAGTACAATCATCTGTGTTTAACTCGCCCGCAGCTGCACGGCGTGGGCGATGGCCAAAAAGGAAAACCACATGGGATTCATGTCAAAGCTGCTGTCCTTTGGATCCGATAAGGACCTTAAGCGCTACTACAAGATCGTCGACCAGATCAACGGTCTTGAGCCCCAGTTTGAGAAGATGACCGAGGAGGAGCTCCGCGGCCAGACCGATAAGTTCCGCGAGCGTTACGCCAACGGCGAGTCGCTCGACGACATGCTCCCCGAGGCCTTTGCCACCGTGCGTGAGGCTTCCAAGCGCACCATGGGTATGCGCCACTTTGACGTACAGCTCATCGGCGCCATGGCACTGCACGAGGGCCACATCGCCGAGATGAAGACCGGCGAAGGTAAGACCCTCGTCTCCACGTTGGCCGGCTATCTCAACGCTATCGCCGGCAAGGGCGTGCATGTCGTTACCGTCAACGATTACCTGGCAAAGCGCGACTCCGAGTGGATGGGCCGCATCTACAAGTACCTGGGCATGACCGTCGGTCTGCTCCAGAACAACATGCCGCTCGAGCTCAAGCGCCCGGCCTACCAGGCCGACGTCACCTACGGCACCAACTCCGAGTTCGGCTTTGATTACCTGCGCGACAACATGGTCACCCGTCCCGAGCAGCGCGTGCAGCGCGGTCACAACTACGCCATCGTCGACGAGGTCGACTCCATCCTGATCGATGAGGCCAGGACGCCGCTCATTATCTCGGGCGCCGGCACTAAGTCCGCCAGCACCTACAAGGACTTCGCGCGTGCCGTGCGTGGCCTTGAGCGCGGCGAGGACGTGTCGCACGACATGCTTACCGCCACCGAGGATGTTGAGCCCACGGGCGACTACGTCATGGACGAGGCCAAGCACACCATTGCTGCCACCGAGCGCGGCCTTAAGAAAATCGAGCGCCGCTTGGGTATCGATGACATCTATGCCGATCTCTCCGGCCAGCTGGTCAACCACCTGCAGCAGGCGCTGAAGGCCCAGTACATGTTCCACCGCGATAAGCAGTACGTGGTCACCAACGGCGAGGTCAAGATCGTCGACGAGTTCACCGGCCGCATTATGGAAGGTCGCCGTTACTCCGAGGGCCTGCACCAGGCCATCGAGGCCAAAGAGGGCGTGCTCGTACGCGAGGAGAACCAGACGCTGGCCACTATCACCTTGCAGAATTACTTCCGTCTGTATGACAAGCTTTCCGGCATGACCGGTACGGCACTCACCGAGGATGCTGAGTTCCGCGAGATCTACAAGCTGCCCGTCGAGGTCATCCCCTCCAACAAACCCGTTCAGCGTGTTGACCACGAGGACCTGGTGTACCGCACCATCCAGGCCAAGTACAACGCCGTCGCCGACGACGTCGAGCGACGTCACGCCAAGGGCCAGCCGGTCCTGGTGGGTACCGTCTCCATCGAAAGCTCCGAGAAGCTGTCGGCCGCCCTTACCAAGCGCGGCATCGCGCACGAGGTCCTCAACGCTAAACATCACGAGCGCGAGGCCCACATCGTGGCCCAGGCCGGACGCTACGGCGCCGTGACCATCGCCACCAACATGGCCGGTCGTGGTACCGATATCTTGCTGGGCGGCAACCCCGACGAGCTGGTGCGCGAGCGCCTGGAGTACGAGGGCCTGACCATGGAGGACGTGACGCCCGAGCAGCTCGAGCAGTTTAACGCCGAGGCCAAGGAGACCTGCAAGGCCGAGCGCGAGCGCGTGCTTGCCGCCGGCGGCCTGACCGTTATCGGCACCGAGCGCCACGAGTCCCGCCGTATCGACAACCAGCTGCGCGGCCGCTCCGGCCGTCAGGGCGATCCGGGCGAGACCCAGTTCTACCTGTCGCTCGAGGACGACCTCATGCGTCTGTTCGGCGGCGACAAGATGGACCGCGTTTCCAAGATGATGGTCACGGCCGACATGGGCGACGACATGCCCATCCAGCACAAGATCATCTCCAAGGCCGTCGAGAGCGCCCAGCACAAGGTCGAGAGCATCAACTTCTCCATGCGTAAGAGCGTCCTTGAGTACGACGACGTCATGAACAAGCAGCGCCAGGTCATCTACGCCGAGCGCAATAAGATTCTGGACGGCAAGGACCTGACCGACCACATCACCGAGGTCATGCACGACACCGTGTACCGCTGCGTGCAGGAGTTCTGCACCAAGGACAGTCACGATGGCGAGCGCGACCTGGAGGGCCTGCGCAAGTGGGTTGTGGAGCTCACCGGCCACATCGATACACCGAAGTTCCCCGACGAGGACTTTGAAGCCCTGGCTGCCGATGTCTTGGCCTATGTTGAGAAGTGCTACAACATGAAGGCCGAGCGTCTGGGCGAGGACCTGATGCGCGAGCTCAATACCCAGGTCATGCTGCGCGTCATCGATACCCGCTGGATGAACTACCTGCAGGAGATGGACTACCTCAAGACCGGCATCGGCCTGCGCGGCTTTGGCCAGCGCGACCCGCTGGTTGAGTACAAGACCGAGGCCTACGGCGCGTTCCAGATACTCGTCGATACCATGTATGAGGATTACCTGCGCACGGTTCTGCGCATCGAGATTAAGGCTGCCCCGTGTGCCGTGGAGCACAAGGAGGAGCCCGCGCTCGAGGGCGCGCACTTCTCCGGTCCTGCCGAGGTCGATGGCGACAACGGCGACTCGGTGCTGCGCAAGCAGGCGCAAGTGCAGGCCCGCACGGCTGTCCAGGGTGGTCCGGCTGCCGTCAACAACGGTGGCAAGGTGACCACCTATCGCAAGTCCGAGAGCGACGATCCGTACGTCAACGTGGGCCGCAACGACCCGTGCCCCTGCGGTAGCGGCAAGAAGTTTAAGTACTGCCACGGCAGGAATCGTTAATGGCTGAGGCTTTAGAGGTAACGCCCGCCGAGCTGGACGCGTTTGCGGACCGGCTCGGCGAGGTCGAGTCGTATCTCCACTTGGACGAAAAGCGCACGCGCGTGACCGAGCTCGAGGCCAAAAGCGTGGCCCCCGGCTTTTGGGATGACGCCGACGCCGCCCGTGCCACCATGGAGGAAATCGCGCGCACCAAGGAAGATATCGCTGCCGTGGACAACGCGCGCGGCGAGCTTTCCGATGCCCGCGCCGCGCTGGAGCTTGCCGAGGAGATGGGGGATGACCCCGATGCCGCCGCCCTTCGCGAGGAGGCTACAGCCACGACTGAGCGCCTGGCCCGTGCCATCGATGAGCTTGAGCTTTCGAGCTGGTTTACCGGTGAGTTCGATCACGGCGATGCCATTGTGACCATCAAGCCCGGACAGGGTGGCCTGGAGGCCCAGGACTGGACCTTCATGCTCTTTAAGATGTACATGAAGTACTGCCAGCGTCGCGGCTGGAAGGTCACGATTAACGACTGCCCCGCTGCCGAGGTTATCGGCATCGACCGCGCGACCTTTACCGTCGAGGGCAAGGACGCATTTGGCATGCTGCGCGCCGAGGCCGGCGTCCACCGCTTGGTGCGCATTAGCCCCACCGACGACAAGAAGCGCCGCCAGACCACGTTCGCTGGCGTCGAGGTCATCCCCGTGCTACCCGATGATATCGACATCGAGATCAGTCCCGATGACATCCGCGTGGACGTGTACCACGCGAGCGGCCCGGGCGGTCAGGGCGTCAACACCACCGATTCCGCCGTGCGCGTGACGCATTTTCCCAGCGGCATTGTGGTTACCTGCCAAAACGAGCGTAGCCAGATCCAGAACAAGGCCGCGTGCATGCAGATCCTCAAGGCTCGCCTGTACGAGATTGAGCTCGAGAAGCGTGCCGAGGCGCTCGATGAGATTCGCGGACCCAAGACCACGATCGGTTTTGGCAACCAGATTCGCAGCTACGTGCTCTACCCGTACCAGATGGTCAAGGATCTGCGTTCGGGCGTGGAGACCAGCAATGTCGAGGCCGTTCTTGACGATGGCGACCTGGACCCGTTTGTTATTGGCTACCATCGCTGGGCCACTGGTAATGCCGACGCGGAGACCCCATCTGCATAAACCGCCCGTTTTATGTGGAAATGGATAAAACCCTCCGAGCAGGGTGGTTTTGTATCCAAAGCAAACCCTGCGCAGGGGTGGTTTTTGTTCGGCGAATCGGTAGAATCGAATACAGCAAGAAGTTCGAAGCGCATCCGTTTGGGTGCGCTTTTTTGAGGGAGGCAGCATGGCATATCGTCTGGACATCAAGCGCATTCTTTCGATGAACTTCTTTCACGATCTGCCCCAGATTATGTTGGGGTGCGCCTTGGCCGCCATCGCGACCGACCTGTTTTTGATTCCCAACGGCCTTGCCGCCGGTGGCGTTACGGGCCTTGCCACCATTATCCAGGCGGTCGGCGCATCGCGTGGCCTATCGCTTCCCGTTGGTATTCAGACGATCGTGATGAACGCCTTGCTGTTGTTGGTCGTTATGCGCGAGGGCGGCATGTTCTACGTGGTGCAGACGGCGACGGGCTTTGTGCTGCTGGGCTTCTTTACCGACCTGTTCGCTCCGTTTGTGGCGCCGCTGGCACATGCCGATCTGATGCTGCCCGCTATGTGGGGCGGCATTATTACGGGCATTGGTTACGGCATGGTGCTGCATGCCGGCGCCAACACCGGCGGCTCGGACACGATTGGCCAAATCATCTCGCGTAATACCTCGCTGCCCGTGGGCTCGACCGTCATGGCGATCGATGTTGCCGTATGCGCGCTGTCGGCTCCGGTCTTTTCAATCGAAAATGCACTATATGCAGGCCTTTCGATGGTCATTAGCGGCTACGTGATCGATGCGGTGGTCGATGGCGGCAATAAGCGTCGTATGGTACTCATCATCTCGGACAATTTCCCCGATATCGCGGCCGACATCATGTATGGTCTGGGCCGCGGCTGCACCAAATTAAAGGCGACCGGCATGTATTCGGGCGCCGAGAAGCCGGTGATCATGGTCATCGTGAGCCGTCGCGAGCTCAATACGCTCAAGACCATTGTGCGCGAGCGCGATCCTCATGCCATCGTGACGGTTGCCGACGTTACGGAAACCTTCGGTGAGGGCTTCAAGGACATTAACGCGTAGGGCCGACCGCGTCCCATCCAAAAGACGTTCACATTGATAAACCGTTTCATCAGCGGTTCTGCCTGCTCAATTGCTCAAAAAATGATAAAAAGTCTGGTAAAGCCATCAGTTTCCAGCATAATGAAGGACGTACGTGCATCGCGGCTGGGTTGGGATTACCTTTCCGTGCCGTGCGCATCTTGTCTAAAGAGGATGAAAGGAAGGCACAATGAGCGACGAAGAGCTCAAAAAGGTTGCCAACGAGGTAAGGAAGGGCATCGTCACCGGCGTGCACGCTGCCAAGTCCGGCCATCCGGGCGGTTCGCTCGGCGCTGCCGACATCATGACCTATCTGTACTTTGAGGAAATGAACGTCGACCCGGCCGATCCCCGCAAGGCCGACCGCGATCGCTTTGTGCTTTCTAAGGGCCACTGTGCGCCTGGTCTGTACGCTGTGCTCGCCGAGCGCGGGTTCTTCCCCAAGGAGGATCTTGAGACGCTGCGCCACATCGGCAGCCACCTGCAGGGCCATCCCAACATGAACGACACTCCGGGCGTTGACATGTCCACCGGTTCGCTCGGCCAGGGCATCTCCGCCGCCGTGGGCATGGCCGTTGCCGCCAAGCACTGGGGCGACGACTATCGCACCTACGCCCTGCTGGGCGATGGCGAGAGCGAGGAGGGCCAGGTCTGGGAGGCCGCCATGTTTGCCGGCAACCAGCAGCTCGACAACCTCTGCGTGGTCGTCGACCACAACGGCCTGCAGATCGACGGTCCCGTCGAGGAGGTCAACGACCCCATGCCGCTCGCCGACAAGTTCCGCGCCTTCAAGTTCCATGTGGTGGAGCTCGCCGACGGCAACGACTTCGGCCAGATCCGCGCCGCCTTTGCCGAGGCTCGCGCCACCAAGGGGCAGCCGACCGCCATCATCGCCGAGACCGTGAAGGGCAGGGGCGTCTCCTTTATGGAGAACCAGGTTGGCTGGCACGGCAAGGCCCCCAACGATGAACAGTTCGAGCAGGCCATGGCGGAGCTCACGGCCGCCGGAGAGGAGCTCTAGGATGGCAGACGTCAAGAAAATCGCCACGCGCGTAAGCTACGGCGAGGCCCTCGTCGAGCTCGCCGCCGAGCACGACGACTTCGTGGTCCTCGACGCCGACCTGGCCGCCGCGACGCAGACCGGCAAGTTCAAGGCCGCCTGCCCCGACCGCTTCTTCGACGTGGGCATCGCCGAGAGCAACCTGATGGGCGTCGCCGCCGGCATCGCAACCACCGGGCGCACCGCCTTCGCGAGCACCTTCGCCATGTTCGCCGCCGGCCGCGCCTTCGAGCAGGTCCGCAACTCCATCGGCTACCCGCACCTCAACGTCAAGATCGGCGCCACGCACGCCGGCATCTCGGTGGGCGAGGACGGCGCCACGCACCAGTGCTGCGAGGATATCGCCCTGATGCGCGTCATCCCCGGCATGACCGTGATCGTTCCCGCCGACGACGTGGAGGCCCGCGCCGTGACGCGCGTCGCCTACGAGTGCGACGGCCCCGTCTACATGCGCTTCGCCCGCCTGGCCTCGCCGGTCATCAACGACCCCGAGACCTACAAGTTCGAGGTGGGCAAGGGCATCGTCATGCGCGAGGGCGCCGACGTGACCATCATCGCCTGCGGCCTGATGGTCGGCGAGGCCCTCGAGGCCGCCGAGCAGCTCGCTGCCGAGGGCATCGATGCCGAGGTCATCAACATGCACACCATCAAGCCCATCGACGCCGACCTGATCGTCAAGAGCGCTACCAAGACCGGTCACGTCGTGACCGTCGAGGAACACTCCGTGATCGGTGGCCTGGGCAGCGCCGTCGCCGACGTGCTCTGCGAGCAGTGCCCGACGCCGCTCAAGAAGATCGGCGTCAACGACACCTTCGGCGAGTCCGGCCCGGGTGCCGAGCTCCTGCACAAGTACGGCCTGGACGCCGCCAACATCGTGGCAACCACCAAGGAGTTCTTGGCGTAAGGCGGTCTGCTTTGGCCTTAACTTGAGAGCCGCTTCCGCATTGGGCAATGAACAAGCCGGGGCGCCTTCCATATGGAGGGCACTCCGGCTTTGTGTTTGGAGACGGCAGGGAAAGAAGCTAGAGAGGTTTTACGGTCGGGGCCAGGGCGCAGTTGCGCAACATTCAGCCCTAAACCCTAACAGCCAGAGGCGAATCGGAGAGGATTTCGCCCTGAAATGCGATGGCATGCATCCACTCGAAGGCTCGCTGATTCACGCATCCTTGGCGGCAACGGCCCTCCTTGACATCATCAGGCAACCTGATGGCGTTTGAACGTCCTTATCGCGAGAGCAATGCCCGTCGCGAAAAGCAGGAGGTAGAAAGCGGCGAGGAACACGGGCAGCTCGACCACGACAGGGCCTATGGCATACGAGACCATGCCGAAGAGGTTGAGGGGGTTCAGTGCGTCGTAGGGGAACAGGTAGATGATGCGGTTCGCGATGCTGCTCGTCATCGTCGGCACGAAGATCGGAATCAAGATGAGAGCGACGCCGACTGCGAGGATTCCCATGGGGCTGTCTATCTTGGCTGACAGTGCGAGCACTATCCCAAGGAGGGCGAGGGTTGCGAGATACCCGACGAGGCAGCATATGAGGGCGGCGGCTGACAGGCTTATGCCGTAGGTGCATGTGATGTTGTAGATCTGGATGGGTAGACCTGCGCCGTCGGCTCCGTAGAAGACGAGCGTTATTGCCAGGAAGACGAGTGTGAAGACCCAGTATATGGCGCTTGCCGCGATCATAGAGGCCGCCGCCTTCGCGCGCCCGAGCCTTGATTTGCCGAACTTGGTGGACAGCAGGATGGCGTCGGTTTTGGCCCGGTACTCCCCGTTGAACACCGATGCGCACGTTATCACGACTGCGAGCATCGCGAATATGAGGAACTGGGCGAGGTTGAGGAAGTCCTCCCATCCTCCTGCGTATCCGTACTCGATGGGCGTTTGCATGCCTTGCGCCCTCTCGCTCCAGAACGCCCTCTCATCGTCGTTGTACGAGAGGGCCCCGTTCGCGTCGAGCCCGGAGGCTATCTTCGAGCGGACTCGCCCGTAGAGGTCGACGGTGCCAGTCGTGTCGATAGCGGCTGCCGCGGACACGGGCATCTGGTAGCCTTGCATCCAAGGGCTTGTCAGCAGCGCCATGAGGGCGCCGTTCTTCGCGCTGAACTCCCAGTACTCGTTCGCCTTCTCCCCGTAGGGCTTCCTGTCCGTCCTGTACTCTTCCTTGACCTCGCCGTCCGGACCGACGAACTCCTTGAACTCGCGGAGCGCCTCGGTGGCCTCCTCGTCGGTGATGGGGCCTGCGAGCGCTTCCGTGTTTGCCTTTATCTGGGCGATGGCGGCAGTGCCTTCGAATTCGGTGCCCATCTCCTTGGGGTCGAGGGCGTACTGGGACGTTATGTTGAAGAAGGCTATGACCGCGACCAGCGCCAGGACGGCCGCTATGGAAACCTGCGAAACGCGCCTTGAGAGCATCTTCTTGAGCTCGTATCTGATGAGGCTACCCACGGCGCGCTCCTTTCCTGCGTGCGATTGCGTCCCGTCCCGCTTCCGCTTTCGTCCGCGAAACCGGCAGGCCCCCGGACTGCTCCTGGAAGAGGTAGAGGTAGACGTCCTCCAGCGTCGGCTCCACGGCGCGCGCGCTCGGATGCGGGCGCTGCTGCGCCACCACGCGAACAATGGCAGAGCCGTCCTGGGCGTAGTGGATGTTGCCCACCGTGAGCGATGCCGACATGGCGTCTGCCTCCCTCGGGGCGACAGTGCACTCCCAGACGCATCCCCTGATGTCCCCTGTGATCTCGTCGACCGTGCCCGTCGTGATGATGCCGCCAGCGCGCATCACGAGGATCTCGTCGGCGATGTACTCCACATCAGAGACGATGTGCGTGGAAAGGATGACGATCTTGTCTTGGGCGAGAGAGGATATGAGGTTGCGGAAGCGGACGCGCTCCTTGGGGTCGAGCCCTGCGGTGGGCTCGTCGAGCACGAGGACAGACGGGTCGTTGAGCACCGCCTGGGCGATGCCGAGCCGCTGCTTCATGCCGCCGGAGAAGGTCTTGACCTTCCGCTTTGCGGCCTCTGCGAGACCGACAACTCCCAGGAGTTCGCGCGTACGCACTTTCGCCTGCTGCGCGGTGAGCCCCTTGAGCGATGCCAGGTACATCATGAAATCGCAGGCCGTGAAGTCCGGGTAGTAGCCGAAGTCCTGGGGCAGGTACCCGAGGCGCGCCCGATAGCCGTCGCCAAGCTGGTCTATGGGGGTGCCCCCGAACAACACGCTTCCCGATGTCGGCCTCATGACGTCGCATATCATGCGCATGAGCGTGGTCTTGCCTGCGCCGTTGGCCCCGAGTAGGCCGTAGACGCCGGGCGTGAAGCTGAAGCTCACGCGGTCGACGGCGATATGGCTGCCGAACTGCTTGGTGAGCCTGTCAAGCCTGAGTTCCATGTTCGTTCCTTGTCCTTCGTTCGATGTTGCAGGCATGCAGGAGGAGAGCTAGAGCGCCGCCTTTGACGGGCGTGGCGAGAGGCCGCCTGAGACGCAGCGTATGAGCCTTGACGCCTCCAGGGCGGCGAGCGCCATGGAGGCCATGAGCGCCGTGACCCATACGGCGAGAGACGCGCCCTCGTACCAGAGGGGGAACGCCGTACTCAGCAGCCAGAGCGCTGCGAGTACGGACATCGCAGGGGCGACGCTGGCGACGAGCGAGTTGCCCGGCAGACGGCGCGCCGCATAGAAGCAGGCGGCACACGAGCAGAAGAACGGCGTGCATGCGTACAGCAGTACGCGAAGCGCGTCGATCCCCGCGAGCGTTGGCACTGCCGCAACGGAGAGCGTAATCCAAAGCACGTCGGCAAGGCCGAAAAGCAAAAGCCTGCTCGCCAACACTTGCACGCAGCTGAACCGGCACGAGTACTCCATCTCGCAGACGCGGGTCTCGAAGCTCTTGAATACCGATGGTGCCGCTATGGCAACCGAGAGGGCCGATGCCGCCATGACGACGACGGGACTTCCCGAGCGCGGGCCGATCACGCCGACGAGAACGAGCATGCATGCCAGAAGCGCGATCTGGAGCATCCATGCCCAGGGACGCACGAACCGGACCTGGCTCGCGACGAACCGCCAGAGCGGGATGTAATCCGCCTCCCTCGCGCCTCCGCAGGCGCGAGCCGCCTCTGCTTCCACGAGCAGCAAGGTGCGCTTGCGCGCCGAGGCATCGGGGGATGCCGCGTCGGCGGCGTAGTAGCTCCTCAGCGCATCCTTTAGCTTCGAGTCATCCATTGCCTTCTCCCATCAGTTCCTTGAGCCTGCTGAGCGCGCGCCGCTCGATTCGATAGAGAGCGAACCTCGACTTCCCCGTCACGGCGGAGATATCGGACATAGGCAGGTCCTGGTCGTAGCGAAGCTCGATGACCTCGCGCTCCTCTTCCGTAAGGCGGGCGAGGGCACCCGCCATGGTCAGCCGTCCGTCCATGTCTGCATGCCGCACGTCAGGAATTGTCTGCACATCGTCCTCGTCCAAGGCACCAACCGGTCTCTGACCTCGGTAGAAGTCGGCACAGACATTGCGCGCGCAGGCGTAGAGATACGCAAGGGGCTTTCCATGCTCGGCGTATAGCGCATCGCTCCGCACGAGCCGAAGGAACACCTCCTGCGTCACGTCTTGGGCATCCTCTTTCGAGGGGAGCCTTCGCGCGCAGTAGCGGTATACCTTGTCGTAGTGCTCCTCTGCGAAGCGCCCTGCCAAAGAGTCGTTCTCGCGGCCTGGCGCGTCCGCCCTGCCGTTGCTGCCGTATGGAAAGCTATGCATTCTCTTCCCTCACCTCCTATAGGGCATAACGTGGTTTGGCGCCGGGATGTGCGCGGAATTTTGAAATTTACATCCCATTTTGTATCCATGCGGCAGCCCTGTGAGTGGCGGGCATTTCACTGAATTCCAGCATGTCAGGGATGATGGCTGGGATATTAATGGGGTTAGGGTGCATCCAGAGCTTATTGCATCGGGCGGCTTGAGCGTTTTCGGAGAAGAGATTGGGCGGTTTATGCGAGAGTATTTAAGAGGTGGCACCGCTCATTAGAAAACCCTAACGTCAGACGAGTATCAGTCTGAGTGGTCTAGGTACAGAATTAAATTGATCTCAAAAGTCAATATTGACCTCAGAGATCAATTGCAATATCCTTCTATCAAAGGAGGTGGCGATGGATATCGAATATGCAAGCAAGTCGCTGGAGAAGAGCCTCAAGGATCAGAGGGCGATAACGAGGAACTACGGCAAGATAGCCAAGAACCTCATTCATCGTCTTTCCGATCTGCGGGTTGCGAATGACCTTTCGCAGATTACCCATCTGCCGCCGCCGCGCAGGCACAAGCTGACCGGCAACTTTGAGGGCTGCTGGGGAATCGACCTCAGCAAGAACATGAGACTGGTCATCCGTCCCGTCGGGGAGTTTGACCCGGATGACCTTACGACGATCACCAGCGTCTGCATCGTGGATATTCAGGACTACCACTGAGCTAGGAGAGGAGAAGATAGCTATGAGTGATTTCATCGTCGCGCCCGGCGAGATCATCAAGGAATACCTTGATGCGCGCGGTTTGACCCAAAAGGAAGTTTCGAAGCGTACCGGCGTGAGCGAGCGCCACCTCTCCCAGCTTCTGAACGGGAAGACCAGGCTTACCGAGGACATGGCGCTGAAGCTTGAGAAGGTCATGCCCGACGTTCCCGCGAGTTTTTGGCTTAACTATGAGGTCAAGTATCAGGAGTACCTTGCCCGCGAACGCGAGGAGGCGCATCTGGAGGAGCTTGACCTTAAGGAGATCGCCAAGAGGTTTCATTTCAAGGAGGTCTTTCCGCGAACGAGCATGTCTTTGGTTGAGCAAGCTGCGGCTATGCTGAAGATTCTGGGCGTTTCGGATTTTGACCGCTACATGACTGCAATTCCCGGCGGGATGGAGTTCATGCAGGATGGTGGCAATTCGGAGGCTGTTGCCGTTTGGCTCGGGCTCTGCAAAGAGGAGATTGAGACTCAGAATAAGGATTTAAGCGATACTCAATACTCTAGAGAGCTGCTTGAGTCGTCGCTTGGTCGTTTGAAGAAGATTGCCCTGAATCCAGATGTAAACGGTTCTATCAAGAGCGCACGCAAGTTTCTGAACAGGTGTGGAGTTTACCTAGTTGAGCATGAAGCTATCTCGAACGCTAAAGTACGTGGCGTGTTGACAACCTACTTGGGTCATCCTGCCATTTTCATCAGCAAGCGATACAAGACTCATGATCATGTCTGGTTTACGGTCGTGCATGAGCTTGCACACCTCTTGTTTCATTACGACCCCAAGCAGCAAATCGTGTCGATGGAAGAACTTGCAAGCGAAGAGCATAAGGACGAAGAGGCCAATGCGTTCGCAAGGCGTTTCTTCGTAGACCTGGACGAGTATGAGAGCTTTGTTGCAGCCGGTCATTTTACTGAGGGAAGAATCAGGGAATTCTCGTCCAGCCAGAGGGTGGATCCGGGTATTACGGTCGGCTTTCTTCAGCATGATGGATGCATCGGGTTTGACGCTTTCTCTAATCTTAAGTCCGCTTGTTAGTAGGTGACGCCCCATGTATGTCCTCACACTAAAGAATCGCCTAAATGAGTTCAGGGCCGTACAAAGGCTGCGGGAGCTCGGACTTTTAGACGAAGGGCTTCTGCCTTTGGTCGAGGTGGTTAAGAAGGACGTTGCCTTTGATAAGCTGGTCGATCCCTCAACGGGTGAGTACGTCAAGGTCAACAAGCCATATAAAAGTGGAAAGCGCAAAGGTCAGCCCCGTATGTGCACGGTAGATGATCTTGAGACTGAGCGCGATGTCACCTTGGATAACATTAGTGATGCCTTTGCCGGTAAAAAGGTGTTGGTCGACTTCTTCCGCTGCTATATGCCCAAATACAAAGGCGCCGACCCCTCAAAATGCAAGCTTGTTCTTAAAATGAGCAACGACTTGGCGTTTTACGAGGAGGCGGTTAAGCGGCTTGCCGACTATCGAGATCTCATCCCGGTCATCTCGGTGATTGACGAGCTGTCCAACCTCTCACCAAAATCCTTGGAAGCTTTGATTTTGGAGCTAAGGAAGACTTCTTCAAATAAACCAGTCGCCATCCGGATATCGACATATGAGGGGTACGAGCACATCTTGTCTGACCTTTTGGGGCCAGATGACTACTTGATTTACGACATCAACGAGACCCCGCCCGCTTCTCGTATCGAAGAGTTTGACGAGTTGGCTGACCTTCATATTGCTGCGCACTCTGTCCTACTGTGTTCGCCGCGCAAACGCGATGACGGGAACAAGGTGTACGAAGATGGCTGTTTCATCGACAATAGCCACATTCGTGACTTTTCCGAATATGGTTTCGAAGGCGTCGGCGACTATGCCGGGCTTCGTGATTCCTTACCGCCCCGTCCGGGCGCGGGGGCCACTGGACGTGCTCTTGCCCTTTTTTATGACGGTTCATCAAATACCTTCAAAAGGTATATCAATCCAGACGTGAAGAAAGGCCAATCCGGCTACGACGATGTCGTAAAACAGATACTTGCAGACAGGGGCGAGCTGGAAAGACGTGCTGGCGAATGCGCCGTACTGTCTGAAATAGCTGATCATGCCGCAGCCGGAAACTATGGCGGTTGGCAGACTTGGATTGTGTACACCGTTGTTCGCTACGTGCAGCAGCTCTACCTCGCCCACGGTAACAGCTACAACCTCTAGTACACAATCTCCGGCTCTAGTCTGTTGCGGTAGAACCATTCGTAGTCAATACCGAAGACCTGCGGCTTTACTTTGCAGAAGTGCTCCCAGTAGGCACCGTAGCGTTGCTTGAGATAGGCCTTAAACAGCCGATTGATTTTGGCTTGGCTGTTCTCGGCAAGACACTCTTGAATGATGGCGGGCTTTGACGTGCCCCCGCCGTCGATGCCGAAGGTCTCGCAGAGGGCGCGCTTGGGCATGACCGCGAGCTGCTTTTCGGAGTCCAGGTTGGTGCTTTTGATGGCTTTGCGCTGTGCCTTGAAGTGATAGGAGCCGTCCCTTGCGTCCTGGCTGTAGGAGTAAATCCCACAGGCCTCGGGGACGTAGCTTGGCAGTTCTTGCCAACGCTTGTCGGACGTCACGACGTAGACGGTCTCGAACACGTCGAAGTAGTCGCTCAACTGGCCCTCGAGACGATCGAACGTGTCGAGGTCGGTCTTGATCTCGTAGGCGGCGCTGTGGCCGTTGACCTTACACATGTCCACGCGGCTGTTGCCGATGGGAAGCTCGAAGATGGAGATGTTCGCGGGGCTCAGCGGAAAGAGGACCTTATCGATGAAATTGGCCTTGATGGTGGCTTCGTTCGGGTAATAACCCATCACCAAGTCGTTGATGGTCCTTCGGGCCGCGTATTTGGAGTCGAGCGCGGGGGCGAAGTCGCCGAGGACGTCTTGGATGATGGAGATGAGCTTGGATTCGGAGAGAACAGTCGAGTATGAATCGTAGAGCCGCTTTGCAGTCTCCCTCAACTCTATGTCATCAAGTAGCATGGTCTCCATCGTTACCTCCGATGGGAATTTTACCATGATGGCCCAAAAACGCTTCTTAAGTTCGGTGTGTGTAACCCAGTGGGACGTATTTCTTCGGGCACTGCCGCCTTGCGGCTCCGATGCGCGGTTGACTTTTTGACGCCCGCCTAGGCTGCTCTTGATGAGTAACCAGGCGGGCATCTTGTTGTGCTTGCCGTACGAGCGGAAAGGCGGTTCTCGTGAAGGAGGGATCGAATGGCGGGCAAGCGGACGAGGCGCAGCAGCAAGAGGCGGGCTCGGAAGACGCGCAGGAGCAAGGGGAAGTGACGGCCCTGGGCGGAGCCGGCGACGACTACCAGGCGATGCTTGCGAAGCGGGACGAGCGGATCGCGGAGTTTGAGGCACAGGTGGCCGATGCCTCCGCTTCCAAGGAGGCTGCCGAGGCGCTTCGCGGTGAGATCGAGGCGGTGAAGACCGCCGCTACGGACGAGCGCGTGGAGTACGAGCTGCGCCTCGTGGGCGCTCGCAGCGTAACGGCGGCCAAGGCTCTGCTCGCGGATCACGGCGGCGACGTGGTGGCGCTCAAGGTGTCGCGCCATGTGGGCGACGGCGTGGAGAGCGGGCCAACGCAGGCGGCCCGCGCCGTGCTGGCGGAGCTTAGCGGCGCGGGGATCGCATTCTGCGGGGTGGCGTGATGCCGGGGCGGCGCCGATGCGGCGGTCGCTTCTGCCGGACGCGATGAGCGTGCGGGTGCCGTTGGAGGACGGGTTCATACGGCTCGGCGCGGGTCGTAAGGCGCGTGCGTCCCATGTAATGGGGGAAACCGCAGCCAGCGATGCTTGGTGTGTGGCGGATATGCGAGGGGGTGGCAGGCGGAAAGGGAGCTTATTCACTTTCCCAAACCGCTCTGGTCATTTGAACGAGGCGCGATCTCTTTGAGCTTCTTGGGAGTCGGGGGCGCAGGTTCAGTGCGACAGAGCTGATATGTGCTCACGTTCCGCGCAAAGTTGCCGGATTGTCGATATGAGGAGAATGCCAGACGGGCTTATCGAGGAAACCGGCCTGCTATACGTCGGCGTCACTCGCGCTCGAAAGGCGGTATATGCCTCCGCCTCGATGCAACGCAGGACAAAGTTGGGGGACTATCAGGCCACCTGTCCCTCTTGTCTAATGCCTATTCCGGGTATTGCGCCTGTGAGCTGGGCGGTGATGGATACGGAGAGCTGACTTCTGGTGCTACGAGACGTGTCCGCTATGGCCGTATGGCCGTGAGAGCCGATCGGCCGCCCTGTCTATGACCTCGCTGAGCATGGCCAGACCGTTCTTCAGCTCGCTCTGCTTGGAGAAGTAGTCCCTGTGCGCCATGAATCGTCTGCGCAGGGCTCGGAGCTGCCCGGCGCAGACGATTCATGGCCGTTCCCTTGTTGTCGCGATGCCGGAATCTCCCATATCGGCTCCACAAGATAAGAAAAATGCGGCTGAAGGTACAGGTACCCGCAGCCGCTAAAAGCCCTAGGGCTTTTCACAATGATTGAAGTATGCCCGATTGAGGCGGACGGGGGAAGCGCTTGGAAAGCGCGGACCATCCATCAGAGGAGTTCGGATGAAGTTGATATTCATGGCGGCCGACGGGAATCCAAGGTGCGCCATGCTTCTTATGTGCAGCAAAGCTAATGCTGCTAAAATACTAAGCGCTCATGTAGTTTAAACGCACGACGATAAGGAGCACCAGTGGGTAACCACTTCCGTACCTCCGGTGCGGGCGATGATGCCCCCAAGACGCAGACAGGCGTCCAGGGCAGTCGTTTCGCCACTCCGGATTCAGAGGGCCAGCCTGTTGCTCAGGCCCCCGCTCAGCCGGCAGATCAGGCACAGCCGGCATCCGATCCCTTTGCCTACAATCCCACCAGCGATGTTGCGCTTTCCGGCACGGCGGGTTTTGAGCCCGTTCAGGCCGTGACCGCTCGCGTGGAGCAGCCTCAGGCTGGCGCCGCCGCGCCGCAGCCTAGCATGGCCGGCATTCCCGACCCCATGGCTCCTGCGACACCGGCTTCTCAGCCTGCGCAGTCTGGCCTCTTTGCCGCTATTCCCGATCCCACGCAGCCTGCTGCCCCGGTGGTCGAGAGCGATCAGGCAGCCGAGGTCGCAAGCCTCGATAACGCGCTCAACAACCCCGATTTTACATCGGTGTTTGCGCCCATCGATCCGCAGGCCAGCCGCAAGAAGATGGCCAAGCAGGCCGGTGTCGAGCCCGTCATCCTTATGGAGCATGTCACCAAGATCTATCCGGCACAGCCCAACAAGCCTGCACTCGACGACATCAACATTGAGATCTATCCGGGCGAGTTCGTCTTCCTGGTCGGTCACTCCGGCTCGGGTAAGACCACGCTGCTGTCGACGCTCAACCGCGACGTCAAGCCGACGAGCGGTCGCATCCTGGTTGCCGGTCAGGACCTCATGAAGATCAAGAACCGCAAGGTTCCGTTCCTGCGTCGCCAGATTGGCGCCGTGTTCCAGGACTTTAAGCTCCTGCCGCAAAAAACCGCCTACGAAAACGTGGCGTTTGCCCTGCAGTGCATCGGCAAGCCCAAGGGCGTCATTCGCAGCCAGGTGCCCGAGGTGCTGCGTCTGGTCGGTCTGGCCGATCAGATGGACTCGCTACCCGACCAGCTTTCCGGTGGCGAGCAGCAGCGCGTTGCCGTCGCCCGCGCTATGGTCAACCGTCCGCCGCTGCTGATCTGCGACGAGCCCACGGGTAACCTCGACCCGGCGATCTCGCTGGGCATCATGAAGCTGCTCGAGCGTATTAACCGCACCGGCACCACCGTGATCGTCGCCACGCACGACCGCGAGATGGTCGATAGCATGCACCGTCGCGTGATCGCCCTCGAGGGCGGCCACGTTATCCGCGACCAGGAGAGGGGAGGTTACGGCAACTATGGCACCAACTAACGTGGGCTACTCCTTCAAAGAGGCAATCAGCCACTTCTTCCGTAACTGGACTACCTCGCTCGGCGCCGTCATCACGATCTTCCTTTCGCTGTTTATCATCGGCCTGTTCATCATGGGCTCCGCGATGCTGAACTCCGTGATCGGCACCGTCGAGGATCAGGTTGTCATCAACGCG
Source organism: Collinsella aerofaciens (assembly GCA_021639365.1). Classification (GTDB taxonomy): domain Bacteria; phylum Actinomycetota; class Coriobacteriia; order Coriobacteriales; family Coriobacteriaceae; genus Collinsella; species Collinsella aerofaciens_AH. The sequence continues at coordinate 19,206 of JAJXHK010000016.1, forward strand.
TTCATTAGCGATGACGCCGATCAGGCCGATGTTCAGGCTTTTGAGGCCGAGCTTAAGACGTGGAATAACGTCAAGTCCGTGACCTATAAGGACAAGGACGACGCGCTGGCCGAGTATACGAGCAAGATGTCGGGCAACGCCGACGCCACCATGAGCGCGCTCGATGGCCAGAACCCGCTGCCGGCTTCATTTGCGATTGAGATGGACGATCCGTCCAAGGTCGAGAGCACGGCAGAGAAGCTCAAGAAGAACGCCGACTTCCAGAAGATCGCGGATGACGGCGACGTCAACGCGAGCGTGCTGTACGGCCAAGAGGAAGTGAGCCGCCTGTTCCAGGTGACCAACTACATCCGCATCGCCGCCGTGGTGCTCGTTGGCCTTCTGACCTTTATCGCATTCATCTTCATCAACAACACGATTCGCCTGTCCATCACGGCGCGTCGTCGTGAGATTGCGATTATGCGTCTGGTCGGCGCCAGCAACGGCTTCATTCGCGGCCCGTTTATCACCGAGGGCGTACTGCAGGCCATTTTGGGCTCGCTGCTTTCCATCGGCGTTCTGGAGCTGCTGCGCAATCTGATGATTCCGCGTCTGCAGGAGAGCATCGGCTGGATGTCGTTTGCCCTGCCGATGCAGTACTACCTGGTGACCTATGCTGCGCTGATTCTGGTCGGTGTGATTATCGGTCTCTTTGGTTCTGCCATCGCCATGCGCCGCTACCTGCGCGTATAGGCATGCCTGGAATTCATCCCTTCCAACGGGTCGTCTCTTATGGGGCGGCCCGTTTTTTGATCCCAAGGGGACGGAAGAAAACGGGTCATTGCGGCGCTGGTCTATCTATGTGACCCGCAATCCTGCCGTCCCCTAGGGATCATTTGGGTAGACTCTTGGGATGTAAGCGGCAATCGATAGCAAGGAGGCGCCATGGGGCGCAATAACAAGCATAAGCGTGGAGCTCGCAATAAGCGCGGGCCGGTGCGCAGCGAACGCCGTCCGAGCCTGACCGGGCGCGTGCAGCTCCATGAGCATGGCGCCTATGTCATAACCGAGAGCGGCGACTACAAGGTCATGGGCCGCGGTAAGCGCGAGATCATGGATGGCGATACCGTTGCCGTGAGCATTAAGAACAGCCCGCACGGTGAGCGGCGCGCCGTGATCGAAGGCGTGGTTGAGCGCGCAGCCATAAGCGTGGTGGGTACGTACCAGACCGCCGGTCCGCTCGGTGTGATTGAGCCGCTCGATTCGCGTCTGAAGGCCGACTTCTTCATTCTGCCCGAGGATACCTCGGCGGATCGTCTGGGCGTCCACCCGGGTGATGCCGTTGTCGCGCGCATTTTGACCTACCCGACGCGCCTGGAATCGGGCACCGTGACGATCGAACGCCGCATTGGCGGAGATGACGCGCCCGATTTGGGCGTTCAATATGTGATGGCGCGTTACGGCTATACCGATAGCTATCCCAAGGCCGCGCTGGACGAGGCCGAGGGGTTTTCGCTCGATGTATCCGCGGCGCTTAAGGACCCGCTCCGCCGCGATCTGCGCGACCGCTTTGTCATCACGATCGACCCGGTCGACGCGCGCGACTTTGATGATGCCATTTCGCTGGAGCGCACGCCCGAGGGTGGCTACAAACTGGGTGTGCATATCGCCGACGTTTCTCACTATGTGGCTTGGGACGGACATATCGATCTTGAGGCTCGCCATCGCACGACATCGGTGTATCTGGCCGATCGCGTGCTTCCCATGCTGCCCAAACGCCTGTCCTGTGACCTGTGTTCGCTTCGCCCTGACGAGGACCGTCTCGCGTTTACCGTTGACATTGAGCTCGATGCGCAGGGTCGCGTGCGGCATTACGATCCGTACCCCAGCGTGATTCGCTCGCGTGTGCGTATGGACTATGACGGCGCCGAGGCGCTGCTGGTGCGTGCCGGCGCGGTGGAGTATGGGGTGCTGGAGGGTGCGGCCGAGGATGTTGCGGCTGCTGAGGCCTCGCGCGAGGAGGCGCTTGAGCGCGGTCTTGCGTGCGAGAAGGCCGCCCGCGGCTGCAACGTCGACCTCGGTGATTTTTTGGTTGCCGCCAACGAGCTTGCGGAGCTCCGCCGCCGCATTCGTCGCGCGCGCGGCTCGGTCGACTTTGATACGGCCGAGATCCGCGCGCTCTTGGACGAGGACGGTGTGCCCGTGCAGATCGTGGCCCGCGAGCGTTCGTGCGCCACGTCGCTGATCGAGGAGGCCATGCTGCTCGCCAACGAGTGCGTGGCCGAGTGGCTGGCCGACCGCGACATTGAGGCTTGCTATCGCGTGCATGAGGATCCGAGCCCCGATAGCCTGCACGGTGCCGCCGTTGCGCTGGCTCGGCTAGGCATCATCGACGATCGCCGTGCTGCCGGTATTGCCCTGGGGAGTCCCGATGAGCTGCAGGCTGCAGTTGATGCTGCCACCGGTACGGCCAACGCGCCGCTCGTCAACACGCTGCTTCTGCGCAGCATGCAGCGCGCGCTGTACAAGCCGCACAACGAGGGCCACTTTGCGCTCGCCGCGCCGTGCTACTGTCACTTTACGAGTCCCATCCGTCGCTACCCCGATCTGGTGGTGCACCGCGTACTCAAGCTGCAGTTGGCCTTTGAGCAGCTCGGCGGCAAGGACGCCTTGGTCCGTACGCCGCGGCTGATCGGCAAGGGGCGCGAGTCGCTGCCGCGCATTCTGCCGCAGATCTGCCGCGCATGCAGCGATGCCGAGCGCGCGGCAGATGCCGCCAGCCATGCGACGCAAAAGATTAAGATTGCCCAGTACTATGAGGACCGTCTGGGCGAGCGCTATGCCGGAACCGTCTCGTGGGTTAGCAGCATGGGCCTCTTTGTGCGCTTGGACCTGACGCAGGTCGAAGGCTTGGTTTCGATCAAGAGCCTGGGCAACGAGTGGTTCGAGTTCGACGAGGATGCGCTTACGCTGACGGGCGCCGACACGGGGACTCGCTATGAACTGGGCCAGCGCGTGATTATCGAGGTCTCGCGCGTCAATACTACACGCGGGCACTTGGACTTTAAGCTTATCCATTAGCCAAATCCCGACTCGCGGCGGGAGGGCGGAGGGCGGTCTTTCGGGGCCGCCCTCCGCATTTGGATCGTGGCTACCTTGCCGTCTGCTCGGCCGCCCGCTTACCTGCTATTTGAGAGGTAAAACCTACCAAAATAAACCTGTCCCTTTTTGGCAGGTTTACAAGAAAGCGGGGATGAGATGGCGACGGTGTACGGTTATGCGCGGGTGAGTTCGCGCGATCAGAATCTGAATCGGCAGCTGGATGCGCTGGGCGCCTATGGCGTGGGCTCAGCGAATATTTATGCCGACCATGCGAGCGGCAAGGACTTCGATCGACCGCATTATCGCGAACTGCTGCACGTCCTGGGAGACGGGGACGTGCTGGTGGTGCTTTCTATCGACCGACTTGGCCGTAATTACTCCGAGATTCTTGAGGAATGGCGACGCATTACCAAGGAGCTCGGGGTTGCCATTGTGGTGTTGGACATGCCATTGCTTGACACGCGCGCCAGGGCCAGCGGCGCGCCGGATGTGACCAACACCCTGATTGCCGATATTGTGCTGCAACTGCTGAGCTACGTGGCGCAGGTGGAGCGCGAGAATATCCATCGGCGCCAGGCGGAGGGGATTGCGGCGGCGCGGGCGCGAGGGGTTCGTTTCGGTCGACCTCGCAAGCCGTGCCCTCCTCAGTTTGAGCTGGTGCGCGATAGCTATGAGGCAGGCGATATTACCCGCAGCCAGGCAGCAAAGTGCCTGGGCGTGTGCGTGGGGACGTTCGATCGCTGGATGCGCGAGGCGGGGTAGGGGTTTGCGTCGCTTTGTCGCTTCCTGTTGCGATTCAAATTTTGATACGGTGACGATGCCATTTGGGGCTACACTCGCTGATATTCAAAAAGGAGGTAGGCCCTTGGCGCGCGTAAAACAAATAATCGGATGGACCGCGATCGTTCTGTTCGCTGCAACGCTGGCGGGCATCTGGGTGCTGACGGAGCAAAATGCGGTGGAGACGTCGTTGCTGAGTGAGTCCACCGCGCGTGTGGTGGAGGGTCAGGCTACGGGCGTACAGGCTGCCGATGCCACGGGTGAAGCTCAGACGGAGAGCGGAATGGCCGGGGGCACCGATTCGGCTGCCTCGAATGTACGGTCTGGCCGATTTGCTTCCATTCGCATGTGGGTGGGCACGAACGTCCGTCGCGTTGCCCATACCGTAGAGTTTTTCTTCGTCGGATTGTTCGCCTCGGTGGTCGTGGTTTGCCTTTCCAGGCGTCCGTGGAGCGTATGCTCCCGTTGCGTGCCCGTGTTGCTCTTTTGCGCCGTCTGCTCCGTTGGCGATCAGGTACATAAGATCTTTGTTCCCGGCAGGCATTTCGACGTTATCGATTTAGGATTCGATGTTGCGGGCTATGTCACCGCGATGCTGTTGGTATTGCTGGCAGCGGCGTTGGTGCGCCATGCGACTCGGCCGATCGGCGCCCATGCGAGGCGCTAGCCGGTAACAAGCCCGTTTCTGATAATGCGACCTTGTTGAATTATTTTGTGTCGCGCGTATTTCCGAGCGGTCGGATTTGAGGGGCGAGCGGTAGAACGCTCTCCCTTTGTGCGCCACGATGCGGCACAATGTGCCGTAAAAGCTGTTTGTATCCGGTACGAATCGTTCGTTGGTCTTTAATTCTTCTCAACGGAGGTGTTTGAGATGGCAAACGGATTGCTTTTGCGGCTTCGCGAGCGTGAGCTCAGCGCGAGCCCGGCGGAACGCAATGTCATCGCATATGTAAGCGCTCATCCGCACGAGGTGGTCGGGCTGTCCGTCCGCGGTCTTGCCGATGCCACGTTCTCCTCGCCCTCGAGCATTTTGCGCTTTTGCAAGCGCTTGGGTTTTGCGGGCTACAAGGAGTTCCAGCGCGAACTGATTGCCGAGCTGGCGCTCTTGGGTGACAAGAAAGACGTTGCCCTCGAGGACATCTCCATGGATGACAGCGTTGAACGTATCGTGGGGAAGGTGATGAAAAGCAACGTGCGCACGATTGAAGCGACGGCGCGAACGCTCGATTACACCGTCTTGGAGCGATGTGCGGCCTATCTTAAGCGGGCACGCGCAGTCAATCTGTTCGGTATTGGTGCCTCTCGTTTGGTCGCGCACGATCTGGCGCAAAAGCTCATGCGTGTCGACAAAGAGTGCCATCTGTACGACGACTGGCATGATCAGCTCTTGTGTGCCAAGAACATGCATGAGGGCGATATGGCAATCGCCTTTAGCTACTCGGGCTTGACGCAAGAGGTGCTGGACTGCACCGCCGAGGCCCAACGTCACAACTGTCCCGTTGTGGCCGTGACCAAAGTAGATGGATCATCCAAGCTTGCCACCATGGCCGATGCCGTGCTCGGTGTCGCTGCGAGTGAGCCCTTGGTCCGCAGCGGTGCCATGGCTTCGCGTATGGCCCAGCTTATGGTTGTCGATGCCCTGTACGCTGCTTACGTTGCCAGCGACTACGAACGAGCGACGCATGTCATTAAGCAAAACTACATCGAGAAACGGGAAAGATGAGGTGAATGAAATGCTCGATTTAACAAAATTCACGACCGAACAGCGTAATCAAAGGTCAATGGACCTCGATACGATGACATCGCTGCAGATCGTCACGACGATGAACGATGAGGATCTTCGTGCCGTCCAGTCGGTCACGAAAGTGTTGCCCCAGGTTGCCACAGCAATCGACTGGGCTGCTGAGGCACTCGAGCGCGGCGGGCGCGTCTTTTACATGGGCGCAGGCACCAGCGGTCGTCTGGGCGTACTCGACGCTTCGGAGTGTCCGCCCACGTTTGGCGTGTCACCCGATCTGATTGTCGGGCTCATTGCCGGAGGCGAGACGGCGTTTATCAAGGCTGTCGAAGGTGCCGAAGACAGCGAGGAGCTTGGCGCGAGCGACCTGCGGGAGCGTGGACTCTCGGACAAGGATCTTGTCGTTGGCCTGGCGGCAAGCGGTCGTACTCCCTATGTGGTGGGCGGCCTTGTGTACGCCAAGGCAACTGGGTGCAAGGCCATTGCAATTGCCTGCAACCAAGGGTCGAAGATCGGGGAGAGCGCGGATCTTGCCATTGAACCCGTGCCCGGTCCCGAGGTGCTGACCGGCTCAACGAGGCTCAAGGCGGGAACGGTTCAAAAGCTCATCCTCAACATGATTTCGACCGGTGCCATGGTCAAGATCGGCAAGGTATACCAAAACCTGATGGTCGATGTGCAGCAGACGAACGAGAAGTTGGTGGTGCGCGGCCAGAACATCGTGATGGAGGCGACCGGCTGCACGCGCGAGTGCGCTATTCAGGCGCTTGCAGATGCCGGCGGCCACGTAAAAACCGCTATTGTCTCGGTACTGCTGGACTGCGATGCCGAGCAGGCTGCGGTAGCTCTTGAGCGAGCGCGAGGCCATGTCCGTGCTGCGGTGAGTGGCCATGAGAAGAGCGATGCCGATGCCCAATAGGTGTACGGCGTGAGCTGATATGACATCCAGACGAGATACCCAATACAAGGAGGAGTTATGACGAACAAAGAGCTGGCTCAAAAGCTGCTGGACCTTTTGGGCGGTAAAGACAACGTGCTGGCAAACGCGGCGTGCATGACGCGCCTGCGCGTGACCGTCAAAGACGCGGGCAACGTCGACACGGAGGGCATTAAGGCACTCGACGGCGTGATGGGCCTAGTCGAGGACGACACGATGCAGATCGTGCTGGGGCCGGGCAAGGTGAATAAGGTGCTCGAAGAGTTCTCCAAGCTCACCGGCCTTGCGAAAGGCGTTGCTGACGAGAGCGTGGTCGACGCTGCGGCCACAAACAAGGCCGCGCAGAAGGCAAAGTACGAGTCCAAGCCGGTTCAGGCCTTCCTCAAGAAGATTTCCAATGTCTTCGTCGCCCTGCTTCCCGGCATCATTGCGGCTGGCCTCATCAACGGTATCTGCAACGTCATTAACGTCTCGACGGCAGGCGCGCTTGCGGGCGAGTGGTGGTACCAGGGCATTCGTTCCATGGGCTGGGCCCTGTTTGCCTATCTGCCCATCTTGGTGGGCTATAACGCGGCACGTGAGTTTGGTGGCTCCGCTGCGCTGGGCGGCATCGCCGGCATGATGTGTATCGCCAACAGTGCCATGCCCCTGCTTGCGCCTGGCGCGGCCGATCCTACCACTGCCATTCTGCTGCCGCTCACCAATGCGCAGTACAACCCCGCAGCGGGCGGTATGATCGCGGCTCTTATCGCTGGCGCATTTTTTGCCTGGATGGAGCGACAGATTCGCAAGGTTATGCCCAACGCACTCGACACGTTCTTGTCCCCGCTGCTGGTGCTCATCATCGGCGCCTTTGCTCTGATGCTCGTCATCCAGCCGGTTGGCGCATGGCTGACGACTGCCATCTTTAGCGTTTTGACCTTTATCTTCGAGAAGCTGGGCGTCCTGGGCGGCTATATCCTGTCGGCAGGCTTCTTGCCGCTGGTTTCTGTCGGCCTGCATCAGGCGCTCACGCCGATCCACGCTATGCTCAACGATCCCGACGGCGCTACCAAGGGCATCAATTACCTGCTCCCCATCCTTATGATGGCTGGCGGCGGTCAGGTCGGTGCCGGTCTGGCGCTGTACTTTAAGACCAAGAACGCCAAGCTCAAGAAGTACGTCGCAGAGTCCATTCCCGTTGGAATCCTCGGTGTGGGCGAGCCTCTGATGTATGCCGTTACGCTGCCGCTCGTTCGTCCGTTTGTGACGGCCTGCCTGGGTGCCGGATTTGGCGGCGCGCTCGCGGCGCTGCTTCACATCGGCACGGTTTCTCAGGGCGTTTCCGGTCTGTTTGGCCTGCTGATCGTCGTTCCTGGCCAGCAGCTCGGCTACGTTGCCGCTATGCTGCTTGCCTATGCCGCCGGCTTTGTCCTGACGTGGTTCTTTGGCGTCGACGAGCAGAAGATCAACGAGTTCTTTGGCGAGTAGTTTGATATCGCGAGCCGTGTTGCTCAGGGCTCGCGGCGCGCGGCAGATTTCTTGATGCTATGGTTGTGCCGGCGGGGCTAACTGCTCCGCTGGCCTTTTTTAAAGGAGTGTTGAAGCGTGAAAACGGGTATTTCGATTTATCTTTCCAGCCCTCTGCAGGATATTGAGTGGACAATTGAGCGTGGTGCCGCGGCGGGTGCGCGCTATGCATTCACCTCGCTGCATATTCCCGAGGATGGGGGAGCGGCGTATACCGATAAGGTCCGTCATGTGCTGTCGCTGCTTTCCGCCCGCGGCATTGCGCTCATTGCCGATGTGGGGCCGCGCACGTGCGATTTGCTCGGGCTTGAGCGCATCGAGGACCTGCGCGATCTGGGGTTGGAATACCTTCGTTTGGACTATGGCTTTAGCGCCCAGCGGGTCGCGGAGCTGTCCGGTGTATTTCGCATTGTGGTCAATGCATCGACGGTGAGTTCTGATGAAATCGCATCGTGGCGTGAGGCCGGTGCCGATGTGACTCGTTTTGCTGCCTGCCACAATTTTTACCCCAAGCCTTATACCGGTTTAGCTCTGGAGGACATTGCTCGGGTGAATCTTCGTCTTGCGGCGCTTGGATTCGAAATCATGGCTTTTGTGCCGGGCGATGCCAACGTTCGCGGGCCGGTATTCGAGGGACTGCCGACGGTCGAGGCGCAGCGCGGTCGCGCGTCAAAGGTTGCCCTCAACATGCTTGAGCTTGCACATGGCGCCGATTGCGACATTGTGTTGGTCGGCGACCCCGATCTTTCCGATGCGGGCTGGGCGCAGTTTGCTCAAGTTTCCGCCGGATACGTGGACCTGCAATGCGAGCTTGAGCCCGGTTATGCCTATGTGCGCGGGCAGATTCATCACGACCGGCCCGACTCGAGTGTCCTCATCTTTAGGTCTCAGGAGTCACGTACGAAGCTTAAGCCGGATTCCGTGCCGACGGATGCCGGAGCCGGCCTGCCGCGAAAGACGGGGTCGATCGCTGTGAGCAATAGCGGCTATGGGCGCTACGAAGGCGAGCTTGAGATTGCGCGGGTCGATCTTCCCGGTGACGAGCGCATGAACGTTGCGGGTCATATCACGCCCGAGGCAATGGAGCTGCTGCCGTTCGTCAAACGCGGATTCGGGGTACGGTTCGTTTAGCGTGTGACCCGTGGGCTACAATTGGCCCATCATGCGAAGGCGCCTCGTGTGGCGTGTGCCTGCGTTGGCCGATCTATATTCGGAGGATTCCCATGACCGTACTGTTTGTTGAATATCCCAAGTGCTCGACCTGTAAGAAGGCCAAGGCATGGCTGGACGAACACGGGGTAGAGTATATCGACCGCGATATCGTTTTGGACAATCCCACGGCTGATGAGCTTGCGACCTGGATTGCTCGTTCGGGGCTGCCGGTGCGGCGCTTCTTTAATTCGTCGGGCATGAAATATCGAGAGCTGGGCCTGAAGGCGCGTCTGGATGCGGGCATGACGGATCGGGAGTGCTACGAGCTGCTGGCGACCGACGGCATGCTGGTCAAGCGTCCGCTGTTGGTGGGCGACGACTTTGCGATTCCCGGCTTTAGGGAAGCGGCTTGGGCCGAGGCGTTGCTGTAGCGGCTGCGGAAAGCGCGACCCGTTTTGAGCGCTCAGGGTGGGACGTGTTTTCCATCGGCGGGCTCGCTCGGCTCAATCCTCGAGCTGTGCCCATTCGTGCGGATCGTAGACCTTTACGTGCTTGTTGGGCTTGCCGCTCCAGTACTCCTCGTCCATAAAGGGCAGATATGCCTGAACGCCGGGGCAGATAAAGGGGATCCGCTGCTGTTGCAGTCGCTCGCGCTGGCGCTGCTCCAGGTGCGCCTCGGATATGACGGTCGGCATACCGGACAGCTCGACGAGGCTTGCCTGGATTCGCTTAAGGTCGGGGAGTCCCGCGTGCCATGACATCCGCATGATCAAAAAGGATGCACGGCGGTATTTTGCCTGCATCACCGTGATGGCGGGGCGCAGAGTGGGATGGATTTTGTCCCGTTCGGGCCAAAGGTCAGCAGTGATCTCGAGGCCCAGGGTCTCCCATAGGTAATCAAGCTCTTCGTCCATGGCGCCTCGATATCTACGTGATCATTGATACTTCGATTGTGTTGCCTGGTGCTATCGTTTTCGCGGTAGAATCTGCCAACGGTTGACGGCTACCGCTCGCGGCGTTTTGCCCTTCGTGTGCAGCGGTCGACTTCACAGGTCCTTCACGTGTTGGCCGTATTTGACTGAATTTCAAAAAAGTCAAAATTGGGGCTTGCGTCACGGCCGGACTTCCCGTATATTTCTTTCTTGCGCAAAGGCACAGCCGAGCGCAGCGATGCAGTCATTGGGATGTCGTCTAATGGCAGGACAGCGGATTCTGGTTCCGTCAATGGGGGTTCGACTCCCTCCATCCCAGCCATTGCATTTGCTACATATGGCCCGTTCGTCTAGCGGTTTAGGACGCCGCCCTCTCAAGGCGGAGATCACCAGTTCGAATCTGGTACGGGCTACCAAAATTGAACGCCCGGGCCTCGTAAGAGACCCGGGTTTTGTGTATTGACCGATATTTAAGGCGCGCGTTGAGTCTGCCGCCCGGACCGAGGAGTTGTCATGGACCTGCCTATCAGCTTGGAAGACATCACGTATGCCGAGAACTATCTGGCGCAGGGCGACCTGGCTACGGCGACGCCGCTGCTTGAGCGTCTGGTGGAGCTCGCTGAGGAGTATATCGACGCTGAGTGCAAGACGGAGGAGAAGCGCCAGTACTTTAGCTTCGACAGCAAGTTTGAGCGCCTGGCCTATCGCCGCGTGGAGAAGGATCCGCGCGAGCTGGTGCAGGTCGAGGTTCCCTTTGACCGCCTGTATTCCGACATGGCGTTTGCCTACATTCGCCAGCAGGATTATGTGAGTGCTCGCAATGCCCTGATGCAGGCCGTACGCTGGGATCCCATGAACTGTAACTATCGCTTGGACTTGGCCGAGCTGTTCCGCGCGCTCGAGGACAAGCAGGAGTGGGCATCGCTCTCGTTCTCGGTGCTGGAGCGCGCGAGCGACGGTAAGTGCGCCGCACGCGCCTACACCAACTTGGGTCAGTACTTCTTGGAGCCCGAGACCGAGAACATTTCGGCAGCCGTGGGCTGCGCGCGTCTGGCGCTGCGCCTGGCGCCCAATGATGCGCATACGACGCGCCTGCTCAACAAGATCCATACCACCTATCCGGATGCCGCGGACGAGAGTGACGACCATGTGATGGGTGAGCTCGCCCTGCAGGGCGTGCCGACCTCGCCTTCGGCCGAGATCGCCATCTGCTTGATCATGTGCGCGACCGATGCTGCAAGCGACGGCGACAAGCAGGAGGCTACGCGTCTGACGGTCCGTGCCCGCGACCTGGTGGGCGAGGAGGCGTGCGCGGCGATTATCAAGCTGGTGCGCGAGAGCGATGCCGAGCTCAACGCCGAGCGCAAAGCAAAGCGCGAGGCGGCGGGCTCAAACGCCGAAGGTGCCGAGGAGGCCGGCGATGCCCAGTAAGCGCGAGCGCAAGCTCATCTCCAAGAATCGCTCGGCTCATCACGAGTACTTTATCGATGAGACCTTTGAGTGCGGCATTGAGCTGAGCGGTACCGAGGTCAAGTCGATTCGCGAGCGCGCGTGCCAGATTACCGACACCTTTGCGCTGATTCGTGGCGGTGAGTGCTGGCTCGTCGGTCTGCATATCCACCCTTATAGCCATGGTGGCGTGTGGAATCGCGATCCCGACCGTCGGCGCCGTCTGCTGCTGCACCGCAAGGAGATCGACTTTCTTGACGGCAAACTTCGCAACCGTGGTTATGCGCTGGTTCCGTTGGAGCTCTACTTTAATACCGACGGTCGCGTAAAACTGCTGCTGGGTCTGGGTCGCGGCAAGAAGCTCTACGACAAGCGCGAGGACATGGCCAAGCGTGATGTCCAACGCGAGATCGACCGCGCCCTCAAGGAACGCAACCGCTGACCGTCCTTCATAAGTTGCGGTGGAATACGGACTGTTTTGCCTGTTTGAAGGGCTATTCAGTCCCTATTTCACCGCAACTGCGGGCGTCTCATCTTTCTTACTGTTCTGACACATATGTCTCAAAGGCGGCGTCCGTTATGGGTGTCGCCTTTTTTGTGGGTACATACATCCATGAGGTTCCAATCCGAGTTAGGGGAGTGATCGTTATGGACAAAACTGCGTTCTTTACCATGCCGAGCGGCCTGTACGTGGTGAGCTCCGCGGCAGACGGGCTGCGTGCCGGCTGCGTTATCAACACAGCGGTGCAGGTGACGTCCATGCCGCCGCGTATTTCGGTTGCCGTGAACAAGGACAACGTCACCTCGGGCGTCATCGCATCGGCCAAAGCGTTCGCGCTGACCGTGATCGATCAGACCGCCGACATGCTCTACATCGGCAACTTTGGGTTCCGCACCAGCAGCGATTATGACAAGTTTGCCAAATACGAGACCCGCGAGACGGCTCTGGGCATGCCCTATGTGCCCGAGCACGCGACGGCCCTGTTTAGCTGCCGTTTGATCGACACTGTGGATGTGGGCACGCATCTACTGTTTATTGGCGAGGTCGAGGATGCCGAGCGCCTGAGCGACGAGACGCCGCTCACCTACGATTACTACCATAAGGTCCTGAAGGGCAAGACGCCTCCGAAGGCGTCCTCGTATCAAGGCTAGAAATGTTTTAAAAATACTTGCATTATATTATTGAGAATATATACTAATAAGTAAGTACACCAGCAGTCACGTTCGAGAGGAGAACATCATGGCTGAGGAGAAGAAGACGTATAAGTTCGTGTGCATCGTTTGCGGTTACGAGGTTGAGGTCGACACGCCCGAGCTGCCCGAGGATTACGTGTGCCCGGTCTGCGGCGTCGGTCCCGATCAGTTTGAGCTCGTCGAGGAGTAGCTCGTCGGCACGCGGCTCACGGCAACACATAGCTCTGTCCAAGGGTCCCGGTCGGATATCCCGGCCGGGACCCTTTTCCTCCGCCCCCAAGGGATCACGGTTGCTGTTGGCCGATCCTGTCTGTTGTGAGATCGGCCGACCTTTTGTCTCAATCTGTAACATCTAACGGTGGAAATTGGGTCCACTTGTTACAGATTGAGACAAACGGAGCTGTCCCTCGGAATGATTTCGATCTGTAACATCTAGAAGTGGAAATTGGGCCCACTTGTTACATATCGAGACAAACCAAAACCGTCCGGCAAAAGATCTCAATCAGTAACATCTAACAGTGAAAACGGGGTCTACGTGTTACAGATTGAGATAAACGGAGCTGTCCTTCGGAATGATCTCGACCTGTAACATCTAGACATCAAAAGCGGGTCTAGATGTTACAGATCGAGACGTTTGCCTGGGTAGGTGCCCCGTCCCATTACATCCCTGTCAACAACACGACATCGAGAATCGTCACGATGGCACCGATCCCTACAAGCAGCGCGTTGAGTGGACGCGAGTTGGCGAATTTGCCCATGACGCGGGGTGAACTGGTGAGCCGTATGAGCACAAAGACCGTAATCGGCAGTTGAAGCGACAGCAGTGCCTGACTCCAGATGAGACCTCCAAAAGGATTTGGGACGACCAAGCACGCCGTCACTGCGCCGACGAAACAGGCCGCCACCCCGATCGAGGAATGTCGGTCGTGGATATCGTATTCCTCGTCGAACATGCCCGCAGTGATGGTTCCCGCCGCCATGCCCGCTGTCACGCTGCTCGATAGTCCCGCGAACAGCAGCGCTACCGCAAAGATGGTCGAGCTCGCCGGGCCCAGAATGGGGGAGAGCGTGGCCGCTGCGACGGCGAGGTCGTCTACGACCATGCCGTGCGCAAAGAAGGTCGTTGCGGCCAGGATGACCATGGCCGAGTTGATTGCCCAGCCCACGCCCATCGAAAAGAGCGTGTCGAAGAGCTCGTAGCGCAGACGTTCTTCGATAACCTGCTCGCCTTGGCCTTCGAAGTGCATGGATTGGATGACCTCGGAGTGCAGAAAAAGGTTGTGTGGCATAACGACCGCACCCAGGACACTCACGATAATCGCGGCAGAGCCAGTGGGCATACTGGGCGTGATCCAGCTTGCGGCGGCTTGCGGCCAGTCGACCTTGACTAGTGCAAGCTCGGCCAAAAACGAGAGTCCTACCACGCCTACGAAGGCGATGATCCAGCGTTCGGCATGCTTGTAGGAGTTCGTCATGAGCATCGCCATCGATACTGCCGCCACGATGACGCAGCCCGCACGCACGGGCAGCCCAAAGAGCATTTGAAGGGCAATCGCGCCGCCCAGGACCTCGGCCATGGCGGTGGCGATGGTCGCGAGATAGGCACTGGCGAGCACCGTGCGCCCGACGAAGCGGGGGAGGTAACGTGTCGTGGCCTCGGCAAGGCAGGCGCCCGTGGCGATACCCAGGTGCGCCGCGTTGTGCTGCAACACGATGAGCATAATCGTGGACAGCGTGACGATCCACAGCAGCGCGTAGCCAAACTGCGAGCCCGCGGCCATATTGGAGGCCCAGTTGCCCGGGTCGATAAAGCCGACGGTCACGAGCAGCCCGGGGCCGATATGCCGCGCAATGTCTAGGCCTCCGTGACCACCGGTGCGCCGGGAGCCAAAGTGTTGTTTGAGATGGTTGAGCATGGTGCGCTCCTGCGTATGGGCGGCGTGACGTCGCATCTAGGTCGTGCGGCGCCACGCGTCGGATTTGAGTTGGGGCTACTTGTGCGCTTTGCCCTGATTGGCCACGGCGTCGATCTTGGCGGCGATGGTCGCCGGATCGCCGATGTAGCGCTTGTCGAGGACATTGAAATCGGTATCGAAGGTGTAGACGAGCGGCACGCCGGTGGGGATGTTGACCTTGAGGATCTCCTCGGGCGTGAGGTGCTCGAGCTTCATGACGAGTGAGCGCAGGGAGTTGCCGTGTGCGGCGATGAGTACGCGCTTGCCGGCGAGCATCTGGGGGCGAATCTCGTCTTCGAAATAAGGCCAGGCGCGGGCGATCGTGTCCTTGAGGCACTCGGTATAGGGCAGCTGATCGGGCGCGACATCACGGTATTGCTCCTGGGTGTGGGGATCGCGCGCGTCGTCCGGCTCGAGTGCCGGCGGGCAGACATCGAAGGAGCGACGCCAGATGAGCACCTGTTCGTCGCCGTGCTCCGCCGCGGCATCGGCCTTGTTGAGACCCTGCAACGCGCCGTAGTGGCGCTCGTTGAGCTTCCAGGATTTGATGACGGGCAGCCACTCGCGATCCATTTGGCCGAGTACGATGTTGAGGGTGTGGATCGCGCGCTTGAGTCGCGAAGTGTAGCAGACGTCAAAGTCGAAACCGGCTTCTTTGAGGGCGCGGCCGCCCGCAGCGGCTTCTTCGCGGCCCGTGTCGGTGAGTTCTACGTCGGTCCAGCCGGTGAACAGGTTGAGCTTGTTCCACTCGGACTCTCCGTGACGGATAAGGACGAGTTGCATCGTCTGCCGGTCTGCTTGGTGCGCCATAGGGGCCTCCTTGATCTGGCACGGTGTGCGTGCCGTTTGCTTGACGCCGCAAAGGATACCCGTTTTAGGCTTAAAAGTTAACCAAGACTAACAAAATTGTTGTATTGAATGGGATGTTGAAAGGGGGGCTGCGAACTGTCTTGATCTGTAACAACTAGGGATGGAAATTGGGCCTAGGTGTTACGGATCGAGACAAACTAAAACCGTCCCGCAGAAAATCTCAATCTGTAACATCTAGGCGCCAAAATTGGGTCTTCCTGTTACAGATTGAGATGTTTGAAGCGGTGAGCTTACAGGCCGAACTTGGGCGTCTTGTTGCCGCCCTTGAGGCCTGTTGTGTCGAGCCCCATCATGCAAAAGTCCGCATGGCCCTTGTTTCCAGAATGATTCAAAGGGGCCAGATGCATATGTGCCGGCTGTCCCTGCACTAAAACGTGTACGTCAGCCTCCAAAGATGTCAAATTTCGACATGTTTGGGGGCTGACGTACATGTTTGATAGCAAGACGTTGATGGTCGGTGTGCGTTACGCGATTGTTTCGAAACGGGTGGGAAACACAGTGGGCCGGTGATGCTTCTAGTATGCCTAGTCAACTGACTGTCTAAATATCTAGGGGAGGATCGCGATGCAGGCAGATTCCGCTCAGCAGCAGGGCCTTTATCGCCCCGAATTCGACCACGATGCATGTGGCATCGGCGCGCTTGCCGATATCAACGGCGAGCGCCATCACCAGATTCTGGACGACGCGCTGTCCATTCTGGTCAACTTGGAGCACCGCGGCGGCACGGGACTCGAGAAGAACACCGGCGACGGTGCCGGTATCCTGTTCCAGGTTCCGCATCACTTTTTTCGCAAAGAGGCTCAAAAGTGCGGCCAGATTCTGCCGGCAGAGGGCGACTATGGCGTGGCCATGCTGTTTTTCCCGCAGGACGACAAAGGCGTAGAGGATGCCCGTCGCGTATTTGAGGAGGGCTGCGCCGAGGCCGGCGTGCCGCTGCTCTTTTGGCGCGAGGTGCCCGTCGACCCGCACGACCTGGGCGAGACGGCCCGCGCCTGCATGCCCACCATCTTGCAGGCCTTCCTGGGCCGCCCCGACGACACACCCGCCGGCGATGCCTTCGAGCGTCGCCTGTACGTGTGCCGCCGCACCATCGAAAAGAAGGCCGACGCCGAGTTTGCCCTGCGCGACAAGATCTTCTATGTGTGCTCCATGAGCTCGCGCACCATCGTGTACAAGGGCATGCTTGTGGCCACGCAGATGCGCCGCTTCTTCATCGACCTCAACGACGCCGCCGTCAAAACGGCCGTGGCGCTCGTCCACTCGCGCTACTCCACCAACACCACGCCCAGCTGGGAGCGTGCGCACCCCAACCGCTTTATCATCCATAACGGCGAGATCAATACCCTCAAGGGCAACGTCAACTGGATTCGCGCCCGCGAACCCAACCTGTACAGCCCCGTGCTGCAGCACGATCTTGAGCGCGTGATGCCCATCATCAACCGCGAGGGTTCCGACTCCGCGATTCTGGACAACGTGCTCGAATTCTTGGTCATGAACGGTCGCCCGCTCACGCGTGCCGCGTCCATGTTGCTGCCCGAGCCGTGGGACCACAACGATAGCCTGAGTGAGGAGCGCCGCGCCTACGACGCTTACCAGTCCATGCTCATGGAGCCCTGGGACGGCCCGGCGGCCATCGCCTTTACCGACGGTCGCACGCTGGGCGCCGCCCTCGACCGCAACGGCTTGCGCCCCGCCCGCTACTACGTGACGCGCGATGGCCGCTTTATGCTGGCAAGCGAAGTGGGCACCATCGAGGTACGCCCCGAGAACATCCTGACGAGCGGCTGCCTGGGACCGGGCCAGATGCTCGAGGTCGATTTTGCCCGCGGCCGCGTGATCTACAACGACGAGCTGCGCGCCCGCTATGCCAAGGAGAAGCCCTACCGCGACTGGATTGCCGAGGAGACGCTGACCGTCGACGCGCTCGATGAGCCCGCCGCGCCCGCGCCCGCCGAGGACGCCGAGGTGCCCGCCGCCGTGCGTATGGCCAAGCTCGGCTACCACTGGGATGACGTCGACGAGGTCGTGCGTCCCATGGCCCAGCAGGGCAAGGCCCCGCTCGCCTCGATGGGCATCGACGCGCCGCTGGCCTGCCTGTCCAAGAAGACGCGTTCGTTCTTCGATTACTTCTATCAGCTGTTCGCTCAGGTCACGAATCCTCCGATCGATGCCCTGCGCGAGCACATGGTGACTTCGACCACGCTCTACCTGGGCAACCACGGCAACCTGCTCGAGGATTCCCGCACGGCCTGTCAGCTGGTGCGCTTGGAGCGCCCATTGCTCAACGATGAAGAGTTCGAGCATATCTGTGCCATCGACCGCGTTGGCTTTAAGACCCGTCGCTTCCGTGCCGTCTACCGCCGCGATGCCGGCGAGGGCGCGCTGCAGACTGCGCTCAAACAGCTTGCTGAGGACGTTGAGGCTGCGGTCCGCGACGGCGTGAACATTGTGGTGTTGAGCGATCGTGCCGCTGCGGGCGAGGTGCCCGTGCCGTCGCTGCTCGCCGTGGGCTGCGTGCACAACCACCTGATCCGCGCCGGTGTGCGTACCTTTGCCGATATTGTGGTGGAGTGCGGCGACGCCGTGTCTCCGCACGACTTTGCGGCGCTGGTGGGCTACTCCGCAAGCGGCATCTATCCGTACAACGCGCATGCGTGCATCCGCGATCTGGCGGCACGCGGCGACCTGGACGTGACGGCCGAGCAGGGCATCGCCAACTACAACAAGGCTGCGACCGCCGGCATCGTTTCCATCATGTCCAAGATGGGCATCTCCACGGTGCAGAGCTACCATTCGGCGCAGATCTTCGAGGCCGTGGGCTTTACGCCGGAGTTCGTCAACGCGTACTTCGCCGGCACGGTGAGCCGTGTGGGCGGTATGGGTGTCGAGGACGTTGAACGCGAGCAAAACGAGCGCTACGACGCCGCGCTCGCTATCCTTAAGAGCCCGGCTCCCGTTCAGCTGCCCACGCTGGGCCTGACCAAGTGGCGCCCGCTCGGCGGCGAGGAACACCTCATCGACCCCCAGACCGTCTACCTGCTGCAGACCGCCTGCCGTGAGGACAGCTACGACACCTTTAAGGAGTACAGCGCCCGCCTGCACCGCACCGGCCGT
This sequence comes from Collinsella aerofaciens, assembly GCA_021639365.1. GTDB lineage: Bacteria > Actinomycetota > Coriobacteriia > Coriobacteriales > Coriobacteriaceae > Collinsella > Collinsella aerofaciens_AH. The sequence goes on from JAJXHK010000016.1 coordinate 37,917, forward strand.
GCCGTGCGTCTGCGCGACTTGCTCGACTTTGATGCCAGCGGCCGCACGCCGGTTCCGCTCGACGAGGTGGAGCCCGCGCTCAACATCGTCCGCCGCTTTAACACCGGCGCCATGTCGTACGGCTCCATCAGCAAGGAAGCACACGAGTGCATGGCCATCGCCATGAACCGCCTGCACGGCCGTTCCAACTCCGGCGAGGGCGGTGAGGATCCGCGTCGCGAGACCCCGCTGGCTAACGGTGATTCCAAGAACTCCGCGATCAGGCAGGTGGCAAGTGCGCGCTTTGGCGTGACGAGCCGCTACCTGTGCAGCGCCTTCGAGATTCAGATCAAGATGGCCCAGGGCGCCAAGCCCGGCGAGGGTGGCCACCTGCCCGGCAAGAAGGTCTACCCCTGGATTGCCGAGGTCCGTCAGTCCACGCCCGGCATCGGCCTGATCTCGCCTCCGCCGCATCACGACATCTACTCCATCGAAGACCTGGCCGAGCTCATCTTTGACCTTAAGAACGCCAATCCTGGCGCGCGCGTGTCGGTCAAGCTGGTCAGCGAGGCCGGCGTCGGCACCATCGCCACCGGTGTGGCCAAGGGCGCTGCCGACAAGATCTTGATCAGCGGTCACAATGGCGGCTCGGGTGCCGCTGCTCGCGATTCGATCTGGCACGCCGGTCTGCCGCTGGAGCTTGGCCTTGCCGAGGCCCAGCAGACGCTGCTGCAAAACGGCCTGCGCTCGCGCGTGGTGCTCGAGGCCGACGGCAAGCTCATGGACGGCACCGACGTTGCCGTCGCCTGCTTGCTGGGCGCCGAGGAGTTTGGCTTTGCGACCATGCCGCTCATCTCCATGGGTTGCCTCATGCAGCGCGACTGCCAGCAGGACACCTGCCCGGCCGGCATCGCTACGCAAAACTGCCGCCTGCGTCGCGGCTTCCGCGGCAAGCCCGAGCACGTCGAGCACTTTATGCTCTTTGTTGCCGAGCAACTGCGTGAGGTCATGGCGAGCCTGGGCTTCCGCACCGTCGACGAGATGGTCGGCCATCCCGAGTGCTTGCGCCAGATCGAGGTCCCGGGCAACCGCAAGGCTAACCTGCTCGATCTGACGCCCGTGCTGGCAAGCGCGACCTGCGAGTTCGGTGCCCACATCCCGGGTGCCGGCGGCCGTCACTTCCTGCCCCAGATGGCCGCGGACAGCGAGCTCGACAAGACGCTCGACTCCACGCTGTTTGTGCCCTACACGGCCGACGCTCGCGCGCACCTGCGCCCGATTCGCTTCCGCGCCGATATCGCCAACGTCAACCGTTGCGTGGGCACCATCCTGGGCAACGCGGTGACCAAGGCGCATCCCGAGGGCTTGCCCGCCGGCTCCATCACCATCGATTGCGATGGTTCGGCCGGTCAGAGCTTTGGCGCGTTCCTGCCACGCGGCATTACGCTCAACGTGTGCGGCGACGCCAACGATTACTTTGGCAAGGGCCTTTCGGGTGGCGAGGTGTCGGTGCGCCCCAACCCGCATGCGACCTACAAGTTCGACGAAAACATCATCGTGGGCAACGTTGCGTTCTTTGGCGCTACGAGCGGCCGCGGCTTCATTAACGGTCTGGCGGGCCAGCGCTTTGGCGTACGCAACTCCGGTGCCACCGTGGTGGTCGAGGGCTGCGGCAACCATGGCTGCGAGTACATGACGGGCGGCCTGGCGCTTATCCTGGGCGAGGTCGGGCAGAACTTCGCTGCCGGCATGACAGGTGGCGTGGCCTATGTCTTTGACCAGTACGGCACGCTCGATGCCCGCGTGAACCATGAGAGCGTTGAGCTCAAGGCCCCGACTGCCGGCGAGCTGGCGCAGATTCGCGAGCTCATCCAGGAGCACGTGGACACGACGCAGAGCCCGCGCGGCATCAAGCTGCTCTACAGCTTTGAGACGATGAGCAAGCACTTTGTGAAGGTCATTCCGACCGAGTACGAGCGTGTGCTGGCGATTGTCGCTGCGAGTGAGGCTGCCGGCAAGACACATGCGCAGGCCGAGGAGCTGGCGTTTGACATTGTGACCGGTCGCGCGAGCGCCGCGGATGTCGCTCGCTTCGATGTGGCGGGTGGTGTCGCTGGTGCTGTGCCCGCCGCCGCCAGCTCTGTTGCTTCGACCAAGAAGGAGGCGTAAGTGCCATGGGTAAGCCCGGTGCTTTTCTTGATATCGATCGCGTGACCCACGAGCTTCGCCCCGTGGAGGAGCGCAGTCATGATTTTGATCCCCTGTATGTGGAGCTCGATGACGACGCACGTCGCGCCCAGGCGAGCCGCTGCATGATGTGCGGCGTGGCGTTTTGCCAGATGGGCGCGAGCTTTGGCAAGGCGCGCCCGAGCGGCTGCCCGCTGCACAACTTGATTCCCGAGTGGAACGAGCTGGTGTACCGCGGCCGCTGGGATGAGGCTGCCGAGCGCCTGTCGCTCACCTCGCCCATGCCCGAGTTCACGAGCCGCGTGTGCCCGGCGCTGTGCGAGGCCGCGTGCAACCTGGGTTCGGTCGACGGCCAGCCCACTACGATCCATGACAACGAGCGTGCGATCAGCGACCATGAGTGGGCAAACGGTGGCCCGCGCCGCTTTGAGCCGGCGGGGGAGGGCGCACCCACGGTTGCCGTGGTGGGCTCCGGTCCTGCTGGTCTGGTGGCGGCATGGGAGCTTGCGCGTCGCGGCGTCCGCGTGACGGTGTTTGAGCGCGATGACCGCCCGGGCGGTCTGCTCATGTACGGCATTCCCAACATGAAGCTCGAGAAGTCCGTGGTCGAGCGTCGCGTGGCGCTCATGCGCGAGCTGGGTATCGTCTTTGAGCTGGGTGCCGATGTGACGGACCCTGCGGTGGCGGCCAAGCTCAACGGCTTTGACGCCGTCGTGGTGGCTGCTGGCGCCCGTGCCCCGCGCGGTCTTTCGGCCGCGAACGTTGATGCCCCGGGCGTGGTGTACGCCGTGGACTACCTGACGGCTTCGACCGTCTCGGTGCTCGATGGCGGTGAGCCTGCTATTGACGCGCGCGGCCTGGACGTCGTGGTCATTGGCGGTGGCGATACCGGCAACGACTGCGTGGGTACCGCGGTGCGTCAGGGCGCGCGCAGCGTGCGCCAGTTTGAGTTCTTGCCGGCTGCGCCCGATAAGCGCGCGGCGAGCAACCCCTGGCCGCAGTGGTCCAACGTTAAGAAGACCGACTACGGCCAGCAGGAGGCTATCGCTGCGATGGGTGGCGAGATGCGTGCCTGGGGTGTGGATACGCTCGAGGTGCTGCTGGACAAGAAGGGCGCGGCCGCGGGCCTGCGCGTGGTCGATCTGGACTGGTCGGCGGGAAAGCCCGAGCGCATCGCGGGCTCCGAGCACGAGGTGCCGGCGCAGCTGGTGCTCATCGCCTGCGGCTTTACGGGTCCGGAGCACGGCGTGTTCGATGCGGTGAGCGTGCCTGTTGCCACCGCTGGTCGTCCGCTGCCGGTGATGGCTGCCGAGGGCTCGCATCTCGCGGCTCGCACGGAGGGTGTCGCCGCGGATGCCGCGCCGGTGTATGTGGCGGGTGATGCCCGCAACGGCAGCTCGCTCGTGGTGAACGCCATGGCCGACGCCCTGGCCTGCGCTGCCGAAGTCGCCGACGCGCTGGAGCTGTAAAGTAGTCATTTAAGAACGTCCATTACAGTCGAAATTGTCAGCCCGGGACCGTCTCGGGCTACG
>JAJXHK010000053.1 GCA_021639365.1 Collinsella aerofaciens
GCCGGCTTCCTCGGCAATATTTGGCCAAAAGCCCACGTGCCTGGTCATTACCGATTCCGATCAAGCTGGCGTCGAGGACGTAAAGGAGCAGTTCGACCAGATTCTGCTCGATATGAAGATCGCGCACTGCGACGTGGACCTTGCCCTGGACGGCGCGGATGCCATTCCCTCGCTGACCTCCTACGATCGCGTGATTTTGCTCATGCCGTCGCTCGATGGGCTCGGTACGCACCTGAGCGACATTATGAGTTGGGTGAGTGCCGGCGGTTCGCTTATGCTCGCCATGCCTCCGGATAACTCGGGCTATCTGCAAGTGATTGCTCCCAAGCTTGGCATTGAATCTGCCGGATATGACTATGTAAAAGCCGAAAGCATTGTGCCGAGCGAGGACTTTATGCTGGGCGGGGGAGAGCGCTACGAGCTCTCGGACCCCTTTGATTCGTCGCTTTCGGTTTCGCTGCGCGAGACGGCTCGTGTGTGGGCTAAGACCGGCGATGTAGGCTCGCCGCTCATTTGGTCTAACGATTGCGGCAGTGGTCACACCGTGGTGTGCAACATTGGCATCTACGATAAGGTCATGCGCGGTTTCTACACTGCGGCGATCAGCCTGTTGGGTGATGCCACGGCCTATCCGGTCATCAACAGCGCCGTGTTCTACTTGGACGACTTTCCGAGCCCCGTGCCTTCGGGCGACGGTACCTATATCAAGCGCGATTACGGGCTTTCCATTGCTGATTTTTATGCCAAGGTGTGGTGGCCCGATCTGCAAAAGCTCGCGCAGAAGTACGACATTCGCTACACGGGCGTGATGATCGAGAACTACGAAGACGTGGTCAACCAGGTCGAGCCGGTGCGTCAGGCGGACACCACGCAGTTCCGCTACTTTGGCGGCATGCTGCTGCAGATGGGCGGCGAGCTGGGCTTCCATGGTTACAACCATCAGCCGCTGGCGCTCTCGGATACCGACTATGGCACGCTGTATGGCTACAAAACGTGGAAGAACAAGGACACGCTCGTCGCGGCGCTCAACGAGCTCATCGCGTTCCAAGACGAGGTCCTGCCCAATGCGCATGGCTCGGTCTATGTGCCACCATCGAATATCCTTTCGGCCCGGGCGCGCAAGATTATCGGCAAAGACGTGCCGCGCATTAAGACCATCGCCAGCACGTATTTTGAGGACGGAACCGACCTGCCCTACGTGCAGGAGTTTGGCGTGGCGAGCGATGGCATCGTTGAGCAGCCGCGCATTGTCTCGGGCGGCATGGTCGACGATACCTACATGCGTCTGGCCGCGGTGTCCGAGCTCAACATGCACTACGTGAGCACGCACTTTATGCACCCGGATGACCTGCTGGATCCCGACCGCGGCGCCAAGGAGGGCTGGGAGGTTTACAAAGGAGGCCTGACCGACTACCTGGACTGGCTTACCACGTCGGCGCCCGACCTGCGCCACCAGACGGGCTCAGAGTGCTCGGGTGCCATACAGCGTTTTTCGTCCGTGACGGTGAACGTGGATACGAGCGACGATGCCTGGACGCTCAGCCTAGGCAACTTCCATGACGAGGCATGGTTCATGTTCCGTGCCAATAACGGCGAGCCGGGCTCGGTGTCCGGTGGCGAGATAACGCATCTGACGGGCAACCTGTACCTGGTCAAAGCGACGGACAAGACCGTGACGATCGAGCGCAAGGAGGGTGGCGACCGATGAGAATCTGTTTGGTGCTCGAGGGCTGCTACCCCTATGTGCACGGCGGCGTGTCTACCTGGATGCACGGCTATATCCAATCCATGCCCGAGCACGAGTTTGTGCTGTGGGTGATTGGCGCGCATGCCGCCGACCGCGGTAAGTTTGTCTATGAGCTGCCCAAGAACGTCGTCGAGGTGCACGAGGTGTTTTTGGACGACGCCCTTCGTCTTTCGGGCGAGCAGCACGAAGTCAGCTTTAACGCTCGTGAGCGCGAGGCGTTGCGCCGTCTGGTGTCGCTCTCCAATCCCGACTGGGACGTGCTATTCGACATCTTCCAGCGCCGCCGCGTGCATCCGCTCTCGTTTTTGCAGAGTCGCGCGTTCATGGACATCTTCCGCGACGTGTGCCTGGCCGAGTACCCCTACGTTCCGTTTGCCGATGCCTTCCACACCATGCGCTCTATGTTGCTGCCCGTGCTGTACCTGCTGGGCAGTGAGGTGCCGGTGGCCGATGTGTACCACGCTATCTCGACCGGTTACGGCGGTCTGCTTGCCTGTCTGGGCTCGAGCGTTCACAACGCGCCGGTGCTGCTGACCGAGCACGGCATCTACACGCGCGAGCGCGAGGAAGAGATCATTCGCGCCGACTGGGTGGTGCCCTCGTTTAAGGACCGCTGGATTCGCTTTTTCTACGTGCTGTCCGAGGAGATCTACCGCCGTGCCTTCCGCGTGACGAGCCTGTTCCATAACGCCCGCAAGACGCAGATCGATATGGGCTGTGAGGCGGACAAATGCCTGGTCATTCCCAACGGCATCCAGTTTGACCGCTTTAAGGACATTCCCCTTAAGCCCGATGACGGCTGGGTGGACATTGGCGCCGTGGTGCGTCTGGCGCCCATCAAGGACGTCAAGACCATGATCTACGCCTTCTTTGAGCTGCACGAGCGCTTGCCAAAGGTGCGCCTGCACATTATGGGCGGTGTGGATGACGAGGAATATGCAGCCGAGTGTCATGCGCTTGTCGATACCTTGGGCGTGCGCGACCTGATCTTTACCGGCCGCGTGGACGTGGTCGAGTACATGCAAAAGCTCGACTTTACGATTCTAACGAGCATCTCCGAGGGCCAACCGCTCAGCGTGTTGGAGTCGCTTGCCGCGCGTCGTCCCTGCGTGACGACCGAGGTCGGCTGCTGTCGCGAGCTGCTGGAGGGCGCGCCGGGAGATGACTTTGGCGTGGCCGGTTTTGTGACCCCTCCCATGTATCGCAAGGGTCTGGCCGACGCTATGGAGCGTATGTGCGCGAGCCGTGCCCGCCGCCTGGAGATGGGGGAGCGCGGTCAGCGCCGCGTCGCGACCTACTACCTGCACGAGCAGATGCTTGCCAACTATCGAGCGCTGTACGACGAGACAGCCCGCGCGTTTAACCTGCCCAAGAAGGGGGTGTAGCCGATGGCCGGAATCGGATTTGAGCTCAAGCGTCTGTTTAAGCGTAAGGGCCTGTTTGCGACGATGCGCGCCTATGGCTACGCCGGCATTGTGTGCACGGGCCCCATGCTGTTGGGCGTGTTGCTGCAGGTGGGCATTCTGATGCTGTGCGGCGCGTGGGGCGTGGACCGTGCCAACCAGGACCTGCTGGTGTGCATGGTGACGTACACGCTGCTGGCTTCGCTCGTGCTGACGAGCTTTTTCTCCATGCCGGTCACGCGCTTTTTGGCCGATATGCTCTTTGCCGAGCGCGAGGACGAGATCCTGCCTTCGTTTTGGGGCTCCAATGCCATCATGCTCGTCGCGGGTACCGTGCTCTACGGCATCTTTCTGCTGTTCTCGGGCGCCACGTTGCTGCAGGGGCTGCTGTGCCTGTTCCTGTTCAACATCATGATTGTCAACTGGAACGGCATGAGCTACCTCACGGCCATCAAGGACTATCAGGGCATTCTGTGTAGCTTCGCCGCCGCCATTGGCGTGGCGTGCCTGTGCGCCTTGGGCTCGCTGGCGCTTGGCCCGCCGCCCGTCGAGGGCCTGCTTGCGAGCATTGCGTTGGGTTACGGGGTCATGCTCGTTTGGGACGTCGTGCTGCTGTACAGCTATTTTCCGCAGAGCGACTGCAGCCCCTGGCGCTTTTTGCATTGGCTCGACCAGTTCATGTCGCTCGCGCTCACAGGACTCTTTACCAACTTGGGACTCTTTGCCCACCTGGTCATTATTTGGGCAGGACCGATTGGCGTGCAGGTCAAGGGCTTGTTTTACGGCGCGCCTTACCACGACGTTCCGGCGCTCATCGCCTTTTTGACGATACTCGTCACGACCGTCAACTTTGTGGTGTCCGTCGAGGTCAATTTCTATCCGCGCTACCGCGAGTACTACAGCCTGTTTAACGACGGCGGCGTGGTGGGCGACATCATGGTGGCCGAGGAGGAGATGCTCGCTACGCTCAATCGGGAGCTGCGGTTTTGCGCACTCAAGCAGCTGTTTGTGACGGCGGCGGTGATCTCGCTTGAGACCACGGTGCTCTCGGCCCTGCCGCTCGGCTTTAACAACCTGATGCACGGGTATTTCCGCACGTTGTGCGTGGGTTATGGCCTGTATGCCGTGGGCAACACGATTCTGCTCATCTTGCTGTACTTTACCGACTACAAGGGCGCCGTACTTGCCTCGGGGCTGTTCGCGGGCGTGGCGGGGCTCGCGACCATCGTCTCGCTGTTCTTTCCGCAACAGTTCTACGGCTTTGGCTTTTTGCTGGGCGCGGCGGTGTTTTTTGTCGTTGCGCTGATGCGGCTCGACACCTATACCGCCAATTTGCCGTATCGTATCCTGAGCCAGCAGCCCATTGTGGCGACCGACAAAACGGGCCGCTTTACACAGCTGGGCCGCTTGCTCGACCGTGCCGAGCAGCGCTATGAGGAGTGCCGCCGCAAGGGCGTGCCGCACGGCGCGTTTCAGCGCGCAGTAGTTCGCGTGTATCGCAACCATTGGGGAGGTTCTGATGATCGATAAGTTGATGTCTCGCCGCTGTCTGATCGAGGCGGCTGCCGGCGCGCTGCTGCTTTCGGGCTGCTCATCTCAGGACGAATCCTCGACAAATAAGGTAAAAAAGCAGGACAAGATTAAAAAGGCCGAGGCCTCCGACCAGTCCAAGCATCTGCGCGATAAGGACGAGCTGTACGAGGTCTATGATGACTCGGGCATTGTGACCATGTATCTGACGGTCTCTCGCGGCAACAGCTCCGAGAACACGGACCATAGCTGGGCCGAGATCAACACATACTCGGTGTATGACTATGCCGACATGGGCGTGACGCGCTATCAGGTTATGGGCCTGCTGCAGGCGGGTGACGAAGACGGCCCGGTGGCCGGCGAGGTTGGCTATGGCGAGGAAGCGCCCAATGCCACCGTGCAGGTGCGCGGCCAGACGTCGAGCTCCTACACGCAAAAGAATTACAAGGTGGAGCTCAAAAAAGGCAAGGGCACCTGGCGCCAACAGCGCGCGATTGCGCTCAACAAGCACATGGGCGAGGGTATGCGTTTTCGCAACAAGATGGCCTACGACCTTATCCGCGGGATTCCCCAGATGATGGGCCTGCGCACGCAGTTTGTGCATCTGTGGGTGTGCGACCAGACCGAAAAGTTCAACGATACCTTTGAGGACTACGGCCTGTTTACGCAGGTGGAGCAGCTCAACAAGACGGCGCTTAAGGCACATGGCCTGGATAAGAGCGGGCACCTGTATAAGGTGAACAACTTTGATTTCCATCGCTACGAGGACACCATTAAACTTGCCGACGATCCCGACTACAACCAGGCAAGCTTTGAGGGCATGCTCGAGATTAAGGGCGATTCGGACCACACCAAGCTCATCGAGATGCTCGACGCCCTCAACGACGAATCGCAAAAGATCGATGACGTGCTCGACACCTACTTTGATACCGAGAATCTGGTCTATTGGCTGGCGTTTCAGATCCTGACGGGCAACTGCGATACTCAGAACCGTAACTGTTATCTGTACAGCCCGCTCAACTCAAATACGTGGTACATCCTCGATTGGGACAACGACGGTATGCTGCGCAAGCTTGAGCTGAGCCTGAAGGGGTTCTCGGACTATGCGAGCTGGGAGCGCGGCGTAAGCAACTACTGGGGCAACGTGCTATTCAATCGTGCGCTGCGCAGCAAATCGTTCCGTAGTGAGCTCGACCGCGCCGTAAAGGATCTGCGCTCGTATATGACCGAGGTACGCCTGGCCAAGATGATTAAACATTATCGTGAGGTTACCGAATCGCTGGTCTTTGCTTTGCCCGATATTGACAATCTGCCTGTCACCAAGGACGAATACGAACAGATTGCCGCGGCGATTCCCTCCGAGATCGAGGAGAACTACAAGAGCTTTCGCGAGAGTTATAAAAAGCCCATGCCGTTCTACATTGGCGTGCCGCAGATCGATAACGGGAAGCTGCGCATTAACTGGGATGCGTCCTACGACTTTAAGGCGCGTGACATTCGCTATACCGTGGAGCTGGCGCGCGACTATGCCATAAGCGACGTGCTTTTTAAGGCCGAGGACGTGCTGCTTCCCGAGGTGACCTGCGATGCGCCCGATGCCGGCCAGTATTTTGTGCGCGTGCGCGCCACCAACTCAGACGGCTATACGCAAGATGCGTTTGACTACTATGTGACCGACGACGGCAAGCACTACGGCATGAAGTGTTTTTACGTGCAAGACGGCGGTAAGGTCGTGGAGGACACGTATGAGGAGGGCTAGCGCGCTGCTTGAGCGCTTGGCGGCTCCGCCTGTGCGTGCCACGCAGGAGCGTTACCGCCACGAGCTCAAATATCTCATTAACGAGGGCGAGCACACCGCGCTTGCCTGCCGCATGGCGCCGGTTTTTAAACTGGACAAGTATGCGCGGGCGGGTGGTTACACCATTCGCAGCCTGTACTTTGACGACTACTGCAACTCGGCCTACGAGGAAAAAGACGCCGGTATTCTCATGCGCAAAAAGTATCGCGTGCGCATCTATAACGGCAGCGACAAGGTGATTAAGCTCGAGCGCAAAAAGAAGTACGGCAGCTGGATCTACAAGGAGGACGCGCCACTCACGCGTGGCGAGTTTGAGCAGATTCTGGCCGGCGACTACGACTTTTTGCTGAGGAGCCCCTATCCGCTCTGTCGCGAGTTCTACATCGAGTGCATCTGTAATATGATGCGCCCGCGGACCATCGTGGACTACGAGCGCGAGCCGTGGGTGATGGACGAGGGCACCGTGCGCATCACCTTTGATAGCAACGTGCGCGCGGCGGTGGGTAGCTTTGATATCTTTGACGCGATGCTGCCCGCGCTGCCCGTGCTGGAGCCCGGCAAGCTGGTGATGGAGGTCAAGTTTACCGAGTTTTGTCCGCAGTTGGTGCGCGATATGGTGCCGCCGGGTGCGGCCGAACTCACGGCGGTCTCTAAGTACTGCCTGTGTTATGACAAGACCGCCTACCTGCGCGGTTTTAACTACTGGGAATCGGATTTTGGGAACCGAGGGGATATTTAAACCATGAGCACCAGGGACTTTTTTAAGAACTCCGTCTTGGAGGCGTTCGGTCAGGTCGACCCTGCCAAGATTGGCCTGTCGCTGCTCGTGGCGCTCGCCATGGGCATCCTGATCTATTACGTGTACAAGCGCTTTTTTACCGGCGTGGTGTATTCGCGCAGTTTTGCCGTGACGCTCGTGGGCATGTGCGTGCTTACCTGCATGGTCACGCTCGCGATCTCGACGAACGTGGTCATCTCGCTCGGTATGGTCGGTGCTCTGTCCATCGTCCGCTATCGTACAGCGGTCAAGGACCCGCTCGACCTGCTGTATCTGTTTTGGTCCATTACCACGGGCATTACGGCGGGAGCCGGTATGTATGCGCTCGTGGGGCTCACGGCGGTGGTGATCGTGGTGATGATTGCCGGCTTTGCGAGCCACCAGGACAAGGCGCGCGTGTACATGATGGTCATCCACTACACGGGGCAGACCACCGGCGACGATATCGTGCGTGCATTTGGGCGCACCAAGTTCAGCGTCAAGTCCAAGACGATGCGCGGTGACAAGGTCGAGATGGCCGTTGAGGTGTTCTCGGACGGTGTGGATATGCCCTATGCCGACGCCATCCGCGCGCTCGATGGCGTGGAAGATCTAACGCTCATCCAGTACAACGGCGAATACCATGGCTAATTTGGTTCCGGCGTTTTAACAAACGCCGGACCGCTCGACGCTGCGCGAACATCTGCCGGGCGATCTGCCGCTCAAACCGTCGCTCGCGTACATGAAGTACGCGTCGCTCCTCTTTCGCGACACCTCGCCACGGCAGCTGCCCGCTCGCTAGCTATGCTCAACCTGGAAAGTTTATTTGGTTTGGTTTTATGTAAGGGATGGTGTCGCGTGGACGTGCAACAGCTAGAAGAGTCCTGGGCTGCAAGGGCCGGCGCGCGTGAGGCGCGTCTTGTTG
>JAJXHK010000002.1 GCA_021639365.1 Collinsella aerofaciens
GGAAACGGACTCGGCATACGCGGCGTGACGAGCGCTAAAGACCGACATAGCGAGGACAAAGAAGAGCGTAAGCGCAACGGCGACGGCGACAATCGTCGGAACCTTCAGGGCAACGCGGGCCGGCGCGACTACAGCCTGCTGATTGCGCGCAGGCTTTACGGTCAAAGGCTGAAAGCCGGAGCGGCCACCCTGAACAACCGTAAAAGTGGGTTCTGCAGGCGTCTCGAGCTTAAGGGCGAGGTTTCCCTGGACCATATTCGTTGCGTTCATCATGTTCTCCTCTCGCGTGTTTTGCTGAGAACAGTTTTATCAAGCCGCGCGGACAAAAATGTCTAGCGCGAGAACGAATGTTCGGTTATTATTATCTTCGAACAGTTGTTCCTGTCAAGCAAAATTCGAACATTTGTTTGACATGGGTAGAGAGGATGCCCTGATGGCTCGCAAAATTACCAAGCGTCAGCAGCAAATTTACGACTTCATCAAGGAATATCAGCAGGAGAAGGGTTATCCGCCCAGCGTGCGCGAGATGGCTTCTGCCGTGGGCCTTTCCTCCCCCAGCACCGTGCACGCCCATCTCTCTGCCCTGGAGGCGCGCGGGCTACTCAAGCGCGATGCCACCAAACCGCGCGCCCTGGAACTCTTTAACGAGGACGGTTCCTCTGTCTCAATTTCTAAATCTGACGAGCCCACCGCACCTCGCGGAACGGTCTCGCTACCGCTCGTTGGTCGCGTCGCGGCTGGGATTCCCATTCTGGCCGAGCAGAATATCGAAGACACTTTTACTATCCCGACCGAAATCGCCACTGATCAGGGTTCCTTTATCCTTGAGGTGCATGGGAGCTCAATGATCAATGTCGGCATCTTCAATGGCGATTACATCATCGTCCGTGAACAAAAGAGTGCCATGAACGGCGAAATTGTCGTGGCCATGATTGATGGTTCAGCGACCGTCAAGACGTTCTACAAGGAACAGGGGCGCGTGCGCTTGCAGCCCGAGAACGACACTATGGAGCCTATCTATGCGACGAACCCCGTTATTTTGGGTAAAGTTGTCGGTTTAATGCGCCGGTTCTCGTAATGCAAAAACGCATCACCATCTTTGATACCGTCCGCGGGTTTACGATGATTTCTATGGCAGGTTTTCACGCTTGCTACGATCTCGCCTACCTGTACGGCTGGGATATGCCCTGGTTTACCCAGTCAGTCTTTCAAGACATCTGGCGCGCCAGCATCAGCTGGGTATTTTTGTTTATCGCGGGTTGGATGTGTACCCTTTCGCGCAACAATATCAAACGTGCCGCCAAATACGCCTTAGCAGCACTCGTCGTCTGGTTGGCAACAACACTTGTCTCAGTCGACGATTCGGTTAATTATGGCATCATCTACTGCATGGCCGCATGTACCGGCATCGTGGCGTTGACCGATCCCGTCCTTAAGAAGATATCGGCGAGATGGGGCATGCCCCTATGCCTTATGTTGTTCGCCCTCACCTGGAGCATCCCCAAAACGACCTACCCTGTCCCCTACCTGGCGTGGCTGGGATTTCCGAGCCCTGGGTTTGTCTCGGGTGATTACTACCCCATCATCCCGTTTATCTTTATGTATCTTGCAGGATACTTCGCCGCACACATAGCGCAGGGAATCGATAAGACCGTCCCTAGCTGGGCCTACGCCAACCCCCTGCCGGCGCTCGCCAGCTTTGGACGTCACGCACTCCCCTTTTATCTGCTGCATCAGCCCATCATTCTGGGCATTTTGGAGCTCGTCTACTCAGTGCGATAACGCTCGAGCCGCGGTGCAATACGAGCCGGCAACTTCGCCACAATGCGAACACCGTCCTCGAGATATTCCTCATGCAGAAGGGTTCCCTGCTCATGCACCAGCGTGATGAGAGCACCCTCGCGATACGGAATATCAGCGGAGAGCAACACATCGGTGGCAGCTGCCTCACGAGCAATGCGATCGACGAGATCGTCGAGCCCCTCGCCCGTTTGGGCCGAGAACAGAACGGCCTCGGGATAGCGACGACGGAAACTCAATCGATCAACGCTATCGAGAAGATCGATTTTATTGAATACGGTCAGCGTTAAACGCTCTCCGGCGCCGATCTCATCAAGCACGCGGTCGACAGCCTCCAGCTGCCGCTCATAGTCCTCGTCAGACACATCTACGACTTTGAGAATTAGATCGGCACCCAACACCTCGGACAGCGTCGATTTAAAGGCATCGACCAGACCATGCGGCAGTTTTTGAATAAAGCCGACGGTATCGGTGATCGTCATGCCACGGCCACCGGGCAAACGGTACGAGCGCGTTGTAGGATCGAGCGTGGCAAACAGCTTATCCTGCGAAAGTACCGTGGATCCCGTTAAACGATTAAGCAACGTCGACTTGCCGGCATTAGTGTAACCAGCCAACGCCACGCGAAACGCCGGTGACTCAATGCGGCTCTTGGATTGAACATCGCGACGCTGTTCAACCTGCTTGAGCTCACGACGAAGCGCAGCGATCTTATTACGAATGAGGCGACGGTCGACCTCGAGCTGACTTTCGCCCTGACCAAAACGTGAGCCGATGCCGCCGCGCGTCTGCTCCTTGGCGAGATGGCTCCACATGCCACGCAGGCGAGGCAACAAATATTGAAGCTGTGCCAGCTGTACCTGCAGGCGTCCCTCACGCGTCTGAGCATGCAGGCCAAAGATATCCAGGATCAGTGCTGTACGATCGATAATCTTTACCGGCTCGCCCACGGCTTTCTCCAAATAGGATTGCTGCGAGGGTGTCAGGTCGTCGTCAAAAATAACGACATCGGCATCCATGCGATGCACCAGGCCGCAAAGCTCCTCTACCTTACCGGAACCGATAAACGATTTAGGATACGGCTTTACCAAACGCTGCGACAAGCGTGCCACGCACTGGGCACCAGCTGTGTGGGCAAGACGCTCCAGCTCATCAAGCGAGCGATCGAGCGGCCATGCATTGTCGCGCCACTCAACACCAACTAAAATGGCACGCTCGGGCTCGGGTGCCGTGGGAACAAGGGGGAAACGGGCCATTAGGCAGCCTCAATACGATGCAGGATATCCTCAACGATCTCATCGATCGTACATTCATCCATATCAAACCACACGATACGGTCATCGCGCTTAAACCACGAAAGCTGACGCTTGGCATAACGACGCGAACGCATCTTAATGAGTTCGCGGGCCTCATCCATGCTCATCATGCCATTGAAAGCATCGATGATCTCTTTATAACCAATTGCCTGCATCGACGTCAGGGCATCTCCCAGCCCCTGGTCCATAAGACCGCGGACCTCATCGACAAGACCCTGCTCAAACATCAAATCGACGCGCAGATTAATGCGCTCGTAGAGCACCTCACGATTACGCGTCAGACCAAACCATAGGGCATGATAATGCTCGCGCGGAACTCTAAACTGACTTTTTTGCTGTGCATAGGAGATACCATCATCATGCATCTCGAGCGCACGAATCACACGGCGCACGTTATGGGGATGAATAACAGCAGCCGATTCTGGATCGCGCTCGGCAAGCAGGGCATGCAGTTCTTCCTCGCCAATACGCTCGGCAAGCTCCTGATAGCCCGCACGGCGATCGTCCTCAAGTTCACCCGAGGGAAAGTCCATCTCATCGAGGGCTGCCTTGAGATATAGCCCCGTACCTCCGCAAAAAACCGGCAGGCAACCCGAACCAAGGAGACGTTCAACATGCGCGCGAGCGTCAGCCTGATAAAGCGCAGCAGAATATGCCACACCCGGCTCTACAATGTCGACGAGACGCAGCGGCGCCGTGCACTCATCGGGTGCCATCTTTGCGGTACCGATGTCCATACCGCGATAGATTTGCATCGCATCGCACGACAGCACTTCGGACGAAAGACGAGCTGCCAAACGGTCGGCAACATCACTCTTACCAACCGCCGTCGGACCGACGATCGCAACGGCGGAAAGACCTGCCCCGGGAGAAACCATTAGCGCGGCTCGCCCACAACGGAGCCGGACAAATACCAGGTCTTGGCAACGTCAACGTCAACATCAACGATCTTACCAACAAGCTGATCGATGCTGTAACCCTCGGGGATAGGCGCATGCACGGTCTGATTCTTGGGACTCTTGCCCAGCAGGACCGCGTCGTTCTTTTTACTCGTTCCCTCAATGAGCGCCGGAACCACAGTATGAAGCTCGCCCTGGTTATACTCGTGTGCCGTGGTCTCGATAACCTTTACCAGGCGATTGAAACGCTCGAGAATAACCTCATGCGGCGTAGGATCGTCAATCTCGGCGGCCGGGGTACCGGCGCGTTTGGAATAGATGAAGGTATAGGCCTGAGCATAGCGGACCGTCTCGGCAAGTGAGAGCGTCTGCTCAAAGTCTTCTTCAGTCTCGCCCGGGAAGCCAACGATAATGTCGGTCGAGAGCGCGATATCGGGCATGCGGTTGCGAATGCAATCGACAAGGCCCAGATAGTCCTCGCGTGTATAACGGCGATTCATCTCTTTGAGGATCCGCGTCGAACCGGACTGGACGGCCAAGTGCAGCTGCGGCATAACGGCAGGCGTCTCGGCCATGGCGTCGATGGTCTCGGGCAACAGGTCCTTGGGATGCGAAGACGTAAAGAAGATGCGCTCCACGCCCGTATCGCCCACAGCACGCAGCAGATCGGCAAAACGCGGCTTGCCAAACAGATCGCGGCCATATGAGTTAACGTTTTGGCCCAGCAGCGTAATCTCACGCACGCCCTGGCGCACCAAACCGGTCACCTCGTCGACAATCTCCTCGAAGGGGCGGCTCTTTTCGCGACCGCGCACGTACGGCACGATGCAATAGGTGCAGAAATTATTGCAGCCCGTCATGATGGGCACCCAGGCGTGATACTGAGTCTCGCGATGCCACGGCATGCTCATGGCATCCGTATCCTCATGCTCATTGGCGCGGATATGACGCTTACCATCAAGGAACGCCTCGGCAATGAGCTCGGCCACATGCGCGATGGAATGCGTGCCAAAGATGACATTGACGTTATCGACGTTGGTGAGCAGGCCCTCACCATCGCGCTGCGCGATGCAACCGCCAACGGCAACCACACGCTTGCCCGAAGGCGAAGGCGGCAGGCTTTTGCAGGAATTGCACTGACCGTACAGGCGAGTATCGGCGGCCTCGCGCACGCAGCACGTCATGAAGACAACGATATCGGCATGCGCAGGATCGAGCGCCATGAGGCAGCCATACGAATCAAGCAGACCGCTCACGCGCTCAGAGTCGTGCTGATTCATCTGGCAGCCAAAGGTGCGGATAAAGTAGGTTTTACCGGAAAGAATATCGCGTACGGAACGCTGGTCCATGTGCATAAGTCCTAACGATGGGGAGCGAAACGAGGCAAGCAAAAGCTATGCCACAGGCTTAACATCATCCATGACGACGTTATCCATAGCAGCTCGATTGATCTGGTGAACATAGATAGAAAGGCGGATGGCCGTGCGCGACTCCCCGTTAATGAGGATGTCGGAGAACACGGGCGCGCAGGAAATATCAAAACCAGTTGGAATCAAAAAACCGCGCGCGATAGCAACGGCCTTAATGGCCTGGTTGACGGCACCGGCGCCGACACACTGGATGTTGACGGGTACACCATCCTTGACCATGCCGGCGATGGCGCCGGCAACGGACGCGGGCGATGATTTGCTTGATACCTTCAGGCAATCCATGAAGAAACTCCTGCATTTAAAAGTACGTTTTAACTGCAATAACTGTATCGTACCGAGTGGACTCGGTAAAGGCACTATTCCTCTTTGGCAAGATCAAAGGTCACGGTGATTCGATCACGCGAAACACGAATCTTTGGGTCACCGCAAAGGTTGAGATAGTACCGAGCGGCAAGGTCATTAAAGTCGCGCTCCACAGCACGCGAAAACTGTGCCATGTCATCCTTGGCAATACGTAGCCCGCGACGATCCTTCGCGAGATCAACAGGAGCCGGCGCATGCGAGGACGAATCACGCTCGCGCAGCAGACGCGCGGTCACACCGCGAACGGGCTTAATCTGCCCTGCCAAAATGCGATGGGCCGTGCGCTCGGACATCTCAAGACCCAAACCCGAACAGATACGGATAAAGTCCTCGGCATCAGAAGCAAGGCCCAAACGATCGACAACCGGAAGCTCGCTCTCGTCATCAATGAACAGGAGACGAGACGTATCAAGCCGGCTTGACGCCTGAGCATAAAGGGTCGCGGCAATCTCAGACGGAGAACCAAGATAGACATCGCAACCACGCAACTCCTCGAGCGCAAACTCACAAGCAGCGCGAATAATATTATGCGGACCGCGAGCACAGACATAACGTCCGTCCTCATCCTTGACGGCCTGGGGCCAGCTGGACTGATCGGCACGCTCACTGAGGCGGTCGGCCGCGACGCTCACCTTAAAGGCTGAACCAAGATCGACACCGGACGTGACCACACGGGCCTCATCGGTGTTCTGCTTGATCGAAAACAATGCCATGCCACGACCGTGAACGCCCCAACGGTCCATCTTCATGCTCTCGAGCTTGGAGGTAACGCGGGCATCGAAGATTCGCTCTTGCATATCCTGCGGAACGCCCGAACCGTTATCCAGAAAGACAAGCGTGCGGACGCCGTCTTCCTTGGTCGTAGCGAGATAGACCTTGTCGGCGCCGGCATCGCGAGCATTACGGAGCATTTCGATGACGATATCCTCGACATGCTGAATGTCGTGCTTTGCCTGGCGCCGCTCGGCCTCCGAAACGCGGAGGCGGACATACCCCTCGCCAAGGTTCTCCTCGACGCGAAGGTTGCCCTCCCCCGACATCGACGCGATAAATGAGATGAGCTCGTTCGCGTCGCTCATGTTATTTAGCGATATCGACAGCGCGGCTCTCGCGAATCACGACGACGCGCACCTGACCGGGATACTCCATCTCTTCCTCGATCTGATGGGCGATATCGTGAGCCAGGACCGTGGACTGGGCATCGGAGATCTTGTCCGGCTGAACCATGACGTGGACCTCGCGACCAGCCTGCATGGCATAGGTACGCTCGACGCCGTCATGGGAGTTGGCGATCTCCTCGAGCTTCTCAAGACGCTTAATGTAGTTCTCGGCAGACTCGCGACGGGCACCGGGGCGAGAGGCAGAGACAGCATCGGCGGCCTGTACCAGGACATCGAGCACCGTGTTGGGGTCGACATCGGCATGGTGAGCCTCGATAGCGTGGACGATAACGGGCTTCTCGCCATAACGGCGGGCCAGCTCGGCGCCGATGACGGCATGCGGGCCCTCGACGTCATGGTCGATTGCCTTGCCCAGGTCATGCAGCAGGCCGGCGCGCTTGGCGGTCACAACGTCCAGGCCAAGCTCGGAAGCCATCACGCCGCACAGATCAGAGACCTCGAGAGAGTGCTGAAGCACGTTCTGACCAAACGAGGTACGGTAGCGCAGGGCACCAAGGGTCTTAACGATCTCGGGGTGCAGGTCGTGGATGCCGGTATCGAAGGCAGCCTGCTCGCCAGCCTCGCGCACGCGCTGCTGAACCAGGTCGGCGGCCTTGTGATACATCTCCTCGATACGGGCAGGGTGAATGCGGCCGTCAGCGATGAGGTTCTCAAGGGCGACACGGGCGGTCTCACGACGGACCGGGTCGAAGCTCGAAAGAACGACGGTCTCGGGCGTGTCGTCGATCACGAGGTTGACGCCGGAAACCTGCTCGAAGGTCCGGATGTTGCGACCCTCGCGACCGATGATACGGCCCTTGAGGTCATCAGAGGGAATGTGCACGGAGGTAACGGTGACCTCGGCAGTGTGATCGGCAGCGCAGCGCTGAATCGCCAGAGACAGAATCTCCTGGGCGGTCTTGTGGCACTCGGCGCGAACCTGCTGCTCGGACTCGCGAATGATCGTGGCGGCCTCGTGGGTGACCTCGCCGCGAACCTTATCAAGGAGCTCCTTGTGCGCGTCCTCGCGGGTAAGGTCGGCGATACGCTCGAGCTCGGAGGTCTGCTTTGCGCAGAGTTCATCAAGCTCACGGGAGCGCTTCTCGACCTGACCGGCCTGGCTGGAGAGCTGATGCTCGCGCTTGTCGAGAGCGTCGTTGCGGCGATCGAGAGATTCCTCGCGCTGCATCACGCGGTTCTCGAGCGTACGAATCTCGTTCTTACGCTGCTTGTCCTCGGCCTCAGCGGCCTGCTTGTTCTTGATGATCTCCTCTTTAGCCTCGAGCAGAGCCTCTTTTTTGAGGGTCTCGGCCTGACGCTTAGCATCACCGATCAGGGACTCAGCCTGTGCGTGTGCCGACTGGATTTTTTCGTCGGCCTCGTGAAGACTACCCTGCTTGGCGGTGCGCATGTAGGCAATGGCGGCGATGGCACCCAAGACGATGCCAACGAGCGCTGCGATGATAGGCATGCTCACTCCTTTTTATGGATTCGTTACACAACAAAGCGAACCGTCCTTACGAACGGCTCGCGACATTTGAGTAATATGGGCGCAGCTTATGCGGGTCGGATACAGATAAACATATAAACAAACTCATCACAGATGAGCACATATCACAAAGCAAATGACAGTGTTTATCGTACGTTGAACCACAACAACTGTCAAATAAATGGCCCCAGCACGGCGGCTAAAACGCGGTGAACGGCAGGGCCACAAAACGCATACGCCTAAACCGCACATTCCTCACGTTCGGCATCGAGACGTGCCTTAACGGCATCGACGGCGATGTGATACGAGAAGCCCTTGCCCATCAAAAACCGAACCAGTTTTTCGAATCCGCGCGTCTCTGGAACACGCCGCTTGGCGAGCAGGGCTGACGCACGCGCCAAATCGTCTTCGACGGCAAAATAATCCTCGGGATAACCGGGAATGTCATCGAGCACGACATGACGGCGCTTGAGCTCGGTCTCGATTTTACGCTGTCCCCAACCGCGTCGCTTGCGTTCCTCGATAAAGTACGAGCAAAAGCGGTTCTCGTCTAAAAAGCGATACTCGGTGGCACGCTCGACGGCGAAATCGATAGCGGCCTGGTGAAAGCCGTAGCGAGCCAGCTTGTCACGGACCTCACCCGTCGCATGGTCGCGGCGCGATAACATCTCGGTCACCATGGTAAGTGCACATTTACGCTCGATGAGCTGCACCGCCTCACGAAAGTTATCCCAATCACAGGGAAGATCGGGGCGGTTTTTGACATACAGCCGCGCGACCCGCACGGGGATCCAAATGGACCGCTCAAAACCGCCCTCAAGCTCACAATCGATATGTGCGCAAGGCTTTTTGGACGCATATCCGCTCGAGAACGAGGTGGCCGCCTTCTTATCGGGAAAGACGACCGTGGCCTCGGTCACCGTATACGACATGAGCGTAACCGCTACTCGTCGTCATCATCGAGCATGGCGGAACCATCGATGGCGTAAAGCTCGTCAAACTCCTCAGGCGCAGGCTGATCGGTCAGCTCGACCTCGGACGGAGCATCGTCATCAAACTCAAGCCCGCAGGCAAGGCGGACCTTATGCTCAATCTCGTCGGCGCAATCGGGGTGTTCGCGCAGGAACGCCTTGGCGGCCTCGCGACCGTTTCCGAGCTTGTCCTCGCCATAGGCAAACCAGGAGCCCATCTTCTTGCAGATGCCGCACTCGACAGCCATGTCCAGAATCGAGCCCTCCTTAGAGATGCCCGTACCGTACATGATGTCGAACTCAGCAGAACGGAACGGAGCTGCCACCTTGTTCTTAACGACCTTGGCACGCACGCGGTTACCGATAACCTCATCCTTAAGCTTAATGCTGTCGATGCGGCGAATGTCGATACGCACCGAAGAGAAGAACTTAAGGGCGCGGCCGCCCGTCGTGGTCTCGGGGTTGCCGAACATGACGCCGATCTTCTCTCGCAGCTGGTTAATGAAGATGCATGTCGTGTTGGACTTGGACAGCGAGCCGGCGAGCTTGCGGAGCGCCTGACTCATCAGGCGAGCTTGCAAACCGACCGTGGTATCGCCGATCTCTCCCTCGATCTCGGCACGCGGGGTCAGCGCGGCGACGGAGTCGACGACGATGGCATCGATGGCGCCGGAACGCACGAGCATGTCAACAATCTCGAGCGCCTGCTCACCCGTATCAGGCTGGGAAATCAGCACCTCGTCGATATCCACGCCAATGCGCGCGGCATACGTGGGATCGAGCGCGTGCTCGGCATCGATAAATGCCACTACGCCACCCATAGCCTGGGCCTCGGCCAGGATCTCGAGCGAAAGCGTCGTCTTACCGGAGGACTCAGGACCGTAAATCTCGACGATGCGGCCGCGCGGCACACCACCGATACCCAGAGCGGCATCGAGTGCCAGAGCGCCCGTGGGAATGGCCTCGACCTCAAGCTCGGGGCCGCCGTCACCATACCTCATGATGGAGCCTTGACCGAACTTCTTCTCGATCTCGGCCTTGGTGGTGGCGATCATCTCTTCGCGCTCTTTACCCGTCGTGGGTGCATGAACGGTACGTACGGGACCTGAATTCTTGGCCATGAATAGCCCTCCTCTTAACAACCTGCATCGATAATAAACGAACGGCTGTTCGTGGTCAACCGTTCAGGCCAATCATATGCAGTCGACCTTTCCAAAACCCAACCAAACGCCGACCAAACACTGACCAAATGCTTGACCACAAAGGGCCAAATAAGAACAAGAAAGGCAAAAATACACCTATGAACAGCGCAAACGCTAAATTCGTCAGGGGTCCCTATCTCCACAATTAAGGGACCCGAAGGCCCCTTAAAACACGTCTATTCCATAGAGTTGAGCACAAGGGCAATGCGTCCCAATGCCTCCGCGACCGCATGGGCACGAACACACGAACGGTCACCCTCATAGTGGCAGCGCACAGAGTCCACGATCGGCACTTCCCCATCAGCCGCGCGATACGCCCAGCCAATATAGAAAGTGCCAGCCGGATCGTCCTCAGTGCCGCCGCCGGGGCCGGCATAACCCGTTGCGCTCACTGCAATATCGCTCTGGTACAGCTCCAGCGAACCCGCCGCCATCTCGCGCGCGGTCTGATGCGACACCGCGGTATAGCGGTCGAGCGTCTCCTGCTCAACACCCAGAACGCGATGCTTGATCTCATCGCAGTAGGTCACCGCACCGCCACGCAGCACCGCCGAGGCGCCCGGGATATCGGCAATCGTCGAGGCGATCATACCCGCCGTCAGCGACTCAGCCGTCGAAACCGTCACGCCCCGAGTGCTCGCACGCTCGACAATATCGCGCGCCAGCTCTTCGTTATGTGCGGAAATCTGCTCAAAAGAGTCCGTCATACCCACCAGGACCTAGACCGAAAAGACGATCTTGCGGCAGTTCCAGAAGTATTGGGCGCCCGAGATAACGGTCAGGACAACGGCAACGGCGTACAGGAAGCGCGACACCGAGTAGATGCCGAGCGTCAGCGCCAGCGGGCCAAGGTGCAAGCCGGCCATCGCAAAGACGCACAGGTAACCGCAGATGGAGACCATCGTGGTCGCCGTCTTGTACTTGCCAAGCTTATCGGCGGCAACGACCACGCCGGCGGCACTCGCAACCATGCGCAGGGCGCTTACCAACAGCTCGCGGAACAAGATGATGAACACGGACCAAACCGTCACGGTGCCAAAGTCCAAGAACAGCAGCAAGGCCGAGAACACGAGCAGCTTATCGGCGATGGGGTCCAAGAACTTACCGAAATCGGTAATCTCGTTGCGCGAGCGCGCCAGGTAGCCGTCGACCTTATCGGTGCACGACAGGATCACATACAGAATGAAGGCAGCGGCGGCGAGCGGGCCGTCGAAGGTGCTCCAATCTGTACCGGCAACACTCGTGTGAGAAAGCGCCGACACGATCATGAACACCGGGATAAAGACGATGCGAACGCACGTCACGATGTTGGCGGGCGTCCAAACACTCGTCAGTTCCTTATTGCTCTCGTTTGCCACGACGCTCTCCTACTCCACAACATGGCCGATAAGCTCATAGCAGAAGCTATCGGTAAACTCGACCGTCAGAATATCGCCCACGGACGCCTCGCTGGCGTCCAAGTGCACCGCGCCATCGGAATCGGGCGCCTGGAACCAAGCATGGCCGATCAGCTCGGCGCCGTCCTCGGTCTCCTCGATGCCGTCGACGATCACCTGGGCGCGCTCGCCCACATGTGCGGCGGTGGCGGCAAAACCGAGCGACTCGGCCAGGTCCATGGCCTCCTGGGCGCGCTCGAGCTTGACCTCCTCATCGACCTGACCCTCCATCTTAGCGGCCAGGCTGCCCTCCTCCTGCGAGTAGGCAAAGACGCTCGTGTAGTCAAAGCCGACGGTGTCCATAAAGTCGATAAGGTCGCGGAACTCGTCGTCGGTCTCGGTCGGGAAGCCGACCATGGCCGTGGAACGGATCACGATGCCGGGGATACGCTCACGCAGATCGCGGAACAGGTCCTCGAGCTCCTGGCGCGAACCGGAGCGACGCATAGCCTTGAGGATGCGCGCGTCGCAGTGCTGCACGGGGATATCGATATAAGGCAGCACCTCGGGCGTATCGCGAATCGTATCGATAAGCTCGTCGGTCATGCCCTCGGGCTGCAGATAGAGCACGCGGACCCAGACGTTGTGCGGGCGCACGGACTCGGCGACGGCATGCAGCAGCTGCGCCAGATTGCGCGGCGAGCCATCGGTGACGTCTTCGTCGGCAAAGTCGGTGCCCCAAATACCCGTGTCCTGTCCGATCAGCACGATCTCGCGCACACCGCCGGCAACCAGGTCGCGTACCTCGGAGATAATGCTCTCGGCATTGCGCGAGTGATAACGACCGCGGATATACGGGATCATGCAGAAGCTGCAGAAGCGGTTGCAACCATCGGAAATCTTGACGTAAGCAACGGCGCCCTCGACAGTGCGCTTGACTTGCGGAATATAGGCAGCGATCTCACGCTCGACACCCAGCACGCCATCGATGACCGCCACGATGCCGTCCTCCTCGTCGGCCTTCACAAAGGCAGCGACCTCGGGCAGCTCGTCAGGCAGGTCGTCGCCATAGCGCGACGGCACACAGCCGCACATGACGATGGGACAAGAACGAACGCCGTCCTGAACCTCGTTGGCGAGCTCGAGCGTGGTCTCGATGCTCTCGGACGTTGCGGAGGCGAGGAACGAGCATGTATTGACGATGGCGATATCGGCATCCTGTGGGTCGAATGCCTCCTCGTAGCCCGCGGCGGTCAAAAGAGAACGCATGCGGTCGGTGTCAACCTCGTTCTTAGCGCACCCGAGGGTGATGTAGAGCACGGAGCCCAACGGTGTATCCATGTTGGAGAGCAGTCCTTTCGAATGATATTAGCGGTAGTTGGTGAACTGCAGCGGCTGGCCGTAGTCCTGGTCGCGCAGGAACTGGATAACGGTCTGCAACGCGTCCTTCGAAGCAGAGGAAACACGCAGCTTCTCGGCCTCGATGGTCACCTTGACCTTGAGCTTTTGGTCCTTGATGTCCTTATTGATCTTCTTGGCGGTCGCCTGGTCGATACCCTCGACGATATGGCCGAGCACGCGCACGGTGCCGCCCGATGCCGCCTGCGGAGCATCCCACGAGACAGCCTTGAGGTCGATGCCGCGCTTGATGAGCTTGGAGCTCAGGACATCGATGATCTGCTTGGAGACAAAGTCGGCCGGGGCGTTGATCGTAAAGAGCTTGTCGCCCTTCGAAAGCTCGATCGTGGCGCCGGAATCCTTCAGGTCATAGCGCTGGGAAATCTCGCGCGT
The DNA here is from genome assembly GCA_021639365.1 of Collinsella aerofaciens. Taxonomy (GTDB): domain Bacteria; phylum Actinomycetota; class Coriobacteriia; order Coriobacteriales; family Coriobacteriaceae; genus Collinsella; species Collinsella aerofaciens_AH. The sequence goes on from JAJXHK010000002.1 coordinate 13,798, forward strand.
GGTCTGCTGGAAGGCGTTGTCGACCTCTTGCATGTTGACCTCGGACACGACGTCGAAGCTGGAATCTTTAGCCATGATGTTTCCTTTCGCGTACGAGCGGCTTAGTAGCTATCGTACGAATAGTCGGTAGAATCGGTGGGCGCCTGGCCGTCAGTTGCGGTATCGGCGCCATCCGTGGACTGGGCATCGGTGCCGTCGGTGGTGTCGGTACCATCGGTGGTGTCGGCACCATCAGAACTTTCACCATTCTCGGAATCAGTCGTCTCCTTCTTGGGAACGGTGATCGTCACGCGCGCCACGCCCGAGGTCTTGGTATCGTAACGGACCTTTTCGCCGTTCTTGGTAACGGTGACATCGGAAGGCTTAGACGTGGTGATCTCGATCGAGGACTCGGGCGTGTACTCCTGCTCAAAGGGGCCAGTCGCCTGAGCGCCATAGACCGACTTTCCGTCGACCTTGACCTCAATCCACGCGGTCTTTCCCTTGGCAACGGAGACCTTAACCTTTGTGACCTCGTTCTCTTCCTTCTTGGCCGTCGTCTTGGCGGCGTCCGAATCAGTCGACTCATCCGTCGCCTCATCGGTGTCTTCGTCCTCGTCGACCGTTTCGGTCTTCTTAGAAGACTTCTTGGTCGTCGTCTTGGTAACAGCGGGCGTCTCGGGCGTGGTCTCGGGCGTCGAAGATGCGCAGCCGCGCAGAAGTACCACGATGAGCACGATCAGCAGCAACGCCACGGCACCGATACCGGCGTAGACGATACGCGGATCGAGCCCGTTGTTTTGAGGAGCACGGGAACCGCCGCGTCCACGACTGGAACTGCTGCGGCCGCCTCCCTGAGGCATACGGCCACGATTGCTATCGGAACGGCCGCAATAGCCACCCTGGCCCTGAAGGCTGCGCTGACCCGAGCGGGGCGCAAGTTCACCGCGGCCTTGATAGCCACGCTGGCCCGCACGCGGAGCGGAAGAGCGCTGGCCATACGGCTGTGGTTGAGAGCGAAGACGCGGCGTCACCTGCGTGGTATCGGCGTCCGCATAGCCGCCGCGAGCACGTCCGGTGGAGATACCACGGTGACCGCGATCGGAATAGCCGCCGTCCCCGTAGCCGGCACGAGGGTCACGCGCCACGCCGCGGGCAGCGGGAAGTGCACGGTCCTCGGGCATCGGCGTACTGCGGAACCGGTCACGCTGCGAGCGAATCTCCTCGCCCGAACCCGTCTCGGTAATATAACCGGCCTGCTGAGGACGCTGTCCATAGCGAGTCGAACGACCGCCCTGAACCATCAGGAAGCGCCCGTTATCGACAGAGGAACGCGAATTGACGTAGCCGGCGGCGTCCTGGAAACGACCGCCCTGCTGCGACGTCTCGCGTTCGTATGCCATCAGTTCGTCAAAGTAGGCATTGACGACCTCGCGCGGATTGAGGCCCAAAAAACGAGCATAGCTCGAAATCATGCCCTGCGCATAGCCGCGCGGCGGCATCGAAGCAAAGTTACCGGTCTCGAAAAACTCGATGATCTGCGGCCTGATTTTGATGGTGTTGGCGACCTGCTGAATGGAAAGGCCCATTCGGCGACGCTGCTCGAGCAGCATGTCACCAAAGCGTGCAGCCATCAGAATCCTCCAAACTCACGATCTTCACGTGCCATCTCGGCGTCGACAGATTCCAGCGCGGCAAGCCCCTCCTCGTCCAACAGGACCTCGCGCGGCTTGGAACCGTCGGGCGGGCCGACGACACCCTTTTCTTCCAGCATGTCCATAATACGCCCGGCACGCGCATAGCCAACCTTCAGGCGGCGTTGCAGGCCAGATGTGGAGCCCAGCTGCGATTCCACCACAATATGGGCGGCTTCCCAAATGAGCGGATCATCGTCTTGCGGCTCGGCGACTCCGGTGCGGACAATGCCGCCGCCACCAACCATGGACATGGAAGCGGGCGCCACGGCGGACAGAATCTCCTCGTGGTAGTCGGGCTCGCTCTGCGACTTGACGAACTCGACAATCTCGTTGATTTCATCGTCCGAGACAAAGCAGCCCTGGATACGGCGGGGCTTGCCCCAGTCGACCTTGGAGAACAGCATGTCGCCCAAACCGGTGAGCTTCTCGGCACCCATCTGGTCGATGATGACGCGCGAGTCGATGCCCGTGGCGACGTTAAAGGCGATGCGGTTGGTGATGTTGGCCTTGATAAGGCCCGTCACCACGTTGGAGCTGGGGCGCTGCGTGGCAACGATAAGGTGAATACCGGCGGCACGGCCCAGCTGTGCAATACGCACGATCGAGGCCTCGACATCCTTACCGGCGACCATCATCAGGTCAGAGAGCTCGTCAATGATAATGACCAGGTAGGGCATCTTTTGCGGCGGGTTGTCGTAATGCTCAAACTCGCCGGCGGCCTGCTTTTCGTTATAGGTCGAAATCTTACGGACGTTGAGACGCTCGAAGACCTTCAGGCGGCGCTCCATTTCGGACACGGCCCACTGCAGGGCGCTCGCGGCCTGCTTGGGCTCGGTCACCACGGGCACATAGAGATGCGGCAGACCGTTATAGCCCGCAAGCTCGACGCGCTTGGGGTCGACCATGATCAGGCGAACGTCCTCGGGAAGGGCGCGCATGAGCAAGGTCGTGATGATGGAATTGATCATCACCGACTTACCAGAACCGGTCGTACCGGCGATCAACAGGTGAGGCATCTTGGCGAGGTCGGCGACAACCGGCGTGCCCTCGGCGTCGCGGCCGATGGCGAGCTCGAGCGGACCGCCCTTCACATAGGGCAGCACGTCGCCCAGATTGACGTTCTGGCGCTTGCGGTTGGGAATCTCGATGCCCACGAGCGAGGTGCCGGGGATCGGGGCAAAGATACGCACCGACTGGGCAGCGAGCGAAAGCGCGATATCGTCCTCGAGGCTCGAGATTTTGCTCACACGCTCGCCCTCACCGGGCTGCAATTTGAAGGTCGTCACCGTGGGGCCGGCGATCCAGCCGACCACGCGGGCACTGCGGCCAAACTCAAGCAAGGTGGATTGCAGTGACTCAGCGGTCTGCTCCAGCTCCTTGTCCGAAGACGCGGCGGAAGCCGACTGCGGGTTGGCATGCAGGATTTCGAGCGGAGGAAGCTTGAGGCCGTCCTCTTCTTCGCCCTCGTTATCTGCGGCGCCGTCGTCCACTCCCCCATCACGAGCCGCAGCCGATTCGATAGCACTCGTGGCAGGCGCACCGGCAACCTTGGGATGCTTCAGGAAGTCGGGAATCTGAGGTGCGGCCGAGACGGGATTCACGGCAAACGGCGGCTCGGACTCGTCGATCTTATCGGGGTCGTCTTCCATCGAAAGCTGGCCGGTTACCTGACCGCGCTTTGCATGGCGACGCGGCAGCAAAGTTGTCTTTGCGGTCTCAATCGGAGCCTCGTCGTCCTCGTCATCGCCCTCGGTGAGCTCAATCTCGCTATCGGACCAAGACGGGTCGGGCTCGCTCGTGTTGAGCTTGGGCGTGGCCTTGCCCTTCTTGGCATGGCGACGCGGCAGCAGCGTGGTCTTAGCGCGCTCGGCCTCCACGGCCTCGGACACGTCGACAAACGGGTCATCGTCCTCGTCGTCATCGTCCAAAACCGGGTCCACATCGTTGTCCATGACCGTGGTCACGGCAGCATCGGAGCCCTTTTGACGAAGAATGCTCAGGTGCGGACGGGCAACGCCGGGCACCGACAGGGCTTCGTCATCACCCCAAGGGCTGGCGTTGACATCGGCACGACGGCGTTCGGCAAAATCTGCCGCACGATCGCGGGCAGAGCGCAGCACACCGCCCACCGAAAATCCAATGATAACCAGGCCCACGACGACAAGCCCCAGCAAGACAACCATGGCGATAGGTTTACCCAGAGCGTTTTGCAAGGCACTTGCGATAAAGGCGCCAATGTAGCCACCCGACACGGAAAGGTTCTGCGGCGTAAACATAAGGTCGCACGAATCGCTCGTGCCCGGCACCATCAGCGAAAGAATGGAGACGACAGCGATAAAGACCACGGCGCCGCCCGCAACAGAGCGCACGTTGAGCGGCGAGTCCTCACCCAAAAAGAGCGTGGCGGCAAACAGCAAGATGACGATCGGCAGCACGTAGGCGCCCAGGCCAAAGCCCAGGTGATAGAACCCGGCAACAGCAGCCGTCACGGGCGCAGTTGCCGGTGAGATAACGGCAATGAAGGACGCGATCGCCAAAACGGCAATGACCACGCCGGCGATATCGCGATTGGCCGAAGGCTCGACCAAGGGCTCAAAATCGTCGAAGTCTGCCTCATGGCCCTTATTGGCACGCAGATGGGAACCGGCACCCTTAGCAGATGCCGGTTGGTTGTTGGCTTTATTGCCTTTGGCGTTTTGTGCAGATCCGCGCGCCAAACTAAACCTCCATGACGACCGGGATGATCATCGGACGGGTACGCGTACGGCTCCAAATGAAGTTGGAGAGCGAATCGCGCACGGCCTTGCGAATGGCATCGGAGCCGCTGCTGGTAAAGCTGAACTTGCCCTTCTCGATCGTCTTCATAATGGATGCGGAGGCATCCTCGGAGAACTGGTCGTCGATGGCAAACGAGACGCCGCGACCCGAGAACTCGATAGCCTCGATCTTCTTGTGCTTGAGCGAGACGATAGCAACGGCCGTGACCATACCGTCATTGGCGAGCTTCTGGCGATCGCGCAGGACGATGGGGTCGGTATCGCCGATACGCAGGCCGTCGACGTAGACGACGCCGGACTCGACGGGCGTACCACGCTTGACGATACCGCCGCGCATCTCGAGCGTGTCACCGTTATCGAGGATAAAGATATGATCCTCCTTGAGACCCATCTTACGGGCCAGCTGGGCATGGGCGCGCAGATGCACGGCCTCACCGTGAACCGGCATAAAGTAGGTGGGCTTGGCCATGGCCATCAGGAGCTTGAGCTCCTCCTGGCTACCGTGACCGGAAACGTGAACGAGAGCGCGGTTCTTATCCCACACGTCGCAGCCGAGCTTGGCCAGGCTGTTGACGACCTGCTGGACGGCCTTCTCGTTGCCAGGAACGGGAGTTGCCGAGAGGATAACGGTATCGCCCTCGTGGATGGAGAGCGTCTTGTGCTCGCCATTGGCCATGCGGGACAGGGCCGACAGCGGCTCGCCCTGCGAACCAGTGCACATGACGACGATCTTGTCGTCAGGCAGGTTATCGATATCGAAGGCATCGATAATATCGGCATCGTCGATGTTGAGGTAGCCCAGCTCGCGCGCGACGCGGGTGTTGGTGAGCATGGAGCGACCGGTCACAACGACCTTACGGCCGCACTTGCGGGCGGCATCGCAGATCTGCTGCAGGCGATGAATGTGGCTCGAGAACGACGCGACGAACACGCGACCCGGGGCATTCTTGATGGCGTGCAGCAGGTTGGGACCAACCTCGGCCTCGGACTTGGTAAAGCCGGGAACCGTGGCATTGGTGGAGTCGGAAAGCAGCAGGTCGATGCCCTGCTTGGCAAAGCGGCTGATAGCGGCATAGTCGGGCGTGACGCCGTCGATGGGCGTCTGATCGAGCTTAAAGTCGCCGGTGTGCATAACGGTGCCCTGATTAGTACGGATGAACACGCCCAGAGCGCCGGGAATGGAGTGCGTCATCGAGAAGAAGTCGAGCGAGATGCCACCCAGATTGACGTGGCTGCCGCCCTTGACCTCACGGAACTTGGGTGCACGAATGCGGAACTCGGAGAGCTTGCCCTCGATAAAGCCAAGCGTCAGCTTGCTCGAGAAGATGGGCACCTTGTTGTTGAGGTCCTGCAGAAGGTACGGAAGCGAACCGGTGTGGTCCTCGTGGCCGTGGGTGACGATGATACCGCGGAGCTTCTCCTCGTTCTCCAGAACATAGGTGTAGTCGGGAAGCACCAGATCGATACCGGGCTGGGAGTCATCCGGGAACATGAGGCCGGCGTCGACGAGCACCATGTCGTCGCCGCACTCGAAGACCGTCATGTTCTTGCCGATGCCGTCGAGGCCGCCGAGCGGGATGATCTTCAAGGGAGATGATTTTTTAGCTGCCATAGGTTAGTGTGGTTTCCTTTCTTCGAAACGGGTCTGGAACAACCGACGGGGCGCTTCTGGCAAACCGACCGCCGGGAACGTACAAACATGCATCACAGAGTCGATGCAATAACCAAAATATGATACCCATTTGCACGAGCACAGACCACCCATGCATCAAAGCCCCATCTGGACCTGTATATCCCGGCGGTTTCCCGTGGGGCGGGCACTGATGAAGTTTCCTGCTCTACAGTCCTGCTCACGACGGAGGCCACATTAAGTGGCCTCCTGTTCGTGCGGAACTCGCGATAAACTTCATCAGTGCCCGCCCCACGGGAAACCTGCCAATAAGGGATAGGTTTGTTTTAGTAGGTTTTATCTGCGGGAATGCCGAGGCTATGATCCAATTGCCTCGTTGTAGGCATTCAGCTGGCCTTGCCAGAGCTTACGATCGCTGTCGGTAATCTCTCGAATGATATGAGCTGGATTGCCGCCGATGATGACGTGGCTTGGAACGTCTTTAACAACAACTGAACCTGAGGCTATGACCACATCGTCTCCGATTGATACGCCCGGATTGATAATCACACCGCCGCCCATCCAGACGTTGTCGCCAATTGTGACAGGCTTTGCATACTCAAGGTCCAGAATGCGCACATCTGCATCAATAGGATGGCCGGCAGTAAAAATGCTCACATGGGGTCCCAGAAAAACGTTGTCGCCAAAGGTCACGTAGTTTTCGTCCAGAATCGTCAAGCCAGTATTCGCATAGAAATGATTGCCGAACGAAATCCTATCGCCGTGATCAAAATAGACAGGAGCCGTTAAGACCATATCGTCCGGAGCGGCGCGAAAACACTTCTTAAGTTCCTCAAGAGCACTCGAATCGGCCCAATACTCCGACTCATTAAACAACTTCTGAGCCGCATGCACCCTACTAAACGAATCGTCGCCAACTCTATAGGGGTTATAAAGTTCCCCAGCAATCATGCGATCCCATTCAACCTTAATTGTCATGCCCGCCTCCATTAGCTACATATCAAATGTGGGGCACAGTATAGCAACTAAGAACAAGAACGAAGCAGGCGCCCAACAACGCAAACCAGCCCTTTTGCTATTCCCGGCGGGGGCCGCGGGTAAAGTTAATCGCGAGTTCCGCACGAACAGGAGGCCACTTAATGTGGCCTCCGTCTTGCGCAGGACTATAGAGCAGGAAACTTTACCCGCGGACCCCGCCGGGAATAGCAAAAGGGCGACCCCAGTGCGGAGTCGCCCTTGGTGAGCTGCTTATGTGCGGCTGTTACTCGGCGTCGTGGTGACGGCGGGGCTTGCGGCCTCCGTTGTCGCCGGGACGGCGCGGACGGTCGCTGCGCTCGGAGCGCTCGCGACGCGGACGCTCACGGCGCTGGAAGTGCTCGCCGTCGCCCTCGGAGGCACCCTCGGCGCGAGCCGGGGCCTCGGGCTTGTCCAGACGATCGAGCGAGATCTTGCCGCGATCGTCGACCTCGATGACGACGACCTTGACCTCGTCGCCCACATTGAGGACGTCCTCGACCTTCTCCACGCGGCCCTTGGCGACGCGGGAGATGTGCAGCAGGCCGTCCTTACCGGGCAGCAGGTTCACGAAGGCGCCGAACGGCTGGATGGAGACAACGCGACCGGTGTACTCCTCGCCCGGCTCGGGAACCTTGATGATGAGCTTGATGCGCTCGACGGCCTGGTCGACGGACTCGCCGGTGCCGCCGACAAAGACGGTGCCGTCCTCCTGAATGTCGACCGAAGCGCCGGTCTCATCCTGGATGCCACGGATGACCTTGCCGCCGGAACCGATGACGTCGCGGATCTTGTCAGTCGGAACCTGGATGGAAACGATGCGCGGAGCGGTGCTGCGCGTGGTGTGACGCGGCTCGGGGATCACATCGAGCATCTTCTGCAGGATGAAGGCGCGACCCTCCTTGGCCTGCTGCAGAGCGCGAGCCAGGATGTCGAAGGTGAGGCCAGTGGCCTTGTTGTCCATCTGCAGGGCGGTGATGCCCTCGGTGGTACCGGTGACCTTAAAGTCCATGTCGCCCAGGAAGTCCTCGAGACCCTGGATGTCGGACAGGACCACGGTCTTGCCCTCCTCCTGGATCAGGCCCATGGCGATACCGGAGACCGGACGCTTAATGGGCACGCCGCCGTCCATGAGGGCGAGCGTGGAACCGCAGGTCGAAGCCATCGAAGAAGAGCCGTTGGACTCCATGACCTCGGAGACCACGCGAATGGCGTAGGGGAATTCGTTCTCGTCGGGGAGCACCGGGAGCAAGGCGCGCTCGGCCAGGTTGCCGTGACCGATCTCGCGGCGCTTGGGGCTGCCCATACGACCGGTCTCGCCGGTGCAGAACGGCGGGAAGTTGTAGTGGTGCATGTAGCGCTTGCCCTCGGTGGGCTCGATGGTATCCAGACGCTGGCCCTCATTGAGCATGCCGAGCGAAAGGACGGAGAGAACCTGGGTCTGACCGCGCTGGAACAGGCCGGAGCCGTGAACGAGCGGCAGGTAGTTGTCCTTCACCATGATGGGACGGATCTCGTCGGCGGCACGGCCGTCAACACGCTCGCCGGTCTCGACGACCATGGTACGCATGGCCTTCTTCTCGAGCTTCTTGAGCGCCACGGGGATCTCGCGCTCCCAAGCGGCCTGCTCCTCCTCGGTGAACTCGGCGCGGATGGACTCCTTCAAAGCCTCGACCTTACCGATGCGGGAGAGCTTGTCAGCGTCGCGCAGGGCAGCGGCCATCTCGTCGTAGTGGGCGAAGATGCGCTCCTGGACCTCCTCGACGGGCTGGTCGAGCGGGTACTCCTTCTTGACGATGGCACCGTTGACCCGCTCCCACTCGGCGACGAACTCGTCCTGAGCCTGGCAGAAGGCAGCGAGGGCCTCCTGGCCAAACTTCATAGCGGCGAGCATGTCGTCCTCGGAGATCTCCTCGGCGCCGGCCTCGACCATAGAGATGAAGTCGGCGGAACCGCCCAGCTCAAGGTCCAGGTCGGAGTTTTCGCGCTCCTCATAGGTGGGGTTGACGATAAACTCGCCGGTCTCCACGTTACGGCCGATGCGCACGCAGGCGAGCGGGCCCTCGAAGGGCACGCCGCCGAGCGTCATGGCCAGGGAGGCGCCCATGACGTTGATAACGTCGAAGGGGTTGACCTGGTCGGCGACGAGCGAGGTCGCGACGATGTGCACCTCGTTGCGGAATCCGTCCGGGAAGCTCGGGCGGATCGGGCGGTCGATCATACGGGCCGTGAGCGTGGCCTTCTCGCTGGGACGGCCCTCACGCTTGAGGTAGCCACCCGGGATGCGACCGGCAGCGTACATCTTCTCGTTGAAGTCGACGGTCAGCGGGAAGAAGTCGTAGTTCTTGCGCTCCTTGGAAACGACCACGGTGTCGAGCATCGTGGTATCGCCCTGCTTGACCAGACAAGCGCCGGTGGCCTGCTTGGCAAGCTCGCCGGACTCGAAAGTGTAGGTCTTGCCGTACAGCTCAAAGGTCTTGGATACGAGTGTCATTGTTCTCCTTTACCCCACAGGCCCCTTGCCTGCGGGCTTCTCATGTGACGCGGGCCCCCTGCCCCCGCCACGCTGTAGAGCGTGATTGTTCACGCCCTTACACAAAAAGAGCGCCCCGCTGCGCAGGACGCTCTTAGCATGTACAAATCCTTACTGGATATTGTCGCGGATGCCCAGAGCCTTGATGAGCTCACGGTACTCGACGATGTCGTTCTTCTTGATGTAGGAGAGAAGACGACGACGACGACCGACGAGCATGAGCAGGCCACGACGGGTGTGGAAGTCCTTCTGGTGGGACTTCATGTGCTCGGTCAGCTCCTTGATGCGCTCGGACAGGATGGCGACCTGAACCTTGGGGTTACCGGTGTCGACCGGGGAGTTACCGAACTGGGCGGTCAGCTCCGCCTTGCGCTCTTTGGAAACAGTCATTGTTTCACCTTTCGTTTCGCGTCGCCCGCGGGCGACTCTATTCGCCTCGGACTGGGAAGCCGCCGGTGGAGCGAGCATCCAAGGTCGAGGTACCAACAGGTCGGTATGTTACCACAAGCGGCCCACGCCTGCGCATCATCACCGACCCAACATGAATTCCATCGCACGAAGCCGCTGATCGGTATGCGTGGCGGCCCAAACATGCGAAAGCCCCAGCAGAAACGCTGCGGTATGCGGATCGATCTGCTCGGCCATAAGGGCATCGAACGTCATGGACATTAGGGCGCGCAGCCATGCGACCTCACCGACAGATACCAACTCGGCGCCAGGCACGCTCGAGGCGCACGACCCGCACAGAAGCCCGCCCGCCTGAGCCGAGAAATACGAGAGCATGGGGTCGCCGCACGAGACACAAGCCGAGAAATCGGGCCGATAGCCAATATGCGATAGCAGCTTAAAGACAAACGCCGCCACGAGCAGGTCCATATGTGCCGTATCGAGTCCACTGCCAACAAGCGCGAGCGCCCGCTGCGTAATGGCAAAGGTAAAGGGGTCCTCGGCATCCTCGAACGAACACACGCGAGCGACCTCGGCAATCGCGCTTGCGGCACACGTCGCCTCGTAATCGGGAGCAGCACCAAGCGGTGCCTCCATAAGTTCCGCCTGAGAGACCACGTCGAGCGAGCGCCCATGCGCCAGCAGCATATCCACGGTACAGAACAGCTCGCAGCGCGCCGCCAGGCGACCGCCGGGCTTACGCGCTCCCTTTGCCACGGCACGCACCTGCCGCCCCCGCTCGTCGAGCATCGTCAAGATCAGGTCGGTTTCCTTGAGCTTGGTCTTGTCGAGGACGAGCACCTTCGTGCGATATGTGCGAGAACCTGCCATTGACGCGGACTAATCTTCGGCGTTATAGCCAAAGCGGCGGATCTGCGCCTCGTCATCGCGCCAGCCGGCCTTGACCTTCACATCCAGCTCCAAAAAGACCTGGGTGCCAAAGATACGCTCAAGGTCACGACGCGCATCGATGCCGATATGCTTGATCATCTCGCCACCCTTGCCGATGATGATGCCCTTCTGGCCCTCGCGCTCCACGTAAATCGTGGCGTGCACGCGCAGGACCTTCTTGGTCTGCTCGAGCGCGTCGCAGATAACGCCCACGGAGTGCGGGATCTCGTCGCGGGTGCGACGCAAAACCTTCTCGCGGACAAACTCGGCTACGAGCGTCTCGTCGGACGCGTCGGTGCCCATGTCCTCGGGGAACCAGCGCGGGCCCTCGGGCAAAAAGTGCGCGACGGTCTCGATAAACGCATCGACGTTGAAATTCTTGACCGACGAGGTCACGATCTCGTCGTCGTATTCCATGAGCTCGTGAGCGGCTTTGAGCTGCTCCATGACCTGGGCGGGATCGGCCTCATCGGCCTTGGTGAGCACCAGGACCTTCTTGCAGCGGGCGCTCTTAACACGCTCGGCGACCCAGGCGTCTCCCCTGCCGATGGGCTTGGTGGCATCGATCAAAAACGCGACGACGTCCACGTCGTTGAGCTCGAACAGGGCGCTCTTGTTGAGCTCGGAACCCAGGCCGTCCTTGGGCTTGTGGATGCCCGGCGTGTCGACGAAGACCAGCTGATAGCCCGGGCGGTTGACCACGGCGCGCATGCGGCGTCGCGTCGTCTGGGCCACCGGCGAGGTGATGGCGACCTTCTTGCCGTAACAGGCGTTGAGCAGCGTGGACTTGCCGGCGTTGGGACGACCGACCAGGGCAACAAAGCCGCTGCGGAAGCCAGGCTCCACATCGCCAAAACCCGCGAGGCTATCGTCCTCGTCGCACAGGGCATCGAGTTCATCGTCGCTCATGCCCTCAAACGGGTCGAACTCTTCGACTTCCTCAAACTCCTCGGCATCCACCGCGTCCAAGGACTCGTCGTCCAGAATCTCATCGGCAGGCTGCATATTGTCGGACATGGGAATCCCTTTCTAAATAAAGCCGAGCGCGTGGGCAAATACCAAAAGACCCACGATTGCGGCGGTAATGGAAAGAACGTAGACAGAAGCTGCGGCGATATCCTTCGCACGCTTGGCCAACGGATGGAGCTCCTGGGTTGCCAGGTCGACGATCGCCTCCATGGCGGTGTTGCACAGCTCGCCGTGAATCACTAGGCCGCAGCAAATAATGACCGTACCCCACTCGGCAATGTCGAGCCCCACGATGCAGCCGGCAATGACAGTGCACACACCGGCCACGAGCATGACCTTAATGTTGCGCTCGGTCTTAACGGCGGTAACGAAGCCCTCCATGGCATAGGAGAACGACTTTAAAAAGGACGGATGGTCCTTGTTCGATCCGGGAATCATAGACGGCTCCTAGTCGTGGGCATGGTTGGTGATGGGACCGACGTGAACGAGCTTGGGATCCTCGCCACGCTCGAGCGCCAGATCGCGCAGGATAGCGTCCTCACGCGCCTCCATGACCTCGGCCTCGTCGTCCTCAATATGATCGTAGCCTAGCAGGTGAAGCATGCCGTGCACGAGCATCAGGCGGCACTCGTCGGCGGGACTGTTGCCAAAACCGGGGGCCTGGCGGGCAATGACCTGCGGGGCCAGGATAATATCGCCGAGCTCGAGCGTCTCATCGGCAGGGATATCCTCGTCAAAAGCCGAGTCGCACTCAAACGAGAGTACGTCGGTCGTGCGATCGATACCGCGCCATTCGTGGTTGAGCTCATGCATCTCGTCCTCATCGACATACGAAAGGGAGATCTCAACCTCACGCTCAACGCCCTCGGCAGAAAGCACAACCTCGCAGATGTGCTCTACCTCGGGGGCTTCGAGCAGCGTATCGAGCTCGGCATCGTTGCTGATCAATACACTCAACGGGACTCCTTTCGGTCGCGTGCACGCTGCTCGCGCGCATCGTCGTATGCATCATAGGCCTCAACGATACGGCCCACCAGGGCATGGCGCACCACATCGGCGCGCTCCAGGTGCGAAAACGCAACATCGTCGACGCAGCCCAAAATCCTCTCGACATCGGCCAGACCGCCGCGACGACCCACCAGGTCGCGTTGGCTCAGGTCGCCGGTGATCACGAATTTGGAATTAAAGCCCAGACGCGTCAGGAACATCTTCATCTGCTCGGGCGTCGTGTTTTGCGCCTCGTCGAGCACCACGAAGGCATCACTCAGCGTGCGACCGCGCATATAGGCGAGCGGGGCGATCTCGATCACGCCACGCTCCATAAGCTCATCGGTGCGCTCGCGATCCATCATGTCAAAGAGGGCATCGTAGAGCGGACGCATGTAGGGGTCGATCTTTTCCTCGAGGGTGCCGGGCAAGAAGCCCAGGTTCTCCCCCGCCTCGACAACGGGGCGCGTCAGGACCAGGCGACCCACCTCGTGGCGTTTGAGCGCGGCGACGGCGAGCGCCATGGCCAGATAGGTCTTACCGGTGCCGGCGGGACCTAGGCCAAACGTGATGGTATGAGAGCGGATGGCATCCACATAGAGCTTTTGACCGAGCGTCTTGGGGCGGATGACGCGGCCGCGATACGACAACAACACGTCATCGCGCAGCGACGAGGCATCATGCTCGCCGTCACGCAGGACGGCCAGGCAGCGAGAGACATCGTCGGCAGAAAGCGTGCGGCCGGCAGCCGCCTCGCGAAAGGCATGTTCGAAAAAACGCGCCACCAGCTCGACCTCGTCCGGATCGCCGCTCACGGCAATACTGTCGCCGCGAGCAACCACGTGGGCGCGCACTAAGTTCTCAAGCGCGCGAAGGACACCGTCACCGGCGCCCAAAACGTGCGAGGGGTCAATCCCCTCGGGAACGGTAAGTCTAATCTTCGAGGCTTCCATGAACCTCCCTGCGTGCATGGACCAAGCCGGAATCATCGACTCCGATGATAGCAACATCGAGCAGGCACGGGGCTGTGAGTCCACAGGTATCATCAAGACGGGCATGATGGAACGAGCCGAGCGTCAGGTTGTCACCATATTCGAGCACAGCGCGCTCAACGGTGCCCACGCGACGACGGGCGTCGGCAATAGCGAGCTCCTGTGCTGCGGCACGCATACGACGGCTACGCTCGGCCATGACCTCGGGAGCCACCTGGTCGGGCATGTCGGCGGCAAGGGTGCCGGGGCGCTTGCTATAGCGGAACACGTGCATGCGCGAGAAGCCCACGCGACGGCACAGCGCCAGCGACTCCTCGAACTCCTCGTCCGTCTCGCCGGGAAAACCAACGATAACGTCGCACGAAAGCGACGCCTGCGGAAGGTTGGCACGAATCATACGCACCGTGTCCTCAAAGGCCTCGGCGCTATAGGGTCGACCCATGCGATGCAGGGTCGCCGTGCAACCAGACTGCACGGGCAGGTGCAAAAACGGCGCAATACGCTGCGGATAGCGAGCCATCACCTTGAGCAAGCGCTCGGAAATATCCATGGGCTCCACCGAGGAAATGCGCACATGGGCGATCTCGGTGCGCTCAATGATTGCCTCGAGCAGCTCGTCGATCTCGACATGCTTGTCGGTCGTGCTCTTACCGTCATAGGCGCCCAGGTTCACGCCAGTCAGCACCACTTCGGGCACGCCGGCCTCCTGCGCCTCGCGCACCTGCTCGAGCACGGACTCGACGGGCACAGATCGCTCGGGGCCGCGGGCCTTCCACACGATGCAGTAGGTGCAGCGGTGGTTGCAGCCATCCTGAATCTTCACGCCCAATCGCGAACGACCGAGCGCATCGACCACGTCGCCATCGCTGCAGGCGGGCACGCTATCGGATTCGACGCCCAGCACTTCGCAGACGCGCTCGGCGACGTCAATCTTGGACGGCTCAGCGACCACGCGATCGGAGAGTTCAAGCAGCTCCTCGGGATGTAGGTTGACCACGCAGCCGGTTACGACCACGTAGGGCTCACCCGGATAGGCAAGCGCGTGACGGACGGCCTTGCGGGTCTTAGCCTCGGCCTCGCCCGTAACGGCGCAGGTATTGATGACGATCAGCTCGGCATCCTGGGGCTCCACCATCGCAAAGCCCAGGCGCATAAGATCGGCAGTGATACGGTCGGACTCAACCCGGTTGACACGGCAGCCGAGGTTGACGACAGAAATATGGGGTGCGAGCACACGGGCTCCTTAATCGAGGATGTCGTCGAGGGCACTCTTGATGCGGTCAGTCACAGACTTCTTACCGGATGTGACGTCATCGCCCATCTCGTCGGCAAAGGCGCGAAGAAGCTCACGCTGCTTGTTAGAAAGATTGGTGGGAACGACCACGCGCAGCTGCACAATCAGGCGGCCGCGCGAGCCGCCACCGCCAATGCGGGGCATACCGTAGTTGTTCACGCTCACGGTGTCACCGTACTGCGCACCGGCAGGGACCGTCACCTTAACGACCTCATCGGGCATAATGCCCTCGACCTCAATCTCGCAACCAAGTGCGGCCTGCGCGATCGAGATATCGCTCACCAGGTACAGGTCGTCGCCATTACGCTTAAAGCGCTCGTGGTCGGCAACGCGCACGTTGACGATCAGATCGCCCGAGGGCTCGCCGCGAAGGCCGGTCTCGCCAAAACCGCTCACGCGCAGCTGGCGACCGGTCGAGACGCCAGCGGGAATATCGATATCGATCTTTTCGTGCGAGGGAGTACGACCCTGACCGTCACAAGTCTCGCAGGGGTGGTCGATGACCGTGCCCTCACCATGGCAGTCGGGGCAGGGAGAGGAAGACTGAACCTGGCCCAGGAACGAACGCTGGACCGTGGTGACATAACCCGTGCCATGGCAGCGGCCGCACTGCTTTTCGGTCGCACCCTCGGCCCTACCGGTACCGTTGCAGTCATCGCAGGGGGCCAGGCGATCATAGCTGATCGTCTTTTTGCAGCCGAGCGCCGCCTCTTCGAGCGTCACCGAAAGCGAGATAGCCATATCGCGACCGCGACGACGCTCGCGACGGCTACGGGCGCCGCCACCGGCGCCACCGCCAAAGAACGACGAGAACAGGTCATCCATGCCCATGCCGCCAAAGATATCGTTGATGTCGACATAGCCAGAGCCACCAGGGCCGTCGGCGGTGCCGTAACGGTCATAGTTAGCGCGCTTCTGTTCGTCAGAAAGAACGGAATAGGCTTCGTTGAGCTCCTTGAACTTGGCCTCGGCCTCGGGGTCGTCCGAAACATCCGGGTGTACGGTACGGGCCTTCTTTAGAAACGCGCGCTTGATCGTCCGCGCGTCGGCATCCTTGTCGACGCCAAGTACCTCGTAGTAATCCCTATTTTCCGACACGACCGAATCCTTCCGACTTTCATTATTGTCACAGTGCGTCCTATACCCAAGCTGGGCAGATCGCAAACAGTACGCTTAATGTTATTGCATTCCGTAGGGCGAAAGCATGGCACGCTGAGAGCAGCTTGCGAACCATACCGACACGAGTGCAAACATAAATCCGTTGGCGAAACCATTGGCAAACTGCATCGCGCCGCGCTTCCACCACAGCAGGCTTCGGTGAAGCACACCATCCGAGAGCACCATAAACAGGCCCATGGCAAACGGAATGAAGCACATCATGGCAAAAGCCGAGAACACGCCCGAAATGGCCGACAGCACCAAGAACGGCGCGATGATGCCCATGAGGTAAAAGCCGGTGCGCGCTTTGCCTTCCAGGCGCTCGGCCTCAACATGTGCACGGCCGACCAAGTCACCGCCCGAAGCACCGTTCGTGCCGGCATGGCCCATGTTGGGGATACGCACTTCGTCTCCGTCGTGGGTGCCGGCGGGGAACTCGATCGTCTGCTCGGAGGTCACGCGGGTACGGCCGCTGCCACCGCAATCGGGGCACGGGTCGGCCACGACCTTGCCGGAACCGCCGCACTCGGGGCAGACCGACTGGAACGTGCCCGCGCCGAACAGGAAGGACAGGTCGACGTCAATATGGCCTCGACCGCCGCAGCTCGGACAGGTATGGGCATGCTCGGACGAAACGGAACCCGATCCTCCGCAATGACCGCAAGTATCGTAATGCGCATAGCGCACGGTCTTACGGGCGCCTTCCTTTGCCTCCTTGGCGTCGAGCTTAATGTCGACCACCACGTTGGCGCCGTTCTCGGGGTTGTACGCAGCCTGACCGCGACGCTGTTGCCCCCAAGCACCGCCGAAGGGAAAACCGCCCTCAAAGGGATTGCCATAGCCCGTGTTGCCAGCATAGCCGCCACCATAGGGCGAAGCCGTCGGTGCACCGGCAAAGGGATTCCCCGAGCGCATGGCGTCGTAACGCGCACGCTTCTGCTCGTCCGAGAGCACGGCGTAGGCCTCAGAGACCTCTTTAAACTTTTCCTCGGCATCCGGCTCCTTGTTAACGTCCGGATGGAGTTTGCGGGCCTTTTGCTGGAAGGCCTTTTGAATATCACGCGAGGTGGCGTCCTTGGAGACACCCAGAATCTCGTAGTAATCTTTTTCGTTCATCGTCGCCATGCGCGGCAACCTCCTGCTCACAGCAGCGTATATATTGCGGTAATTCTACCCGAGCGGCCTAAGCTAGACCCCAAAACAGCTCGAACAGAACATTTCCATCGAGCCAGCCCAAATGGGTCGGCGCCAGATGGGCGCGGGTGCGACCCGCGATGACGTCGGCCGATGTGACGGAGCCCACATAGGGATTGTCGGCGTCTGGCACCCAGACGGCAAGCCCAAGCTCAAGGGCGCGGTCGCAAGCTGCTGTCAGTTCGTCCACGGGAATCACGTCCGCCGCACGAACCAGCAGGTCGGACCCCACGCCACGCGTCATACGGCAGGCGAGCATCAGGTCCTCGGCCACCGCCTCGCGCCGCGAAAGATACTCGGCCTCAAAAGTCGAAGCGGCATCATCGCGCTGTACCAAGCGCACGCGATGCGCGTCACCACGAGGCGAAACGCCGGGAAACAGATCGGCAAAATGATCGAAATCTTCGGCGTCGAGCATCCCCGCGGCAGACCGACCAAGCCCCAAGTAACCCTGGCCTGTCCAGTAGGCAATGTTATGGACGCATTCGTGCCCATTAAGCGTATAGCTCGCCACCTCGTACGGATGGTAGCCGGCAGCGTATAGACGCTCTCGAGCCACATCCATACACGCGGCTTGAAAATCCTCGTCGGGCTCGAGCGACTCGTCGTGGCACGCCATGCGATAGAGTGGCGTTCCTTCCTCGAGCGTGAGCGGATAGACCGACACGTGATGCGGGGGAGCCGCAAGCACGCCATCGAGCGTGCGTTGCCAACTCGCAGCCGTCTGTCCGGGAAGCCCGCACATAAGGTCGCACGACACGTCAAGCTCCGCGTCTTTGACCGTCGCGATGGCCGCGAGGGCCCGCTCGGCATCGTGGATGCGGCCGATAGCGGCAAGCTCGTCATTATCGAGCGTTTGCACGCCAAGTGAAATGCGCGTGACACCCGCCACGGCAAGGGCTTCTGCAAGCTCGGCAGTCAGCGACTCAGGATTGGCCTCGCAGGTAAACTCAACGGGCTTACACCACGCAACGATGCGACGAGCGAGCTTCACCAGGCGCTCCCCCGCCAGCGACGGCGTACCGCCGCCTACGTAGACGGTACGGACATGCTCGAGGGCCCCGGCATTGCCAAAGGCATCGAGGCGCGCATACAGCTGCTCAAAATAGGAATCGAGCGCAGCATCCAAATCACACAGAGCAAAGCTGCGCGAGTCAAAGTCGCAATAGCGGCATTTTTGAGCGCAAAACGGCACGTGCACGTACAGCGCGGTAACGGCCACCCTTAAGCCTCCAGCGGATGAGCGGGCACCGACTCACCGGCGGCAAGCGCGGCCTCGCAGGCCACCACATCGTGCTCGATATCATCGACCAGCGACATGAACTCCTCGTACGTAGAGCAACGCACCACCTGAGCGCGCCAGGCGGCGGCATGGGGCATGCCTTTTAAGTACCAGCTTGCGTACGTGCGGGCGCGCGACATGAGCGGCAGAAGCTCGTGCGTCAACGTCAGGTGCTCGCGCAGAGCCTCCAGGCGCTCGACCGAGGAGCGAGAAGGAACCGGCGTGCCATCGAGTGCAAGGGCTCGGGCATCGCCGAACACCCACGGATTGCCGTAGATGCCGCGCGCGATAAACACCGCGCTGGCACCCGAGCCGTGCAGATGCTCAGCAGCGTCCTCGGCCGAGAACACATCGCCCGAACCAATCACGGGAATCTCGACAGCGTCGGCAACCTCATCGACGACCGACCAATCGGCCTGGCCCGTGTAGAGCTGCGTGGCGCAACGACCATGCACGGCGACTGCGGCAGCCCCTGCGCCCTCAAGCATCTGGGCAAACGTCGCGGCATTACGGTCCTCGGCATAAAAGCCCTTGCGGATCTTGACGGTCACGGGCACGTGCGCCGCGCCCACCGTGGCCTCGACGATCTTCTCCGCCAGGTCGGGCGCGCGCATGAGCGCCGATCCCTCGCCCTTGGTAACGACCTTGCGGGCGGGGCATGCCATATTGATGTCGATGAGCGACAGGCGATCGCCAACGCGCTCCTCGACGGCGGCGACGGCGCTCGCAAACTGATCAGGTTTGGAGCCAAAGAGCTGCACGCAAATCTGCTGCTCCTCGTCGGCCGGCAGCACCAGGCGCCACGTTTTGTTGCTGGCATAGGCAAGGCCTGCCACGCTCACCATCTCGCTGTAGGCAAGGTTGGCACCGCGGCGGCGACACATGATGCGATAGGCGGGGTCGGTAACGCCCGCCATGGGAGCCATAAGGAACGGCTGCTCGGCATAGGCACCCAGCAGCCGCTTGCTGTATTCAGAAAGCGCCATAGACCTACTCGTCCACCTTGAGGATCGCCATAAACGCCTCCTGCGGGACCTCGACCGAGCCGATGGCCTTCATGCGCTTCTTGCCCTCTTTCTGCTTCTCAAGCAGTTTGCGCTTACGCGAGATATCGCCGCCGTAGCACTTGGCAAGAACGTCCTTGCGACGCGCCTTGACGGTGGAACGGGCGATGATCTTGTTGCCGATAGCACCCTGGATGGGCACCTCGAACAGCTGACGCGGGATGATCTCCTTGAGCTTGTCGCACAGGCCACGGGCTAGGCCATATGCCTTGTCCTTATGGACGATAAACGACAGCGCGTCCACCTCGTCGCCCGAAAGCAGGATGTCGAGCTTGACGAGCTCGGAGGGGCGATATTCGTTGAACTCGTAGTCGAGCGAGGCATAGCCCTTGGTGCGGCTCTTGAGCTGATCGAAGAAGTCCAAGATGAGCTCGGCGAGCGGCATATCGAAGCGCATCTCGACCGATTTGCTCGTCAGGTGGATCATGTCGGTTGTGACGCCGCGGTGCTCGATGGCGAGCTGCATGACGGCACCCGTGTACTCAGGCGGGCAGATGATCTTTGCCTTGAGGTAGGGTTCCTCGATACGATCGATGCGTGTGGCCTCGGGAAGGTCCTGCGGACTGCGGACATCGATCATTTCGCCGTCGGTCTTGTAGACGTGATAGTCAACCGAGGGACTCGTGGCAATGAGGTCCAGGTTGAACTCGCGCTCCAGGCGTTCCTTGACGACTTCCATGTGCAGCAGGCCCAGGAAGCCCACGCGGAAACCAAAGCCGAGCGCCACCGAGGTCTCGGGCTCCCACACCAACGACGGGTCGTTGACGTGCAGTTTATCGAGCGCGTCACGCAGGTTCTCGTAATCTTTATTGTCGATGGGGAACAAGCCCGTGTAGACCATGGGCTTGGCCTCGCGATAGCCCGGCAGCGGCTCGGGGCAGGGATTTGACGCCCAGGTAAGGGTGTCGCCCACGCGCACGGCCTCGGGGTCCTTCAGACCTGTGACCACATAGCCGACCTCGCCGACGGTCAGTGCATCGACCGGGGTCTCGGCGGGACGCTTGACGCCCACGCCGTCAACCAAAAAGTCACCCTTGGCCTGCATCATGCGCAGGGTGTTGCCCTTTTTGATGGAACCGTCAAAGACGCGCACCGTAGCGACGACGCCGCGGTACTCGTCAAAATAAGAGTCCAAAATGAGTGCCTTGAGCGGGGCGTTCGCATCGCCCTTGGGCGGCGAAATCAAAAAGACGATGGACTCCAACAGGTCATGGATGCCCTCCCCGGTCTTGCCCGACACGCATACGGCATCGTCGGCAGGAATTGCCAGATCGTCCTCAATCTCGGTCTTAACCTCGTCGGGGTGCGCCGAGGGCAGGTCGATCTTGTTGATGGCGGGCACGATATCCAGGTTGGCATTCATGGCGAGCGTAGCGTTGGAGACGGTCTGAGCCTCGACGCCCTGCGTGGCGTCGACGACCAGCACCGCGCCCTCGCAGGCGGCCAGCGAACGCGAAACCTCGTAGGTAAAGTCCACGTGGCCCGGCGTATCGATCAGGTTGAACTGATACGTCTCGCCGTCGTCGGCATCATAGGAGACGCGGACGGCATTGGACTTGATCGTAATGCCGCGCTCACGCTCGATGTCCATCGTGTCGAGTAGCTGCGACTCCATGTCGCGCTCGTCGACGGTATGGGTGAGCTCGAGGATGCGGTCACTGATCGTGGATTTGCCATGGTCGATGTGCGCAACAATCGAGAAGTTGCGGATGTGGGAAATGTCAATTGAAGTATTCATGCGGACTATCTTACCCGAGCGGTACAAAAAATGGAGCCTGTTCCATAAAACAGGCTCCATTTATGCGCGTAATCTGTGTGGTGTGAAATTTACAACTTAGGCGTTGATGCTGTTCACGAGCTTGGCAAGACCGGACTTGCGGTTGGAAGCCTGGTTCTTGTGAATGACATGCTTGGCGGCAGCCATGTCGAGACGCTTGGTGACGGTCTTGAGGGCAGCCTGGGCCTTCTCGGCGTCGCCCTCGGCGACGGCGGACTGAACGTGCTTGGTCAGCGTCTTGAGCTCGGACTTGACAGCCTTGTTACGCATGCGAGCTGCCTCATTGGTGCGGATACGCTTCTTCTGAGACTTGATGTTTGCCACTTCTGGAGTTCCTTTCGAGTTCCTTGCAAAAAATGTATGACACCTCTGAGACACGGTGAGGTCATGCAAGCGCCTACTATAGCACGCTCCCCCTCAAAGGGATAGAACGAATTTGTCAAATAGGCAGGTATCATCACGATTTTCTCAAGATGTTCGTAATCCAGAGCAAAAGCGCGGTCTCCGAATCGGCCGAGCCCTTGAGCGCGAGCTCCACATCAACGGCACCTTCGAGGGCCGCGACGAGCTCAGCCATCGAAAAACGACACGCCCAAGTCAGGTGGTTCTTGACCTGCCAGGACTGGAGCTTAAGCGTTGCGGCAAGCTCACGCCCCTGTCCGCGCGCATCGAGCGCCTTGGAGACGATCAGCTCGCGGATGCGCCCGCACAGCAGCGTGTAGGTCCACACGTAGCTCTTTGAGGGCAGCAGTTTAAAAAGCTCGAGCGAACGGCGCATGTCGCGGGCCGAGACGGCGTTAAGGAAGTCCCAGGGCTGAACCTCGGCCGTACGCACGATCCAACGCTCCACATCGGCAAGCTCAATCTGGGGCGCCTCGACCATCTGGGCGAGCTTTGCCAGGTCGTTATCGAGCATGCGGGTGTTTTCGCCCGAACGCGAGACGAGCTCCTCAGCCGCGACCGTGGAGATAGACTTGCCGTGCTGTGTGGCCATCTGCTGCACGCGGCGCGGCAGCTCCCAGCGCTTGGTGCCCGAGCAATCGATCACGGCCTTCTTATCGAGCTTTGCGACCGCCTTATACAGGCGCGTGTTCTTAGCAAGTGAGTCGGCGATGATGAGGCAGACCGTCGTAGGACTGGGACTTGCGAGGTATTCGACGAGCGGCTCTGAAACCGACTTGGCAAGTTTAGAACAGCCATCGAGGATCACCAGGCGAAACTCGCTACCCATGGGAAAGGTATTGAGCGAGCCGATGATCGACTCGATATCGGGGTCCTTGGACATGTCGCGCTCATCGAGGTTGAACTCGACCATGCCCGACTTTTCCAAGCGAGCTTTCATACGCGAGACGGCATGGTCGCGCTTGACTCCGTCGGTACCGACGATCAGATATGCCGGCAGCAGACCGGTTTCAGACATCGCGCTCCCCTCTCACAGGCCCTCGTGTTCGTACCGTGTCATTCTAGCCCAGGGACCTACGGTGCGCCAACGACGTCGTTATGGTCGCTGGCATCGCATGGCAAACCCCTTCGCGGTCGGTGTGATGGTGATGTCGCCGCGCTCGATCGTACACGCGAAAGCGGCGCCCGCCTCCCTCACGGCATCGACGCAGGCATCCGACGGATGACCGTAGCGGTTGCCCTCGCCAGCGCTCGCAATGGAGAGCTCGGGGCTTAAGACATCCAACAGTTCACCGTCGACCGAGACCTTAGAGCCGTGGTGTCCGAGCTTGAGGACATCAATGTCCCCCACTTCTTGTGCAAACTCGCGCTCTTGATCGAGCTCAGCGTCACCGGTTAGGAGCATACGCAGACTCTTGCCTTCCTGAGCATAGGAGAGCAGCAAGACGAGCGAGTCTTCATTGCCCTCGCCATCCACGGACTCGAATGGCCACATCACGCGGGCGCGAAATGCGCCAATGTCAACGGCATCTCCACGCCGCACTTGCCGATACTCCACGCCAGAGCGGTTCGATACCTCGGCAGGGGCATCCTCCAGCGCATTCGCTGCCACGGCAATGGTTCCAACCGAAAACTGTTCCAACACGTCAGGTAGACCGCCCCAGTGATCCTCGTCCCAATGCGTTACAAAAACGGCATCGATATGGTGCACGTTATTGCGCACCAGCGCCGTCACCACACGCTCATCGAGCCCGCAATCGACGAGCGCCACGGCACCGCCTTGGCGAATAAGAATGGCATCGGCCTGGCCAACATCGAGAATCGTCACCGAAGGCGGAGAAAATCGATCCCAGTAGACGTACGGGACGACCGCCGCGAGAGCCAAGCACAGCAACCCTACAGCCATGGGGCGAGCGCGCGGTCGTGGCCACCATACCAAGAGAGCCGTCAAAGAAAGCGGCACCACGTATACCCAAACGGAATCGGGCGGTACGCTCACGGATGCACCCGGCACGGCCGCGAAGAGCTGCTCAAAGAACAGCGCACAGCGTGCGGCAACCATGGGCACCACAAGCGCCCAGGGTCGCAACAGGGGCACGAGCGAGCACGGCGCCAGCACAATCGAAACAGCAAGCAACACGCTCACCACCGGGCCGATCACGGCATTTGCAATCGGGGCAAAGAGCGAAAAAGTACCGAATGCGGGAACGGTGATGGGAAGCGTTGCCAGCTGCGAGCAGAGCGTGACGGAAAGTATACCGGCAATGCCCGCCGGCACGCCCAACTCGCCCAAAGCGTAGGTGGCATACGGGCAAAAGCACAAGATGGCAAAGACGCTGGCACACGAAAGCTGAAAGCCCATCTCGAACAGCACCGTTGGACGGAGTAGCAAAAAAATCGACATGGTCACAAAGAGCGCAGAGATGCCGTGGCGGCGACGCCCGGCACCGTTGGCGACAAGCGTCGCCGCCACCATGCAGCACGCACGCACAGCGGAGGGCGAAGCACCCGTAAAGGCAGCATAGGCCACAAGCGTTACCGCCAAAAGCGCCCGCTGCAACCCACGCGAGCAACGAGACATTTGCAGAGCGCTCTCAATTACAAAGCCCACGATAGCCAGATGACTTCCCGAAACAGCAATGAGATGCGCCGTCCCCGTAACCGAAAACCATTCGCCCGCCGGCTGAGCGCGCAGCTCGGACGAACGTCCGCAGACAACGCCGGCAATGAGCGAGCGCGCCGGATCGGTCGCGGGAGCAATGGCGGTAAGCAGCTCATTTCGCAGCCGAAGCAACGGCCCTGGAGAGCCCCCATCGATCGACACAATCCGGACAGCCTTAACCTTGCGCAGCTCACCCCGAAGCACGCGCGAACGCCCATACGCATCATTCTCGAAGCGCGAAACGCGACCGATGACACGCACGCGCGACCCAGCACTGAGCTCACGATTGCACGATAATCGAACGGCACCCACGCGCCTACCGTCCGCGATCGCGTCACAGGTATAGGAATACGCATCGTCGTTGATAGACGGATCGCTCTGAACGACGAACTCAAGACTGCTTGCAGCCCGTCCATCCAGAGCGACGGAAGCTCGGAGGGCGCCTATCGCCCACCCCGCGGACACGATCGCTCCTGCCACGAGTCCGACCGCCGCGGCATACAGCCATCGCTTCCATCGCACAAGACGCATGCAAGACCGAGCCAATACGACGAACGCTACAGCCACAACGGGAATGCCCCAGAGTAACGTGACGGAAGTCAGTCCTTCTCCTAGTAGCGCATCAGCCGCCACGTTAAGCACCAAGCCGCAACTCGCACACAAGCCGGCACAAAGGGCCATCGTCCACGGCAACAATGGCCGTGGAGGCATCACGTGCTCACGCTCGGTCGCACTCATACGCAGATGCAATCTTTGATTTTGGCGAGTTTCTTCTCGCCGATTCCCGACACACGCATCAGGTCGTCGACCGAAGCAAAAGCGCCGTTTTGGGTCCGCTCGTCGATAATCGACTGGGCCATAGAGGGACCGATGCCCGAAAGCGTCTGCAATTCTGCCGCGCTTGCCGTATTGATGTTCACAAGCCCCGACGAAGCGCCCGTGCCCGATGCCGCGGCAGCGCCGCCTTCGGCCCCGCCAGCCGCCAAAGCCGCCTGCTGCTCCCCCACTGTCGGCACATAGATCTTTTGTCCATCCGTGACTTTCGAAGCACGGTTAAGCCCCGTCACATCCGCCTCTGCCGTTAGCCCTCCGGCAGCATCAATCGCTTGGGATACCCGCACTCCATCTTGAAGCCGATACACGCCCGGGGATGCAACGGCACCATCTACATCGACGTACACCTCCGTTTCGGCAGACGCCTTAGACGAAGATCCATCGGATGCATCGTCCAAAGCATCGCCGGACCCCGGTTCCCCCGATGGACCCGAGTCCTCAACGCGCTCAAACGAAACATTGCCGGAGCGGTCACCAAAGCTCGCCATCGCCAAGCCGCTCGCCATCGCAATGACGACGAGCATCGCCACGACTACCGCCTTATGCCCGAGTACCTTGCCCGCCCAGTGGTCCATTCGCTTGACCCGTTCGTGTTGTTCGCGCTGCGCCATAGCAAAAACCTCCCAACACCATCGTGTCAGGAAATCGCAGCCGAACGAACCGCTCGGGCAAACCAGTTTTGACGGTCAAACCAAAAGCTGACCAAAACCTTGCGCAAACATGCCCATTTATTCAGTCACACGTCAGCGAATGAACATCTTGGCATTGTTTGCCCAGATATCAAAAAACCGACGATACAAACGTACCGTCGGTCTATGCAGACAATTACTCGTGATCTTGGTAAATCTCACGCGGAGCGAGCTCCGGATGTTTGCGTTTTAAGGTCTTAGGAGCCTTATACGTGTTGCTCTCAAAGTCGATGTACTCGGTCTGCTTGAGCAGGCGCTCAATCATCTCCTCGTGATCGAACAGCTCCCAGGCATCGTGAACGGCATCGAGCTTGGCGTGCGTCTCGGGACGGCGCGGCATAAAGAGCGTGCAGCAGTCGGGCGCGGCCTCGGTCGAGATATCGAATGTACCGATTTCCTCGGCACGCGCAATGATCTCCTGTTTGTCCGAGCCGATGAGCGGACGGAACACGGGAATCTTCACAGCCTCGTTGACAGCCATGATGTTCTCGAGCGTCTGGGAGGCGACCTGGCCAAGCGACTCACCGGTCACGATAGCCTTGGCGCCCTCGATATGCGCGATGCGCTCGGCAACCGAATACATGATGCGGCGATACATGATCACGCGCAGGTTGCTGGGGCAGGTGACCGAAATCTCGCGCTGGCAGTCGCCAAACGGAACCACGTACAGACGGCCGATCTGGACTCCCGGCGCAAGGGTACGGATGATGTCCTGCACCAGATACTCACTCGTATCGGGCGTCTGCGGACGACCGGAGAAATGCACCGGTACGCACACGGCGCCGCGGCGGGCGAGCATCCACGTCGACACGGGCGAATCGATACCCGAAGACAGCAGCGTCACAACCTTGCCGGCAGAACCCACCGGCAGGCCGCCCACGCCGCGCTCGGAGTGCGCATACACATAGACGCTGCCCTGGACCACCAGCACATGCACCATTGCGTCGGGGTCGTGCATCTGGACCTTTTTATCGGGAAACGCCTCGCACAGCACCTCGCCCACCTGACGGTTGATATCGATGGAGGTAAGCTCATAGTCGGTATTGGAGCGCTTGGCGTGCACCTTAAACGAATCGAAGGAACCAAACTCGCGCAGCGCCTTCACGGCGGCGGCGCAGTACTCCTGCGGGTCGCGGTTGGTGTGATACGCCAAAGACACACGGGCAACGCCGGGGACGGTGCGGATGACACGCGCCGCCTCGTCGGCCTGATGCTCGTTAAAGGTCACGAGGATATAACCGGAAATTCGAGACACGGCGTTCACGGAAAAGGCGGCCAAGGCCGCCTTAATGTTATCCATGAGGATATGCTCAAAATGTGCGCGGTTCTTGCCCTTCAGCCCAACCTCGTGATAGTGGACTAGGCAGACGCGAGCCGCCATTTAGGCTTCAGCAACCTTGTGGCCGAGCGCCTTCTCGTAACGGGCCTCGTCATAAGAGATGTCGCCGTCGACAATCTCGTCCATAGCCATCGAGATGGTATCGGCACCGGAAAGCCCGATGGTGATGTCATCGACATCCTGGACGGCAAGAACGCGGTTGTGCTGGCCACGCAGCATGCTATTGATGTCGCAGGCGCGCTTGGAGGCAAGCGAAGCGAGCAGGAAGCGGTTGTGATCGGTCTTCTCCAGAAGATCGTCAATGCAAGGCTTTACAACGGACACGGACCTCAGATCCTTTCATGCATATCGAGAACGCGAACGAGCTCATCGGTCGCGCGGTCGAGATCGTCATTCACCACGACGTCGTCGTAGCGGTCGGCAAGGGCAAGCTCATCGGCGGCGTTTGCCATACGCAGCTCAATCGTCTCGGGCGTCTCGGTACCGCGACCGACTAGACGCTCGCGGAGCACCTCAAGCGAAGGCGGCTTGATAAAGATCAGCACGGCCTCGGGGAAACGCTCCTTCACCTGCAGGGCGCCCTGGACATCGATCTCCAAAATCAGAGACGAGCCCGAGGCGAGCTTGGATGTGACCTCGCTCACCAACGTGCCGTAGCAGTTACCGTGGACCTCGGCCCACTCAACAAACTCACCGTTTGCCACGCGGCGGTCGAACTCCTCGCGCGTCAGAAAAAAGTAGTTGACGCCGTCGACCTCACCTTTGCGTGGTGCTCGCGTGGTAGCCGAAACCGTCAGACCCAGGTTCGAGCGGCGCTCGCGCACACGAGTGACGAGCGTACCCTTGCCTGCGCCTGACGGTCCAGAAATCACAAAGAGCTTGGAATCCTGAGCGCTCACTTATTTGGTCAGCTGCTCGAGGAGCTGCTCGCGCTGACGGACGCCGAGGCCCTGGACGCGACGAGTAGCGGAGATACCGAGCTCCTCCATGATCTTGGCGGCCTTGGCCTTGCCATAACCGGGGAGAGACTCGATGAGGGTGGAAACCTTCATGCGGGAAGCGATGGGGTCATCGGAGTTGAGCACGGACTCGAGGGACTTCTCGCCCTTCTTGATCTGCTCGCGAAGCTCAGCGCGGGCGTGACGTGCGGCAGCAGCCTTCTCAAGAGCCTGCTTGCGCTGCTCGTCGGTAAGCTGAGGGAGTGCCATTCGTACCTCCAAATAGTTGGGTTATATCTGATTCAATAATTGGCATTTTAGCACGTAGAACGTACAAAATGCCCAATCGCGGCTCCATAGGTTAGACGATACCCGCAAAAAGTGCAATATACTGCGCCCAAAGTTAAGCCCCTGACCTGCGATTCCACACAAAGGATGGGAAAGTTTACGCAGGCACAGGGGCTATTTTGTGCTAATGAGACCCAAAAGTGGTGACTTAGGGGAATCTTTTACGCGACGTTTTCGACCAGCTCGGCGACGATGGCGTCAAAGGCGGCAACCGGATCGTCGGCACCGGTGATGGGACGGCCCACCACAATGTGGCTTGCGCCACGCTCGATAGCCTGGGAAGGCGTCGCCACGCGGGACTGGTCACCAAGGGCGGAACCCACCGGACGCACACCCGGAGTCACGATCAGGGCATCAGGACCCAGCAGCTCACGCATGTCGTGAGCCTCCATCGGTGAGCACACGATGCCATCGATGCCGTTGGCCTGAGCAAGCTTTGCCAAGCGGGCGGCCTCCTCGGCCACGGGCGACTCGACGCCGATCTCGCTCAAGGCATCCTGATTCATGCTCGTGAGCACGGTGATGGCGACGAGCTTGGCGCGGTCCTCACGCGCCTCCTCGGCACCCTCGCGGCAGGCAGCGAGCATAGCACCCGAGCCCAGGCCGTGGACCGAAAGCAGGTCGGCACCGGCAAGCGAGGCCGAGCGGGCAGCGCCGCGCACCTGATGCGGAATGTCATGGAACTTAAGGTCGAGGAAGACCTTAAAGCCAAGGTCCTTAAAGGTCTTGACGATCTGGGGACCCTCAGCGTAATAGAGCGTCATGCCGACCTTGAGCCAGGCGGCATGGCCCGAAAGCTCGTGGGCGAGCTCGAGCGCGCGCTCACGGTCGCAGTCGAGGGCGACGATAACACGGTCGCGGGCATCATTCTCTAGCATTCGAAAGCACCCACCAGCTCGTTGATGTCCTTTACGCCCTGGGACTCGGCCCAGGCCTCGAGCTCATGCGCGATCTTAAGCGAAGCACACGGATCGACGAAGTTGGCCATGCCGACCGACACGCAGGTGGCGCCGGCCAGGATAAACTCAGCCGCATCCTCGCCAGTCATGACACCGCCGACACCGTTGATGGGGATATCGACGGCCTGGGCAACCTCCCAGACCATGCGCACGGCGATGTGGTGGCACAGCGGGCCCGAAAGGCCGCCCTTGGGCTTGGCCACGCGGGACTTGCGGGTATGGACGTCGATGGCCATGCCCTGGATGGAGTTGATGACCGAAAGGCCGTCGGCGCCGGCAGCCTCGAGGGCCTTGGCAATCTCGGCAACGTTGACCGGCGCCATCTTCACGAACAGCGGCTTATCGGTCACCTTGCGGCAGGCAGCCATAACGGAAGAGGCGCCCTCGGGCGTGGAGCCCATGGCGGCACCGCCGGCGGCGATATTAGGGCAGCTCACGTTGATCTCGTAGCCGGCAGACCAGGGGCACAGCTCGACATACATCTCGAGTGCGCGGACAAACTCGTCAACGGAGTGACCGGCAACCTGACAGATGACCTGGCAGCCGTCCTTGGACAGCTGTTCGAGCCACGGACCGGACTCGCGGGCAAAGGCGGCCACGCCGGGGTTCTGAAGACCCACGGAGTTGATCATACCGCCGGGAATCTCGGCCATGCGGGGCGCGGGATTGCCGGGCCAGGGCTCGGCAGCGCAACCCTTGGTGGTGATGGCGCCCAGCTGGGAAACATCAAAGAAGTTCTGGAACTGCCAACCGTAGCCAAAGGTACCGGCTGCGGTGTTAATGGGGTTCTGCATCTTGACGCCGCCGAAATCGACGGCCATGTTCACGGTACCCACTAGAAGACCACCACCTTGGAAGCATCGAACACGGGGCCGCACATACAAGCACCCTTCATACCGTCGACCGTCTCGACATTGCAGGTGTTGCAGGCGCCAAAGCCACAGCTCATCATGCGCTCGAGCGACACCTCGCAGTACACACCGGCCTCGGCGGCAGCGGCGGCGACCTTCTTCATCATGACGGCGGGGCCGCAGCTGGCGACGTAGTCGTAGCCGCCCTCTCCAAGCAGCTCGGCTGCCGGATCGGTGCAAAAACCGTGCGTGCCGAGCGAACCGTCGTCGGTGCACACGTTAACCGTGGCGCCCAGCGCACGGAACTCATCGACACCCACGACTTTGGAAGCGGTGCCAAAGCCCAGGCACACGTCCACATCAACACCCTGCTCGGCAAGCATGCCGGCAAGACACAGCACAGGCGGAACGCCGATGCCACCGGCGACGAGCAGTGCCTTCCTGGTGCCCTCGGGTACCATCCAGCCACGGCCACCGGGGCCCAACAGGTTAGAGGTGGAGCCAGGGCCCATCTGGGACAAACGGCGGGTATCGTCGCCCACGACGGCGTACCACAGCTCGACGGTGCCGGCCTCGGCGTCGGCGCGATAGAAGCTCAGGGGCACGCGAAGCAGCGAGGAGGCATCGCCGGGCACGGCAATGTTCACAAACTGACCGGGCTTGAGCGCACTTGCAAGCTTGGGGGCCGAAATTACGAGCGAGAAGATGCCGTCGGCGATCTCCTGGTTCGAGACGACCTCGAAGTCGTGCATGCGTGCAGTGGAAGGTGTGGGCATAGACGCTCCAATCCCCCATGCGGTTGCATGGTTCAGGCGAACAGAAAGCGCGGCACCGCAAGGGCGCCGCGCACAAAAGCGATAAGGCTATGCTAGCAGATGCAGCCGTCGGCAAGCGTCTGTTTACCGCCGACAAATACATCGGTGGCACGACCGGTGAGCGTGCGGCCGGCAAAACCGGAGTTCTCGGCGCGCGACTCGTAACCGTCCTCGCCAACCGTCCAGGTTGCGGAGGGGTCGAACACGGTCAGGTCGGCGACAGAGCCCGCCTTGACCTGAACCTGATCGAGGCCCAGAATCTCACGCGGCTTGATGGCCATGAGCTCGACCATGCGGCTCACGCTCATCTTGCCCGTGTTGACCAGCTCAGTGAGCACGAGCGACAGCGAAGTCTCGAGGCCAATCATTCCAAAGGGCGCGAGCTCGAACTCGCGGGCCTTCTCCCACGGGGTGTGGGGAGCGTGGTCGGTAACGATAGCGTCGACGGTACCGTCGATGACACCCTGACGGATGGCCTCGGCATCCTCGTCGGTGCGCAGCGGCGGATTGACCTTGAGCGAGGTGTTGTAGGTCTCGTCCAGGTCGTTCTCGGTCAGGAACATGTGGTGCGGGGTGGCCTCGCAGGTCACCTGGACACCGGCAGCCTTACCGGCACGCACGAGCTCCAGGCCATGAGCGGTGGAGATGTGCTGGATGTGCAGCTTGGCACCGGTCAGCTTGGCAATCTCGATGTCGCGGGCAATCTGAAGCTCCTCGCCGGCGGCCGGCCAACCCTCGAGGGCCAGACGGGTCGAGACCTTGCCCTCGTTGATCTGGCCGTGGCCGACCAGATCCTCGTCCTGGCAGTGGCTCATAAAGACCTTGCCGAACATCTTGCCGTAGTCCATGCAGCGACGGAGCATGCCCGCGCCCTGCACGCCGCGACCATCGTCGGTGAAGGCGACGGCGCCGTGGGCGACCATATCGCCCATCTCGGACATGGCCTCGCCCTTAAGACCGCGGGTCATGGCGCCCGACGGATAGACGCGGCAGTGGCCGACCTCGGCAGCGCGGGACTTGACGAACTCCACGACGGTGCCGTTATCGGTGACGGGATCGGTGTTGGGCATGGCGCACACGCCGGTGAAGCCGCCCTTGGCAGCAGCGCGGGTGCCGCTCTCGATGTCCTCTTTGACCTCGTAGCCAGGCTCGCGCAGATGCACGTGCATATCCACCAGGCCGGGGACGAGATACTTGCCGGAAAGGTCACGGACCTCGGCTCCCTCGGCGGCGAGGTTTTCGCCGACCTCGGCGATCTTGTCACCGTCGATCAGGACGTCGACGACACCGTCAAGCTCGACGGACGGGTCGACGACGTGGGCATTCTTAAGAAGCAAGGCCATTATCGGCACCTCCAAGCAGCAGATACAGGATAGCCATACGCACGCAGATACCGGCGTAGACCTGCTCCAGGATGACGGAGCGTTGCGGGTGGTCAGCCATATAGGAGTCGAACTCGACGCCGCGGTTGATGGGGCCCGGGTGGCAGATGATCGCATCGGGCTTCATGAGCTTCTCGCGGTCCTTGGTCAGGCCGAAGAGCTTGTGGTACTCGCGAATCGTGGGGAACGGAGCGCCCTCGAGGCGCTCCTGCTGCACGCGCAGCATGTAGACGACGTCCAACTCGGGCAGGACGGAATCGAGGTCGCTCGTCACGTGGTCGCAACCCAGAACCTCGGGCGCCGGCGGCAGCAGCGTGCCGGGGGCGACGGCGTAGGTCTCGCAGCCCATGATCTTAAGGGCGGGGATCAGCGAGCCGCAGACGCGGGAGTGGGCGATATCGCCGACGACGGCGACCTTCAGACCGTGGAAGTCACCCTTGTGCTCCCAGATGGTGTACAGGTCGAGCAGGGCCTGCGTGGGATGGTTGTGCTTGCCGTCACCGGCGCAGATGACGCTCGCGGGCGAGTTCTGCGTGACGATGTAGGGAGCACCGGCGTGCTTATCGCGCACGACGATGCAGTCGATCTTGTAGGCGTTGAGGGTCTCGACGGTGTCGACGAGGCTCTCGCCTTTGACCGTAGAGGTCGAGGAGCCGCCAAAGTTGAGGCTGTCGGCCGAAAGACGCTTCTCGGCAAGCTCGAAGGAGCTGCGGGTGCGCGTCGAAGGCTCGTTGAACATGTTGACGATGGTCTTGCCCTTGAGCGTGGGGACCTTCTTGATCGCACGCTCGTTGACCTCAGAGAACGCCTTGGCGGTCTCGAGGATGAGCTTGATGTCCTCTTCGGAGTACTCGGTAATGTCGATCAGGTGCTTATGGTTGAACGCCACGGTACTACTCACCTCCCAGCGGCGCGGAGCCCACGTGGGAACCCGGCGCGACGTCGTTAATCTCGACGGCGGTGTGGCCGTCGACTTCCTTCATATATAGGTGCACGTTCTCCTCATGCGACGAGGGAACGTTCTTGCCGACAAAGTCCGGCGAGATGGGGAGCTCACGGTGGCCACGGTCAACGAGAACTGCCAGCTCAACACGGCTCGGACGGCCCAGGTCCATAACGGCGTCCAGAGCGGCGCGGATGGTACGGCCCGTATACAGGATGTCGTCCACCAGCACGACGCGCTTGCCGTCGACGCTGAAGGGAATGTTGGTAGCGTGGATCGCGGGAGCGAAATTGGTCGCATAGTCATCGCGGTAGAAGCTGATGTCCAGGCTGCCGAGCGGAACGTCGACGCCCTCGATCTCCTTGATCTCCTCGGCGAGCTTCTTTGCCAGAAGGTCGCCGCGCGTGACGATGCCGACCAGAGCGAGGTCTTCACAGCCCTCGTTGCGCTCGAGAATCTCGTGCGCGATGCGGGTCATCGCTCGATTGACGGCGGTCTCGTCCATGATGACCGCCTTGGGGGAAGTCGTGCCCATCGATCTCCTTCCTCACATGTCTTGACTGCTGACACAGTCAAAAAAATAGATGCCCGACCGCTCAAAGCGGACCAGACACCCACAGGAAGGGCTGCTCTTTGGCAGCTATGTAATTCCATGTGGGTATCTCGTACCCCTTTAATGGTCAAGGGATAGTGTAGCCAACCTTGAGCTTAATTGCGAGCATAAATACAGAGCAATCCGTAAACGGAGCCCTACGCTCAATAAACCTATATATATTTGTGGGACGAGCTTGAAAACGCACGCACGAGCTGGCATAATCCCCTCTGCTGCACGCAAATCGGATCTACGTCCAGGGCCGTAGCGTGGGCACTATCGCCATAAGAGGAATATCTCTGTGTAGATTACGCACAGGGAGCTGCTTCTGTGCTATAGTTCAGGCTTGTTTGTTAACGCGACATGTTCGTTTGTCGCCCAAGGAGGGTCAGTTATGTCCAAAGTTTGCGAAGTTTGCGGTAAGCACCCCGTTGCCGGTCGCTCCATCAGCCACTCTCACCGCGTCACCAATCGTAAGTTCCGCCCCAACATCCAGCGCGTCTATGTTGTTGTCGATGGTCACCGTCGCAAGATGAACGTTTGCTCCACCTGCCTCAAGTCCGGCAAGGTTGCGCGCTCCTAAATAAGGTCTTACCAACAAGTACCTCGGACTCTCCGGGTCAAAGACCTCGCGTTCACATAGAACTTACCAAAGGCGTCCTCCCCCACGGAGGGCGCCTTTTTTGCACTCATTGGGGACAGGCTTACATGAGTGTTTTCACGCATTGGGGACAGACTTAGATGAGCCTTTCCCAAGCTTGCAGCGCACCGATGAACCCACGGCGCGCCGATCGGCCCTAATCCCCGCCTCACGCAGCCTCATTCCAGCCTGCAGTGGCCTTGGTCACGCTTGTAGCGCCGATACCGGTGATACGGGCAATTTGCTTGACCGTGAGATGCGCCCGTCTGAGCCTCAGCAGACAGGCATCGCGTTCGTGCCGCGGCAGGGCCTTGAGCAGCGCAGGATCTATGCTCGGCAGGACTTCACGCGCAACGGAAAGGGCCTCCTCATCGGGGATCCGCCGGCGTGGAAGAACCTCCACTGACCAGATGCACCCGGCAACTTCCTTAAGATGCTCGCAATAGCGACGGGAACCCCCGACAATATCGAGCATGGGAGCCGCATCGCAGATATCAAAGGGATCGTAGCCCAGCTGATATGCCTTGAAGCTTGACCAGCGGTACGCATCGAGCGAGTCGAGCGCGCCTTTCACAGGATTGAGATGGATATAATCGAGCAACTGGACCGCCTGCGTGTCCGACTCGACCGCGACCCGCGAATAGCGATTATCAAACAGATGGCCCGTTCTTCCGGTTTTCCCATTGAAATACTTGGCATAGGCCGTCAGCGCGCACTGCATTGCCTTTGAAAGGTTGTCATATGGATCATCAACCATCAAATGGAAGTGGTTGTCCATAAGGCACCAGGCCAACACCGCCACGTCATGGCACGCAAACCTGTCCGAGATGTCCGATAAGAAACGATACCGGTCGGAATCATCTTCAAAAATGATCTGTTTGGAGTTGCCGCGGTCAAAGACGTGGTAATAGCCGGTGAGCGAAATTTCGCGGGCGCATCGGGGCATAGCCTCTCCTTTCAAAGCCGAACAGGCAACACCTAAAAGGAGAGAAGGAACGCGAAATGCTGAGCCTGTGACCTATTTATAGCCAATCCGCACCAAAAACAGGCCCAGAACGGCAAAATTGCAAATCCATGTCTGTCCCAAATGAGTGGAAACACTCATGTAAGTCTGTCCCCAATGAGTAGGCTGGCGGGGCTGACGTCTTTTGCGCCAACGATGATGCGGGCGAGCTGCTCGGGAGATTCGGTACCGCCACGTTCGAGCCAGAGATTGATGATCGTTAGCACGTGGCTAAGCGCGAGCTCGCGCGCGTAAACCAGGGGAAGCTCGTCATCGTCGCGCAGGGTGCAGTCCGAGCGCTCAAGCCCCTGGGCAAACAGGCCCTCGATGACCGACCTGAGCTTGGACGAAAACTCAGGATCTCCCCCGCGCCCCGCCACAGCGCGGACGAAATCGATGTCTTGCGCAACAAGCTCAAGCGCCGGCAGGAGCCTCTCATAGGGAAACAGGTCCCGGGGGTCATGAGGTTCGTCCCCCTCTTGCAGTAAAACCTGTTCAAGGCGCGCTATGAGTTCGTCCTCGAGCTTGGCCATCATGTCATATTTATCGGTAAAGTGCAGGTAGAATGTGCCGCGATTGATATGCGCACGACGAGTAACATCCGAGACCGTCAGCGAATCAAAGCCCTTCTCGGCAATCAACTCAACAAGGGCCTCCTTGATGCGGCGCCTCGTCTGACGAGTCCGCTCCGCGCGTTCTCCTGACATAGAAAACTCCTGTTCAAACACCTTAAATGAACAACCTGTTGATTATTGCTCATTGAAACTCACAGCATCAAGACTAGAATGTTTTCAGTTTTTAGTCAACACGTTGTTCATTTAAGGAGTGTATATGGCTTACATCGAGGTCACGCACGAGACCAAACGCTACCAGAGCGGCTCGACCGAGATTCTGGCAAACAACGACGTGAGCTTCACAGTCGAAAAGGGCGAGCTCGTGGTGATCCTGGGCTCCTCCGGTGCCGGCAAGTCCACGCTGCTCAACATCCTCGGCGGCATGGACACAGCCTCGGAGGGCTCGGTCGTCATCGATGGCAAGGACATCGCGCAGTACAACTCACATCAGCTCACCGACTACCGCCGCACGGACGTGGGTTTTGTGTTCCAGTTCTACAACCTGGTCTCAAACCTCACGGCCAAGGAGAACGTGGAGCTCGCGAGCCAGATCGTGCGCAACGCATCTGACCCCGAGGAGGTTCTGCGCAGCGTGGGCCTCGGAGAACGCATGGTAAACTTTCCCGCTCAGCTTTCGGGCGGCGAGCAGCAGCGCGTGGCAATTGCGCGCGCCGTAGCCAAGAACCCCAAAATCTTGCTTTGCGATGAACCAACGGGCGCGCTCGATTACCGCACGGGCAAACAGGTGCTCCAGATCCTAGAGGATATGAGCCGCAGGCAGGGCGCCACCGTCATCATCGTCACGCACAATGCGGCGATCGCACCCATTGCCGACCGCGTGATCCGCATGCACGACGCGCGCGTTCAGGCGATAGAGATCAATCGTAAACCCACGCCCATCACCGAGATCGAGTGGTAGAGGTGAAGCACATGCGAACAGATTCGGGACCCATGCCGCGCAAGACAGCGCTCTGGAAAGACGTCTGGCGTTCTATCGCGCATTCCAAAGGCCGCTTTGTTGCGATATTCATGCTCATGCTCTTGGGCTCGTTTGCGCTCGTGGGCCTCTTTGTCGCAGGTCCGGACATGCGTGAGACGGGCCAGCGCTACTTTGACGATTACCGTCTCGCGGACCTCACCGTGGTAAGCGACTACGGTCTGGACAAGGAAGACGTTGCTACGATCAAACAGGCCACGGGCACCGATGAGGTTGAGTTTGGCTACTTTAAGGACGTAACCGTTCGCGGTACCACCGACGCCGTGCGCGTGTTGAGCGAACCTGCGGACATTTCGCAGCTTGAACTCGTTGACGGACATATGCCCTCCGCCAAAAACGAGATTGCGATCGACTCGGGACTTGCCGAGGACTACCCCATCGGCTCCACCATCAAAGTCACTGAGAAGGCAAACGAGCTCAACGACAGCACCTGCCTCACGCGAGATACGTTCAAGGTGGTCGGACACGTTAACTCGCCCGAGATCATCTCGATCGTCAACATGGGGCAATCTACGGCAGGCACCGGCACGCTCAAGGGCTACGCCTGCGTGCAGCGCCAGGTCTTTGACTCCGATGTCTTTATGACCGCGCGCCTCGCGTATACCGACACGCGGGATATGGACCCCTACTCAAACGAATACCGCGATGCCGTGGCCGACCATAAGGACGAGCTCGAAAAGTTGCTCAAAGGCCGACCCTCCAAGCGACTGGCCACGGTAAAGGCAGAGGCGCAGGAAAAGATCGACGACGGCCAAGCCCAGGTCGACGATGCAAAAGCCGAGCTCAACGATGCTAGGCAGCAGCTTGGTGATGTCAAGGCGCAGCTCGACGACGGCGCTGCCCAGATCGCAGACGGGCAAGCACAGATCGCGAGCGCACAAGCTCAGGTAGATGACGGTGCCGCCCAGATCGCAAGCGCGCAGACCCAGATAGAAAACGCCCAAGCCCAGCTCGATGCGGCTGGCGAGCAGATTATCCAGGGGCAGGCCGAGCTCGACGCAAACCGCTTGCAACTCGATGCAGCCGCGTCACAACTCGAAGCGGCCCAACGTGAACTCGCAAGCGCGAAGGACGCCCTCAATAAGGGGGCCGCAACCATCGACACCAAACAAGCCGAACTCGACGCGGCAAAGCAGCAGGTGGCCGGCTACGATACCGCCCGCGAGCAGGTCGGTGAAGCAAAGAAGCAGATTCAAGCCTACGACGACGGACGCGCACAGGTCGCTGCCGGCCGTGAGGCCATAGCAAAGAACGCGGCCGAGCTCGATGCCGCGGAGGCGGAACTCGACAGCAAGGAGGATCAGGTCGAGCTCATGCGCCAGGCATTGCCCACACTTGAGGCGACCCTTGAGAGCGCGCAGCAGACCTGCACAGAGCTCGAGAACCACATCGCCGAGCTTAGAGACCAGTACAATGCCGAGACTAGTCCCATAAAGAAAAAGGCCCTTGAGGCGGCCATCAAGACAGAAGAGACGACGCTTGATGCGGCGCTCCGGACATGCGAGCAGACGCAAGGCCAGATCGATTCCATGAACACCGCCATCAAGGCCTACGACGACGGCCGCACACAGGTTGCCGCCGGTCGTGAGGAAATCGCGCAAAAGACTGCCGAGCTTGACGCCGCCGAGGCCGAGCTTGACGCCAAGGCGGAGGAGGTCGAGGCCGCCCGTGTCCAGGTTGCCGAAACAGAAGCCTATCTGGACTCGGTTGCCGGTGATGTCGAATCCGCCCGAGCACAGATAGGCCAGGGAGAGCAAAATCTCACGGCGGCACGAAATGAGCTGAACGCAAAGAACGCTGAGTACGAACAGGGCGTGGCTACCTACAACCAGAGCAAAGCCTCCTATGAAGACGGTCTTGCGCAATGGGAGGCGGCTGCGACCCGGATCGCACAGGGGCGTGCCGAATACAACGAGGGCGTCCAGACGCTCAGCGCTTCGCGCCAGACGCTCGCGGCAAAGGCCTCGGAGCTCGCCTCCGCACGCAGCCAGCTCGCATCCGCACGCGAGACCCTGGCCTCCAAGATGGCCGAATACCAAGACGGCCTTGCCGAATACACCGCCAAAAAGGCCGAGTATGACGAGAAGCTCCCGGATGCCGAGGAAAAGATCGCCGATGTCGAGTCGGAGCTCAAAAGCGCCCGGGACCGCCTGGCAAAGCTTTCCCAGCCCACCTACGACACCGGTACCCGTCGCGAAACGCTAGGCTCCGAGGCCTATAGAACCTACGATACCGTGTCCGAAATTGTTGACTCGCTCGCACGGGTCTTCCCGGTGCTGCTCTACCTGGTGGCCGCGCTCGTAACGCTTTCCACCATGACGCGCATGGTCGACGAGGAGCGCATCAACTCGGGTACGCTCAAGGCACTCGGCTACTCCGATAGCGACATCGTGCTCAAATTCACGGTCTACGGCGCGCTTGCCGGCGGTCTGGGAACGCTTGCGGGCATAGCGCTCGGACACACTCTGCTACCCTGGATCGTGTACTCCGCCTATGGCGATGCGTTCACACTGCCGCCGATCCACCTGGGTTTCCACCCGCTCGTATCGCTGGTGGCCATCGCGCTCGCGGGCCTTTGCTCGGTCCTGCCGGCACTCATCGCCGCACGACGAGAACTCGCCGAGAAGCCCGCGCGCCTGCTACTGCCCAAACCTCCCGCGGGCGGCTCCAAGATCATGCTCGAGCGCATTGGCTTTGTGTGGGAGCGCATGTCATTCACTCATAAGGTGACGGCGCGCAACCTCTTCCGCTACAAACAGCGCATGCTCATGACGGTGCTCGGCGTTGCCGGCGCAAGCTGCATGCTCGTGGCAGGTTTTGGCGTGCAGCATTCAATCCAGGAGATGGCCGACCGTCAGTTTGGCGACATCATCAAATACGACATGATTGTGGCCAACTCCTCCATGGCAACCGACGCACAGCTCAAGAAGGAGGAGAAACTTCTGAGCACGTCGGATGTGAAATCTCATGTGAAGCTGCACTACGAGTCGGTGACCCGCGCGGCGGGTGCCAATGGCGACACCCAGGAGATCACCCTGCTCGTGCCCAGGGACAGTGGTTCGTTCGATGACTATGTAAGCCTGGTGGACCGAAAGAGCGACAACAGTCTTGAGGTTGATGGCGACGGAGCCGTCATCTCGGAGCGTCTTGCGAACCTGTTGGGCATCGGCGTGGGTGACACGTTCACGTTTAGCGCCGAGGACGGTACGGAGCGCTCGGTAAAGGTCAGCGGCGTATGCGAGATGTACATGGGGCATTTCATCTATATGAGCCGCAGAGCCTATGAGTCGTGCTATGGCGAGGATTTTGACGCCAACGCCGAGCTCGTGTGCCTCAAGGACAGCGGCCTCAAGAGCGTGGAGAAAAAAGCCAGCGCCTTCATGCAGCTCGCCGGCGTGAAGTCCGTGGTGCAGAACACGGCGCTTCAAGAGCAGGTCGACACCGTGGTCGACTCCCTCGACATGATCATGACCGTGCTCATCATCGTCTCCGCGATGCTTGCAGTGGTGATTATGTACAACCTCACCAACCTCAACGTGTCGGAGCGTATGCGCGAGCTTTCGACCATCAAGGTCCTGGGCTTCCATTCCAACGAGACCACGATGTACATCTATCGCGAGACCATCTGTCTCACGGCTCTAGGCATCCTTGCCGGCTATGTGCTCGGCGTGGCGCTACACCAGTACATTTTGGATGTCGTTCCGCCCGACACGGTTATGTTCAACCCCGAGCTTGCGGTGATTGAGTTTGCGGTGCCCGCGGTGGTGATCTGCACCATCACCATAGCGCTGTTCTTTGTGGAGCTGCGGCGCCTGTCGCGCGTCGACATGCTCGAGGCGCTCAAGTCCGTGGAGTAGTCGCCCATCCGACGCGCGAGCGTAGCCCCTTGGGAGAACGTAAGGCAACGAAGAAGGCGGCCCCGCAGCATCACGTATCGGTGATACTGCGGGGCCGCCCCTGTTTAGC
Source organism: Collinsella aerofaciens (assembly GCA_021639365.1). Lineage (GTDB taxonomy): Bacteria > Actinomycetota > Coriobacteriia > Coriobacteriales > Coriobacteriaceae > Collinsella > Collinsella aerofaciens_AH. Next base: position 55,457 of record JAJXHK010000002.1, read on the forward strand.
CGGGGCTTCCCAATGCTTTACGCAAATGTCAAACCCATGTCTGTCCCCCACGCGTGAAATCACTCATATATGTCTGTCCCCAATGAGTGAAAGCACTCATGTAAGTCTGTCCCCAATGAGTGAGGCGATGCAGTAGGCAGATTGTTTTAGTTAAAACGCTTCAGTTATTTGAAGCGTTTTAGTATGCCTTTTACGGGAATCTGACCGTTCGCCGAATAATTTCTTGCTATCATGCAAGACGTAGGGTAAATCTCCGATCGCAAGGAGACACAAATGGTGAAAAAGTCACCGGAAAACACTACTCCCGCAATTGTGGACAACGTAGAGGCGCTTGAGGCTAAGCTCGCTCAGATGCGAGAGGCCCAGGCGCTTTTTGCTACGTACACGCAGGAGCAGGTCGACAAGATCTTCTATGAGGCCGCCATGGCCGCCAACAAGGCTCGTATCCCGTTGGCGAAGATGGCCATCGAGGAGACCGGCCGCGGCGTTCTTGAGGACAAGGTCATCAAGAACCACTACGCCGCAGAGTACATCTACAACGCTTACAAGAACACCAAGACCTGTGGTGTCCTGGAGCACGACGAGGCTTACGGCATCACCAAGATCGCCGAGCCCATCGGCATCGTGGGCGCCGTCATCCCGACGACCAACCCCACCTCCACCGCGATCTTCAAGACGCTGATCAGCCTGAAGACCCGCAACGCCATCATCATCTCCCCGCACCCGGCAGCCGCCAAGTGCACCATCGCCGCCGCCAAGCTCGTGCTTGACGCCGCCGTCAAGGCCGGCGCTCCCGAGGGCATCATCGGCTGGGTCGATGTCCCCTCCATCGAGCTGACCAACATGGTCATGCGCGACGTCGATATCATCCTCGCAACCGGTGGCCCGGGCATGGTCAAGGCCGCCTACTCCTCGGGCAAGCCCGCCCTGGGCGTTGGCGCCGGTAACACCCCGGTCGTCATCGACGACACCGCCGACGTGCTGCTCGCCGTCAACTCCATCATCCACTCCAAGACCTTCGACAACGGCATGATCTGCGCTTCCGAGCAGTCCGTGACCGTCATCGACACCATCTATGACCAGGTTAAGGCCGAGTTCCAGAAGCGCGGCTGCTACTTCGTCAAGCAGGGTGCCGAGATGGAGGCCCTGCGTGCCGCGATGTTCAAGAACGGCGCCCTCGATCACCGCATCCCCGGCATGGCTGCCGCCAAGATCGCCGAGCTCGCCGGCATCGAGGTTCCCGCCAAGACCAAGATCCTGATCGCCGAGGTCACCTCCACCGACCCCGCCAAGGAGGAGTTCTCCCACGAGAAGCTCTCCCCGGTCCTGGCCATGTATCACGCCAAGGACTTCCAGGAGGCCGTCGACAAGGCCGAGCACCTGGTGCTCGCCGGTGGCCCGGGCCACACCGCCTCTCTGTACGTGCACCCCGCCCAGGCCGAGAAGATCAGCCTGTTCGAGCACGTCATGAAGGCCTGCCGTATCGTCATCAACACCCCGTCCTCGCACGGCGGCATCGGTGACCTGTACAACTTTGGCATGAAGCCGTCTCTGACCCTGGGCTGCGGCTCCTGGGGCGGCAACTCCGTCTCCGAGAACGTTGGGGTGAAGCACTTGATCAACGTTAAGACTGTGGCCGAGCGCCGTGAGAACATGCTGTGGTTCCGCGCTCCCGAGAAGGTCTACTTCAAGAAGGGTTCCACGCCCGTCGCCCTCGACGAGCTCGGTACCGTCATGGGCAAGAAGCGCGCCTTCATCGTCACCGACCAGTTCCTCTTCAAGAACGGCAACACCCGCGCCATCGAGGCCAAGCTCGACGAGATGGGCATCGCCCACGATTGCTTCTACGACGTCGAGCCCGATCCGTCGCTGCAGTGCGCACGTCGCGGCGCCAAGCAGATGGCTCTCTTTGAGCCGGACGTGATCATCGCCGTCGGCGGTGGCTCCGCTATGGACGCCGGCAAGATCATGTGGATGATGTACGAGCACCCCGAGTGCAAGTTTGAGGACATGGCCATGGACTTCATGGACATCCGCAAGCGTATCTTCACCTTCCCCGAGATGGGCAAGAAGGCCTACTTCGTCGCCGTCCCGACCTCTTCGGGTACCGGCTCCGAGTGCACGCCATTCGCCATCATCACCGACAAGGAGACCGGCATCAAGTGGCCGCTCGCCGACTACGCGCTGCTCCCCAACATGGCTATCGTTGACGCCGACAACTGCATGACCGCCCCGCGCGGCCTGACCGCTGCCTCCGGCATTGACGTCATGACCCACGCCATCGAGTCCTACGTCTCCATCATGGCTTCCGACTACACCAAGGGCCTCTCCGAGCGCGCTGCTAAGCTCGTCTTCGAGAACCTGCCCTCCAGCTTCACGAACGGCGCCAAGGACCCGCATGCCCGCGAGGAGATGCACAACGCCTCCTGCATGGCCGGTATGGCCTTCGCCAACGCCTTCCTGGGCCTCAACCACTCCATGGCTCACAAGCTCGGCGCTTTCCATCACCTGCCCCACGGCCTCGCCAACGCCGTCATCCTGACCCGCGTCATGCGCTACAACGCCGCTGAGGCTCCCGTCAAGATGGGTACCTTCTCCCAGTATCCTTACCCCAACGCACTGCACAACTACGCCGAGATGGCCAAGTACTGCGGCATCGAGGGCAAGGACGACAAGGAGGTCTTCGAGAACTTCATCACGAAGCTCGAGGAGCTCAAGGACTTCATCGGCGTCAAGAAGACCATCGCCGACTACGGTGTTGACGAGCAGTACTTCCTCGACACCCTCGACGAGATGACCGAGCAGGCATTCAACGACCAGTGCACCGGCGCCAACCCGCGCTACCCGCTCATGAGCGAGATCAAGGAGCTCTACCTGGACGCCTACTACGGCCGCGAGCCTCAGGACTACGCCGTCTGCTAGTTTTAGCACGGTTTTTAACGGCGGGGGTGCACGGGTGTTTCACACACCCCCGCCGTCGCTTCTATCGCATCGTTGAAAGGATGCAACCATGCTGCTACCCGATTCCAAGACCGAGCTCGTCCGCCGTGGCAACAAGGTCGTTTACGACCTGGGCGACAAGATCGTCAAGGTCTTTAACGAGACCAAGCCTGTCTCCGACGTGTTCAACGAGGCTTTGAATCTTGCCCGCATCAATGAGTGCGGCATCCGCAGCCCCAAGGCGCTCGAGGTTTCCCAGCTCGAGAACGCCAACGGCTGGGCGCTCGTGACCGAGAAGGTTCCGGGCACCACCCTTGCCGAGAAGATGACTGCCGAGCCCCAGCGCTTTGGTGAGTACCTCGAGATGTTCGTCGACCTCCAGATCGAGATCCACGGCTACACCTCCCCGCTGCTCAACCGTCAGCGCGACAAGTTCGCCCGCATGATCGACAGCCTTGATCAGCTCAATGCCACCACGCGCTACAACCTTCAGGAGCGTCTGGACGGCATGACCAAGGAGTTCAAGGTCTGCCACGGCGACTTCAACCCCTCCAACGTCATCGTCGGCGACGACGGCCAGCTCTATGTGTGCGACTGGGCACACGCCACCCAGGGCTCCCCTGCTGCCGACGTTGCCACCACCTACCTGCTCTTTGCCCTCAACAGCAAGGACCAGGCCGAGGCCTACCTGGAGCTCTACTGCGACCGCGCCGACATGCCCATGCAGGTCGTGCGCCAGTGGACGAGCATCGTCGCCGCTTCCGAGCTCGCTCGAAAGCGTAATGTGAACGATGAGTTCCTTAAGAACTGGATCGAAGTCGTCGATTATCAGTAATATCTGAGCGATTCACTTCGCATCGGAGGCACAAAGGTAAACCCCGCAGCTCATATGGGCTGTGGGGTTTTCTTTCAGATATCGAGGATGCCCCAAGATAAAAGGACGGCCCCACATCTCCCCGATCTGGAGAAATGCGGGGCCGTCCCGTATATCGAACTACAAGCGAAATCGTCGATTAACGGCGGGCCGCCTTAACAAGCTCGGCAACCTTGGCGACGACCTCGTCGATCGCCACGTCCTCACGCTCGCCCGTGGCACGGTCCTTGAGCTCCACAGTACCATTCTTGAGGCCACGCTTACCCAGAACGACCTGATACGGGAAGCCCATGAGGTCGTTATCGGCAAACTTAAAGCCGGGACGCTCATCGCGGTCGTCGACGACGACCTCGATACCCTCGGCGCACAGGCCATCAACAATCTGCTCGCAGACGGTAGCGCACTCTTCCTTCTTGGGGTCAAGTGGAATCACCGCGACCTCGTACGGGGCAACGGAGACCGGCCAGACGATACCGTGCTCGTCGTTGTGCTGCTCCACGACGGCAGCAAGCGAGCGGGACACACCAACGCCGTAGCAACCCATGATGAGCGGCTTCTCCTTGCCGTCCTCGTCCATAAAGGTGGCACCCATGGCCTCGGAGTACTTGGTGCCCAGCTGGAACACCTGAGAGACCTCGATGCCGCGGGCAGCAGAGAGCGGCTTGCCGCAGTGCGGGCAGGGATCGCCGGCAACGACGGTGACCAGATCTGCCCACTCATCGACGGTAAAGTCGCGCTCGGGGCAGGCACCGGTAAAGTGATAATCGACCTCGTTGGCACCGCAGGCCCACTGCTTGGACTCGCGCAGGCTCTCGTCGCACACCAGACGGATGCCCTCGGGCAGATTAACCGGCCCGATAAAGCCCTTGTGCAGACCGTTCGCCTGAAGCTCCTCGTCGGTCATCATGCGATAGCCCTTGCCAAAGACATGCTCGGCCTTGCAGTCATTGAGCTCGTGGTCGCCCGGGACAATGGCCACGACTGGCTTGCCCTCGGCATCGATCAACGCCAGCGACTTGCGCGTACCGTTCTCGGGGAAGCCGAAGAACTTTGCAACGGCCTCGATGGTGCCCATACCCGGAGTCTCGACCTTGGTAAGCGTACCGTCGCCAGGACCCTCGGTCACAACGACCTTGGTGCTTGCGGCCTCATCGTCGGCTGCAAAGCCGCAATCGTCGCAGTAGACGAGCGAAGCCTCGCCGGCGTCAGCCAAAGCCATGTACTCGACGGAAGTATCGCCACCGATCTCGCCGGAGTCGGCGACAACGGGCAGAGCCTTGATGTAGCAGCGCTCGCAGATGTTGGCGTAGGCCTGCTTCATCTTGTCGTACTCCTCCTGCAGGCTCTCCTGCGTGGCAGAGAAGCTGTAGGCGTCCTTCATGATGAACTCGCGGCCGCGCATCAGGCCAAAGCGGGGACGGAACTCATCGCGGAACTTGTCCTGAATGTGGTACAGGTTGACGGGCAGTTGCTTATAGGAGCGCAGCTCGTTGCGCACCAGGGCAGTCACGGTCTCCTCGTGGGTGGGGCCCAGCACGAACTCGCGACCATGACGGTCGTCAAAGCGCACAAGCTCCTTGCCATAGGCATCGATACGACCGGACTCACGCCACAGCTCGGCGTCGACCATAATGGGCATCATGAGCTCCTGAGCGCCGGCGGCGTCCATCTCGTCGCGCACGATATTCTCGATCTTGCGGATCGAGCGCCAAGCAAGCGGCAGGTAGGAATACAGACCGGCGGCCTCCTTGCGGATCATGCCGGCACGGAGCAGCAGGCGGTGGCTGGCGAGCTCAGCGTCCGCCGGATCCTCTTTAAGCGTCGGCGCATAGAGCTTAGACATAAACATTGCTCGAGTCATTTACTTCTCCTCAATAAGTTTGTCGACCTCGGCCATCAGCGCGTCGACAATTTGATCCTCAGCTACTTTACCAATGATCTGGCCATGCGAAAAGAGCAGGCCCTGACCACGCCCGCAGGCAACGCCCAGGTCGGCGTCAGATGCCTCTCCGGGGCCGTTGACCGCACATCCCATCACGGCAATCGAAAGCGGCGCGGAATAGTTCTTAAGCCGCTCGGTGACCTCCTCGGCGATGGGAATGAGGTTAACCTGGCAGCGGGCGCACGTGGGGCACGAGACAATCTCAGGACCACGGCGACGCAGGCCCAGCGACTGTAGAATTCCCCAGGCGACAGGCGGCTCCTCAACCGGATCGGCCGTGAGCGACACACGCATGGTGTCGCCGATGCCTTCGGAAAGCAAGATACCCAAGCCTACAGAGCTCTTGATGGTGCCCTGAAGCTTGGTCCCCGCCTCCGTCACGCCCAGGTGGAGCGGAACATGCGGTATCTCGCGCGATAGAGCGCGATAGGTATCAAGCGTCGTTTGCACGCTATGGGCCTTGGCCGAAAGCACAATGTTCGTAAAGCCGCGGTCTTCAAAATGCTTGACGAAACGCTCGCTCGACATCACGAGCTTTTCGGGCTGCGTGAGGTCGTCGCGCTCGGCGATATCCTGCTCAAGCGAACCGGCGTTGACGCCGATACGAATCGCACAGCCCGCGGCACCCGCAGCATCGATCACCGCGTCTACCTTGGCCCAATCGCCGATATTGCCGGGATTGATGCGCAGCTTGGCAGCACCGGCCTCAACGGCACCAATGGCGAGCTTATGGTTAAAGTGGATATCGGCGACAATCGGCACCGGAGACTCGGCACAGATGGTGCGGAAACCCTCAAGCGCGGCCTCGGTGGGCACACTCACGCGCACGATATCGCAGCCAGCCTGCGCCAACGCACACACCTGCGCAAGCGTTGCCTGAGCATCAGCGGTATCGGTGCAGGTCATGGATTGAACCACTACCGGCGCGCCGCCACCAATCTGCACGCCGCCCACATGCACGGGACGCGTCAGCTCGCGAGGCAAAGGATGGGATAAAGACAATCCAAACACTCCCCTACAGAATAAATCGAAGGATGTCGGAACGAAGCATATAGACAAACAGCAGCGCGAAGAGCGCGATGCCCACATAGCTCACAATCGTCTGGACCTTGAGCGGAAGCTCGCGGCCCGCAATCTTTTGAATGATCTCGATGACCAGCTTGCCGCCATCGAGTGGTGGGATGGGCAGCAGGTTCATAAAGCCAAGCGAGAACGAAATGAGGGCGGCAAACGAAAGGAACGTAGCAGGGCCGGCAGCAGCAGCCTGTGAGGACATGACGCTAATACCCACGATCGAGGAGGATTGATCGAGGATCTCCATCGTATGCTGCGGCTGGAGCAGGCGTAGCACGCCCTCAGCCGTCTGCGCAACATAGGAGAAGGAGAGGCGCGCCGAGGTGATGGGATCCAAACGAACCACCTGCGTAGAGGCATAAACGCCCAGGCGTTCGTTCTCTTTGAGTGCGACCGAGGTCGAGCACTGCTTGCCATCGCGCTCATACTCAATAGCAATATTGTCCTTACCGGCGGCCTTGCCGATGGCATCGTAGACATCCATCCAAGTGGAACATGAGACACCGTCAACCGAAAGGATCGCATCACCGGCCTCGATACCTGCCTTGGCGGCAATAGACCCCTCGTCAACCTGACCGATCACGTTGGTATCCATCGGCACGGTGACACCCGCAATGGAATAGATGCTCATAAGGAGCAAAAAACCCGTCAAGATATTGACGATAATGCCCGCGAGCAGCATAAAGGCGCGCTTGAGAAAGCCTTGGCCAAGATAGGTGTGCGAGCGCTCATGCGCAAGGAACTCGGCCTCGCCGCACGGCAGCTCCCACACATCGCCCTCGGCAGTCGCATGTTCGCGATCGAAACGGCGACCATCAAAGGTGGTATAGCCTGCCGTATCTCGCGGCAACGTCTGATATTTGGTGGGATAGTAGCTCGGCGAGGGCTTCTCCCCTTCCTCATACCAGGGTGCGATGGAGCCCCAGCCCAGCAAAAGGGCGCATGCCTCGAGCACATCCTCCTCGGAAAGCTCGAGCTCGACAGCAAGGTCGGCCACGGTCACGCGACCATGACGATAGATAGCCGCGAGCACGCGATCGGAGCACGAGACATCGGTCGGATCCATACCGCAGATGGCAGCGTAGCCACCCAGCAGCAGCGGGGTCACGCCAAACTTGGTTCCAATGCGACGCGACGTGTAATGGATGTCAAAGCGGCACGGCAGACCCAAAAAGAACTCGGTCACACGGACGCCGCAGGCACGCGCCGCCAAAAAGTGGCCGCCCTCGTGCAAAAACACGAGGACGGAAAGCATCAGCAAGCCCCAAAAGACCGATGAGAGAACACTCAGAACAGTATCCATAAAACGAAAAAGCAATCCTTATGGGTTAGGAACGGGTTGCGGCGAGCACCTGCGCAGCCTTTTCACGCGCCCACGCATCGATGTCGCGAAGCTGCTCAAACGAATCGACCGCCTGCATATCGTGGGCGTCCATGCAGGATTCCACGATGCGATCGATATCGGTAAAGCTGCAGCCATCGTGCAGGAAGGCATCGACGGCGACCTCGTTGGCGGCATTGAGCACGCACGGCATGGTGCCACCCGTCTTGCCGGCACGCTCGGCCAGTGCCAGACAGCGGAAGGTATCGTTGTCGGCAGCATCAAACGTGAGCTGCCCCAGCTCGCGGAAATCGATACGAGGCGCCGGGGTATCCCAACGCTCGGGATACGAGAACGCGAACTGGATGGGAATACGCATGTCGGAAGCACCGAGATGCGCCATCACGGAGCCGTCGGCGAACTCGACCATAGAGTGAATCTTGGACTGACGCTGCACGACCACGTTAATGAAGTCGAGGTCGCAGTTAAACAGATGCATGGCCTCAATGCGCTCCAGGCCCTTGTTCATGAGGGTGGCGGAGTCAATGGTGATCTTGGCACCCATGGCCCACGTGGGATGCGCGAGGGCATCGGCACGCGTCACGCGATCGAGCTCGTCGCGCGTGCGGCCAAAGAACGGACCGCCCGAGCAGGTGAGCCAAATACAATGAGCCTCGCGCGGGTTCTCCCCCAGATAACACTGGTAAATGGCGGAGTGCTCAGAGTCGACTGGAATAAGCTGGCCCGGTTGCGCCAACGGCATAAGCAAGTCGCCACCGACGACGAGGGACTCCTTGTTGGCAAGGGCAAGGCGCTTATTCGAGGTCAAGGCCGCATGGCTCGCCTCGAGACCGGCGGCGCCCACAATAGCGACAAGCACGCAGTCGACATCGTCGCGACGCGCGAGCTCGCAAACCGCCTGCGCGCCAATGCCGAGCTTCGTTCCCTCGGGCAACTCCTGCAGCACGGCGTCATCGCCATGATCGACATCGGCCACGGCAACCGCCGGAACCGAGAACTCGCGGGCAGCGGCAACGAGCTCGGAGGTACTGGAGTTAACGGACAGCGCCGTCACCTGTAGGCGATCGGCATGCTGGCGGCACACATCAAGCGCCTGGGTGCCGATAGAGCCTGTACAGCCCAGGATGGCAACACGGAGACGTCCATCGGAGCCATACGTCGTCTGGAAGGACATTACAGCACGCCTCCGATCATCAGCAACAGCTGCGCGGTGATGCAGCCGAAGATAAGCGAATCGCTACGATCGAGCATGCCGCCGTGGCCAGGGATAAGGTTGCCGGAATCCTTGACGCCCACGCCACGCTTGATGCGCGACTCGATAAGGTCGCCGATAACGCCCAGAATGGACACAACCACGCCGCACAGCAGCGCATAGGGCAGGCTGAGCTTGTAGAAGTGCGTCGCCCACAGGATGAGCCAAATCAAAACCGAGCCCAGGATGCCGCCGACAAACCCCTCCCAGCTCTTTTTGGGAGAAATCTTGGGAACCATCTTGTGCTTGCCGATACGGCTACCCACGATGTAGGCAAACGAATCGGAGACCCAAAGGGACGCGCAAACGCCCACTGAAAGCAGGGCACCGGCAAAACCGGGCACGGCATCGCGCAGCAGCACGATAGCCGACAGCATAAAGCCAGTGTAGATGGGACCCATGAGCGTCACGGCCACATCAGAGATGCGGGTACGCGGCGACCAGACATACCAAATGCCCACAGCGAGCATCAGGGCAAAAAGCAGGGCATTCAGCAACATCGAATCGCCCAACGCCGACAGCGGAAAGAGTACGGCGGCTGCGATACCCATGCGCTCGTTAGCCATCTTGCCATCGAGCCTTGTCATACGGAAAAACTCATAGCAGCAAAGACCGCTCATGACAGAAACAAAGATGGCCGTGGGCACGATACCCAAAACCAGGCACAAGATAAAGACAACGGCGTAGACGATACCGGCGGCGGCACGGGTAATAAAGCCCGCAAGCCACGAACCGGTGCCATTCTTCGCTGCGGGCGCTCCCGCAGCGACAGCCTTGCGCTCAGATGTCTTGGGAGCAGTTGCCTTGGGACGATCGGACACGATTAAGCCTCCTCGGTCTTGCTCAGACCACCAAACCTACGGTCACGGCCCTGATAGGCCAAAATGGCGTCGACAAGGCCCCAACGATCAAAGTCGGGCCAATAGGTATCGGTGACGTAGAATTCGGAATAAGCCACCTGCCACAGCAGATAGTTCGAAAGGCGCAGCTCACCAGAGGTACGAATCACAAGCTCAGGATCGGGAAGGCCGGCGGTATAGAGATGGGAAGCCACCATGTCGTCATCAATTGCGGCAGGATCGATCTTACCGGCGGCAGCGTCGAGTGCAATCTGACGGACAGCGCGGGTAATCTCGGCACGCGCGCCGTAGTTGACGGCAAGCGCCAGCGTCATACCGGTGTGATCGGCGCACTCGGCAAGACCGCGTTCAAAAACGTCGCGGGTCTTCTTGGGCAGCGCGGAAATGTCACCCAAAAAGACAACACGCACGTTTTCGCGCTTCAGAAGCGGCAGCTCGTCGATAAACGTCTTGGCAAACAGATGCATCAAGACGTTGACCTCATGCTGCGGACGGTTCCAGTTTTCGGTAGAAAACGCATAGGCAGAAAGCACGTCGACGCCCAGGCGCACGCAGGCGGTAATGATCTCGCGCAGCGAGACGATACCTGCCTTATGACCCTCGGTGCGTGCAAGACCGCGCGACGTGGCCCAACGACCGTTGCCGTCCATGATGCACGAGATATGGTGCGGAATGTTATTGAGGTCAAGGTCGGAAAAACCGACGCCCGCAGGGGCGTCGGCAAAGTACTCGACCAGTTTATGCTCGTCGTATTGCACCTTAGATCTCCATGACCTCGGCTTCTTTTTCCTTCAGAAGCTCCTCGACCTTGGCGACATACTCATCGGTGTGCTTCTGGACCTTGGCCTGCTCGCGACGGACATCGTCCTCGGTGAGCTCCTCATCGCGCTCGAGCTTATTGTTAAAGTCGCGACGGATGTTACGGATAGACACCTTGGCCTGCTCGGCGTACTCGCGGCACTCCTTGACGAGCTCGCGACGGCGCTCCTCAGTGGGGGCCGGGAACGGCAGACGAACGACGGTGCCATCGGAGTTGGGGGTAATGCCCAGATCGGAAGCGCCGATGGCCTTGACGATAGCGTTGATGAGCGCCTTGTCCCACGGCTCGATGAGCAGCATGTGAGCCTCGGGGGTCTTGACGGCGGCAACCTGCGTGACCGGCGTGGGGACACCGTAATAATCGACGGTGATGTCGGACAGAATGTTGGCATTGGCGCGGCCGGTACGAACCTTGGAGAAGTTATGCTTGAGGGACTCGAGCGACTTGTCCATATGGGCGGTGATGTTCTCTGCCATGCTTAATCCTCCTGATAGACGAGCGTGCCGACGGGCTCACCCGAAAGCGCGCGCTTGACGGTGTCCTCGCCATCGATGTTGAGGACCAAAATCGGCATACGGTTATCCTGACACAGTGCCGTAGCCGTGGAATCCATAACCTGCAGACCGCGGACGAGAACCTCGTGATAGGTAATCTTGTCAAAACGGACGGCATCGGCGCACTTGACGGGATCCTTGTCGTAGATGCCGTCAACCTTGGTGGCTTTAATCAGAATCTCGGCGCCAATCTCGCACGCACGAAGAGCCGCGGCGGTGTCGGTCGTAAAGTACGGATTGCCCGAACCGGCAGCGAAGATGACGACGTTGCCCTTGGACAGATGGTTGATAGCGCGGCGACGAATATAGGGCTCGCAGATCTCGTTCATCTGGATAGCGCTCATCACGCGGCAGGGAACATCGTTGTGCTCGAAGGCATCCTGCAGGGCGAGCGCGTTCATAACGGTTGCCAGCATGCCCATGTAGTCGGCCTGAGCACGCTCCATGCCACCGGCAGCGCCGGCCATGCCGCGGAAAATATTGCCGCCGCCGACAACGACGCCGACCTCATGGCCAACGGCGAGCAGCTCCTTGACCTGCTTGGCAAGATGGTCGGTAACCTTGGGGTCGATGCCATATTGGCCGTCGCCCATCAGTGCTTCGCCGGAAAGCTTAAGAAGCACGCGTTTATATCGGATGTCGGACAAAGCGATCCTCCTTTAATTAGACTCTCAATATGATAACAAAGGCTTAACGGGGAGCCATGAAAAAGCAGGCTGTGAGTAAAACCCACAGCCTGCTCATTACCAGCTACAAGAGCTTATTTACTCGCCACGGACCAGACGGTCAAAGGCAACGACGGTAATGGTGTCGCCGAGCTCCTTGGAGACCTGCTCAGCGTACTTCTTGATGGTGAGGGAGCTGTCCTTGATGAACTCCTGCTCGGTGAGCACGGACTGCTTGTAGAACTTCTCCAGACGGCCAACAGCCATCTTCTCCTGGATAGCCTCGGGCTTGCCGGACTCGGCAGCCTGGGCCATGTAGATCTGCTTCTCGTGCTCGACGGTCTCGGCCGGAACCTGATCGCGGGTAGCGCAGATCGGTGCGACGGCGGCAACCTGAAGGGCAACGTCGTGAGCGAAGGTCTTGAAGGACTCAGCCTGAGCGGTCTCGGCCTTCTCGAAGGCGAACTCGACGAGGACGCCGATCTTACCACCCATGTGGATGTAAGAAGCGAGCGCGCCGTTCTCGGCCTTGCGGGCGGCGAAGCGGGAGATCTTCATGTTCTCGCCCATGATGTGAATCATCTCGGTGAGCTCGGAGGAAACGGTCTCCTCGCCCATCGGCTTCTCGAGCAGAGCGTCGACGTCAGCAGGCTCGGTGGTAGCGACAACCTCAGCGACCTTAGAAGCAAAGCCGGTGAACTTGGCGTTGGAGCCAACGAAGTCGGTCTCGCAGGAGAGCTCGAGCAGAGCGCCGGTCTTGCCATCCTCGGAGACGAACGCGGCGACAGCGCCCTCGTTGGTCTCACGGCCAGCCTTCTTGGCAGCCTTGGCAAGGCCGTTCTTACGCAGAACGTCGACAGCGGCGTCCATGTCGCCGTCAGCCTCGACGAGAGCCTTCTTGCACTCCATCATCGGGGAGTCGGTCATCTCGCGGAGCTGCTTGACCATAGCGGCGGTAATCTGGGCCATTGTGGTTCCTTTCAAAAAGATGAAAAAGAATTAACTAAGACTGATTTACTCGGCCTTGGGCTCAGCGGCCATCTCGGCCTCGGAGACCTGCTCCTTGCCGGAGCCAGCGAGGCAGGCGTCAGCCATGAGCTCGCACATAAGGGTGACAGCGGAGATAGCGTCATCGTTGCAGGGGATGCCGTACTCGACCTCGTCGGGATCGGAGTTGGTGTCGATCAGAGCGACGACGGGGATGTTCAGGCGCTGAGCCTCCTTGATGGCGTTCTCCTCGCGCTTGGTGTCGATGACAAAGAGAGCCTGGGGCAGACCCTTCATGTCGCGGGCACCACCGAGGTTGGTCTGAAGCTTGGTGAGCTCCTTGCCGAGAACAGCCTGCTCCTTCTTGGGCAGAACAGCCATGCGGCCGTCCTCGACCATGGCCTCGAGCTCCTCCATGCGGTTGATGCGGGAGCGGATGGTGACGAAGTTGGTCAGCATGCCGCCGAGCCAACGCTGGTTGATGTAAGGCATGTTGGCGCGCTCAGCAGCGTTCTTGACGGCCTCCTGAGCCTGCTTCTTGGTGCCGACGAACAGCACGTTGCCGCCCTTGGCGACGTTCTTGACGAAGGTGTAGGCCTGGTCGGCGTCGAGGATGGTCTGCTTGAGGTCGAGGATGTAGATGCCGTTGCGCTCACCGAAGATGAACGGCTTCATCTTGGGGTTCCAGCGACGGGTCTGGTGACCGAAGTGGCAGCCGGCCTCGAGCAGGGTGCGGATATTAATCTTGGTAGCCATGTTAAACCTCCTGTGGTTTGCCTCCGCGCGGGGTCATCCTCCAAAACCAACCCGGACATGTGCTACCAAAGCCCGGGCACCACGGTATGAAGTAGCCGCGCGTGCGTGATAAAAACATGTTGCCGTGAAGCAACCCGATGAATGATAGCAGGATTGCTTCTTCCTGCCAACCCGCAATCAAAACCACACACCTGAGTGCGGCATGGAGGGCATCCCTCTCAAAAAATCGCCGCGCGTTACTCACCGCGGGGATGAGCTTGAGCCACGGCACGTTTAAGCCGATCGGGTGTGAGATGCGTGTAGATCTGCGTCGTGGACAGGCTCGCATGACCCAGCAGCTCTTGAACCGAGCGCAGGTCCGCGCCGCCCTCGAGCAAGTCGGTCGCAAAGGTATGGCGCATCGCATGCGGGGCGATGTCGGCCGGAATGCCGGCGAGCGTCGCCAGCATATGAAACCGCCGCCTGAGCATGGCCGCACTCATGCGATTACCGCGCGCCGATATAAGCAGCGGATGCGGCCCGGTAGCGAGGTCACGACGCTTTGCCTGAGCGAGCAACTCCGGCTTCCCCTCCTCAATATAGAGACGCGTCGCCTCGAGCGCACGACGATACAGAGGGACGATACGTTCTTTGCTCCCCTTGCCCCACAGGCGCAGCGTGCGTTCGGACCACGCAATGGACTCCACATTGAGTGCTGCGAGCTCAGAGATACGGGCGCCCGAGGCATAGAGCAGCTCGAGCATCGCCGCATCGCGCAGTCCCGCGGGTGTTGAGGTATCAGGCGTCTTGAGCAGCGCCTCCACCTGTTGGGTCGTCAGCACACCGGGTAGATCGCGCGGGAGCTTGGGCGAGGAAATTGCCGAGACCACATCGCCCTCCACGACCCCCTCGGCAGCCATCCATCGATAGAGCGATCGGATAGCCGACAGATGCGCCGCAAGCGTTCGGGGAGCCACCTGCTCACGCGAAAGCTCGGCAAGATAGCGACGAATGGTGCGCACGTCGGCAGCGAAAGCATCTATATCCTCGCGCTCGCACCAGGCAGCAAAGCGCTCCAGCCTCGAGCCATAGGCCGACACCGTGTTGGGAGAAAGTCCCTCGACACGTGAGATATAGGCGATAAACGAGTCGACGGCATCGTACAGGTCAAAGGCTATGACCGGTCGCCTCCAAACAGATCGGGGCGAGTGGCCAGATAGGCATCAAGAGCCTCAAGCGCACGGTCCGCATACGCCTGGTAGCGGTCGCGCTTGCTGCGACGCTTACCGTCCTCGAGCGGCGGCACCAGGCCAAAGTTGACATGCATGGGCTGGTAGCCCACGGTGGCAGGATCGGTCGCATAGCCCACGAGCGCGCCCAGGGCGCCCACGCGGGGCAACTCGACGCCCGCGGCGCCGATAGCCTCGGCATAGGTGTTGAGCGCCGCGAGCAGACCGGTCGCCACGGCTTCCATGTACCCCTCGGTGCCGGTGATCTGACCGGCCAGGCGCACGCCGGTACCAGGCACGGCAAAGGTGCCATCGAGCACGTGCGGGGCGTCGACAAAGGTATTACGGTGCATGACACCGTAGCGGAAGAACTCAGCGTTCTCCAGGCCCGGCACCATATGGAAGACGCGCTTCTGCTCGCCAAAGGTCAGGTTGGTCTGGAAGCCCACCAGGTTATAGGCGGTCTTCTCCTTGTTCTCGGCACGCAGCTGAATCGCCGCCCAGGGGCGACGTCCGGTACGCGGGTCGGTGAGGCCGACGGGCTTCATGGCACCAAAGCGGATGGCATCCTTGCCCGTGCGCGCGACCTCCTCGGCGGGCTGGCAGGCCTGGAACAGATCGCCGCCCTCAAAGTCTTTGAGCACCACGCGGTCGGCCGTGGTAAGCGCCTCGATAAAGGCCTCGTACTCCTCCTTGTTGAGCGGAGCGTTGAGATAGTCGCCGCTCCCCTGCTCCTCGTAGCGCGACTGCGAGAACAGCACGTCCATATCGAGCGTGGAGGCATCGACGATCGGCGCCGCGGCATCGAAGAACGCAAGGGCGTCGCCACCGACGAGCTTCATGACCTCTTCGCTCAGCGCCGGCGAGCACAGGGGGCCGGCGGCAATGACCACGTGGCCCTCGGGAATCTGCGTGACCTCGCCGTGCACGACCTCGATATTGGGACGTGCGGCAACCTCGGCCTCGACAAGCTCGGAAAACTTGACGCGGTCGACTGCCAAGGCGCCACCGGCGGGAACAGCCGCGCGATGGGCGCAATCGAGCAGGACTGAACCCATGCGCTCAAGCTCGGCCTTTAACAAGCCCGCCGCAGAGTCCGGACGGGTCGATTTAAACGAATTGGAACAGACGAGCTCTGCCAGGTGATCGGTATGGTGGGCCGGGGAGCTCACCTGGGGGCGCATCTCGCACAGCTTTACGGCAAACCCGCGATCTGCCAGCTGGATCGCGCACTCCGAACCCGCCAGACCGCCACCGATAACTGTCACCTGATCGAACTGCATCTGCAAACACCTTTCTAATTGACACGTTTTCCATTGTGACCGAAGGGTGTCTGGGCGTGAAGGGCAAACTTGGAGGGCGCATACCTTCCATCCATCATGCGCTCGATAAGACCCTCGAGCTCAAGCGAACCCAGGAGTTTGAGTACGCCGACGGCATCGAGCGAGACGAGCGCCGCGATGTCGTCGACCTTGAGCGGAGAGGCGATAAGCGCATGCATCACGGTCTGCTGTGTTGGATCCAGGTCGGCAATACCGGGAGCATCGGGGCGCGAGTAGCGCAGGGTGCCGTAGATGCGTGAGATAGCCATCTCGATAGATTCCTCGTCGATGATGCAGCAGGCACCGTTCGCAATGAGGTAATTCGTGCCACGCGACTCGGGCGATAGGATCGACCCCGGCACGGCAAGAAGTTCACGCCCCAAATCCATAGCAGCCTCGGCTGTAGAAAACGTCCCGGAAGGCATACCCGCCTCGGATACAAAGAGGGCTTGCGACAGGGCCGCGATCACGCGATTGCGGCGCGGAAAGGCAAACTTGCGAGGACCCATGCCCCACGGGGAGATCGACACGACCGCGCCACCCGTATCGAGCGTGCGCGTAATAAGCCCCGCGCTCGAGCGCGGATAGACCACGTCGGCGCCCGTCCCCAGCACCACGACGTGTTTGCCGCCAGCGTTGACCGCAGCCCAACCCGAGGCCTGGTCACAACCGACCGCGCCGCCCGAAACTACCGTCACGCCCGCCTCGACCGCAACCTTTGCCGCAAGCTCTGCCACGGCAAGACCATACGGAGAGGCCTTGCGCGCGCCGATGATGGAGAGCGCGGGCGTCGAAAGCACCTCGGGGTTGCCGCGCACATAGAGCGTCTGGGGTACATCAGAAAGCTCCAAAACGGTCTCGGGATACAACGCGTCACCTGGATGCAGCTCGAAGGTCCCCTCGGCCATCATTGGTCCCTCCTTCCCTGGTACATCGCCGCCTCGAGCACGTGGTCCTGCGTCACCTGCTCGCTCTCGGCGACGTCGGCGATTGTACGCGCAATGCGAACCAGGCGCACGATGCCGCGGCCCGTGAGATGCGTGCGCTTCGACAGGCCGAGCACACACTTCTCCGCCGCATCATCGAGCTCAAAGGTCGATACGACGCCGTCAATGGACCGCGTCTCGTCATCCTCGGCCTCGGCATCCGCATCGTCCATACGGGACTCGCGCCAGGCGCGAAAGGCGCGACCGCGCACAACGTAGTCACGTAACTCGGCCGACGACATACCCTCCGCTCCCTCGATAATCACCTGGGGGTCGGGACGGGTCACATCGATCATCATGTCGATACGGTCGGCCAAAGGACCGCGCAGTTTAGACCGATAGCGCTCGACCATCGATGCCGAGCAGCGGCATGGCACCTCACGGTCGCCCAAAAAGCCGCAGGGGCAGGGATTACTCGCAGCCAGCAGCTGAAAGCGCGACGGGAAGGTAAAGGCCCCGTCGACGCGCACGATCCTCACATAGCCGCGCTCGATGGGCTGACGCAGCGTCTGCAGCACACCCGTGGGAAACTCGGCAAGCTCGTCCAAAAAAAGCACGCCGCCATGAGCCAGGCTGATCTCACCCGGATGCACCGGGCGTCCTCCGCCAATGAGGCCAGCCGTTGAAATGCTGTGATGGGGACTTCGAAACGGCCGGTGCCCCGCCAATAAGCCATCGATGTTCTCACCCAAGACCGAATGGATGCACAGCGCCTCCTGCTGGTCCTCAACAGAAAGCTCGGGCAGGATGCCGGTCATACGACGGGCGAGCATCGTCTTGCCCGATCCCGGGGACCCGATCATAAGCAAACCGAGCTCACCCGCTGCCGCCAGCGCCATGCCGCGTTTAGCGACTTCCTGCCCCAGTACGTCGGCATAGTCGAGCTCGGGCTCAAAGGTCACCTCGACGCCCTCGGAATCCAGATAATGACGCACGGCATCGCCCATGCCGCGAGCAAGCTGAGACAGATGATCGATAAAGCCGCAATCAACGCCCGCAAGCGGCACATGCTGGTCGGACCTGCCGGCGATAAAGGACAGCCCCATATCACGCGCCAATAGCTGAAACGCCACCTCGCCCTTGACAGGAAGCACCGTACCGTCCAAGCCAAGCTCACCAGCAATAAGACAACGATCGAGGTTGTCGCGGGGAATCTGACCATCGGCCGCCAATACCGCGATGGCGATGGGCAGATCAAAGCCGCTACCGGTCTTGCGAATATCGCCGGGCGCCAGATTGACCGTAATGCCCGAGCGCGGGATCTCGAACCCGGCGGAGCGCATCGCGCAGCGAATACGACCGCGTGACTCCATCACCTCCATACTCGGAATGCCGAGCATCTGGATGCCCGGCACGCCGCCGGCAAGCGAGACCTCGACCGTGACGTGAATCGCCTCGACGCCGCGGATGCAGGCCGCGTGAACGGCAAACGTCTCGAACGCCATCACGACACCTGCCAATCGAACGCGTTGTACTGATGCTCGATCTCGGCGATATGCCCGCCACGAATGGTGACACCCACGGCATCGAAGCGAATCGCCTTGAGCGGATAATGCTCCATGAGATAGCAACTTGCGATGCGGCGATAGCGGCGTTGCTTTCGGGCGTCCACAGCCTCCTCGGGAAAGACCCGCGTGCTGCAATCCAGCGCAACGCGTCTGGTCTTGACCTCGGCCATCACCACGACATCGTCGAGCTCATCGAGCAGCACCAGATCGGCCTCGCCCTCGGAGCAACGATAACCCTGCTCCAGCAAGGTGTAGCCGCGCTCGTTAAAGTAGTCGATGGTGATCAGCTCGCCCAGCATGCCCAGCTCGCGGGGACTGAGTCCCTTGATAAACTCGGGCGTCATCGCCCCGCAGTCGAGCTCGCCGTTTTCCCAACGCTCCTTGAGCTGCTGCGTCTTGCTCTTTTTGCTTGCGGCACTCATGGGGTCTCCTTTCCCGCACGCTGCATTGCCCCGATGATGAGGGCACCTTTCATGCGGGTAAGTACCGGAAGCAAACCAAAAGCTGACCAAATGCCGTCAAAAAACGGGTCGTGCGCAGCAATTGTGTTGCATACGGCCCGCTACCAGCAGGTTTATAAAACCCCAGAGGTCCCTGTCTCCACAATTGACCTAGAAAAGGCGCTCAGTCTGCAGAAAGTTTCCGCAAAAGCTCACGCGGTGCAGTGGACAAAGTCCATGTTTGCGAATGGCCTCGATATGCTCGGGGCTTGCATAGCCCTTCGACTCGGCCAGATGGTACTCGGGATACTCGGCGTCGTACTCGACCATCATCTCGTCACGCGTGACCTTGGCCATGATGGACGCTGCGGCGATGCAGGCGATTTTGGCATCGCCCTTCACCACATCGCGCTCGTTGGGAACGGCGCCCAAGGGGTTGCCATCCATGAGGACGCAGTCGGGTTCAAGTCCCGTATCGGCCACGGCGCCCGCAACGGCGGTACGGATAGCACGGGCCATGCCCATTTCATCGATATCCTTCGGCGCGATATGGCAAAAACCGATTGCCGTCGCCACCTCGGCAATCTTCACCGAGAGCAACTCGCGGCGCGCGGGCGTGAGCTTTTTGGAATCGTTGATACCCCAGACGCGCGGCTCCATAGGAAGACAGACGGCGCATACCGTCAAAGGACCGGCCACCGATCCGCGACCCACCTCGTCGACACCAACGACCACCCCATCGCCACCAAGCTCATGCATAAGCTCGTACATGTCATTGACGCGCTCGCGCTCGGCAAGCTCTTTGGCATGGCGTTTGAGGGCACGCTCGCAAGCCTTGATCACCTGCTGGCGCGGATCCTCGCGATAATGCTCCACGAGGGCGGGAATCTCCTCAAACGTAGCGCTCGCCAGCTCGCCGGCAACCTGCGATGCCGAAACCGAGCTCGTCATGTTGGCCATACCAGGCCCTCCTTGCATGCAAATCAGATAAAAAGAAGGGCCACCCGAAGGTGACCCTTGTGTCCAAACGAGTGGACAGACGCTGCGATCTTCTTAGCGCTTCTCGGGGATGCGAGCAGCCTTGCCCACCTTGTCGCGGAGGTAGTACAGCTTGGCGCGGCGGACGCGACCATGACGAACGACCTCGAGCTTGGCGATCTTGGGGCTGTGAAGCGGGAAGGTACGCTCAACACCGACACCGAAGGACATCTTGCGGACGGTGAAGGTCTCGCGGGCACCGGCGCCGGCCATGCGGATGACGTCGCCCTGGAAGACCTGGATGCGCTCGCGGTCGCCTTCCTTAATGCGGTAGTGAACCTTGACGTTGTCGGCGACGCGAACCTGAGGAATGTCCTCGCGGATCTGCTGACGCTCGATTGCGCGGATGTAATCCATGTGCAATTCCTTACTCTTCTAGAGGTGCCGTACCATCTTGGCCGGCACGTAGTTGAACAAACGTATTCGAGTATACACGCGCGGGTTTCTGCTGCAAGAACAATTTTTTACGCAGACAAAAAGACAAAACCCGCACATGATAACCGCCCGCCTCACGAATGAGACGGGCGGCATGAAGGGGGGCTACACTAGACGTCGATGTGCGGGGCGCTAGGCGTTGCGCTTGGCCTCGAGCTTGGCCTGAGCGGCAGCCAGGCGTGCGAGGGGCACGCGATAGGGCGAGCAGGACACGTAGTCCACGTCGGCCACGTTAAACAGGCCCTTGATGGACTTGGGGTCGCCGCCGTGCTCGCCGCACACGCCAAAGTGCATGCCGGGGTTGGTGGCACGACCCTTCTCGACGGCCATGCGCACGAGCTCGAGAACCGCCGTGTCGATGGTCTCGAAGGGGTTGTCCTTCAGAATCTTCTTGTGCAGATACAGCGGGATGAACTTGGCCTCGGCATCATCGCGGGAGAAGCCGAAGGTCGTCTGGGTGAGGTCGTTGGTGCCAAAGCAGAAGAAGTCGGCGTGCTGGGCGATCTCGTCGGCGACCATGCAGGCGCGCGGCAGCTCGAGCATCGTGCCCACGGGAATGTTGAGCTCGACGCCCTCTTCAGCGGAAACCTCGGCGATTACGCGCTCAATGACCTCGCGGGTCTGAACATGCTCGGCCGTGATGGAGACGAGCGGAACCATGATCTCGGGGCGCGGGTCGACGCCCTCCTTGATAAGTCGGGCAGCAGCCGTGGCGACGGCGCGAACCTGCATGAGCGGCAGATCGCTAAAGACGACGGACAGGCGCACACCACGCAGGCCGAGCATCGGGTTGGACTCGACCATGCCGTCGATACGACGCAGGCGGGCGCGAAGGGTGGCAAGCTCTTCCTCGCTGGCGCCAGCGGCTTCCTTCTTGGTGATGGCGACCTCGAGCTCGCGGGGATCATCCAGGAACTCATGCAGCGGCGGATCAAGCAGGCGAACGACCACATCGCGGCCGGACATGGTATTGAACATCGCCAGGAAGTCCTCGGTCTGAACCTTGAGCAGATCGACCAGGGTCTGCTGCTTCACGGCCTCATCGTCGGACAGGATAAAGCTCTGGATGATGTTCTTGCGATCGCCCAGGAACATGTGCTCGGTGCGGCACAGGCCGATGGCCTCGGCGCCAAACTCGAGCGCGAGCGCGGCATCCTCGGGGTTGTCGGCGTTGACGCGTACATGGTTGGCGTGACCGTCGGTCTCGTCCAGACGGATCTCGTCGGCCCAGGACAGGATAGTGTCCAGATCGCCGGTGAGCTCGGCCGAAACCAGATCGACGGCGCCGTCGACGACGATACCCTGGGTACCGTCGATGGAGATGACATCACCCTCATGCAGCACGCGGTCACTGCCCTCGATGTGCACGATCTTCTCGGCGGCGTCGATATGGAAGCGCTCGACGCCGCAGACGCAGGGCGTACCCATACCGCGGGCGATAACGGCGGCATGACTCGTCTTGCCACCGTGGCTGGTCAGGATGCCCTCGGCGGCAACCATACCCTTCAGGTCGTCGGGGTTGGTCTCCCAGCGAACCAGAATGACCTTATGGCCCTCGGCGGAACGCGCGACGGCGCCATCACTCGAGAACACGACCTCGCCCACGGCGGCACCAGGGCTGGCGTTAAGGCCGCTGGCCAGGGCCTCGTACTTCTTGGAGGCGTCGAACTGCGGGTGCAGGAGCTGGTCGAGCTGTGCGGGGTCGATGCGGCTCACGGCCTCCTCACGGGTGATCAGGCCCTCCTCGACCATCTCGATGGCGATACGCAGGGCGGCGGTAGCGGTGCGCTTGCCCACGCGAGTCTGGAGCATCCAGAGCTTACCTTGCTCGATGGTGAACTCGATATCGCACATATCGCGATAGTGATCCTCGAGCGTCAGGAACACGCGCTCGAGCTCCTCGCCTGCGGACTCGAGGCCCGGGGTGGTCTTGAGGTCGGCGATGGGCTCGGTGTTGCGGATGCCGGCGACAACGTCCTCGCCCTGGGCGTTCACCAGAAAGTCGCCGTAGAACTCCTTAGTGCCGTCGGCCGGGTTGCGCGTAAAGGCAACGCCGGTCGCGGAGGTCTCGCCCTTATTACCAAAAGCCATGGCCTGCACGTTGACGGCGGTACCGAGCTCGTCGGAGATAGCATGCTGCTTGCGGTAGATGCACGCACGCTCGTTCATCCAGCTGCCAAAGACAGCCTGAATGGCAAGGCGCAGCTGAAGCTCCGGGTCGTGCGGGAAGACGGGCTTGCCGTCGGCGACCTCGAGCTCGGGGTACAGGGCGGCCTCAACGTTGTCGGAGAAGATCCCCTTGAAGGTCTCGACGAGCTCCTGCAGGTCCTCGGCCGAAAGCTCGGAATCGACGCGAACGCCGGCGACCAGGCGCGCCTGGGTCAGAGCGTTCTCGAACAGGTCGGCATCGACGCCCATGACGACGTTGGAAAACATCTGGATAAAGCGGCGGTAGCTGTCCCAGGCAAAGCGCGGATTCTGCGTCTGCGCGATAAGGCCCTGGACGGAATCGTCGTTGAGGCCCAGGTTGAGGACCGTGTCCATCATGCCGGGCATGGAGAACGGAGCGCCCGAGCGAACCGACACGAGCAGCGGGTCGGAGGCGTCGCCGAGCTTCTTGCCACAACGGGCCTCGAGGTCGGCCTCGGCGGCAACGATCTCATCGAGTGCGCCCTCGGGCCAGACGTTACCGGCACCGGAATACTCGACACAGGTCTGGCAGGTAATGGTAAAGCCACCGGGGACCGGCAGGCCGATGCGGCTCATCTCGGCAAGGTTTGCGCCTTTGCCGCCAAGCACAAAGTTCATGGACTTGTCGCCCTCAGTGACACAGGTGCCCTGGGCGTCGGTTCCAAAACGGTAAACCCTCTTGCAATCGCTCACGATGCTTCCCCTTCCATGCGCTCACGCGCACGACCGTGGTAACGAATCGACCCGCCGGATGCGGGCCGTGAGGGAACTATACGGCGGGTTTTGGACAGGCTTGAGCAGAGGGTGCGCGGTTTGGTAAACGTGCTAAAACCGGCGGTAAACGGTAGGTAAAGGTGGTTACCTTATGAAGATACCACTACAAGGAAAATGCAGGTCGGATGCGATGCTTTTGCTAAATCGCTTTACCATTTATCAGCATTATTTCCAAGTATTCTCTTTGGGTAGCTAAAAGAGCCCCGTCCCAAATTAGCTACCCAAACAACCTTGTCCCAAGTGAGCTACTTTTGTTGAGCGCGGCGGGCGGCACGGCGGGCCCTGGCTTCCTGGATCTCCTCGAGGTGGGCAATGATCTCGGCAGCGCTTTCCTCGATGGCTTTGCCGTCGGTGCGCACCACAAAGCAGCCCAGGCGCTTCATGAGGGCACGGGCCTCCTCGAGCTCGCTGCGTACGCTCTCGGGCTCAGCATAGGAGCCGGCAACGGCACGGGCGTTATCATCCCCCAAGCGGCTATCGCGGATCTCAGAAATCACGTCAACGGTCGAAATCAGGCCGAACAGGCGCATCGGGTCGACCTCGTAAATCGACTTGGGTGGCTCCATGCCATGCGCCAATGGGACATTGGCGACCTTGTAGCCCTGATAGGCTAAATACATCGACAGCGGGGTCTTGGACGTGCGCGACACGCCCAGCAGCACGATATCGGCACCCGACAGATCGTCGCAACCGCGCCCGTCATCGTGCTCAACGAAATACTCCATAGCCTCAATGCGATGGAAATAGCGATCGTCGGTCTTGTGAATCACGCCCGCCACGCCCTTGGGCGCAACGCCGATAAGCGATGAAAGCACGGCGAGCGTCGGACCGATCAGGTCGACCGAGCGAATGTGCAGCATGCCCAAGTAGTCGAGTACGCGAGCACGAAGGGCCGGGTCGACGATGGTATGGAACACGGCGATATCGCGATGGTCGGCATCGACGCGCGGCCCCACAAATGACTTGACCTGCTCCACGGAGGTCACCTTAGGCAGGCGCAAAACGCGAAAAGCCCCTTCATCAAATTGCCCGGACGCCGCAAGCACCACCTCACAAGCGGTATCGCCGAGCGAGTCGGAGATAACGATAACGGTGGGACGAGCGGTGACCGGGCAATCCATGCGGGGCTCCTTTTGCGCTTATGCGCAGGCTAGCTTACTTTTTGCGGGCAAGCTCACCAATGTTGGCGATGCCGGAGAAAACGGCCTCGAAGCGGTTGAGCAGCTTAAGGCGATTATCGCGAAGCTGCTCGTCCTTGTCCATGACCATAACCTCGTCGAAGAAGCGGTCGATGGGGGCGCGCAGGGCGGCGAGCGCGGCAAATGCGGCCGGGTAGTCCTCGGCAGCAAGGGCGGCATCGACAGCGGTCTGGGCAGCCTCGGAGGCGTCGGCGAGCGCGAGCTCGGCCTCGCCCATCAGGCTGCGGTCGTACTCCGCGCCCAGCTCGGGCTTGGAGATGTGCGCGGCGCGGGCATAGGCGGTAGCCAGGTTGTCGAAGGTCTCGGCATCGTTCTTGCGGGCCTCGTCGAGGGCGGCGCAGCGGGCGAAGAAGACGGACGGGGCGATGATGTGCACCGCAGAGACGGCGGCAACGGTATCGGCCGGGATCTTCTCGTCGCGGGCCATGCTCACCAGGCGGCCGTGGAAGAAGTCACGAACTTGCTGGGCGACCTCGGCGGCGTCGAACTCAATGCCCTGCTCGCTATAGAGCTCAAGGGCGAAGTCGATCAGCGACGTGGGGTCGATCGGCAGACGGTCGCGCAGGATGTTGATGATGCCGATAGCGGCACGACGCAGCGCGTAGGGGTCGGAGGAGCCGGTCGGGGGCTCGCCGATGGCAAAGATACCGGCGATGGTATCGAGCTTGTCGGCGCAGGCCACGATGCAGCCAGCGGTACCCTCGGGCAGCTCGTCACCGGCAAAGCGGGGACGATAGTGATCGCGAATAGCATGGGCGACCTCGTCGTTCTCCCCCATCGCGGTGGCGTAGTAACCGCCCATCACGCCCTGTTGGCTCGTGAACTCGACGACGGCGTTGGACACCAGGTCTGCCTTGCACAGATGCGCGGCGCGAGCAGCGTCGGCGGCAAGATGGGCGCCCAGATGAGCCTCGCGGGCAATAGCGAGCGCGAGCTGCTCGATGCGCTCGGACTTGGCGAGCACGCTGCCGAGCTTCTCCTGGAAGGCGACCTTGGCCAGGCGCTCACGGAACTCGTCGAGGGAGATCTTCAGATCCTCCTCGTAGAAGAACTTGGCGTCGTCCAGGCGTGCGCGCACGACGCGCTCGTTGCCGTCGATCACGCGCTCGGCATTCTCGGGCTTGCTGTTGGAGACGACCACGAACTCACGCGTCAGCTTGCCCTCGCCGTCATAGATCGGGAAGTAGCGCTGGTTGGTGAGCATGGACTCGCAGATGATCTCGTGCGGGACCTTGAGGAACTCCTCATCGAAGGTACCGACGAGCACCGTCGGCCACTCGCAGAGGTTGATAACCTCCTCAAAGACCTTCTTGGGCGTATCGACATGGCAGCCGGGACGGGCAGCCTCGACCTCGGCGATACCGGCTAGAATCGCCTCGCGACGGCGCTCGGCAGAAAGCACGCCGGCGTCCTCGAGCACCTGCTCGTAGGCGGCGGGGCTAGCGACAACGTGGTCACCGGGGCCAAGCACGCGATGGCCGCGCGTAGTGTTGCCGCTCGTCACGTCGGCAAACGACACGGGCACAACATCCTCGCCCAGAAGGCAGCAGATCCAGCGGACCGGGCGCACGAAGGTGGCGTGCTCGTGGCCCCAGCGCTGACTACGGTAGTTGGGCCACTGCAGGCCGGCGATGGTCTTCTCGCACAGGGCCGTCAGGATCGGAGTAGCCGGAGCGGAAGGAATGTTCTTCTCGGCAAAAACGTACTCACGGCCGTCGGTGTCCTCGCGACGGACCAGGTCCTCGGCAGCCACACCGCACTTGCGGGCGAAGCCCTGGGCGGCCTTGGTGGCGTTACCGTCAGCGTCGAAGGCGATGCTGGCCGCAGAGCCACGCTTGACCTCGTGAACCTCATCGGTCGCGGTGGCGACGTCGGCAACGAGCGCGGCCAGGCGACGCGGGCTCGAGATCACGCGGACCTCGCCGTGGGCCAGACCGGCCTCGTCGAGACCCTTGGCGATCATAGTGCCAAGCTGCTTGACAGCATTGTTCAGCGGTGCGGAGGGCATTTCCTCCGTACCGATCTCAAACAGGAAATCCTTAGCGTCTGCCATGGCTTACGCCACCTCGCCTTCCTGGTCGGCATTCTCGTTGACTCCGGCGACCTCGGCCATATAGGCCTCGCAGCACGCCTTGGCGACGGCGCGGACGCGCAGGATGTAGTTGGCACGTTCGACCGCGGACAGAGCGCCGCGGGCATCGAGCAGGTTGAAAGCGTGGCTGCACTTCATGACACAGTCGTATGCGGGCAGCGGCAGCTTGCGCTCCAGGCAGGAATGGCACTCGGCCTCGTAGTCGTCAAACTTCTGACGCATCATCTCGACGTTGGCGACCTCAAAGTTATAGGCACTGAACTCGCGCTCGTTCTCCAAGAACACGTCGCCGTAGGTCATGGGCGTGCCGTCGGGCAGATAGCTCCACACCAGGTCGTAGACGGAGTTGACGCCCTGGGCATACATGGCGATACGCTCCAGGCCGTAGGTGATCTCGACGGGCACGGGGTCGACCTCGATGCCGCCCACCTGCTGGAAGTACGTAAACTGCGTGACCTCCATGCCGTTGAGCCAGACCTCCCAGCCAAGGCCCCAGGCGCCCAGGGTCGGGCTCTCCCAGTCGTCCTCGACAAAGCGGACGTCATGGTCGTTGGGGTCCAGACCGATAGCGGCAAGAGACCCCAGGTAAAGCTCCTGGGCGTTGACCGGCGACGGCTTGATGAGCACCTGGAACTGATAGTAGTGCTGCATGCGGTTGGGGTTCTCGCCGTAGCGACCGTCGGCGGGACGGCGGCAGGGCTGCGCATAGCAGGTGCGCCATTCGGCAGGACCGAGCGAGCGCAGCGTGGTCGCGGTATGGAAGGTACCGGCACCGACCTCGGAGTCATAGGGCTGCATAATGACGCAGCCCTGCTCGCCCCAGTACTGCTGGAGGCGCAGGATGATGTCTTGGAAGGAAAGCGATGAAGCGTTCATGCCTCTAATATCCCCTCGTCGAAACGATTACACGGTTAGGTACTGTACTATAGCGGTTTTTAGTCGATAGCGCCGATGCGGTTGAGCGGCCAGTAACGCACAAGCGCCACAGCGATCAAATCAGAGCGATCGACGGGACCAAAGTAGCGTGAGTCGGCAGAGTTCTCTCGATTGTCGCCCATCACCCACACACACCCGTCGGGAACGGTGTAGGGATAGCTCACCTGGGCGGCGGGCGCCTGGACCGAAAGCGGCCAGCTCATGCCGGTCGTATAGTCCTCATCGAGCGCCTGGCCGTCGACGACGACCTTGCCGTCCTGAAGGTCGACCGTCTGACCGGCCGTGGCGATGACGCGCTTTACCAGCACGTCATGCTCGGACGTGGCATCGGGGTTGTGGAACACCACGATATCGCCCTGCTTGACGGGATGACCGAGCTCGAGGCTCACCTTTTGTGCCAGGATCTGGTCGCCGATCTCGATCGTGTCCTCCATGGAGCCAGTAGGCACCACAAAGGGCTCGACCACAAAGGTGCGGATCAGGAAGGTGGCCACGAACGCGATTGCGATCACCGCGATCCACTCAAAGGCGCCCTTCAACGCGGAATGCTGCGATGGAACCATTCTCACTCCTCGCCCTGCGAATACGAAGCGTCCAGAATCTCCTGCGCGTATGCGCGCTCCTGGGGCGTAAGCCGCGCCGTCTCGATCAGGTCGGGACGCCAGCGGCAGGTGCGCTCGATGGCATTCTTACGGCGCCAGGCGTCAACCTTGGCATGGTCACCGCTCACGAGCACCGGCGGCACGCCCTCGCCGTTGAATTCGGCAGGGCGGGTGTACTGCGCATACTCGAGCAGGCCTCCGTCCTCGGCGGTCGAGAACGACTCGTCGACGTTGCTCATCTCGTCACCAAGGGCGCCGGGAATCAGGCGTACGACGGCATCGGCAACGACCATAGCGGGAAGCTCGCCGCCCGTGAGCACGTAATCGCCGATCGACAGGCGCTCGTCGGCATACGCATAGGCACGCTCGTCGACACCTTCGTAACGGCTGCACACAAACAGCAGGCGCTCGCTTTTGAGCAGGCGCTCGGCCACATACTGCGTAAAGGGCTCGCCGCACGGGGTGAAGAACACCACCGTCGGCTTGGGGCCCTCCGCGCTAATGGCCTCGATGGCCTCGGCGATAGGCTCGACCTTCATGAGCATGCCCTGCCCGCCGCCGTACGGCTCGTCATCGACGGTACGATGGCGGTCGTGAGTCCAGTCGCGCAGGTTATACGCCTTAAAATCAAAAAGGCCGGCCTTGCGGGCGCGGCCCAAAATCGATGTGGACATGACGGGCTCAAACATCTCGGGAAAGACCGAAAGGGTCTCAATCAGCATGTTGTCCTCCCTACTTGTCCATATCGATCAGGCCGTCCATAACGTGGACGGAAATTGTTCCTGTGTCGGGAAGATCGAGCACAACCTGCTCGATCACGGGAATCAGTACCTCGCCGTACCGATCGCCCTCGACAACCCAAACATCGTTAGCGGGCGTCGACATGATCTCGACGATCGTGCCGAGCGAACCGAAGCGCTCGTCGACCACCTCGCGACCCATCAGGTCAGTATAGGCAGCGTCGAGCGAATCGAGCTCAAAGTCGTCACGATTTGCCAGCACGTAGCATCCCGTGATGCCCTCAGCGGCCGTCAAGTCGTCAATGCCCTCAAACGAGACCAGATCACCATCGCCCGTATCGGTGACGGACACGACCGTGCAAAAGCGGTCGCGCTTGAGCGCCGGCGGCGTCAGGGCGACACGCATACCCGGCTCTAATACAGAAGGAAGCCCCCGCAGCGGCTGCGCGAGGACCTCCCCCTTCCTTCCGTGCGGCTTGACCACACGGGCGATGTTTTTGTACTGGGACCTCAAGGTCCTAGCCCAGAACCTCTACCTCGACAGCAGTGTCGAGGCGAGCGGCCAGTGCACGGGCGAGCGTGCGAATGGCCTTGATGGTACGACCACGACGGCCGATGACCTTAGCGACGTCATCCTCGGCGACAGAAACCTCAATCGTAGAGGCGTCGTCACCATCGATGACCTCAAGGCTCACGGAATCCGGGTCGTCGACGATCTGAACAACGAGATATTCGACGAGATCGGCGATGCGATCTGAGAGCATTGCCTCACCCTCGAGCTGTGCAGCGTCAACCTCAGGCACGATTTACTCCTCGGCGCCCTCAGCGGCCTCAGCGGCAGCCTTAGCGGCCTCGGCCTCTTTGGCGAGCTGCTTCTTGGACTTCTTGACGACGGTCTCGGTCTTCTCGCCCTCGTTGGCGGCCTTGACCAGAGCGGCGACGGCGTCGGTGAGCTGAGCGCCCTTGGACTGCCAGTCGGCGATCTTCTCGAGGTCGAGGTTGATGGTCTTGGGGGCGGTCATCGGGTTGTAGCGGCCAACCTCCTCGATGATACGACCGTCACGCGGGGCGCGGGAATCGGCGACGACGACACGGTAGTACGGACGCTTCTTAGCGCCGTGACGAGCAAGGCGAATCTTGACTGCCAAAGGAAACTCCTCCAACCAAGCAGCTTTAGGCTGCAACTACAAACAAACAGTTGAACATAATACGCCATCGACGCGGGCAGGTGAAGTCCGTGAGACCAACTTCTTCGGTGTAGTCGAGGGCAAATCCATATCTTAGACAAGAATTCGGGATTTGCAAGCACATACACGCACCCCACATGAGCTGCGCGGTATACTCATGACATGGAAAGACGCGAACATACATACGGTTATGAGGATGCCATGGGCGTCACGCCGCCTCCCTGGACGGGTCCGGCGGTGGGCCTCATGGACCTCGATGCGTTTTTTGCGAGCGTGGAGATGCTCGATCATCCCGAATGGCGCGGAAAGCCGCTCATCGTGGGCGGGGACGCCGATTCTCGTGGCGTTGTGTCCACCTGTTCTTACGAGGCGCGTCGCTTTGGCGTACACTCCGCCATGCCCTCAGCCGAGGCACGGCGCCTGTGTCCGCAGGCCATTTGGACGCACGGGCATTTCGATCGCTACCGCGAGGTCAGCGCGCAGGTCATGGCGATTCTTGCCGAGGAGACGCCGCGCGTGGAGCGCGTATCCATCGACGAGGCATTTATCGATATCACACCGGGTCGCTTTGCGCCCGAGGACCCGCTGCTGGTTGCACGGCGTATAAGCGACCGTGTGGCAGCGCTGGGAGTAACGTGCTCCATTGGCGTGGGCTGCAACAAGACGGTCGCAAAGATCGCAAGTGAGCGGGATAAGCCGTTTGGGCTGACCATCGTGCGACCCGGAACCGAGCAGCGCTTTTTGGCCGCGCTGCCGGTATCTGCCATGAGCGGCATCGGGCGCTCGGCCGAGGAGCGACTGCGCCGTATGCGCATCTACACCCTCGGCGAGCTATCACGTGCACCGGAATCCACCTTGGCCTCTATTTTTGGCGTCAACGGCGAACGCATGCGCCAGCGTGCGCTGGGACTCGAAATCTCCGAAGTCACAAGTCTCGATGAAGAGCGTGAGGTTAAATCGGTGAGCAATGAGCGCACCTTTGCGAAAGATTTGACTGAGCGCGGGGACATCGAAGCGGCGATTGCGCTGTTGGGCGAGTCAGTGGGACGCCGCCTGCGACGTCAGGGACTGACGGGCGCCACGGTGACGCTCAAGCTTAAGTATTCGTATGGAAGCGGTCGCTCGGCACAGCGCCGGCTGCCTCATCCGACCGACGATGAGAACATCTTCGTGGCAGTTGCGCTCGAACTGCTCGACAACATCTGGCAGGAAGGCATGCATGTTCGCTTAGCAGGCATCGGCATGAGTGACTTTGACCATCAGGGCGGCATCCAGACCGACCTGTTCTGCGAAGTCGACGACCGCGGAGCCCAATCCAGCGACCGACGCGACCTCTCCGTCGCCATCGACGCCGTCCGAGACAAATTCGGCGACACCGCCCTATCTTACGGCCGCCAATCCCGCTTCAACGATTAACCGCCTTTAGGCAAAAAGAAAGCCGGGCAGGTACGGAAAACCGCAACTGCCCGGCGAAATGCGAGAAGCTAGCTAAAAAAGCCCGTCCCAAATGAGCTGCTAGAGGAGGTCGAGGGGAAGCTGAGGAGCGTCACCCCAGAGCTTTTCTAGGCGGTAGAAGTCGCGGGCTTCGGGAGTGAAGACGTGGACGACGACCGAGCCGTAGTCCATGAGCATCCAGGTCTTCTGCTCACGGCCCTCGATGGAGAACGGATGCTCGCCGCAAGCCTCGGCGACCTTCTCCTCGATCTCGTCGACGATAGAATCGACCTGGCGGTTGTTGGTACCGGTGGCAAGCACAAAGTAGTCGCATACGTCGGAAAGCTCGGTCAGGTCGAGCACCTGAACGTCCTCGCCCTTCTTGTCGTAGGCGGCCTGCGCGGCGGCGCGGGCGACATCCTCGGCGGCGACACCGCTCGCGGACAGCGAGGCGGCAGTGCGGTCGGACGTGGCGGCGAAGCTCTTGTGCTCCACACCTTCAAGAATCTGCTCGTCGGTCATGGTCTCGTCGGCCATGGAATACCTCTTTCTAGACAGCCCGAGCTAGCGCAGCTGGGCGTAATGGTTGTAAATCGTAATAGCCGTGGGATAAAGATAGCGCCCGGACTGGATCACATAGACCAGACCCTGCGCAAAACAGGAGAAGAACAACTCATCGAGCGTCGACTCCCCCACCATCTTGCGCAGCGCATGCGCATAGTCGCCGTGGCGGTTGGGCTCGATGGCATCGGCCACAAAGACCACCATATCGAGCGGCGTCATGTCGCAGGCACCCACGGTGTGACGGTCGACAGCCTGGAAAACGGCCGGCGACAACTCGGGGAAAAGCTGCGGAAGCTCATAGGCGGCAACTGGGCCGTGTAAAAGCGGCGTCGCGGCAGACGGAGAGCCGGCAATCTTAATGCCGTAATGCAGAGCGCGCGTGACCAGCTCGTCGTCGGAGAGCACTTTGTCCCAGTCATGGATCAGGCCAGCGGCAGCGGCATCAAAGCGGTCGACACCGTATACCTCGGCTAGGTGCAGCGCAGTCTCAGCAACACCCAGCGAATGCACATAGCGCTTGCGCTTATCCTTCATGCGAACATCGAGCAGCTCTTGAATGCGCTTGAGCAGCGCGCGCTCATCGCCCTCAAACTGATCCTCTACCGACAACGTAGACCCCCATCACTCAAAATCTTCTTGGCCCAAATCGGCATATAGCCTGCGTTTGCGAATGTAGCCGAGCACAGACTCGCTCGTAAGATAGCGCACGCTCATGCCGCGGGCAACTCGCTTACGAATGTTCGTCGAGCTAATCGCCAGCGCAGGAATCTGAATATAGCGCACGTCGAACGGCAGCCCCGACTCTTTGATTCGGGCACGCGCCGTATCGATATCAAAGCCCGGTCGCGTCGCCGCAATAAAGGTAGCAAGCTCAGCGATTCGTTCGGCATCATGCCAGGTCACAATATCGATAATCGCGTCGGCGCCTGTAATAAAGTAGAGCTTTACCTGCGGCGGATAAAAGTCGCGAAGGGCATGAAGCGTATCGGCCGTGTAGGTTACGCCCGGACGGTCGATCTCGAACCGACTCGCCAAAAAGGCCGGGTTCGCGGCGGTTGCGAGGACCGTCATGGCATAACGGTCCTCAGCAGGCGTCACCGGCTTGTCAAGCTTAAAGGCAGGAGAGCCCGCCGGCATAAAGAGCACAGCGTCCAAGTCGAGCGACTCGCGCGCCTGCTCGGCGGTCACCAGGTGCCCGTAATGGATGGGATCAAAGGTGCCACCCATAATGCCGAGCCTAAACTCCTGCCCGTCCTCTAGAGGAAGCTCGGGCAAACCGATTCCACCGCGCAACGACATGGCTTACTCGCCCTCCGAGGTCTCGGCATCGTCCTCGGCATCCGCCGCATCGACAACCTCGACGCCCTCATCCGCAGCATCGGTCACGTCAATGGCCTCAACGGCAACGTCCTCGCCGGCATCCTCGAGCTCCTCGTACTCCGAGAAGTCCTCAGCGCCCTCAAAGTCAAAGGCGCGCTGGCAAATGCGGACCTCGTCGCCCGCACGGCAACCGGCCTTCTCGAGCGCGTCGTCAACACCCATACGCGCAAACTTATGCTGCAGGTAAATGACGGCTTCTTCGTTTTCCCAGTCGGTCTGAATGACCATGCGCTCGATGGCACGACCGACCACGCGGAAGGCACCGGGCTCTTCCTGGACAATGCGGAAACGCTTCTCACGCTGCAGGCGGCGGCGCTCCCACTCATCGTCGCGCAGGTCGACCGGTTCATCGGAGACAGCCAACTCGGCGCGCAGCTTAGCCACCTGCTCGCCCACGGCAAGCATCAGCGTGTTGAGGCCGGCGCCCGTAACAGCAGACACGGCAAAGAACATATGTCCATCGTCGAGCGCTGCGCGCTTGAGGTCGGCAATCTTGTCGGCCGTGCCCGGCGCATCGCACTTGTTGGCGACGACAATCTGCGGACGCTCCGAAAGCTCGGCGCCATACTGCTCGAGCTCGCGGTTGATGATGCGATAGTCCTCAACCGGATCGCGATCCTCAAAACCGCCCGTCATGTCGACGACATGCATGATCAGGGCCGTACGCTCAATGTGGCGCAAGAACTGGTGACCCAGGCCCTTGCCCTCGCTCGCGCCCTCGATAAGACCGGGGACGTCGGCAACGACGTAAGAATATTCGCCGGCACGCACCATGCCCAGATTGGGCACGAGTGTGGTAAACGGGTAGTCAGCAATCTTGGGGCGGGCGGCACTCATGCGCGCAATGAGCGATGACTTACCCACCGAGGGAAAGCCCACGAGTGCGGCATCGGCCATAAGCTTCATCTCGAGCTCAATCCAGTGCTCCTCGGCCGGCTCGCCTAGCTGGGCAAAGGCCGGAGCGCGGCGCACCGACGTCACAAAGTGGGTATTGCCCAGACCGCCGGCACCACCGGGCGCCACGACGACGTGCTCGCCGTCGTGCACCAGGTCGGCAATCTCGAACATCGGTGTCTGCGTCTCGGGGTCGAGCTCGCGCACCACGGTGCCCATAGGGACCTTGAGAATCAGGTCCTCGCCGCTCTTACCGTTACGACGGGCACCCTGCCCGTGCGTGCCGCGCTCGGCGCGGAAGTGATGCTTAAAGCGGTAATCGATCAACGAAGACAGCTGGGCATCGGCCTGGATGACGACATTGCCGCCACGACCGCCGTCGCCGCCATCGGGGCCGCCCTTGGGGACAAATGCCTCGCGCCTAAACGACATGCATCCGGCTCCGCCGTCGCCGCCGCACACGTTAATGCGGCTGATATCGGTGAACTGTGACAACAGAATCGCCTCCTACAAAAAAGAGGGAGACCCTTGAATCCTAAAACTCAAGTGCCTCCCACATATGTGCTCTATGAAGGGTGAATTACGCGTTCGCGAGCGGGCGTACGCTGACCCTGTGCTTGATACCCTTGTGGAACTCAACGGTACCGTCGACCAGCGCGAACAGCGTGTCGTCCTTGCCACGGCCAACGTTCTCACCCGGGTGGATGTGAGTGCCGTGCTGACGGACGAGAATCGTGCCCGTGGTTACCGTCTGGCCGGCATAGCGCTTCGTGCCAAGGCGCTGACCGCGGGAGTCACGGCCATTACGGGAGGAACCGAGTCCTTTTTTGTGTGCCATTGTGTATACCTACTCTTTCGTTACGAGTGTAATCTACTCGGCGACGGGAGCCTCGGCAACAGCCTCGGCCTCTGCCTTGACAGCCTTCTTGGCGCGGGACGTAGCCTGGACCTTCACGATCTTCAGCTTGGTGAGCTGCTGACGGTGACCCTTCAGACGACGATAGCGCTTACGCTTGTGGAACTTGAAGACCAGCTGCTTCTCGCCCTTGAACTGCTCAACGATCTGAGCGGTAACCTTGGCCTTGGCCAGCTTGTCGGGATCGGTGACGATCTTCTTACCATCGTTGAGGAAGATGACCGGCAGGGTGACCTTGTCGCCCTCATTGCCCTCGATCTTCTCGACGGTGATGACATCGTCGGTGGCGACCTTGTACTGCTTGCCGCCCGTGTTAACGATTGCGTACATGTTTACTTGCCCTTCATGCATCAGTTAGTGCAACAGCCGAATATAGTAGCAGGCGAAAATACCCCCGTCAACGAGTATGTGGAGCAAATCCACAAGTTCGCACAGGTATGGGGCTGACGAGTCGGCCCTCGTCGTCCTCGCATGCTTGATTCTGACGCTCGACATCGTAGGAGCAGATGGTCACGAGGTCTTGCATACCGGTGGAAACAATAGGTGCATCCACGCCCGGGGTCAAGCCCTGCAACAAAACATCAGCAGCGGAAAGCAAAATTTCCGGACGCATGGAGCCTTCGTTGTCGGCGTGGGTGTCGAGCATGAGCACCAGATGGTCCGGGCGCTCCCCCGCTGTGAGTTCATAGCCCACGAGCGTATGGTCCAGATCCAGGCGCTTGCTCTTTTTGCCGCGCGCGTAGTCGATGCCATGGCCCGCGCGCAGTGTATCGATCGCGGCGCGTACCTCATCGGCACTCACAGGCGCCTCGGGATCCAGATGTAGGTCGATGCGATACGACAGGCGCGTGAGCTGGGCCGTCAACGCCGGCGTGCGCACGTCGATGTACGCCGCCTCGATGGGTGCCAGATCGGCCGGAGAGGCCGCAGCCAGGCGCCCAAACGCCTCGTCGAGCGCCACGAACTCGGTCATAAACAGGTCATACCACTCGCAGGTCGACGACGTACCCACCGGTAGCGCCGAAGAGAAGCCCACGCGCATGTGAGGAGAGAAACCCTGCGTGACGGCATAGGGAAGTCCCGCACGGCGCACGATGCGCTCAATGGTATGGATTACTTCGAGATGGCCCAGGTACTTAAGGCGATCGCGCTTGCCATAGCGAACACGAAGCCTAAAGAGCGTGGGGTTGTCGGTCAGGCGCTCACTCATGCGCGATCACCCATCAATACATTCTTGGCGTGGAGCGTGGGGCAGATTCCGCAGCCGGTGCACGACGTGCGG
Source organism: Collinsella aerofaciens (assembly GCA_021639365.1). Classification (GTDB taxonomy): domain Bacteria; phylum Actinomycetota; class Coriobacteriia; order Coriobacteriales; family Coriobacteriaceae; genus Collinsella; species Collinsella aerofaciens_AH. Next base: position 92,650 of record JAJXHK010000002.1, read on the forward strand.
GTGCAGTCGGGAGTCGTGACACCCTCGAGCGAGCGACGGTACTCGCGCTCGAGGAAGCCGCGCGTGCAGCCGGGGCTCACATGCTCCCACGGCAGGCGCCAGCCCAACTCGTAGGGCAGGTGCACGAGCTCATTGAGGTCGATGCCGTTTTTGGCAGCAGCCTCCTTCCAGTTATCGAGCGAGAAATGCTCTACCCAGGCGTCAAAGCGAGAGCCCGCGCGCCAAGCATCGATGATGACGGGCGTCATGTCACGCCCGGCGCGGGACAGCGCGGCCTCGATGAGCGAGGTCTCGGCATCGTGGTAATGCACGCGGACGGCACGGTTGCGCACACTCGTGACAAGCAGCTTCTGGCGACGCTTGACGTCGTCGTAGTCGAGCTGCGGGCACCACTGGAACGGCGTGGCAGCCTTGGGGATAAAGACCGAAACCGAGATAGACACCGAGATCGAGCCGCGACGAGCCTTGGGCACCACGGAACGACCGAGCTCCAGCACATGATCGGCCAGATTGGCGATGGCCACGATGTCCTCGTCGCGCTCGCCGGGAAGGCCCATCATAAAGTAGAGCTTCATGCGGTTCCAGCCGGCCTCGAAGGCCGCCTTGGCCGCACGGTCCAGGTCCTCCTCGGTCACGTTCTTGTTAATGATGTCGCGCATGCGCTGGCTGCCGGCCTCGGGCGCGAACGTCAGGCCGCCTTTCTTTTCGCCGGCGACCGACTCGGCCATATCCACGCCAAACGAATCCAGGCGCTGCGACGGAATAGACACGCGAATACCCGTATCCTCCAGGCGACGGTTGAGCCTGCCGAGCACGTCGCGAATGCAGGAGTGGTCGGTCGTAGAGAGCGAGGTCAGCGACACCTCGTCATAACCGGTCTTTTCCAGACCCTGAATCACCGACGAGACGATCTGGTCGGCCGAGCGCTCGCGCACCGGGCGATACGTCATGCCGGCCTGGCAAAAACGACAGCCGCGGGCGCAGCCGCGCAGAATCTCGATAGACAGGCGGTCGTGGACCAGCTGCGCATAGGGTACGCACGACTGCGACAGCGGATTCGTGGCGCCGAAATCCTCGACGACGCGCTTGTAGACCACGGTCGGAGCATCCTTGCCCTCACGCGGCACGGTGTAGCCATGCGGCGAGCAGGGCTCGTCGTGACGAACCTCATAGAGCGACGGCACGTAGTTGCCGGCAATGGATGCAAGCTGCTCAACGATCTGCGCGCGCGGGACTCCTTCGTCACGCAGGCGGCGATGCAGCTGGCAGGTCTCGAGCAGCGATTCCTCACCCTCGCCGATGAGGATGGCATCGAAGAAGGCCGCATACGGCTCGGGGTTGTACACCGAAGGACCACCGGCAATGATGATGGGGTCGTCTTCGCCTCGGTCGGCCGCTAACAGCGGAATGCCAGCGAGGTCGAGAGCCTCGAGGAAGTTCGTCACCGCCATCTCGTGCGGCACATGCAGACCGACGATATCAAACGATGCGACAGGGGCAGCACCTTCGAGCGACAGAAGCGGAATACCCGCCTCGCGCATGGCGTCACCCATATCAGGCCACGGCACATAGCCACGCTCGCAGGAGATGCCCTCGGCCTGGTTAAGGATGTTGTAGAGGATGGCGATACCCTGGTTGGGCAGACCGACCTCGTATACATCCGGATAAATCAGGCAGCAACGATAATCGGCATCGGCCTTGGAAAGCGTGCCCCACTCGTGATCGATATAGCGACTCGGCTTCTCGACCTTGGCGAGCAGCGGCTCAATTAAATGAAAACAGTCTTGGTATGGAACGCGCAAAAGAAACCCCTAAGCAGCGAGATCGGATGCATCCTCGAAAGGACTCATAGGACGGGTGGCACCGGCGACCGTGGTCACCAGGTCACGAACGCGCGAGAACGTGGCAGCAGCGACCTCGTTGGCACGGCTGTAGTCCACATCGCGCTCGTAGAGCGACACGAGCGCGCGGCCCATGCCATAGGTACCCGCGGCGGCGGTAAGTGCCTTAACGGCAAACCCAATATGCGGCGTCTGCTTGACGAGCGCACGAGTGACCGCGCGGATCACAAGGCCGCCAGCAAGCACGCCCGCGACCTCGTAGCCGCGCTCAGGCTTAATGCCGCGTCCAAAGACGGCAGCGAGCTCAAAGAGCATGCCCACCTGCGCCAACGCCATAACGGGATAATCGGCGCCCGGCAAAAACACCAGCGCACCGGTCGCCATATTGGTGAGCGCGCACGAGGTGATGATACGATTGGCCGCCGCGATGCGCATGAAGGTAAAGTTCGCCGCAAAAGCAGTTTCCTTGTCGGTGCGATCGAGAATCCAGCGGGCAAGCGTCTCGAGCAGATACGTTTTATCTGTTGCCGCTACCACGCCGAGCATGGGCGTGGACTCCTCGATAAACGGCACCTCCACAGCAGACTCAGCAAGCACGCACACGGGCGCGCCGGCGATCACGAGCTCCTGCACGGCACTCTCCAAGCGGTCGGAGCCGCACGAGAGGACCAGCACAACATCGGTATCGGTCTTGGGAACGATGCGCTCCTCGCCCAGGCGCTCAACGCGCACAATGCCCGACGTCGTCTGCGGCACAAAGGCATCGCGGACCGTCTCGACCAAAAAGCGCGAGGCAGACGAATCCAAGTACACCGAGACGCGCACCGGCGTATCGGAGTCCTTCTTAACAGACGCGCCCATCTTAAAAGCGCGGGTAAGCTTATCCACGGGAATCTTCATAACAAACCCCTCCAGCGGTTACGCGGCGCCCGAACGATGCCGCCATATGGATTGTACGATACCCACCGTCAGCAACTGAATCATCATCGAAGACGAACCAAAGCTAATGAACGGTAGCGGAATACCGGTAATCGGCATCATGCCAATGCACATGCCGATGTTCTCGAAGGTCTGAAATGCCCACATGCCGACGATACCCACGCATGACAGGCGCAGGAACAGCGACTCGCACTTAAAGGCGACGCGAATCGTCGAGAACATAAGCAGCACATACAGGCACAGGAGCAAAAAGGACCCACAGAAGCCGAAGGTCTCGGAGAGGAAGGCAAAGACGAAGTCGGTGTGGAACTCGGGCAGAAAGCCGCCGGCAGACTGCGTCGCATGGCCCAGACCCTTACCAAAGAAGCCGCCCGAGCCAACGGCGATAAGCGACTGCTGCAGATTGTAGGCGTCGTCCGAATCGGCATTATCGGGGTCGATAAAGACCGTCAGACGGTTCATCTGGTACTGCTTGATGAGCACGTCGTGGCCGAGCAGCGAATCGAAGACCGAGTCGAGCGCCAAGACAAGCGCCACCAAGCCCACCAGCAGGGCTAAGGTGGACAGCACCCATTCGCGGCGCGCACCGCTCATACAGATGACGATGGCACCCGAGACCAGCACGACCAGGCCCGAACCCAGGTCGCCCATGGCAACGACGGCCAAAAACGGGATGGACAGCATGCCGCAGAGCTTAACGTAGTCGCGGACGGTATCGATGCGCCCGTTGTACTGCGAGCCAAGCGTGGCGATGAAGAAGATCGTGATGAGCTTGGCAAGCTCAACCGGCTGGAACGTCAAGCCGATACCGGGAATCTTGATCCAGCCCGTCATACCTAGGCCGCCTGTATAGGACAGACCAGGAATCTTGGGCGAGAAGATCACGATAAGGTCGATGACGAGCAACGCCGTCGAGAAGTTGGAGATACCGCGCAGGTCGGTACGCCAAACAAGCACCGCCAGGATTGCGCCAATAACGATTCCCAGCAGATGGCGCGAGAATGACGCATCGGCCTTAAACTGCGAAGCCGACCAGATGATGATGGCACCGTAGGCAACGAGCGCCACAGTAGCCACGAGCACACCGATATGCACCTTTTGGCGAAACGTGCCGCGCGAGGCAGAAAGCTGTTTGTTGACGCGGTCCAGGCTGCTGCGGGAGCCGGTCTTGGTTGAGCGGAACAGGTCCGCCGGCGAAAAATCCATCGCAACCTCCTATCGAACCGAAGAATCGCCCGAAGCCGAAGAGGTATCGGGCTCGTCATAAATCACGCCGAGCACGTCACGTACGACATGCATTGCGGTATCGGAGCCACCGCCGCCCTGCTCCAGGACAGTTGCAATGACATACTTGGGGTCATCGGCCGGCGCATAGGCGCAAAACCATGCGTATTCGTCCTCGCCGCTTTTCTCGCCCGTGCCCGACTTACCGTATACCTGCGGCGTCAGCGTGCCAAAGTGAGCCGCCAGCGACGTCGAAGCGGTGTAAATCACGTCGTGCATACCGTTGCGCACGAGAGCCAGGTCCGAATCGCTGTTGATTTTGGCCTCCAGACGCTTCTTCTTGCCCTTGCCGTTGTACTTATAGGCATCGCCGTCGCCATCGCGCGACACGGCCGACAAAAACACGTGCGGCACGTACTGCTTGCCGCCGTTGGCAAGACCCATATAGGCGCACGCCATCTGCAGGGGGGTCACTAGGATGTCGCCCTGACCGATAGCAATATTGGTCATATCGCCCGCGTTCCATTTGCGATCCTCGGCCGAGGCGTCGGTAAAATACGACTCTTTCCACTCGGCATCGGGAATGCGCCCCGCGCCCTCGCTCGGCAGATCGATGCCGCAGGTCTTACCCAGGCCCCAGCGACGGAAGACCTCCTGCAGGCCCTCGGGATGCTGCTCGTCATAAAAGAATGCCTTGCCCATGTCGTAGAAGACGGGGTCGCACGAGTTGGCGATACCCGACTGCAGCGTCATGGTGCCGTGGCCGGAATGCAGCCAGCAGTACTTGCCCCACGACTTGCCCAGACCTGTCCAATAGCCCGTGCAGTTGGTCGTCTGGCCCGACGTGTAGGTTCCAAACTCAAGGCCCGCCAAGGCCGAGAGCGGCTTAATGGTCGAAGCCGACATGTACTGTCCGCTAATGGCGCGGTTGAGCAGCGGGTGCGAACCCTCGTCGTCGTTGAGCTCGGTCCATACGTCGTTGGAGACGCCGCCGATAAAAACGGAAGGATCAAACTTGGGCTCACTTGCCATGCCCAGAATTTCGCCGTTATTGGGATCGAGACACACCACGGCACCGTTGCCGGCATTGCTGTAGCCCGTGGTCTTTGCAAGCTCAATGGCACTCGCCAGTGCCGTCTCGCAAGCCTGCTGAATCTTAAGGTCGAGCGTGAGCTTGATATCGGAACCTGCCTTGGCGGGCACCGCGCCGGCCTGGCCGGTCACGTTACCCGAGGCATCGACCTTGACGGTCTGCTCGCCGCGGATGCCCTGCAGCAGGTTTTCGTAGTAGCTCTCAACGCCCGCCTGGCCCACGATATCGCCCGACTGGTACGTAATCTGGCCCGCAGAGGCATCATCGTCGTCAGAAGACTTTTTGTTCTGCGCCTCGAGCTGCTCGGAAGTAATGGTGCCGGTGTAGCCCAAGATATGGCATGCCGTCTCACCGTACGGATACTGACGCTCGGTACGCTCGGCAATCTTCACGCCAGGGAACTCGCCGGCGTGCTCCTGGATATAGGCGACCGTCGAGCGACGCACGTCCGTCGCGATGGTATGCAAGCTCTGAGCGCCCTCGGAGTTGTCTTGAATATTGCGCAGGACCGCAATGTAGGGCATGCCAAGAACGTTGGCGAGATGATGGACCAACACGGTATCGTCGGCAAGGTCGCGATAGGCGACGACGGCAAGCGAGGGGCGATTTTGCACCAGCGCCACGCCATTGCGATCGAGAATGCGCCCGCGAACGGCGGGCGTGGTGACGGTGCGGGTCTGATTGCTGTTGGCCTGTTTCTCGTAATAGTCCGACGAGACCATCTGCATGCCCCACAGCTTAACGCCAAGCGCCGCAAACATCGCGCCCACGCCTGCGGTGAGGATGGAGAAGCGGCCCTTAAAGGCGGTCGCTGCGGTATTGCCCTCGCCCTCGGTGGCGCGCGGGGCCGTTCCATGCTGCGTGTCGTAGGTAAAACGGGAATCGCCGCGACGCATAATGACCAGTGCGACCACAATGGCCACGAGCAGCACGATACCGGCGATAACAACCGTCATCTGGGAAGACATCTACGAGCCTCCCCTATTTGAGTTTGCGAGTCTTGGGCTTAAAGCGCATACCCGTCTGACGACCGCCACGTGCGGAGAATCCGTAACCGGACTGCGGCACGACGCCGGACATCAAAAACGGAATGGCGACCAGGCCCGTCAGGATCGAAGACGGCAGGGCGTGGCCAAAAATCGCCACGACAAAGCTCGTCTCCAGACCCATGAACAGCAAGATGATGCTGTAGATCACGTTAACAATGAGCGCGAAAACGCCTACGGTAACGCCGCGCGCGCTCGGAGTGCCGCTTGTCTGACCGGCAGCGCTATGTACCAGGGCAAAGCTGCCAACCGTCAGCAGCAAAGACATGACGCCCACCGGCACAGCCGCCGAAAGGTCGTAAAACAGGCCGCTGCAAAAACCGCAGACGACGGCACGCGTGGGGTCGCCCGAGAACACGCTCAGGCACACCAGGATAATCATAAAGTTGACGCGACCGCCAGCGATGGAAATCTGCGGAGCCAAGCCTGCCTGCAGCAATACGCAGACGATGGCGGCGATCACAAAGGTACGGGAGCCAGCCCCCTGCTCGTGAAGATCCATGGACATGCCTCCCTATTCGCTCGAACCGGAGTCGGTCGTCTCGGACGTGTCGGAACTATCATCCGAGCTCTCGTCCTTGGTCTTGGTCGCGGCATCGCGCGACGTGCCTTGCGGCGTGCTGTTGGCGGTGCTCACGTCCTCGTCCGAAGCCGACTGCTCGTCGGTCAGCGAGGTGATGACGAGCACTTCCTCGTTGTTCTCGGCCGTTGTCTGGGCGCGCACCACAATGGTGTAGTACACGTCGTTGGCAGACTTCTCCACCGAGGACACAGTGCCGAGCGGCAAGCCCTTGGGGAATACGCCACCGATGCCCGAGGTCACGATGATGTCGCCCACCTTGACGTCGGAGTCGACACTCACGTACTCAAGGCGCAGCGTACCGTCAGCCTGACCCTGCAACATACCCTGGGCACGCGTGTCCTGCACCATAGCGGACACGCCCGAGTTCTCGTCGCCAATCAGGCGCACGGTCGACGTCTTGGCCGAAACCTCGATAATCTGGCCGATAACACCGGCCGAGCTCGTCACGGGCATGTTAATGGAAAGCCCGTCGGCAGACCCCTTATCGATGGTGACCGTTGAGGTCCAGGCATCGCCCGAAGCACCAACGATACGGGCCGCGGTCGACTTGAGGTTGTAGGTGGACTGCAGACCGACCAGACCCTCCAAGCGCTCAGCAGTCTTCTGGGCCTCGGAAAGCTCAGCAACCTTTGAGGTCAGGTCCTCGTTTTGCTTTTTGAGTTCATCGAGCGTCTCCTGAGACGCCGTGAGGTTGGAGAACACGTTGCCGATTGCATTGAACGGCGCGGCCACGGCCGAGCCCACGAAGCGCACCGGCGAGGTGATCGTCGTCACACCCGAACGGACGGCATGAATCGGCCCGGCCTCGCCCTCGCGGATGTAAAACGTGAGCAGCAACACCGAAATCAGGCTGAAAACAATCAACGGGCGCATACCCGTTGATTGTCGCTTGGTATTCAGATTTGTGGAGAAACCCGAAGATCGTGCCAAATGGAATCCACCTTTTGGAAATTAAGCATTGGTCTGGACGAAGCCACCGTCAAACGCGTTGGCCTCGAGCACGCGGGCACAGCCGTTCACGACGTTATCGAGCGCCGTGGGGCTGACGTTGACCGAAACACCGGTCTCATCGCGCAGACGCACGTCAAGACCGCGCAGCAGCGCGCCACCGCCGGTCAGCAGGATGCCGTAGTACATGAGGTCCGAGGCAAGATCGGGCGGCGTGGCGTCGAGCGCGTCCTTGACGGCCTTGGCCATCTCGTCGAGCGGCTTGTTGAGCGCACGACGGATCTCCTCGCTCTCGATGCGCACGGTCTTGGGCAGGCCCGTGATAACGTCGCGGCCGTTGACCTCAACGTCGAGCTCGTCCTTGAGCGGCACGGCGGAGCCGACCTTGATCTTAATGTCCTCTGCCGTACGCTCGCCGATGGCCAGGTTATAGGCATCGCGAACGTGCGTGAGAATGGCCTGATCGAACTCATCGCCGGCAATGCGGATGGACTGCGAGACAACGATGCCGCCCATGGCGATAACGGCGACTTCGGTGGTACCGCCACCGATGTCGATGACCATGGAGCCGGTGGGCTCCTCGACGGGCAGGTCGGCGCCGATGGCAGCCGCCATGGGCTCCTCGATCAAATAGGCCTGGCGAGCACCGGCCTGGATCGTGGCCTCAAAGACGGCGCGCTTCTCGACCGACGTGACGCCGGAGGGAACACAGACGACGACGCGCGGACGCGGAGTCCACGGATAGCGCTTCTCGGACGCCTTGTCGATAAAGTAGCGCAGCATGGCCTCGGTAACATCGAAGTCGGCGATGACGCCGTCCTTGAGGGGACGAACGGCCACGATGTTGCCGGGCGTACGGCCGAGCATGCGCTTGGCCTCGATACCGACGGCCAGGATGCGCTCATCGTTCTTGTCGATGGCGACAACAGAGGGCTCGCGGATGACGATGCCCTTGCCGCGCACGGAGACAAGCGTATTGGCGGTGCCGAGGTCGATCGCGAGATCGCCCGCATAGCTACCGAAGAACATATCCATCAAAGAAAACAACGCAACTCCTGATGTGTTGGATGATTGCTGGAAAACTACTAGCCCATCATACTAGCGCAAGCCCGGCACCTCACTTGCGGTGAAGCGCCGGGCAAAGCCAAATCCCATAAGGTCACTACTGGTTGTCGGCAGCCGAGAAATCGATATCGAGCGAAGACACGGCCCAGCCGATATGGTTGTCGGAACGGACGAACTTGACGGTGTACTCCTGCTCGCCACCCTTGGACAGCGATGCCTTCACCTTGGCGGTCGTCTCGGTCATGGACTGATCCATGCCCTCGACGGAGACGGTAGCACCCTGCGGAATCGAGGAGATGATCATCGACTTGGCGTCCTCGGACAGGCTCGAGGCGAGGCAAGACTCCGCCTTGGCGGTGTCACCGTCGCCGGCAGCCTGGAACAGGTCGGTAACTACCGACTCCTGAGACGGGAAGCCCAGGCCGCGCGTGTAGGCAAAGCCCAGACCGCCCGCGACGATCAGGATGAGCAGAAGCAGCACGATGAAGACCTTGAGGCCCGTGTGGCGATGATGGCGACGGACCTTGGCCTGCTTGCGGTCCTGGCGGTCCTGCTGAACCATCTCGGACTCGGACAGTGTGAAGAAACCGGTATCCGAGGGATCGGGCATAAACTGACCGGTTGCGCCCGTGGGATCGAGCGGGTCGACGGCAGGAGCGTCCATCGCGGGCGCCGGAGCCGTAGCCATGGCCGTCTGAGCGGAAAGCGCAGCCAGCGAATCATGAACGCGGGCAAGTTCGTCGGCCTGCTCGGGCGTGAGCTGGTAGATGCCGTCAGCGGTAGCGGCGTTAAAGGCGTCGAGCGCATCGGAGGGACGACCGGCGGCGGAAAGCGCCTGGCCCATGCCGGCGTTGAGTGCACGCGTATCGTCACGCGGGCCGGCAAAGTCGATAGCCGTGCGATAGGTCTCCACGGCATCTGCCGGGCGACCGAGCTTGATAAAGCAACGGCCGAGCTCGCCCAGAGCGGCGGCGGGAGCCGGATTGGCGCCGTCGATAGCGGCCTGACGGAAGGCGGTGCCGGCGTTGGCATAATCGCCCGCCTGGAACAGCGCGTTGCCCAAGCCCAGATAGGCCTTGAACGGCGTGGCGTAGGAAGCATCCTGGGTGGCTGCGGAGAACGCCTGCGCAGCCGTGGTGTAGTCGCCCACGGCTGCGAGCGCCTTGCCGCGATTGGTGAGCAGGGCGCCGCGCTTGCCATAGGTGCCGTCGTTGAGGGCGGAAGCGTAGGCCTCGGCGGCCTCGGCATACATGCCGAGGTGCATCAGGGCATTACCGCGAAGATGGTCGGCCTCGCCCATAATCTCATCGGGGGTCTTTGCCGCCCCAAGCATCTGGGCTGCAGCGGAAAAATCACCCGCGCGGTAAGCGGCGCGGCCCTGTTGGATAAGCTGGCTATTCAAGGAAGTCCCCTTTACTCGTGAACGATCTCGACGTGAACGATCTCATCGCCGGCACGCAGCTGCGAGATCACATCGAGGCCCTCGACCGTGGTGCCAAAGACGGTGTAACCGGAGTCAAGGTTATGCTGGGCGCCCAGGCAGAAGTAGAACTGCGAGCCTGCGGAATCGGGATCCATGGAGCGAGCCATGGCAAGCGCGCCGTCAACATGGCTGTTGCGCGGATTGGTAGCAAACTCGCCCTTGATGCAATAGCCGGGGCCACCGGTACCGGGCATGCCGTCGGGACCTTCAAGACCGGCAGCGACGTCGGCGCCGGACATATCGCGGGTATTGGGATCGCCGCCCTGGATGACAAAGCCGGGGACATAGCGATGGAACTTAAGGCCGTCGTAGAAGCCCATCGTGGAAAGCTCGCAGAAGTTCGCCACATGAATGGGGGCGCCCTCACCGTCAAACTTGACCTTGATGGTGCCCTTCGACGTCTCGATCACCGCGCACTCGTCACCGGCGAGCTGGTACTCGGGCGTATAGAGCTCTTTCTTAAAACCAAACATGTGGTTCCTTCCTCGTGCGTTTAAAGCATATTTGTACGAATTGTAGCAATAAGCACAGGCTTCCATCAATTGCGCACGTAGGTTATACCGTCCAGGGCGAACTAATTTTATAAACGCTGCTGCGGCTTCCAAGCGCCCACGTTGGCATCGTACTGGTTAAGGGCGCTGCTTCCGCCCTGAGCTATGGGTGCCAAGATCTCGCTTTGGTGCGAACTCATCGACTCGCCATCGGGAATGGCAAGCGAGATATCCCAGCTCTGGCAGATCACGTCGACGCGTTCATACATCCACTCGGCAAGCTGCTTTAAGTGGGCGATGTCATCCGCATAGACCGTATCGTCCTGGTACTTAAGGTTGTTGAGCTCGTCTTGCGTCTTTTTAATCTGGTCGCGCAGGGCATAGGCACTCTGGGAGAGTTCCTGGCGTGTGGAGAGCGGAGAGCGGAGATAGCCGTTGTTGAACGAGTCGATGACCTCGCCGATCTGATCCTCGTTGCCGTACGACACGATGGTCTGATACAGACCGTCGAGCCTGGTATAGAGCTGATCATCGGTGAGAACGGTTTCTTCCTGAACCACTTCGGCGGGATCGTCCTGCTTGGTGTCGTCCTCGGTCGCCTCGCCCTTTTGACGCGTGGGGAACGTGGTCTGAGCGGCCTGGCCAAACTGATCATAGAAGCCGGGCATGACACCCATGGGATCGGCCGTCACAAACCAATAGGCACCGCCGCACACGACGGCAAGCACCGCAATAACGATAAGCGGCTTGGGGATATGACGCTTGTGTTTATGGTAGGCGTCCTCGTCGGGGTGCACCTTGCGCTTGGATTTTTGAGTGTCTTCATGCAGGGAAACCGGCATCGGGATATCGACCTTGGGGATACCGAAATCCTTATCGAAAGCCGGCAGCACGCAGGTCTCATTGGGGTCGGCGGCATCCGAAAGCACGGCGGCAGCCGAAGCGGGCGCATGGGGCACCTCGGTATCGATCTGCTCCTGCGTCAAGCGCGGAAAACCGGCGGTACGGCCCGCCGCCAGGTCGGATGCGGCAGCGTCCTCGGAAAGGATGCCCGGAGCAGGGCGTCCACATTTGGGACACGTGCGATCATGCGGGGAAAGACGCGCGCCACAGCCCTCGCAGAACACAAATTCGGTGTGCTCGGGACCGTCGCCCGGGCCGACGTAGGCGTTGCAGTAGGGGCAGAACGAGGCGCCGTCCTCGATGGTCTTAAGGCAATGCGGGCAGATCACGGCATCCTCTTTTCGGAGCAATTCAAACAATCGAGGTTAGAGCATAACATCGCCACGGCCCCACAGGGCCAAGGCACCAATTCAACATCGCTAAGGTAGCTAATTTGGGACGGGGCTTTTTTAGCTGCCTTGGCCGTTAATCCACCAAAACATTCGCGCTATCAGCCGGGGTAGCTAAAAAAGCCCCGTCCCAAATTAGCTACCCCCAATGTCCGGCTTAGGCCTTCTTGGTTGGCTTCTTCTTGCTGGGCATCGACACTTTGATGCCTTGGGCCGATTTGGTCACGCGGGAGCGTTTAGCGCCTGCGCTCTTCTTTTTCTTGGGCTGCGGTTGGCCCTGGGCCACGCCCTCAAGCGCGCGGGCCTCGGCCTCGCGAGCGGTGCGCTCCTCACGGCGCTGCGCCATATCGGCGGCAACGCGCTTGGCAAAGCGCTCGGCGGTCGACCCCGTCGAGCTCACTTTACCGCCGCCGCGTCCCAGGCGAACGCGCACGCCGCGACCAAACCCGGTAGCTGCATGACGGCGGCGCGGCTTAAGTGAATCCATCATCGTGGCGAGCTTAAAGAACACCGAGCAGGTAAAGACAACGATAACCGCCAAAATGACCATCTGGCTCACCGACAGGTTGGCGATGGACAGCAGAGCCGGGAGCCCGATAACACCCGTCAAAATGCCGGCGACGACAAACACAAAGAGCACCACGCGCAAAGGAGTAAGCGGCTGTGAGATGCGCCAGATCAGGCTGACGCTCGCCGCGCATGACGTGAGCAGGCACATCGTGGACAGCGTGAGCTGGCTAAACCCAAACACACGCGCCACGAAGATATCGAGCGCCGCGGCCAAAATGACCGCAATCGACGCCGGCAGGGCCCGCTTAAGCACGTTCGTCAAAAACGATCCCTTCACACGGGCGTTGTTGGGCTCCAGACCCAGCACAAAGCCCGGAGCACCGATGCAGAAGAAGTTGATGAGCGTCATCTGGATGGGCTCAAAGGGATACGGCGGCAGCGCGATGCAAAGCGCCGCCAGACCCATCGAGAACAGCGTCTTGGTCAGGAACAACGCGGCAGAGCGTTGCAGGTTGTTGATAGAACGACGGCCCTCGGCCACCACGGCGGGCATCGAGGCAAAGTCGTTGTCGACGAGCACGATCTCGGCAACGTTGCGCGCGGCATCGGAGCCAGCGGCCATCGCCACGGAGCAATCGGCCTCCTTGAGCGCCAGCACGTCGTTGACGCCGTCGCCTGTCATGGCCACGGTGTGCCCGCGGCGTTTGAGCGCCTGTACGAGCTCACGCTTCTGCTGCGGCGTCACGCGGCCAAAGACGTGATAGCGGTCCACCGCCGCATCGAGCTTGGACGGCGTATCGAGCGTCGTGGCATCGACGTAGGCATCGGCTCCCGGCACGCCCACCACGCGCGCGATCGACGACACCGTGCGGGGGTCATCGCCGCTGATCACGTTAAGGGTCACGCCCTGCTCGTTAAAGTAGCCGATGGTCTCGGCCGCCGAAGTACGAATCTCGTCGCGGATGGTCACAAAGCCCACGGGCTCGGCCTCTCCCACCATATCGCCGTCGGGCGTAAAGCCATCCACGCGCGCCACCACGAGCACACGGCAGGTATCGGCAAGCTCGGCCACACGGTTCTCGACCTGCGCAAATACACGGTCCGAAAGCACAAACTGCGCCGCGCCCATTACATAGGAGCCCTGGGCAAACGAAGCACCGCTCCACTTTTTGGACGACGAGAACGGAATGACCGACAACGGCTCAGACACCTCGACCGGACGATCGGCATAGTAGTTGAGCAGCGCCTGACAGGTCTCGTTGGCGTCCGCCGAAGTCGCACGCGCCACGTTTGCCAGCGCAAAATCGAGCACCGTGGTATCGACGGGAACGGCCGCCTCGTCCGAATCCACACCAAAGCTCACGCCCTCAACCGGCAGCGGATACGTGCCCTCGACCTCCATGCGACCCGACGTGATGGTGCCCGTCTTGTCCAGGCACAGCACGTCGACGCGCGCGAGCGTCTCGATGCAGTAGAGCTGCTGCGCCAGCACCTTGCGGCGGGCCAGGCGCACCGTGGCGATGGCGAGCACCGACGAGGTCAACAGCACCAGGCCTTGCGGGATCATGCCCAGCAGGGCGCCCACCGTGGATAGCAGCGCTGACGAAGGCACATGACCAGCCAACAGCTCGGAGAAGCACCACGAAAGCGCGCTATCGCTCGGGGTTCCCGCGGCATCCCAAAGCTCGCTCACGCTCGAGGCAAACAACGCCAAACCGAGCGGGATCATGATGATGCTCGCAAAGCGCACGATGGCGTTAAGCGCGTTCATGATCTCGGAATTGACCTTTTTGACGTACTTGGCCTCGTTATTAATTTTGGCCACGTAGTTGTCGGCGCCGACATGGATCACGCGGGCGCGCAGCAGGCCCGAGTCGATAAAGCTGCCGCTCATGAGCTCGGAACCGGGCTGTTTCTTAATAAGGTCGCTCTCGCCGGTCAGCAGGCTCTCGTTCACGAGCGCCTCGCCCGACACCACCACGGCGTCGGCCGGAATCTGGTCACCGCGCCCCAGACGAATGATGTCGTCGAGCACGATCTGGTCCAGGTCGAGTTCCACCTCGGCACCGTCGCGCACCGCGATGGCCTTCTTAGAGGTCAAAAGCGTGAGCTTATCGACCATCTTCTTGGAGCGCATGGACTGGATGACGCCGATGGCGGTATTGAGGAACACCACGAACAGGAACGTCAGATTCTTAAACGAACCGGTCAAAATGACCAGGAACGCCAAGATCACGTTGATCAAATTGAACAGCGTGCAGAGGTTCTCGATGATGAGCTCTTTGACCGACTTGGTCTTGAGCTCCATGTTGCGGTTGATCTTACCGGCGGCGATGCGCTCCTCGACCTCGGCGGTCGAGAGTCCGCGCTCGATATCCGTTGCTGCCATACCACGTCCCATCACGTCGCGTCGGTATAAGAAAAACCGCCCGGACCATGCGAGGTTCGGACGGTCTTACGTTCGATGGTGCCCCATGTTGGATTCGAACCAACGGCCTTCTGCTCCGGAGGCAGACGCTCTAATCCCCTGAGCTAATAGGGCCAACGTTTGGCATTATACCCAAGTGCACCACGGGCTATCAAAATAAAAGAAAAAGCTTTGCAATTCCGAGGAAGACGCGGCACAACGGCTCACTTTAGAAGGCAAAAGCGAATCAGATAGTATAAACTCTCATGCACCATATATACACGGCTCGCGATGCGGGCCGTTTTTGCAAGGGTTATCCATCGAGGTGAGAGGCACACCATGATTGCAATTTTAAAGCAGAGCGCCAGCGACGAGGCCGTCAGCCATATCGTCAGCTGGATTGAGAAAAAGGGCCTGAAGACCGACGTCTCGCGCGGCGAGAACGAGACGATCATCGGCCTGGTGGGCGATACGACCAAGATCGACCCGTTCCTGCTCGAGTCCATGGACGTCGTCGAGCGCGTGCAGCGCGTCTCCGAGCCGTTCAAGCGCGCCAATCGCAAGTTCCACCCCGAGGACTCCGTCATCGACTGCGGCCACGGCGTCAAGATCGGCGGCGATCAGTTCCAGGTCATCGCCGGCCCGTGCTCCGTCGAGGGCGAGAACCTCATCCGCATCGCCCGCCGCGTGAAGGCCGCCGGTGCCACGATGCTGCGCGGCGGTGCCTACAAGCCCCGCACTTCCCCGTACGCCTACCAGGGCATGGGCCCCGCCGGTCTGGACCTGCTGTGCGAGGCGTCTGCTGAGCTCGACATGCCGATCGTCACCGAGATCATGGACCCACGCGACGTGCAGGTCTTCCTGGACAAGAAGATCGACGTCATGCAGATCGGCGCCCGCAACGCCCAGAACTTCCCTCTGCTCAAAGAGGTCGGCAAGACCAAGACTCCGATCTTGCTTAAGCGCGGCATGTCCGGCACGATCGATGAGCTGCTCATGGCCGCCGAGTACATCATGAGCGAGGGCAACGACAACGTCATCCTGTGCGAGCGCGGCATCCGCACCTTCGAGACCCGTACTCGCAACACATTCGACCTCAACGCCGTGCCGGTGCTGCACCACCTGTCGCACCTGCCCGTCGTCGCCGACCCCAGCCACGCCACCGGCTACACCCGCTACGTTGAGCCCATGGCGCTCGCCGCGACCGCTTGCGGCGCCAACGGTCTGGAGATCGAGGTCCACGACGAGCCGAGCCGCGCCTGGTCCGACGGCGCCCAGGCCCTCACCCCTGATCAGTTCGACGACACCATGCGCCGCATCCGAGCCATCCGCGAGGTTGTCTGCCAAGAGACCATGGAGTAGCCCATGGGTACAGTGAGAAACGCGCGCGTTAACCAGGGCGGCCCCAAGTGTGCCGGTATCGTCGGCCTTGGCCTCATCGGCGGCAGCTTTGCCCGCGGCTATGCGCAGGCGGGCGTCCGCGTGCTGGCCTGGGATCCCGATGACGATGTCATGACGGCCGCCAGCATGGGCACCGTTGCCGGCGAGCTCAACGACGAGACGCTCGGCGAATGCGACATCATCGTCCTGGCTTGCTACCCCGAAGCCTGCATCGAGTGGCTCGAGGCACACGCCCAGGCACTCGCCGACGCCACCGATACCGAGGCCATCATGGGCCCCGTGGTGATCGACACGGTGGGCGTCAAGGGCATCGTGTGCGAGCGCGCCTTTGAGCTTGCCCGCGAGCACGGCTTTTACTTTGTGGGCGCGCACCCCATGGCGGGCACGCAGTACTCGGGCTATGCGCACTCCCGCGCCGACCTGTTCCAGGGCGCGCCACTCGTGCTCGTGCCGCCCGCAGTGGACGATGCGCTCAAGCTGGAGCTTTTGGGCCAGGTGCGCGAGATGGTGCGTCCCCTGGGCTTTGGCAAGTTCAGCGTGACCAGCGCCGCCGAGCACGACCGTATCATCGCCTTTACGAGCCAGCTTGCGCACGTGGTATCTAACGCCTACGTCAAAAGCCCCACTGCCCAGGTCCACCACGGCTTTTCGGCCGGTAGCTACCGCGATCTCACCCGCGTGGCGCACCTCAACCCGCAAATGTGGTCAGAGCTCATGATCGACGACGCCGACGCGCTCGCCTTCGAGATCGACCATCTGATCGAATCGCTTGGCGCCTACAGCCGTGCGCTCAAGGACCGCGACCAGCGCTATCTGGAGAACCTCCTTGCCGAGGGCGACCGCATTAAGCGTGCACTCGACGACGAGGCCTCCCACTAGACCACCCATCACGCCAGGTCGAAAGGACCGAAGCTTATGGCGATTACCATCGATATCGACACCGCACGCCCCTACCAGGTGCATGTGGGCACGTTTTTGCTGGAGCAGGCAGGCCCGCTCGTCCGCGCCACCGCCGGCGGCACCAAGGCCGTCATCGTGACGGACACCAACGTGGGCCCCCTCTACCAGATGCCCGTTAAGCAGAGCCTGGAGGCGTCAGGCTACGAGGTGAGCATCTGCACCTTCGAGGCCGGCGAGGCCCATAAGCGCGCCGAAACCTATGTTGCCATTTTGGAGTTTGTGGCCGAGCACGAGCTTTCGCGCTCCGACGTGATCGTGGCACTCGGCGGCGGTGTCGTGGGCGACGTGGCGGGCTTTGTGGCCGCCACCTACATGCGCGGCTGCAAGTTTGTGCAGATCCCCACGAGCCTGCTCGCCATGGTGGATTCGTCGGTGGGAGGCAAGACCGCCATCGACCTGGCTGCCGGCAAGAACTTGGCCGGCGCCTTTTGGCAGCCGAGCGTGGTTATCGCCGACGTGGGGTGCCTGGCGACCCTCACGCCCGAGCAGTTCGCTGACGGCTGCGGCGAGGTCGTCAAGCACGCCGTGATCGCCGACCCGGAGCTCTTCGCCGAGCTGGAGAAGACCCCGCTCACGCTGGAGCTGCTCAACCGCGACGTGGCCCGCGTAGCGCTCATCATCGCCCGCAATATCGATATCAAGCGCGCCGTGGTCGTCGCCGACGAGCGCGAAACCAACCAACGCAAGCTCCTCAACTTTGGACACAGCGCCGGACACGCCGTCGAGGCCTGCGAGCACTTTGAGCTCGGACACGGCAACTGTGTGTCGATCGGCATGGGCATCATCACGCGCGCCGCGGCCCTGCACGGCGTTTGCGATGCTGCACTGCCCAGTCGTATTGAGGAACTCTGCGCCCGCCATGGCCTCAAGACCCGCTGCGACCTAGATGCCGATGCCGTCTTTGCCGAGGCGCTCCACGACAAGAAGCGCGCGGGCGACACCATCGACCTGGTGATTCCGCACGGCATTGGCCGCTGCAGCATCGACCGCACACCGCTTTCCGCTTTCCACGAACTCATTGCCGAGGGCCTCGGCCAGAAGGGAGACGCATCCGCATGCTAGCCCGCATCACCCCGTCCCCACTCAAGGGCACCGTTCCCGCCATCGCGTCCAAGTCGATGGCGCATCGCCTCATCATCTGCGCTGCGCTCGCCAACGGCGAGACACACGTCACCTGCAACACCACCTGCGCCGACATCGAGGCTACGGTGCGCTGCCTTACGGCACTGGGTGCTCGCATCGAGACCGTCGAAGACGGCTTCCAGGTCCACCCCACCATGAAGAGTATTGAGTTTGGCCTGCTCAAGGCCCTTGCCGGCGGCACGCTTGACTGCGGTGAAAGCGGCTCCACGCTCCGCTTTATGCTGCCTGTCGCCTGCGCGCTGGGTGCAGAAGCAACTTTTGTGGGTCAGGGGCGCTTGGGCGCCCGCCCGCTCTCCCCGCTCTCGGACGAGATCATCGCCGCCGGCTGCGACCTACAGGGTCTGGGCGGTTTTCCGCTCAAGACGAGCGGACGCATGCGCCCGGGCACCTTTGTGCTTCCGGGCAACGTGAGCTCGCAGTATATCTCCGGTCTGCTGCTGGCAGCCCCGCTGCTGGCCCAGCCCTCCTGCGTGCAGGTAACCGGCCTCATTGAGAGCCGTCCCTACATCAACCTGACGATCCAGGCCATGAAGGCCTTTGGCGTCGAGGTCAACGTCGAGCGTATTCCGGCCAAGGACGGCCAGCACGAGGTCACGAACTTCCGCGTGAGCAGCGGCTCGTACCGCACGCCCGGCAGCGTTGCTGTCGAGGGCGACTGGTCCAACGCCGCCTTTTGGCTGTGCGCCGGCGCTATCGGCGCCGACCCCATCACCGTGGAGGGCGTATCCCTGAGCTCCGCGCAGGGCGACCGAAACGTGCTCGCCGCGCTTTCTCGCTTTGGCGCCCGCATCGTGCGCTCCACCAACGCCGCCACCGTGCAGTCCGACAAGCTCGCCGGCTTTGAGATGAGCGCCCACGACATTCCTGACCTGGTGCCCGTCATCTCGGCCGTAGCCTCGCTGGCGCAGGGCCGCACCTTTATCCGCGATTGCGCCCGTCTGCGCATCAAGGAATCCGACCGCCTGGTCACGACCACCCGCGAGCTCACCGCGCTGGGCGCGCAGGTGCGCATTGCCGGCGATGACCTCATCATCAAGGGTGTCGATGCCTTCACCGGCGGCGAGGTCGATTCGCACAACGACCATCGCATCGCCATGATGGCCGCTATCGCCGCGAGCCGCGCCACCGGCGAGGTCGTGATCCACGGCGCCGAGGCCGTCAAGAAGTCCTATCCCGATTTCTTCGACCACTACCGCCTGCTGGGCGGCAAGGTCACACTCGAGGAGGAATAGCATGTCCTCGACCTTTGGCAACGTCTTGCACGTAAGCATCTTCGGCCAGTCGCACTCCCCCGCCATCGGCTGCTCCCTCGATGGCATTCCGGCGGGCATCGCTGTTGACCAGGAGCAGCTGCAGGCCTTCCTCGACCGTCGCGCCCCCGGTCGCGACGAGACCGCGACCAAGCGCCGCGAGGCCGACGCCGCCCAAATCATCGCCGGCGTGGTCGATGGGCACACCACCGGCGCGCCCATCGCGGCGATCATCGAGAACACTGACACGCGCTCCAAGGACTATTCCGAGCTGCGCCGCAAGCCCCGTCCGGGACATGCGGACTTCCCTGCGCGCGTGAAGTATCACAACATGCACGATGTCGCCGGTGGCGGGCATTTCTCCGGCCGCCTGACGGCGCCCCTGTGCATCGCCGGCGGCATTGCGCTGCAGGCACTCGAGGCCCGCGGCATTAACGTGATGGCGCACGTCGCGCAGATCGGCGGCATCTCCGACCTGCCGATGGACGATATGGTCTATCGCGAGGCCGACCGCAAGGCGATCCTAACGAACGATCTTCCTTGCATTGACGCCGCCGCAGCCGGCCGCATGCGTGAGGAGATCCTAGCCGCGCGCGACGAACTCGACAGCATCGGCGGCATCGTGGAGTGCGGCATTTACGGGCTTCCCGCAGGCATCGGCGACCCCATGTTCGATGGCGTCGAGAACCGCATCGCGCAGATCGCGTTTGGCATTCCCGCCGTAAAGGGCGTGGAGTTTGGCATGGGCTTTGCCGTGGCCGCCATGCGCGGCAGCGAGAACAATGATCCGTACCGCATCGATGCCGAGACCGGCGAGATCGAGGTCGAGTCCAACAACGCCGGCGGCATCCTGGGCGGTATTTCGACCGGCGCGCCCGTCATGTGGCGCATGGCCGTAAAGCCGACGCCCTCCATTGGCCGCGAGCAGCAGACGGTGGACATGGACGCTATGGAAAATGCCGAGCTCTCGGTCCACGGCCGCCACGATCCCTGCATCGTCCCCCGAGCCGTCCCCGTAGCCGAAGCAGCCGCCGCCCTCGCCATCTGGGACGCCCTCCTCGAGGACGCAGGCCAGTTCTAACCCGACTCACCTGAGTTGCCCATCAACTCTGTCATTACGTGAAAGGGGTCTCCATGGACCTTGCTGACATTCGCCAGGCCATCGATGGCATCGACACCACGCTCCTCAACAGCTTTGTCGAGCGCATGGACATTGCCACCGAGGTCGCCAAGTCAAAAATCGAGATGGGCAAGGCCGTCTTCGACCCCGCCCGTGAGCGCTCCAAGCTCAACAACCTCGCCAGCCGCGCGCCCGAGCGCTACGAGGCGCAGACCATCACCCTGTTCCGTCTCCTCATGAGCATGAGCAAGGCCGAGCAGCAGCGCTACATCAACGAGCTCAAGGGCATCACGGTCTCGCAAAAGGCCCACGCCACGGCCGTAGCCTTCGATGCGCCCTTCCCCCAAACGGCCAGCGTTGCCTGTCAGGGCGTGGAAGGCGCCTACAGCCAAATCGCTGCGTGCAAGCTCTTCGACGTGCCCGACATCGCGTTCTTCGAGACCTTCGAGGGCGTCATGCGCGCCGTGCGCGACGGCTTCTGCGAGTTTGGCGTGCTGCCCATCGAAAACTCAACCGCCGGCTCGGTCAACGCCGTCTACGACTTGCTCGCCCAGTTCGACTTCCACATCGTGCGTTCGCTTCGCCTCAAGATCGACCACAACTTGCTCGTCAAGCCCGGCACCAAGCTCGCGGACATACGCGAGGTCTACAGCCACGGCCAGGCCATCGCGCAGTGCGCCAGCTTTATCGAGGCGCACGACCTGCACGCCACCAAGTACCCAAACACGGCCATGTCGGCCGAGATGGTCGCCAACTCCGAGCGCACCGACGTCGCCGCCATCGCCTCGCGCAGCTGCGCGGCACTCTATGGCCTGGAGATGCTGGAGCCCAACATCCAGGACTCGGACAACAACTACACGCGCTTTGTCGTCATCAGCCGCGAGCCGCGCGTCTACCCCGGCGCCAACCGCACCTCGCTCATGATCACCACGGCCAACGAGCCGGGCGCACTCTATCGCGTACTCGAGCGCTTCTACGCGCTCAATATCAACCTCATCAAGCTCGAGAGCCGCCCCATCCCCGGCCGCGACTTTGAGTTTATGTTCTACTTTGATCTGGACTGCCCCTTTGGCAGCAAGGCCCTCGACGACCTGCTCGATTCCATCGACGACGTATGCGAGAGCTTCACCTACTTTGGCAGCTACACGGAGGTGCTCTAGATGACCGATACCGCCGCAACCCGTCCCTACGGCGTGCTGGGCCGTGTGCTGGGCCACAGCTACACCCCGACCATCTACAAGGAGCTCGCTGGGCTCGAGTACGTGCGATTTGAGCGCGAGCCCGAGGACCTCGCGGCCTTTATGATGGGCGACGAGTGGAAGGGCACCAACGTGACCATCCCCTACAAGCGCGCCGTCATGGAGTATC
Organism: Collinsella aerofaciens; assembly: GCA_021639365.1. GTDB lineage: Bacteria > Actinomycetota > Coriobacteriia > Coriobacteriales > Coriobacteriaceae > Collinsella > Collinsella aerofaciens_AH. The sequence goes on from JAJXHK010000002.1 coordinate 114,814, forward strand.
TGGACGAGCTGAGCCCGCTCGCCGAGCGCATGGGCAACGTCAACACCATCACGCGCCTGCCTGACGGCCGCCTGCGCGGCGATAATACTGACTACTTTGGCTTCCAATGCCTAGTCGAGGAGCTTGGCGTAGAGGTCGCCGGCAAGAAGGTCCTCGTGCTCGGTGCCACCGGTGGTGCCGGCACCACGGCAAGTATGGTGCTGGGAGACCTGGGCGCCATCGTCGTACCCGTGGGTCGCACGAGCGAGGTCAACTACGGCAACATCGCGCAGCAGTCCGACGCCACCCTGCTCGTCAACTGCACGCCCGCCGGCATGTTCCCCCATTGCCCCGACGCGCCTTGCACGCTCGAAGGGCTCGATGCGCTCGAAGGCGTTATCGACATTGTCTACAACCCCGCCCGCACGGGACTCATGCTCGAGACCGAGCGCCGCGGCATCCCCTGCATCGGTGGCCTGCTGATGCTCGTGGCCCAAGCGGCACAGGCCGTCGAGCGCTATACCGGCCAAGTCACCCCGCGCAAGCGCATCTTAGACGTAACGGAGCGTCTGTCCCGCCGCGAACAAAACATCGCGCTGATCGGCATGCCGGGTTCGGGCAAGACCCGCGTGGGTGAGCAGATCGCCCAGCTCACGGGCCGCGAGCACATCGACTTGGATCGCGCGCTCGAGGAGCGTCTGGGCATGCCCTGTGCCGACTTTATCGTCGAGCGCGGCGAGGCGGCCTTCCGCGAACAGGAGACGGCTACGCTGGCCGACATCTCCAAGCGCAGCGGCCTGGTGCTCTCCACCGGCGGCGGCGTGGTCACACGCGACGAGAACTACCCGCTGCTGCACCAGAATAGCCAAATCGTGATGCTCAACCGTATGCTCGACGAGCTCGCCCACAAGGGCCGCCCCATCACCGCGCGCGACGGCATCGATAAGCTGGCCGAACAGCGCATGCCGCGCTACCGCGCCTGGGCCGACTACATCATCGACTCGCGCGATTGCGCCGCCAACACCGCCCAAGCCCTCCTCGACACCCTCCCACCCGCTCTCTAACCAAAACCACCACAAAGGGGACAGGCACCTTTGTGGTGGTTTTCCAATCGCAAAGGAAGCAACCATGAAAGCACTCGTCATCAACGGCCCCAACCTCAACATGCTCGGCATTCGCGAGCCGGGCATCTATGGCAGCGACAACTACGACCGCTTAGTGCAGATCTGCCAGGAAGCGGGCGCCGCACAGGGCTTCGACGAGGTCGAGGTTTTCCAGTCCAACCACGAGGGCAGCATCGTCGACAAGATCCAGGAGGCCTACGGCAAGGTCGACGGCATCGTCATCAACCCGGCGGCATACACGCATACGAGCGTGGCGATCCTCGACGCCCTCAAGGCCGTCGCCATCCCTGCCGTCGAGGTCCACATCAGCGCTGTCGAGACCCGCGAGGACTTCCGTCAGGTGAGCTATGCACGCCTAGCCTGCTTTGCCACCATCACCGGCGAGGGCCTGCAGGGCTACGCACACGCGCTGGAGCTGCTGAGGGAGCGTATCGAAAAGTAAAATGCCAACCCCAACAAACAGCAGCGGCTTGCTCGCGCTCGGCTCCAACAGCACACAAGATGAAAAAAGCCCAGACCACCAAGCGGTCTAGGCTTAATAAACGATGGTGCTCCATGGCGGATTCGAACCGTCGACCTTGGGATTAGAAGTCCCCTGCTCTATCCAACTGAGCTAATGGAGCAAATAACCGCACGCCCAAGCAAGCGCAAGCCTGTCAGGCGCAAGTAATTATAACCTAGTTGAACTGCTCGCGGTACGCCTTGCAGACCTCATCGACCGGGCCGTCCATGCGAAGGTCACCCTTCTCAATCCAAACTGCACGCTGGCAGATGCGCTCAACCTGCTCCATGGAGTGCGAAACGAACAGAACCGTCACGTCGCCGCTCTGGATAAAGTGCTGGATGCGGGCCTCGCACTTCTGCTGGAAGAACACATCGCCGACGGACAGCGTCTCGTCAACGATCAGAATATCGGGCTCGGTAATCGTCGCGATTGCAAAGGCGATACGCGCCACCATACCCGAGGAGAAGTTCTTAAGCGGCATATCGACAAAGTTCTGCAGCTCAGCGAACTCGATAATGCCGTCAAAGTTGGCATCGATGAACTCCTTGGTATAGCCGAGCAGGGCGCCGTTCAGATAGATGTTCTCACGGGCAGTCAGCTCGGGGTCAAAGCCTGCGCCAAGCTCAATCAACGGTGCGATGTTACCATGCACCTTAACGCTGCCCTCGCTAGGCTCAAGCACGCCAGCGATGATCTTGAGCATCGTAGACTTGCCGGAGCCATTGGTGCCAACCAGACCGACAACTTCGCCGCGATGAATCTCGAACGAGATGTGCTTAAGCGCCCTAAACTCCTCAAAGAACAGCTCGTGTTTGGCGAGCTTGATGAAGTACTCCTTGAGGTTGGTCAGCGACTCAGACGCCATGTTAAAGATCATGGTGACGTCGTCGACCTCGACAGCCAGAGGCTGCTCGCTGTAATCAACAACAGATTCAGTCATCACAGCACTCCTTAGATGTAGAGGATAAATTTGCGCTCGGACTTATGGAACACGGTGTAGCCAATAATAAGCGCAAGAACCGCCCAGGCAACGCACATACCAAACGTCATGAGCGAGGGCGTAGTCTGGAACAGAAAGATATCGCGCATAAACTGCAGGTAGTTGAACATGGGGTTCGCATACATCAAGATACGCACAAGATGCGGCATTTGCGCAATATAGTCAGTCGTCCAGAAGATGGGCGTAATGTAAGTCCACGCCGTAATGACGACGCTCCATAGATGCATAACGTCGCGGAAAAAGACCGTAAGAGCAGAGAGCATCATGCCCAGGCCCATGCAGAAGCACATAAGCAGCAGCAGGCAAACCGGCAGCAGAATCAGGTGCCAAGAAGGCATAACGCGGAACCACAGCATGACGATGGCGACGGCGACCAGCGAGAAGGCAAAGTTGACCAGCGAGAAGAGCACCTTCTGCACCGGGAAGACCCAGCGGTGCACCTTAACCTTCTTGAGCAGAGGGGCAGCGCCCACGATAGACGTCAGGGCCTGGTTCGTAGACTCGGACATGACGGCAAAGGTAATGTTACCCACGATCAAGTACAGCGGGTACATCTCGGGCGTCATTGAGCCATTGCGGCCCTGGCCAAAAATCGTCGAGAACACGATGGCCATGACGATCATCATCAGCAACGGATTGAGCACCGACCATGCGACACCCAGAACGCTACGGCGATACTTGATCTTAAAATCCTTGGTAACCAGCTGACGAAGGATAAACGCATCCTTCTCAAATTCGTTCTTAGCAAACGTCGCAGGCAGACTGCGAGTTTCTTGTTGCTTTGTCTGATCCGACACGGATGCAACTCCTTTACTCGTAATCGTTGACAAACGAACAGTATAGACCCGACGGCCATGCAAACGATTCGCGCAACAAAACTGGAGAACTAACCCACATCTTAGGATGCCAAGCCCAAACGGCTATACTTTCAAGGATTGAATGTATAAGGAGCATTGAGTGAATTCTGAATCCATCGCCGTCATCATCCCCTGCTACAACGAAGCCCTCACGATCGGCAAAGTCATCGACGACTTTTACCGCGAGCTTCCGCAAGCGACGGTCTATGTCTATGACAACAACTCGTCGGACGATACCTCACGCATCGCCACCGAACACGGCGCCACGGTCCGCTTTGAGCCCCGTCAGGGAAAGGGCAACGTGTGCCGCCAGATGTTTCGCGACATCGACGCCGATTGCTACCTGATGGTCGACGGAGACGACACCTATCCCGCCGAGGCGGCCAAAGCCCTCTGCGAGCCTATCCTCAACGGCACGGCCGATATGACCGTAGGCGACCGCCTTTCCAACGGCACCTACGCCGAGGAAAACAAGCGTGCTTTCCACGGCTTTGGCAACAATCTGGTCCGCGCCATGATCAAGTGGATCTATGGCTACAGCTTCGATGACGTCATGACCGGCTACCGCGCCATGAGCCGCCCGTTCGTCAAAACCTTCCCCGTGCTTTCCGAAGGCTTCCAGATCGAAACCGAGCTCTCGATCCACGCCGTCGACCACCGCTGGCGCATCAAAGATGTGCCCATCGAGTACCGCGACCGTCCGGAAGGCTCCGAGTCCAAGCTCAATACCGTGAGCGACGGCATTAAAGTCGTTGCGATGATCGGCACGCTGTTCAAGGACTACCGCCCGCTGAAGTTCTTCAGCCTCGTCGCGCTTCTGTTTGCGGTGATCGGCCTCGTCCTGGGCATGCCCATCGTTGTCGAGTATTTCCAGACCGGCCTCGTTCCGCGCTTCCCCACCGCCATGCTCGCCGCGTCGTTTATGTTCCTGTGCGGCCTGAGCCTTGCAACCGGATTCATCCTCGATTCCGTGGCAAAGGTCGAAAAAAAGCAGTGGGAGGTCAACGTGTACAGCAAATACGCCTACGACGACCAGCTCGGCCACCCCACTTCCAAGCCAAGCGTGAGGTAAACCACCATGCCGCTCATCTCCATCGTCGTGCCGTGCTACAACGAGCAGGAATCACTTCCGATCTTTCTCAAAGAGCTCGATGGCGTCGTTCGCATCATGACCCAGCAAGACCCCGGCATTTCCTTTGAAGCCGTCCTCATCGACGATGGCTCGGCAGACAAAACGCTCGCCGTCATGAAGGCAGAAGCCGCGGCGGCGCATCCATACGCCATCCGCTGGCACTCTTTCTCGCGCAACTTTGGCAAGGAGGCGGCACTACTCGCCGGACTCCAGCACGCAAAGGGCGACTATGTCGCCACCATGGATGCCGACATGCAGGACCCGCCCTCGCTCCTGCCGCAGATGTACGAGATCTTGCAGACCGAAGACTACGACAACGTCGCCACGCGTAGGACCACCCGCGAAGGCGAGCCTCCCATCAGGTCGTTCTGTGCCCGTATGTTCTACAAGATCATCAACCGCATTTCCAAGGCCGACATCGTCGACGGAGCACGCGATTTTAGGCTCATGAAGCGAGCTATGGTCAACGCCATCATCTCCATGGGCGAATACAATCGATTCTCCAAGGGCATTTACGGCTGGGTGGGCTTCAAAACCAAATGGCTCCCCTACGTAAACGTCAACCGCGTGGCCGGCGAGACCAAATGGAGCTTTTGGTCGCTGCTCCTCTATTCCATCGACGGCATCGTCGCTTTTTCCACGGCGCCGCTCTCCCTCGCCGCCCTCACGGGTATCGTCTTCTGTCTCATCGCTATTCTGGGATTCGTCGTCATCCTAGTAAAGACGCTTGTTTGGGGCGACCCCGTCGGCGGATGGCCGTCGCTCGCCTGCCTCATAACGCTGTTTGGCGGCATGCAGCTCCTGTGCCTGGGAATCATTGGCGAATACCTGGCAAAAGCCTACTTGGAAACCAAGCGACGTCCCATCTATATCATTCGAGAATCCAACGAGGAATCCGATGACACGGCCCAATAACAGCACGCTCAAGAATGTGGCGTTCTACGCCACCTGCTTCGCATTTTCCATCGCACTCTTTGTCGCACTTGCAGCGGCAGGGCATGTCTACCCCTTTGGCGACAACTCGTTTCTCACCAACGATCTCAAATACCAATACATCGACTTCTTTGCTTGGTTCCGGCGCGTCCTTTTAGGTGAGGCAAACCTTCGCTATTCCTTCTCGCAAGGACTCGGCATGAACACATGGGGGCTCTATAGCTACTACCTCGCCAGCCCCTTCAACCTGCTCTGCGCGCTGTTTCCCGCAGACAAGCTGACGCTCTTCGTGTTTGTTATCTCCGCGCTCAAACTGGGCTGCATCCACATCAGCAGCGCTTGGTATGTGCAAAAGCGCTTTGACCTGTCTAAGCCCGCCATATTCCTGCTTTCCCTCTCGTTCACGTTTTGCAGCTGGACCATCAGCAACCTGCGCAACCCGCTCTGGATCGATTGCCTGATCCTGCTGCCCATCTGCGCCTACGGATGCTACGAGCTCATCCGCAAGCAGCGCATGATCTGCCTCGTCATCGCAACGGCGCTCAATGTCATGTTCTGCTGGTATACGGCCTACATCAGCATCCTGTTCCTCTGCATCTTCGTATTGGTCGAATTTGTCGATTATGTTGCAGAAGAAGGATTTAGTTGGAAGCTCATGCTCGATCGGGCCCTGCGATTCGCCGGGGCCATCGCGCTTGGACTGCTTCTGTCCGCTTGGACCTTTTTGCCGACCATCCTTGCCATGTCCAAGGGCGGTCCCGTTCTAGCACTCGGCCCCCTACTTAAAACCAGCCTCAAGTCGCTCATCAGGGGCTTTCTTCCCTGCATGTGGGTAAGCAACGAAAGCACACCGCAGTTCTATTGCGGCATCATCATGATGCTGCTTGCGGTGAGCCTGCTGGTTAACCGCACGGTTTCAATCAAGACGCGCATCGCAACACTCGTCGTCACGATAATCCTGGTCGCAAGCTCCGTTTTGAGCCCGCTCGAGTACATCTGGTGCGGCATGCGCGTTCCCAACGGCTTCTACTCGCGCACGGCTTTTTTGCTGAGCTTCTTTACGCTGTGGACCGCAGGATACGCGCTGCAGGCGCTCAAGGACCGGCCCAAAGTACGCCGAGCATATCGTCCGACCGTTGTCCTGCCCCTCTTGGCGCTCACGGCCATTGAGCTGTTTGCCAACGCCCACGTTATGTGGAACCAGCTGTACACGGGGTATTCCGAGGACGCCAACAGCTCCTACGTCGCAGCTGCATCTAGCACCATCAAGCCGATTCAGGACGAGGATTCGACGCCGTTCTACCGCATCGACCGCACGACCACGCGCGCCGATAGCGCTGCTCTCAACGAAGGCCTAGCGCTCGGGTACAACCAGTTGTCCTCGTATTCGTCCGCCAATAGCCCGCAGGCCATTGCCTTGCTCAACTCCCTTGGTTACAGCAGCGTCGGCGAGTTTTCGACCCGCTATGCCGAGCCCATTCTTGCCGTCGACGCTCTACTGGGAGTCAAGTACGCCATCGCCGAGCACACCCCCGCGGGATACGTTGCGACCAATACGACCAAAACTGACACTTCGAGCGCAGTCTACCGGAACCCCTACGCGCTCAGCGTTGGCATCGCAGCATCCGGCGATATCAAGGATAGTGAGCTTAACGGCGATAATCCCTTCGAGAAGCAGAACGACCTGTATAGCAAAATCTTAGGTCGCGATGCAGAGCTCTATACCAAGATCGAGGCCACAAGCACCCAGGATAGCCAGAGCGCAAAGCAACGGAACGTCACCGTGCCGGCGGGATCCATCGGATATCTCTATATCAATAAGGATGCGAACGCCGGCAGCTATTGGCCCGTCGCCCTCACCATCGACCAGCGCACCATCCAAAACGAGGCCTGGAGATTCGACAACAATATCCGCCAAATTGCGGACGCTTCGGACAACCCAAGCTCGCACACCATAACGATGGTGCCGGCAGAGGGCTACACCGATATGCCCCAAGACGATGAGCCGGTCTTTTACGCCCTAAATCTTGATACCTTTGAGCGAATCATCGACGAGCTCAAGGCAAGCGAGTTTGTTCCGACGGTTTTCGAAGACGGCAACATCGAGGGCGAGTATACCGCCGAAAAGGATGGCAGCTTGCTGCTGAGCGTTCCGTACGACGAAGGCTGGAGCGTGACGGTCAACGGATCCGCCGCAGAACTAACGCCCGCTGCCGATAAGGGCTTATCATGCCTGAACGTGCGGAAGGGCACGAATAAAATCGTAATGACGTATAAGACCCCGGGAACATCTGCAGGACTCGCGATAAGCCTGGCAACCGCTGTCGCCCTTGTCGCGGCAGGGCTATACGCCAGACATAAGAAAAGCCGCCGTTAAAGAGCGGCGGCTTTTACTCTTGCAAATCGAATAGCGACTAGAGCGTCTTGAGGTACTCCCCCAGCTCTTCCTCCCAGTCGGGCATGTGGAAGCCGGCGGACTCGAGCTTGGACAGGTCGAGTGCGGAGTGGACCGGGCGCGGGGCGATGGGGCCCTCGGCGCTCGCGTAGTAGTCGGCGGTGCTGACCGGCACGACCCTCTCCCCGTTGCCGTTGGCGGCATCGAAGACGGCGCGGGCGATGTCGGCCCAGGACTTGACCGCACCCGAGCCGGTGCAGTCGTAGGTCCCGTAGGGGGCACCTGTTCCCAGCACGTGGAAGATGGCCTCGGCCATGTCTCGCGTGAAGGTCAGGCGGCCAAGCTGGTCGTCGACGACCGTGACCTGCTCGAGCCCGTCCTCGGGGTCGGCGACGCGGTCGGAGAGGCCCTTCATGGTCTTGACGAAGTTGTGCCCCTCGCCGATGACCCAGGAGCTGCGCATGATGTAGTGGCGGGGGCACCCTGCCACGGCGATGTCGCCGGCGGCCTTGGTCTGGCCGTAGACGGACAGCGGGCTGAGTGGCTCGTCCTCCGTGTGAACCTCGGCCGTGCCGTCGAAGACGTAGTCGGAGGACACGTGGACGAGCGTGATGCCGTGCCCGGCGCAGGTGCGGGCGAGCAGGGCCGGGCCGGTCGCGTTGGCCTTCCAGGCGGTCACGCGGCCCTCGGGGGTCTCCGCTTTATCCACGGCCGTGTAGGCGCCGCAGTTGATGACGGCGCCGTAGAGCGACCAGTCGTACTGCGAATAGGCCTCCGGGTCGGACATGTCGAAGGTGTCGATGTCGCAGAAGTCGAAGTCCTTGGCGACGCCGCGCTCCTCGGCGAGCGCGCGCACCGCATGGCCCAGCTGCCCGTTGCAGCCGGTGACGAGCGTCCTCTTGGGCGCCATGGGGACGACGTCCCTCAGCATCGGGTGGTTGAGGTCGGCCTCGGATACGGTGGCCTCCTCCAGCGGGATCGGCCACTCGATGGCGAGCTCCGGGTCGGCGAGGTTCACGAAGGTGTAGGTCCTCTTCAGCTCGAGCGACCAGTGGGCGTCCACCAGGTAGGTGTAGGCGGTGCCGTCCTCCAGGGCCTGGAAGGAGTTGCCCACGCCGCGCGGGACGTAGATGGCCTTGCTGGGATCCAAAACGGTCGTGAACACCTTGCCGAAGGTCTCGCTGCCCTCGCGCAGGTCCACCCAGGCGCCGAATACGCTGCCGCGGGCCACCGAGATGAACTTGTCCCAGGGCTCGGCGTGGATGCCGCGGGTGACGCCGCGGCTGTCGTTGTAGGAGATGTTGTTCTGGACGACGCGGAGGTCCGGGATGCCCAGGGCGGTCATCTTGGCGCGCTGCCAGTTCTCCTTGAACCAGCCGCGCGAGTCGCCGTGGACGGCGAGGTCGACGACCTTGAGGCCCTCGATTCCGGTCTCGGCGACGGAGAGGTCCTTCTCGAATGCGATGTCTGCCATATGGGAAAAGCTCCTATCGAAGAGGTTCAGGTTACGGGCGCCCGCGCGGGGACGCAGGGTCATCCCCATGCCCTGCGGCCCCGCGCGGGCGCCCCGCGGTGCGGTTCGCCGGAATGCAGTCTTACTGGCCCTGCGCGCGGTAGCGGGCCTCGGTGGCCTCCTTGGCCGGGCGCCACCAGGACTCGTTCTCCACGTACCAGTCGATCGTCTGCTTGAGCCCCTCGGCGAAGTCGGTGTGCGCCGGCCTCCAGCCGAGCTCGCGCTGGAGCTTCGTCGAGTCGATGGCGTAGCGGCGGTCGTGGCCGGGGCGGTCGGCGACCCAGTCGAAGTCCTCTGGGTCCTTTCCCATCGCCTCGAGGATCATGCGCAGGACCGTGATGTTGTTCCTCTCCCCATTGGCGCCGATGAGGTAGGTCTCCCCCATGCGGCCCTTGGTGAGGATGTCCCAGACGGCCGAGGAGTGGTCCTCGGTGTGGATCCAGTCGCGGACGTTCTCGCCGCGGCCGTAGAGCTTGGGGCGGACGCCGTCGACGATGTTGGTGATCTGCCTGGGGATGAACTTCTCCACGTGCTGGTAGGGGCCGTAGTTGTTGGAGCAGTTGGAGATCGTGGTGCGAAGCCCGTAGGTGCGGGTCCAGGCGCGGACGAGCATGTCGGAGGAAGCCTTAGTGGAGCTGTACGGCGAAGAGGGCTTGTACGGCGTCTCCTCGGTGAACTTGGCGGGGTCGTCGAGCGCCAGGTCGCCGTAGACCTCGTCGGTGGAGACGTGGTGGTAGCGGATGCCGTGCTTGCGGACGGCCTCCAGGAGGCGGAAGGTGCCCTCGACGTTGGTGCGCAGGAAGGGCTCCGGGTCGGCGATGGAGTTGTCGTTGTGGCTCTCGGCGGCGTAGTGCACGATCGCGTCGTGGCCGGGGACGATCCTATCGAGCAGCTCCGCGTCGCAGATGTCACCGACGACGAGCTCGACCCTGTCCTCGGGCAGCCCCGCGATGTTCTCGGGGTTGCCGGCGTAGGTCAGCTTGTCCAGGACGGTGACGTGGACGCCCGGGTGGTTGTTCACGACGTAGTGCACGAAGTTGCTGCCGATGAAGCCGCAGCCGCCCGTGACGATAATGTTCTTGGGTTCAAAGATCTCAGACATGAAAATCCAATCTGAAGCAAGTACAGCTTCTTTAGTATGCCGCAGGAACTGACGCCGCGACACTATTCAACAAAACTATCGGACATTTCGGCATGCGATAAGAGCCATAACCTTCGCAGAATTACCTCCCGTACAAAACGCCTCCGGAATGCAGTCTTTGTCGTAGTGAAAAACCGAATCCCCAGTTATTTCACGTAAGTAATGTCCTGTTTTGGCGCCGACCGGGAAATGGCATAACGATGATTCCCGCGATCTTGATAAACAGGGACGAAAGAATGGTATTTTCCGCTCGTCTTAATCTTGTAAATCTCATCCACGCTATACGGAAGATTGGGGAAATCAGCCCTTGAGATCAGCACGAAATAATTCGAGGAATACAGCACATGATGGGCAAACTCATCAGAATGGATCTCTTTTAAGCCCTCATCGACAAATACAATCGAGTCATGAACGGACGAAAGCTGGTTTCGCCAATCATAATCGGTCAGGGCGACACAGGGACAATCGCATTGCAAGGAAACGCCCGACTGCTCGCCCGTTCGCATGTAGTCTGCGACCATGTCAAACAGCGTCGTCTTACCCGTGCCGCTATCGCCACGCACAATAGTGATGTTCCGCTTGATGGTAAATGTGTACTTGGTTCCCCTACGGCGGGAAATCTTAACGAGATGCGAACCGTTCATAAGCAGTACCTACAGATACGGAATCGACTCGTGAATCAATTCGGCCATGTTGTGAACGATTCGGCCGCTATTCACGACTTTAATTTTAAAATCCTCGCGACCAAAGTCCATCACATGATAGAGATTCACAACGAGCTTGCGATCTTTCGCCATGTCGAGAATCCACTTGGCACAGTTGTCACCACAGGTAGAAGCGTTAAAAATTTGCTTACGATCAAATCTCATAAGCAGCAGCGTTTTCACGCCACCAGAAAGCTGGAGTGGGGAGATGGATCCAAGCACAGGGCTTTCGATGACGTTTTCGGAGACAACATCCGATCGATCGACATCTTTAATTATCGAGACTGCATAGGGATTCGTAATCCAAGAAGACCGGTAAGAGTTTTTGAAATATGTCGCTGTGTTGTAAATCGCTTCTGGCATATCGCCAAAGTAGACGCTTAACACATCCACTCCCAATCATATTGTCTTTATGGTCAACGTAATCATAACGAAAGGGGCCACCAGATAAACGGTGGCCCCTAAAAGAAAACAAGCTTGCGCTAGTACTCGCGTGGGCTGTTGACGATCTCGCCGGCGGCGACCTTCTTCAGGTGCTGCCCGTAGACCGACTTGCCGTAGGCCCTGGCGGCCTCCTCGAGCTCGGCAGTGGTGATCCAGCCGTTCTCCCAGGCGATCTCCTCGGGGACGGACACGGGCAGGTCCTGGGAGTGCTCCACGGCGCGGACGAACTCCGCGGCCTCGTGCAGGCTCTCCATGGTGCCGGTGTCCAGCCACGCGTACCCGCGGCCCAGCGTCACGACGGACAGCGTCCCCTCCTCCAGGTACATCTGGTTGAGCGTGGTGATCTCGAGCTCGCCGCGGGCCGACGGCTCCACCCTGTGCGCCTTGGCGGCCACGTCGCCCGGGTAGAAGTACAGGCCGGTGACGGCGTAGGAGCTCTTGGGCTCGGCGGGCTTCTCCTCGATGGAGACGGCGCGGCCCTCGCGATCGAACTCCACGACGCCGAAGCGCTCGGGGTCGTCGACGTGGTAGCCGAAGACCGTGGCGCGGCCCGACTCCGCGTTCTGGACGGCGCGCGTCAGGTGGCGCGACAGGCCGTTGCCGTAGAAGATGTTGTCGCCCAGCACCAGGGCGCACGGCTCGCCGGCGATGAACTCCTCGCCGATGGTGAACGCCTGGGCCAGGCCGTCGGGGCTCGGCTGCTCGGCGTAGGAGAGGTTCACGCCGTAGCGCGAGCCGTCCCCGAGCAGCCGCTCGAAGTTGGGCAGGTCGGTCGGCGTGGAGATGACCAGGATGTCCCGGATGCCCGCCAGCATGAGGGTGCTAAGCGGGTAGTAGATCATGGGCTTGTCGTAGACCGGCAGCAGCTGCTTGGAGGTCACGAGCGTGAGCGGGTACAGGCGGGTGCCGGACCCGCCGGCGAGGATGATGCCTTTCATAAAAATCCTCTCGATTGACAATCGTTGAGCAAAAGCCGCTGATTACAGATGCATAGTTAATTAAATTATACGCACCGGCAGCAACCTCCCCGTCTTCTTATTTAAATCGGACAGCAGAAACACGCAACTCTTTCTGCATTTCTAGCGAGGCAACAAATGAAAAAGTACAATGAGCAGTGTCCAACAAACGAAAGGCAAACAATGCGAGTCGAAACAACCGGAGTATGCAGAGGAAACTGGAAAATCTACCAGCAGCTTAAGATTGAAGGCATCCATAAAGGCTCCAGCGTAACAGCCCAGGCGGCTACAGACGATAACCGCCGCTCACCTTTATCCCTCCTAAAATTCCGGGACAATAGTTGTGACTCGAACTCATACGTCCTTGTAGTCCCCGATCCCGATGCTCGCACCATCAAAATTGAGTTTAGCGAAATCGGCCAAGACGGTCGCACCCTGAGCAGCGACTCCCTTTCGCTAAATTGCAAGAACATCAAATGGGAGTCGCGCCTTAACTACAAAATTAAACCTGACATGTGCAGCAAACTCCGAAACTACGATGACGTTTCAGAGTTTGACATGGCAACGATTGATTTCTGGCAGTGCATCGAAGATTCAAGCGACTATATCCTTAGGTGCACGGTGAGAACTCCTTATCGTAGCGACTCGCAAATCAAACTTCGTTGTTTCGATCGAGCCCTCAATGAAGTTGATTTGAGCATCGTCAATTTCGGTTCGAATGTAACAAGCGTTGGATTTACATCTGAGAAAAAGCAACTTGAAACGCAGCTCTCGGTTCGTATGCCAAAAGCGTTCGATCGTTACTATTTTGTTATTGACGATCAAAATCACCCATCATTCAGTGCATTCGACTGCTTAACGCCCGATAAATTAGGCTTGCTTCTTGAGGAGACCAACTTTCTCTTTACCCATGCGCAGTTTGACCCTGAATACCCCGAATGGTTCACGGAACATAAGGCAACCATCGGCGCTCTGGAGAAACAGAGAAAAATCGTCTTCAACAGCGCTCCGAAGTTCAGCATTATTGTCCCTCTATACAACACACCCATTTCGTTCTTTAACGATATGGCCGAATCCGTAAAAAACCAGTCTTATGCAAACTGGGAGCTCATCCTAGTTAATGCAAGTCCTGACAATCAGGAACTAAAGGCTCGCGTTGAGCAGGAGACGGCCCACGACAACAGAATTAAATCAATTAACCTTACCGAGAATAAGGGCATTTCCGAAAACACAAACGCCGGCGTTGCCATCGCTTCGGGTGATTTCGTTAGCTTCTTTGACCATGACGATATTCTTGAACCGGACTTGTTGTTCTCATATGCCGAGGCAATAGAAAACGATGATAACGTCGATCTTCTTTATTGCGACGAAGACAAACTCATGCCCGATGGGAAACTAGCGCAGCCGTTCTTTAAACCGGATTTCAATATCGATCTGCTCAGAAATAACAACTATATCTGCCACATGCTTACTATCCGTAAGTCCCTGCTTGACACTCTAGAACCGAACACGAAAGAGTTCGATGGAGCACAAGATCATAATCTGACTCTCCGCGCCGTGGAAAAGGCAAGGAAAGTTCATCATGTTGCAAAGGTTCTATATCACTGGCGCCTAAGCGAGACCTCCACCGCAGCAAATGCCGATAGCAAGCCGTATGCCACTATCGCAGGTATCAAAGCGGTCCAGAGTCATTTGGACAGGCTTGGGCTCAATGCGAAGGTCGAACAAGCGCGTCGTCCCTTTACATATAAAGTAACCTACGCTGTGCCAGATTCCCATCCACTCGTGTCAATTATCATTCCAACTAAAGACCACGCCGACATTCTGGACAACTGCATCACGTCAATTGTTGAGAAATCAACATATGACAATTATGAGCTTGTCATAATCGAAAACAACAGCATAGAAAAGGCAACGTTCGATTATTACGATAAGTTGCAAGCAAAATATCCTGACATCGTTCGTCTTGCAACTTGGGAACACGAATTCAATTTCTCCAAGCTCATGAACTTTGGCGTTGCTCACGCCAAGGGCGACTATCTCTTGCTATTGAATAACGATACTGAGGTAATTACGCCCAATTGGATCGAGACCATGCTTGGCATCTGCGCACGTGAGGATGTTGGCGCAGTCGGTGCAAAACTCTACTATCCCGACAACACCATTCAGCACGCGGGCCTATGCGTCACTGGCGGCGTGGCGGGACATCTTTGCCAGAGCATGCCAAGGAATAATTGGGGCTACTTTGCACTCAACGATGCGCAACAAGACTTCAGCGCTGTCACTGCAGCTTGCATAATGACCAAGCGTAGCGAATATGAGAAAGTCGGAGGTTTCACCGAAGAGCTTCAAGTTGCATTTAATGATGTTGACTTTTGCTTAAAGCTACGCGAGATTAACGACCTGATCGTATACACGCCCGAAGTCGAGCTCTATCACTACGAGTCGATTTCTAGAGGCGTTGAAAACAATACGGAAAAGCAGATTCGGTTCCACAAAGAAGTCGCATACATGAATTATCGCTGGGCAAAATACTATGTCGAAGGCGATCCGTACATTAACCCAAATTTCAGCGTGGGAGAACCCGGAAATCGCTACTATCATTTATAAAGTGTTAGCTTAATTCTGCGCTTTCTAATTTTAGCCTTATTAAAATGCGACTAATAGATAAGGGAATCGAGGGTCAACCCTCGATTCCCTTACTATGAATAATTGCATTCCATACATGATATACAGTTAAGAAGCGTTTGTGATTCGATACACAAGCAGGCGTTGATTCCGCATGCTGGCCAGAATCCGCATCATTCCAAAGGCGTATTTAAAACCCAGCCCCACTGTGGTATAGCGGTAGTGTGGTAGTAGTTCAGCCACCAAGCAAGTGATGTTGTCCTGATGTAACCGATGTTATCCATAACCATACCGTTTCCGATATAAATAGCAATATGGCCCCAGCGGGCACCAGCACTTGTATGAGTATGCGTAGGGACCGCAACGATCATTCCAACTTTAAGCTGAGATATATCTCGGCTGTAACACCAATTCCAGAACATGTCGCATGCGTCGCCGTTGGGATATGACCCCAGCACGGGGTAAAACACATGGCTAACCCACTCCGAGCACAGTCCCGCCCCAGGAGAAGGAACGCTATGGCAACGATTAACGATCTGGGACTGCAAGGAGGCGCGCGCGGAGTGCTCAGGCTCCACCCAAGCACCTGAGGCATTAAAGAAATACTCGGAGTCTCCAATTCTGTTCCAGCCATTTACCATTTGTCCAGAAGACATAAGGTAGTACCACGTTCCATCATCATCGAGGAACCAGCCAGTATTCATGGCTCCGGATTCGTTGTCGAGGTGATACCACCTACCGTCAATGAATCGCCAACCGCGCTGCAGAACCCCATCTGAGTCTGTGTAAAACCACACCTGTGCAGCTGAGGACCAATACCAGCCAGCGACAGGCTTTCCCTCGGGATCCCTGAGCTTAATTCCACCCGCGCCGTCCTTGACGCCCGAAAGCACAATCGCACCACTGCTGCACGCATAATATACGTTTTCATCTTGTGAGAAGACCCAAGTGTTGCACTTTAATGCACCGCCGCTATCCGGATCCAAATAATAAATGGAGCCATTTACAGTTTGAAATCCTTCCAGCATGGCGCCATTATTATTGGGGTCTAGCAAATACCAGCTAGAACCATTGTAAAACCACCCGGTACGAATCTCTCCCGATGCGTTGGAGCAATACCATGCCCCATCGTTAATAAACCAACCGGAGCTCATAGAACCGGATTCGGAAAAATGATACAAAGAGCCGTTAACAAGCCTAAAGCCCGTAGCCATTAATCCAGAAGGCTCAAGCCAGTACCAAGTATTGCCAAGGAGTAACCACCCGGTCTGCATAGCGCCCGAACTGTCCAAATAGTACCAGCTATCATCAATTAAAACCCAGCCGGTCTTCATTGAACCCGATGTCTCGTCAAGGTAGAACCAGCGCCCACCGGTGGCAGCCCATCCCTTCAAATGTGCACAGGAGTTAGAAAATAAATGCCAGCCATCGTTCAAGTATTTCCAGCCAGTAGCTGCATAACCTTCGGAATCAAAATAATACTCCGCCCCTCTAATGGACAGAAAACAGTTTGACGGCCAACCACCAGCCTCATATCTCCACCACCATTTACCGTTTTGGTAGGCCCAAGAACCAGGAAGAGCGATGTTATTATCAGAGGAACGAACGATCTGGAACGACAGTTGAGAGGTAACGCCGGCGTAATTCCCTAGCCCATTCACTCTTATAGTGGCGCAGCCAGGGGCAACATTATCTGAATACGTGACTTCATAATCGATTCCGCTTGCTAGCACAGAACCGCTGGCAGTCAAAACAGAGACATCAGGAGTAATCACATCGCCAGTATATTCATATATCGACGAATCGATAGATGCTTTGAAATTATCGGAATCCAAAGTCAAACGATCGCTACCTGATGTCCCAAATGCTTCCTGACCCGATTGAACCAAAGAGCCATCAGTGCCTTCAACCACGCAATCTTCAGTTAATGAAAATGCGATTGCGGGCCATAAAAGAGAGATGAAACAAATAGATGTTAGACAAACCACGCTGATTAAACTCAGATGTCGATTTTTCATCATTTTTCTCTTCTCGCCAAATCAAATTAACCTTTGAATATCCAGATGCAGTCGACCCAGAGATGCAGTTCCCAAATTAATTAATATGCAAGACAACTCGCTTGATACGTTGCACCAGATAAAACGATAAGACACTCAACATAGGGATTGTCTATTTGTTAGACAATCCACAACCAGCAGTCGAGCGCGATCAATGGTGCACAAACTTAGGAGCCCTAATGAGGGATAGCCGAAGGAACTGAATCAAACCATGTATTGAGCTCATTCATGATCAGACCTTTTCTCAAGCTCTTTTTCGAGCAGGGCAATCCTATGAGTAAGGTTTTTGATCGCCAAAACATGACGACTCGCGGCAACGCTAAGAGACAGAGAGATTGCAAGCAACAGCACGATTGCACCCAAAAAAAGGAAATTGGCCGGGTTGACAAACCCAATAGCTGTTGAGCAACTATAAATAATCTGAGGACATAAATCACAGATCAAGGCCGCCATACACATCAAAATCCACAGCAAAGAGTACTTAAGAAGCATCTTTCCGTTGGACACGAGACGTAAAACATAGACGAGGAATCCGCCGAAAAAGAGGGCCGCACCAATCCTCAAAATAAGATTCATTATTTGTCTCCCCTATGAACCCAGCACACAAGGACAATGGCTAACGTAACCTTGACCATATAGTAGACGGAAGAGAAGCCCCCGATAGATGAACGTCCACCTTGGCGCTCATTCATCTTTACAGGCGCTTCCATAACGGGAAGACCAAGCTTCATAGCCAAAGCAATCGACTCTGGCTCCGGGTAGTCATCAGGATAACTCTTGCAGAACAGGTCGATAGCATCTTTATTGCAGGCCCTAAAGCCAGAAGTGGGATCGGTGACCACCTTACCCGTAAGCAACTCGAGCAAAAATGAAAGCCACCTGATTCCAACACGACGCATAAAAGTTGATTGAAAACCATCAGTCTCAACCAGAAATCGAGAGCCTATCGCCAAACTCGCACCGCTCTCAATCAGCTTTACAAGCTCAGGAATATAAGAAGGATCATGTTGGCCATCGCCGTCAACCTGAATGTCGATATCATAGCCAAATCTCTGGGCATATTTATGGCCCGCTTGGACCGCTCCACCGATACCAAGGTTCTGCGGCAAATCCAATATGTTGATACCATGCTCTCGACAAAGCTCAAGCGTTGTATCTTGTGAGCCGTCGTTGATTACGACATAGTCATAACCCGCAGCTTTTATAGCTGCAACGGTATTGAGAATGCACTCCTGTTCGTTATAGGCAGGAATTATTACGAGAACACGCAGATGTCCTTTTGAACATGTCGTTGAAGTAAAAGACAATCGAGATTCATCCATTCCAAAAACAGTTGGCTCTTAGCGACGCCCAAAGAATTTGCGACTCTTACAGTCCAACGCATAGCTTAACTCAGACTTAAGTTTACTGTATCCTGTCTAACCATTAGGAAGTTACATCTCAAGCTTAGATATTTAGCTTGCTCAACTAGAGCACACATGGAGTCCCCATCCATCACCGCAGGAAAAGGACCCCTTGCAGTTCTGCCTCAAATACGGGGCGCATGTCCTGAGCGAACCCTCAACGCCGTCCCATTCGATCCAATCGAATCCAACTAATTGCCCACTCCTACTATAACCATGACCTATATCGCTAATTTAGAAAAAACGGATATACAGAAGCTCGAACATCACAAAATACAGCAGCGCAAATGGAGCCCCGAGCATAAAGGCTGTAACTTTAGCCTTCGCCTCCTCATCGCAGTAAATAGGGAACCTGAGCAATAGACAGGCAAAAGGTATTATCAAAGGTATGAGATATCGCGCTTGGACACCCGCAACTGTCTGGCTTCCAACTCCTGTAAAAGCGATGTATAGAGCCAAAGCAACTAGGTGGCAAGTAGCAAGAACCAGGAATAGAGTCCAAACAATTCCGCAACGGCTAAGCTTTATTTTAGTATCTTTTTCATTATCAATAATGCAAATAGCTTCAAACAGCATGATGGGGAGATACGAAAGCCATGGGAACAGATTAGACACGTCCCCAAGATAAGCCATATTCGTTGATATTGAATTGAGAAACGCCGGGGTCAGCATCGATCCAAAAACGAAATTCGAGATTACAGCTATAGTTCCAACTGGATTTGCAAGCACTCCCGTCGTTTGACCAGCCGTAGAGACTTCGGAGCCACCACGTGCATCAGAAATATTATTTACGACAGATGAGAAATATGGCGTCAAGAAAGATAGGATCATAATGGCACAAACGAATAGAGCAGTACCAATCAAGATACGTCTTTGCTTGCTTGAAACATATTTATTTGCAGGAATTAAAAGCGCAAGTCCAAATAAGGGAAAATAAATCGCTTTAGCTGCAAACCCGATTGCAAAAGATAGTAGAAATGCGAAGAACGTTTTAGCAGAAATATCCTCTTCAGAAATAAGCATCTTCAACAAAAGAGCTGTTCCTAGCAAACTGAACGATATCACACAGGGATCATACGAGTAACTGGCTGCCATTAACACAGCAGACGGGAACAACGCAATACAAGTGAAAAGACATTTTCTGCAAGGGGCTATACGAATTGCGATTCCGCAGATAACTGCATACGCAAACAAATTAAAAATTTTACCCAATGCAAATTTGATAGAGAATGGGAGATGAAGCAAGCGACCCAAACAAAGGCCGATAGATGAAGGAATATAGGCAATTTTAGAAAGAGCCACACTATCAAAACAATTAAAACGTTCGATACCTTCAGCTAAATCATTTTTATCAGCCTCTCTGACCAATTGCTCAACAGAGCCACGGTTAAACTCTCTTGTTTCATCTATTGGGTACTTACCCAAAGCTGCATCCAAACTAAAGCCGTCCCCCATATAAAACTGCTCGACTATCATTCGGTCAGAATTTGTTATTTCAGCATTTGTGAGGTAGGAAAAACTGTTTGCATTTCCATAGTGGACCTCATCATCCCATGTCAAAAAATTTGTAACGGGAAAGCAAATAATTACGGATAGACCAATTGAGACAATGCATGCGAAAGCGAACAGTTCGGGCTTCAGATAAGAAATGCCCCCATTAATAGCAATCAATCCGATCAAAACCGTAATGGGCAAAGCAGACGCGAACAACACCGTCTTTGACTTATCGAGCGGAATGCCAATAAAAGCGATTAAAACAGCAAAGCCAACAAAAACCGCCAAATAAAAGAAACACTTCTTAGCATCAGTTTTCTTAACCGAGGTTACGAAGCTCTTCATCAGGCCATAGCAAAGCTCAATTCCCTGGAACGCTAAAACTAAATGAAAGCATATAACCAGACCTGAGATATTCCATGCACCAAGACCGAAGGGGCCAAACGTCTTCGCGCCAGCCAATATGATGAAAACTAGCAGAAAGCTGCTGAGGATACTGGACGCGACGAGAACGGTTATCTGACGAATAGCATCACCGCTCGACTGTGATTTCGGTTGCAAATATAAGCACGCAACAGCAACGACATCGCAAAAGAGTTCAAGAATGAATAGATTTAAATTCTTATAGTGCAATGATGTCGCGACAGCTAACAAAAGAAGTCCCAGCCCAAAGATGGCAAGCGCGTACTCGCTTTTCTTAATTGCAGGATTATTCAAAACGTGCATCTCCAACTAAAGACAAAATCGAATAGGATAAGTCGACAATAACAAATTCGGGTCTTAGATCCAACTTCACTCAAAAGCTAAGTAAAAGCCAGCCAAGTATCACTTAGCAAATACAAAACGCCTTCTCGACATCTATAGCAGTGGCGTCCCAGCTATATCGATTTTCAACAAGGGCCCTAGAGTTTCGAGACTGTAGAGAAAGCAGCTTTCGATCATCAAAAAGCCTGCATAATGCCGAAACCACCTCATCAGATGACATGGACTGAATTATCGTGCCGTAGCTATCATCTGGAATAAGCTCGTGCGCGCCTCCCACATCTGTTACCACAGCAGGCGTTCCGCAAGCTGAAGCCTCAAGAAGTACCGTCGAAAAGCCTTCGGACCGAGTTGGAAGACAAAGCACATCTGCTTGCTGAAGTAAGGAGGAAATGTCCTCTGCGCTACATCTCCCAAGCCAAAACAAGTTCGACGAACAGGCTTCCTTGACTTCATTGGCCAGCGGACCATCCCCTGCAAGAACAAAACAAATATCACGCTTGGTAATATCCTTTGCGCGAGCTGCCTCAATAATTGAATAAATTCCCTTTTCAGGAATAAACCGCCCAACAAAAGCCACAACTAAAGATGACTGAGGGACACCTAATTCTGATCGGAAATCTCTACCCGAAGAGATGCTCCTATAAATTGAAGCATTGATTGAGTTCGATATTACGCCCTTTGCACCGATATTAAAATGCTGAAGCCATTCAACGCTTTTAGAAGAAATCCCATAGAAATCAGGTTCAAACGTCTTTACGCGATCAGTAATCCAATCCTCATATCGGCGCACAAAATAATCAAGGAATGGCTGATTGAAAGAAAGATACGCTGAACCATGGTCGAGAACGACGGCCCTAGTGTTATGATCCACAGCAAACTTCAGCCCTTCGAGTGAGAGGGGGAAAAGCCTCGTGTTGATAAGTACGCCGTCCCACTCATAATCATCAAGGCTTTGCAGGAGCCGGTAATAATCGCCGGTTTTTTTTGGAAGAGGAAGCCTTCCATCAAGCAATGAAATACATGGAAGCCGAATTATCTCGAGACCGTTTTCGACTGAATGACCGACTCCTACGCGCATTGAATCATTAGTAACGATAACCACCCTGTCGCCGCGGGCAGCTAGGGCATGAGCGAGACCATCGACAAAATTACCAATTCCACTAAGTTGCGGGTGATAATGATGGGTGAAAATACAAATAGAAGAACTCATTACATAACCTCATCTGGTAAAGATTTCATATCCTTAATTCTGCGCAGTCCAGACTTCACCATCCCCAAAGTCAAGCAGAAGAGGAAGATGGGTATGTCGATTTTCCGGCTCCGGAATTTTCTTCCATTCGCCATACATCGTTGTAAGATATTTATCCGTCATACGAGGAACGGGGAATTCACTGCCTTCGAAAACCGCACTGCTCAGAGGGAAAATCTCTGAAATAGGCACTGGCGCCATATTCGGCCAGCTTAACGTCAGACAATAATCAGAGACCTCACCCGTATTTGAGTCGGCAATACAGGAGTCGAACAAATCCTGGTAAGAGCATGCGCCTCGAGAAACCAGTCGTTCCACTACGTGTATAGCAGAACAACCAATTTGCTCGAGTTGTCCAAGGAACCCTTTATGAGGGACAACAATGGAAGAAGAGTGATATAAATAAGCTCTTTTCTGTGCAATTGATGCAGTTCGGACTTGTTTTGCACGAAGGCGTTTATCTGTATAGAGCTGGTCATATGGAAAGATGTCGACAAAAATACCCATCGAACTGGAAGCCTCTCGAGCCTCCTGATTCTCGAAGCGAGTTTCATCGCGATACACCTTAGCAAACATCGCAGCATAGCCAATAGTATTCCGCGATGTATGGAGCGAATATCCTTCCGGTAAACCATCCTCGGCTAAAGAGCAAAAGCGGTCATAGTCTGAACGCATCATTCCGATATCTATATCATCATCCCAAGGGATAAACCCCCTATGACGCATTGCTCCTAAACATGTTCCGCCATCAAGCCACCACCTGATGCCGTGCTTAGAGCAGAATGCAGCGACAACCTGAAGGATATCCAATTCAGTGTTTTGAAGCTTTAATAGCGCGTGAGCTTTAGACATCATCGGCCTATCTCTTTTCCCCAAACCATTCTTGCGTCTGTTTCCCCAAAACAAAAGACTGATAAATTAGGCAAATAGCATTGGATATAAGCGCCGTTACAGTAGGGCCATTTAAGCCAAACAACACTTGCGCGGGAGCCATGACAGCAACAGCACTGATTAAGGACAATATGCTGCCAACAAATACCCCTCGGTAGTTATCAAGAGAAACCAGCAAATCGTTGACAAACCAAGCAATGCCAGTCAAAAAGGCACAAGCCAACATAGGCTGAAGGAGATCAGAATGTTTGGCTATTCCAGCGCCATAAAACAAAGACAGCAATAATTTGCCGAAAAAGAAAAGCGCAACTGCTGATATGACGCCGACAAATAAAATACCGGCAAGTATTTTACCTATAAGCGTAAAAAAGGACTTTTCCCTAGAATAGTAACGCTCTACTAAATAACCTAATAAAGGATTATAGATATACGTCGCACCCATTTGGATAATTGCCACGGGAGCAGCAACTGATGCATAAATGCCTAGAGCAGAATCTCCGAATGTATAAGATAAATACTGCCTTGGAATATTCGGCGCCGCAGAAGCAGCAATGCCGCCCAGAACGATGGGCAAACAGCCACATAGGAAAGCTCTGACCTTCGCTTGGGTAATTCCAAGTTTGATTGCAGAGATTCGATTTGATCTCGGATAATCGTAAATAACACCGATACCTATAGTCACTACCGTCATTAGCAACAATGCACCTTCGAGGCTATTTAACAGCCCAAAGACAACAATGAACGAAAGGAGAGAACCAATGCCCTGCATTATGAGGGATTTCCCAATATAGTCCATCCTATGGCCAACCTGATCATTGGCATGCATGACATCAATAACTAAGCCGGCGGTTTTATAGAGAGCATACAAAAGAACAGCAGGCACCGTATCAATACGACACGTCGCAATGGAATAGACGGCCAACATTGCAAACGCCATAAACGTAGTAAAGAAACGAAAAGTCAGGTATTCACCAGCAGAGTTTTTCCTTTCAACATCTGCAATTTGTACCGTGTACATCCTGTATTGGGCCAATTGAGAAAACATGTTGAAAATAGACATAGCAAGGGAATAAATTCCAGCAGCACTATATCCATCAGACAGTCGAACGACCAATATAGTGATTAGCCATTGACAGCCTAAATTCGTCAACGAGCCAACGGTATTCCAGAACATATTGTGTTTAATCGAAAGAGTCTTCTCTGTGGCTTCCACAAATATAAGCGCCCTTCTGAACAAGTCTCGATTCGGATACGAAGCTATTTTGCTTCTTTAATCATGTTTAAAATCAAAAGAAACAGCCAATTCGGTACAAGTCGCATAATGATTTCAGCTTTAGCAATGGACGGGCAAGCTCGTCGATATTTAAGCAAGCCAATTATGGAGCGTCGCTCTCTTGCATCGGCGAACCCCATTATTTCCTTTAGGTGCGGTGAATCAGGAAATCTTTCGGCAAATTGCTTAGCTGTATCAACCCTGTTTTTGACTCTTGTTAAATACCAATCATCTTTTGAAGCAACACCCGCAAGGAATCCAGTTTCATTCCCGCCATGTCGACGATACTTAACCAAGGGAGTCGTTGTAAAACTGCACTTCCCCAGTTCGCTGCAGCCCAATGTCAACCACAAATCATGTGCAGTGGATTCCGGAAAGGGAATCATCGACTTAGCAGCACTCGCATCTAGCATGAGAGCCATACCAATGCCGTAGCATACACTTGCAGCCTGAATAGTAATATCCTCTCCGGAGCACCAATTTACTTCAGGCGAATTTGGATGAGCTTTTCTGTAGCTCTCTACCAGCATGTTTCCGTTTTCGTCGATTACCGATCTATCGCAAACATCAAGAATTGAGCCTTCTTCTAGCATATGGTTGAGCGAAACTTGAACTCTGTTAGGCTCCCAAATATCATCTTGATCGCAAAATACTACGTAATCCCCTTCTGCCAAAGAGAGTAGTGCCTCGAACGATTTGACATAACCGAGATTTTTATCGCCATGATAATAACGATAGGCGTTTTTCTTTATATGCTCTTGGATAAACCCCTCTAAAGAGGCCGATTCGGGGCAGTCATTTCTGACCAAAAGCGTAACCGGAAACGTTTGTTCATCAATCGAATCAAGTTGAGCGGCGAAAAACTTAAGATCAGGTTTATATGCTGAAAGAAGTACGCATACGCCTGTACCATTTCCCTTTTCTATTTCCAAAAATCCTCCCAAAGTCATGTTTCCAAGATTAGCAAAGCAATCATTAGAGATTTAAGGTGTTGTTTATTACGCTCAAAAAAGACAGGAGAAGGCTCGGCCTTTAGATAATACATGGCGGCAAATTGAATGGTGCTCCCGTAATTTTTAACACCAACACCGACATCTCGCCCCCCCTAGAGGGAGCGAGATGGTTGGCTTTTCAAAATAATCTGAAAAGGAAGCTCGTAGAGAATTAAAATCCTGCGCACCGGAAGTGCATACAGTTTATGACTGCCTTCTCATGAAACCGCTTGCCAAATCAAAGCACCTCAATTGGAAAAGAGTCCCTTAAGAATCAGTGTCTTTCTCCCACCTTTAAAGACACTTGTCCAATATCAATAGGTAACAACCTTTGTTCCATAAGGAATGTTATCGTAAATCCATTTTGCGTTCTGGATCTCAAGGCGCACACATCCTGCAGAGGATGGAACGCCCATCGTGGGATCCATCACCCGGTTACTGTTGACGTAGTAGGGCGAAGAATGGAATAGATAATCACCGTAGAACTGTGTGTAGTAATAGCAAGTATATCCATGCCCAAAGGAGTATCCCTTTCCGTAGACTTGGTACTCCCCTATCACAGTTGGCGTACTGGCTTTTCCCGTCGAACATACATATCGACGGTTTAAGGACCAATTATTCCATGACCCAGTGTAGATGCTCGTGATACAACGCGACGTATCGACAAGTATCAGCCAATTTGTATTGCTTGAATAACTTTGAGCTTTAGCGTCCATATAGTCTGACACCCACGCGCCGTTAGCCATGAAGTAATTCCAGGATCCGTCCACAACGCGCCAGCCAGTAGCCATAGCCCCACTAGCATCAAGCCAATACCAGGTGCCGCCCAAATTGAGCCATCCCGTCTGCATATAACCAGACGAATTCAAGTAATACCAATATCCGTTAACGGCAACCCAACCGGTTTTCATAACGTAAGTAGATGGATCTAAATAGAACCAGGAGCCATCCTTGCTCAGCCAGCCAGATCGTGCATAGCCAGCGGTCTCATCAAAGAAGTACCATTTTCCGTTAACGTTCTGCCAGCCGACGCTCAAGGAGCCATTAGTCGGATCAGCATAGAAAATGCAGCCACCAAGCGTCACGAAACCGCGCGCTTCGACCAATTCGCCATCGCCGTTTGAAGTAAATAACTTCCCATTGCGCAATGTTCCGCACAACGAGCAGTCAGAACCAGCAAAAGCCTTAGACGGACCATCCTGAACCGAGTCCTGGACATCTACCCATTCACGACAAGCAACAGCGCCTGAGCCTTTTGCATAATAGCTTTTCCCATTTACAGAAAAATGCCCGAGCAGCATTTTGCCGTCGACGGCAGGATCAAGATAATAGTATTGGCTACCGTCCTTCAGCCAACCCGTCTTTACAATACCCGATGCATTAGATGGCTCAGCGTAATACCAGTCTTCATCGCTCATAAACCAGCCGAGTGACAGCGCTCCCGTTGAAGAAAAATGATACCGATTCGATCCGATGGAAAAAAAGCCGGTAACCATTCTATTGTCATTTGCGATATCGAGCCAATACCAAGCGCCGTTCACCGAACGCCAGCCCGACGCAAGTGCGCCGGAACCGTCTGCGTAATACCAGTCCGTACCATCAAACACCCAACCAACAGCCATTGCACCGGAATCCGATAAATAATAACGTGATGAGCCAACGGAAACGATTCCCCTAGACATAGCATCATCATTGGCGGGATCAAGCCAATACCAGTTATTGCCAGTTTGAAGCCAACCGGTTAAGACTTCACCATTGCTACCCCAATACCATAAACCGTTATCAAGACACCATCCATTAATCAGTCCATAGGTTCCAAGAAGATAAGGATGCCCATCGATAACACGTCGCCCAGTAACCATGGAACAGCCGTCAAGGGAGTCAAACCAGTACCATTGGCCTCCGATAAGCTGCCAACCATTTGCCAAAGCGCCTGATGGACTCGCGTAATACCACTTATTGTCAGTAAAAATCCAGCCGCAACTCATCGCGCCGTCACGAGCGGGGTCCAAATAAAACAACGAGCCGTCAACATTCTGCATTCCGGTCAAACGGCAGTCGTCAAGATAGTAATACCAGGACAAACCGTCCCATTGCCATCCAGATAGTTTTTCCGTCGTCGACGAGTCTTGGCTTTCGACAACCTGTGGATTCGAATCTTCCGCTGTTTTGCCAGCATAATCGTTGGAATCTTGAGCGAGACCGCCGCCGACAAAAGCACCCGACCCTTCCGTCGAGTCGCGCTCTACGATATCGTTATCCGCCCCCTCTTCCACGGCATAAGCAGTGCAAGAAAACGCGGGGGCGAAAACCGAGAGCGAGGCGGATAGTAGCACCAAGCCGATTGCTCGCCAGCAAATTCGATGATCAATCCGAGCATTCATTTCAGGCCCCCAACCGGTACCGACTGTCTTACAAGGAATCAATTAGATAAACGGACGGGCTGCGCCGATCACATTTCCCCTAGCGCTGACGGGATGAATACCGACACCCTGATGAGGCCAGGAGTCAATCATCATACCGCCGCCAAGTGCGATTGCGATATGCCCGCGATAATAAATCACATCGCCACGCTGAATCGAGCTGGTGCTCACGGGCATAAAGATGTTGCTTCGATACCAATTCATCGAATTGTAGGTTTGGCTTGGATCCCAGCGATGGTTATAAGGGTTGTAAACACCCATATCCATGCCAGTAGCATAAAGACATTGCAAGACAAAACCAGAGCAATCAACAGCCCCGCCGGGAGCGGTAGACCAAGGCTCAATATATTGCGTACCGATATATTCGTAAGCACGCTGAATAAAGGCATTCACGCAATCTTCCCGCGTCGCTTCGACAGAAATGCGAGAAGGAGTCACATAGGTAAAGTAGCCAGTGCAGTAGCTAGGCAACTGAACAGTCCAAGAGCTGACCTGGGGATACTGCGGAGGATTTTGCCAGCCAACCTTGTCGCACTGGCCATCGCTCCAGAAAATTCGACGCACGCCATCGATGGTTCTTGCGCCTGTTGCCATAGCACCACTGCCGTCTAGCCAATACCACTTACCCGAATCTTTAAGCCAGCCAACATGCATGCTGCCGTTGGAGTCAAGGTAATACCATGTTCCATTGAGGCATTTCCAACCAGTTGCCATTTTTCCGTCGGCGTTTAGGTAATACCATGCACCGTCAGTAAAAACCCATCCAGTTTTCATCGCACCAGAATCGGCATCAAGCCAATACCAATCGCCATCAATCTGCAGCCATCCACGATGAATGACGCCCGTTCCGGGCTCAGCATAAAACCTTTGATTTGCAACATTAACCCAACCGGACGCAACCTGCCAGCCATCAGCTCCAGCTGTTTTTAGGATAGTACCGTTTTCGCGGATCACATCTTTGCAAAGATATCCATTGCCATCGGCATATCTTTCTACGCCGTCTTTAACGGTAATCCAGCTTGACACCACAAGTCTACCGCTCAGGTTTGCGAAACAATCGTTGCCGCCCACCTCAAATAAGCCCGTTTTCATGAGATGGCTAGCAGGGTCCAGGTAATACCAACTCACGCCCTCTTTATACCAGCCAGAAATAAGCGCGCCAGATTCAGAGGCAAAATACCAGCCGTCCTC
>JAJXHK010000017.1:0-35669 GCA_021639365.1 Collinsella aerofaciens
TCGTCCTCGTGCGTGCGCTTGTTGTAATGGTGGCGCAGCACGGGCTCAAACAGGTGCAGGTGCTTGGCAAAGGCCGCCGAGCCAATGGCGAGTACGGTAAAGATGAGCACGCGCATGGGCACCTCGACCTGGTTAATCGCGGCGGCGCCGGCCGAAAGCATGATGCACCAGGCGTAGATGAGGAGCACTGCCTGCTTTTGGTTGTAGCCCTCTTGGATCAGGCGGTGGTGGATGTGGCCCTTGTCGGCCTGCCCGATGCTAATGTGGGCGCGCTTGCGGCGCACGATGGCGCTAAACGTGTCGATGATGGGCACGCCGGCAACGATGAGCGGGATGATAAGCGAGGTGAGCGCGGCGGTGCGGCTCACGTTGAGCAGCGAGATGGAGCCCAGTGCAAAGCCCAGAAGCAACGACCCCGAGTCGCCCAAGAAGATGCTTGCGGGGTTGAAGTTGTAGCGCAAAAAGGCCAGGCAAGCGCCAAAGAGCGCAATGGAGAGCGCGGCGGCGTCGATGCGGCCCGAGAGAACGGCCATCGAAAACATGGTGAACGACGCGATGCCGCAGATGCCCGTGGCCAAGCCGTCGAGGCCGTCGATGAGGTTAATGATGTTGGTGAATGCCACCAGATAGATCACGGTGATGGGGTAGGCGAGCCATCCGAGCATGATCTCGCCGGGAGCAAACGGGTTGACGATGACGCCGATCCGCAGGCCGCCGATACAGGCGATAAGCGCGGCGAGGACCTGTCCGGCTAGCTTTTGCTTGGGCTTGAGCTGGAAGACGTCGTCGATAGCGCCGGTCGCAAAGATGACGGTAAAAGAAAGCGCAAGTATGGGGTAGCTGATGTGCAGACGGGGGTGGGGCACCAAAACGGGCGGCCAACCCAGGTACCAGGTGCCTAGGATTTGCACAATACAGGCAACGACCAGGCCCAAAAACACCGCCGTTCCGCCCAAACGCGGGATGGGCTTGGTGTTGATGCGGCGCTTAGAAGGATAGTCGACGGCGTCGAGCTTAATTGCCAAGCGCTTGACCAGGGGCACCGTGAGGAAGGTCGTGATAAAGGCCGCCGCTGCCACGCATAGATACGGTATGTAGCTCGGGGATGAAGCCATGAATCTAAAAACCGCCAAGCGTCGAAGGAAAAGGTCAAAGGTTGCTAAGCGCAAAGGGCATAGCCGAACCATGATACTCGACCAAGGGGGGTGCATGGAATTGCACGCAGCGATAATCACGCGCTTACCAGATATTGGGATGTTGTCGATGGATTGTCGGGATACCGGCGGGGATCCATATGGGCTGTAATGGTGGTTTTCGGCAAATAAAAACCACCCCCCACGTTACGAAAATGAACCCACCTAAAACAGGTGGGTGCCCTCATCGACTGTTCCAGCGTCCTTAACAACGAAGGATACCTGTACTAGGTACGACTGTGTGGGCTCCCTAAATAAACGCGACGGTTCACCCAGTTGCTCCGCGGGGGGCGGAATACCTACATCATAAAGCGGCACTTTATCGATTCCAGTCTTGACATTACAAAAATCGTGTCGGACGATTACGGCGCCTTGGGCTCGAGCCGTCTGTGCGGTTGGTCCCTTTACGTTTGAGCTGCTGAATCGTTGTTTTGGAGCATGTTTTTATGCCGACGCCGTTGACCGAACTTTTTTCGCCCGCCTGCCATTTGTGTCCGCGCCGTTGCGGTGCGGTGCGCGACGAGGGTGCGCACGGCGTATGCGGTGCCGATGACACGCTCAAGGTGGCCCGCGCGGCGCTTCATATGTGGGAGGAGCCGCCTATCTCGGGCGAGGCCGGTTCGGGCACGATCTTCTTTAGCGGCTGCTCGCTCAAATGTATCTATTGCCAGAACCACGAGATCTCGACGGGCAATTTTGGGCTTGAGATTTCGCCCGAGCGTTTGGTCGAGATTATGCTGGAGCTGCAGGACCAGGGCGCCAATAACATCAACCTAGTGACGGCGACGCACTATGCGCACCTGTTGCCTGCCGCGATTGCCGCAGCTCGGGAGCGCGGACTGGTCATTCCGATCGTCTACAACACGAGCGGTTATGAGCGTGCGAGTGCCGTGGCGGCGCTCGGCGATTTGGTCGACGTGTGGCTTACCGACTTTAAGTATGCCAATGCGGCGCTTGCGCAGTCACTCTCTCATATTAAGGACTACCCGCGCGTGGCTGTGTCGGGTCTGGCCCAGATGGCGCGCGAGATTGAGCGCCGCGGGGGAGAGCTGGTAGACGGGGACGGGCTCATGAAGCGCGGCATAATCGTGCGTCATCTGGTGCT
The DNA here is from genome assembly GCA_021639365.1 of Collinsella aerofaciens. GTDB lineage: Bacteria > Actinomycetota > Coriobacteriia > Coriobacteriales > Coriobacteriaceae > Collinsella > Collinsella aerofaciens_AH. Next base: position 2,299 of record JAJXHK010000017.1, read on the forward strand.
GCCGGGGCATGCGGACGATTCGTGCCGCGTGTTGGACCTGGTGTGGCAGACGGTGGGCGACGTGCCGATCTCGGTCATGAACCAGTACACGCCCAATGCCCTCATGCGCGAACAAGGCGGCGACCTGGCGCGCGCCGTGACGCGCGAGGAGTACGAGCAGGTGCTCGACCATGCCGACGACCTGGGCTTTACGACGATGTTTTGGCAAGAAGGCGGAGCGGTAGACGAGAGCTTCACCCCGGCGTTCGACACCACCGGCGTCCTCACCAGCGCAAAGTAGTGCGCTCGCCGATGATTTTTCTGGGACGGGGATTAAAAAATCATCGAGAGGATCGCCTGCTCGAAAAGTTGTCAAAATAGCCGCGTCCCAAAAAGACTGGGTATTGGGCGTTGACAGTTGGCGAGCCGTAGGTAAAATATCAACTTGTCTTGGGGACGTAGCTCAGTTGGGAGAGCGCTGCCGTCGCATGGCAGAGGCCGAGGGTTCGACTCCCTTCGTCTCCACCCTTGGATTTGATAAGCCGCTGACATTGTGTCGGCGGCTTTTTTTAAAAGAAAGGGCTGTACCATGGCCAAGCTTGAGTCCCAACCACTGTCTGCCGAGGAACGCGCCGAGTTGGAAGAGCTCCGCGCCGAGAAAGCTCGTCGCGAGGCCCAGGAAGAGGCACGCCGCGAGCGTGAGGAGCTGGCCGCCCTGCGTGCCGAGCGTGCGAAGGCCGAGGAGGCCGCCGCGAACGTCGCCCCCGCGCCCAAGCCCGCCGCCGCGAAGCCCGCGCCCACCGCACCTAAACCTCAGCCTAAAAAGGTCGCTCGTTCCAAGTCCGTCGAGCCCAAGCCGAGCCGTGACGAGATGACCTTTGCCCAGCGCATGGTTACCTCCAAGGAGCCTACGGGCGAGAACGAGATCCCTGGCATGGCGCCGGCTCAAAAAATCATCATTGTCCTTGCCCTCATCGCGTTTGTCATCTTTATGGGCTACACGATCCTGACCAGCATGGGCCTGCACTAGCCTGTTCGCGCTGGGCTCCATGCCCGCACGCCCGCCTCGCCAACCCTCAACCTCTGCACAACGCATCCGAAAGGTCGCCCCATGGCTTTGACCGACATCTCGCATCCCACCGACATTGCAATGCTCACCGATCTGTACGAGCTCACTATGGCCCAGGGCCTGTGGGAGAGCGGCAAGGCCAATGAGCAGGGTTGTTTTACCGCGTTTTACCGCGACCATCCTTTTGGCAGCGCCTATGCCGTCATGTGCGGCACCGCCGAACTGCCCGAGCTGGTCGAGAATCTGCGCTTTACGCCCGAGGACATCGACTACCTCGCCTCGCTCCAGGCCCCGGCCGGCGGCGCGATGTTCAAGCCTGGATTCCTCGACTACCTGCGCGATTTTCGTGCGCATGTAAACATCGACGCCGTGCCCGAGGGCGAGCTCGTCTTTCCGCGCGAGCCCATGGTTCGCGTCACCGGCCCCGCGCTGGAGTGCCAGCTGCTTGAGACGGCGCTGCTCAACATCGTTGGGTTCCAGACGCTTGTCGCCACCAAGACGGCGCGCGTGGTGCTGGCGGCGGACGGCCGTCCCGTTGCCGAGTTTGGCCTGCGCCGCGCTCAGGGTCCCGATGGCGGCTTGGCCGTCGCGCGCGCGAGCTACGTTGCCGGCTGCTCCTCTACGTCCAATGTGCTCGCCGGCCGCCGCTACGGTATTCCCGTCTTTGGCACGCATGCGCACAGCTGGGTGATGAGCTTCGATTCCGAGCTCGAGGCCTTCCGCGCCTTTGCCAAGTCGAGCCCCAAGAACTGTACGCTGCTCATCGACACCTATGACGTGCGCGAGGGCTGTGAACATGCCATTACGGTTGCCAAGGAGATGGAAGCGGTGGGCGAGCGCCTGTCGGCCATTCGCATCGACTCCGGCGACCTCGCCAAGCTCTCCAAGTATGTGCGCGGCCGTTTTGATGCCGAGGGCCTGCCCTATGTGGGGATCTCGGTTTCTAACGATTTGGATGAGTACACGATTCAGTCGCTGCTCGACCAGGGCGCGCCCATCGACAGCTTTGGCGTGGGTACCAAGCTTGCGACCTGCTATGACCAGCCGGCGCTGGGCGGCGTGTACAAGCTTTCCGCCCGCCGTGCGAGCGAGGCAGATCCATGGACGCCGGTGGTCAAGCTCTCTGAGCAGCCATACAAGCGCACGATCCCGGGTGTGCAATGCGTGCGCCGTTATTACGACGGCTTTGGCGGCCCGGTCTGCGACATGATCTACGACGAGGACCATCTGGCGGGGGAGGGCGCCGCGCGCGGCAATACCCTTGTGGCCGTGAACGATGCCGCCCTGGTGACCGACGTGTCCGAACTCGAGTATCGCGAGCTGCTGGTGCCGATCGTGCGCGATGGCAGTGCGGTGGCTCCGCGTGAGAGCATCCAGGACGCGCGCGAGCGCTGTGCTTGGGCGCTCGACCATCTGGACGCAGCTTTCAAGCGCTTCCTGTACCCGCAGACCTATGTGGTGGGTATGGAGCAGGGCCTGGCTCAGGTGCGCGACGAGCTCGTGCGTAAGAACATGGCCGCGGCCTCTGCCTTTCCCTGGGCTCGCTAATTCCTTGGGCGGTAGGGGCGAGTCACGCTTCCCTGGCCGCCGGCTCGGCCGTTCGCTGAACAGTTGATTGGTTTGACGTATGACGACTTCTTATAAAACGATGGTGGTAAAGATCGGTTCGTCCACGGTGGTGGGCGCCGACGGCAAGGTCAACCGCGCCTTTATCGGCGGGCTTGCCGACCAGGCCGCAGCGCTGCGCGAGCTTGGCTGGCGCCTGATCGTGGTGAGCTCGGGCGCTATCGCCTGTGGCTATCCCGTGCTGGGCTTCGACCGTAAGCCGGTCGGCGACCTGCCGAGCCTGCAGGCCTGCGCCTCGGCCGGTCAGTGCATCATCTCGTCGGCCTACGACGAGGAGTTCCATGCGCGCGACCTGCTCACCTCGCTCGTGCTGCTCACGCGCCACGACACGGCCCGTCGCACGTCCTACCTGCATGCGCGCGACGCCCTGCTGCGCCTCGTGGAGCTTGGCGTGGTGCCGGTCGTCAACGAGAACGATACCGTTACCGTCGATGAGATCAAGTTTGGCGACAACGACACGCTGGCGGCGCTTGTGAGCTGCCTGGTTTCTGCCGATCTGTGCGTGACGCTCTCGGACATCGATGGCCTCTATACTGCCAATCCGCATGAGGACCCCACGGCCGAGTTTGTTCCTGTCGTGCATAAGATCGATGCCAAGATTATCGCCTCGGCGGGCGATTCTTCCACATCGGTTGGCACGGGCGGCATGATCACCAAGATTCGCGCGAGCCGCATCCTGATGACGGCGGGCATTCAGAGCGTGATTTGCTCGGGCGAGGAGCCCGATGCACTCGTGCGCCTGGCTCGCGGCGAGAGCGTAGGTACGTTGTTCGATCCGCCGGCTGAGCGCCTGGACATCGCGCCCCGCAAGCTGTGGATCGCACTGGGTGACAAGGCGCATGGCTCGGTGACGGTCGATGACGGCGCTGCGAAGGCGCTGGTTAGCCGTGGTTCTTCCTTGCTTGCGGTTGGTATTCGCGAGGTCGATGGCGCGTTTGCCGAGGGCGATGTGCTTGACGTGTGCGACCCGAGCGGCATGGTTGTCGCCCGCGGTATCGCCGAGGCCGATTCGGACGTGCTGGAGCTTGCCGCCGGCCGCCGCCAGGACCAGATTGCCGGCAACCGTCTACTGGCAGACCTAGCCGAGAAGCCGGCGATACACAGGGATAATTTAATCGTCTTCGCGTAACCAATTGACGCTGCAAACGCCCCTAAGCGGCAATCTGACGTTCAATCGTCGGGCATGACCAAAAGGTCAATGCCCTCCTCTTTCACGTCACCTTGCTCGCTTAGGGGCGTTTTCGCTTTCCGTCCTCTTTCTGCAATGACTTCATTAACCTGGCACCTGGGGACGTTCCTTTTGTGCCGGCAGTTGGGGACACTCCTTTGCTAGAAGATTTGGCGCAGATCTCCACGGTTGAGGGCTTCGTCGAAGAGGTGCTTGAACACCACGCTGCCGTGTAGACCGTCGTGCTCGAACTCGTTGGTCACCCAGGCATGCGAGTTACCCACGCGGCTGAGCGTATCGAGCTGCATGCCCGAATCGACGTACATGTCGTCGAAATACACCGCGGCCTGCAGGGGCACCTCGTTGCACGCCAGTCGCTGCGGGTCGTAGATCTTGTCCCAGCTGGTGTCCTCCATCAGCAGGTCCATCGCCGGCTTGAAGGGCTTAAGTTCGGGCATCTGCTCAAACATCCACGGGAACATGGCCTCGCCGGTAAACATGAGCGGTCGCGCGAGCGTGTCGAACTCGGCACGGTGTGCCTTCTCTTCTGCCGCGGCCCAGCGAATGGGCATGGTGTCGCCGTCGGCGTAGATGAACTCCTGAAGCGTCCAGTACAGCGGATTCGTGCGCGTGTTGGTGCGCTCGAAGGCGCGCATCAAAAAGCTGTCAGATACCGAGGCACCGCAGGTCAGCGTGCCGTCGCCGTCAACAAAAGCATGATCGATAATCCAATGCATGCGCTCAAAGCTCGGCTTCATGCCAAAGTCGCTGCCCATGAGCTGCAGGCGCTCCACGGTCATCGGCGAGCCGTCGGGCAGCACGGGCTTTTGCTCTTCGAGCGCATCGGCAAGAGCCGCCACGCGCTCGACGTCTGCGGGGTAGCGGTCGTAATACTGCTGCGTCTTGGCGGCCATGCGCGGGAAGGTGTGCGCGTAGACCTCGCTGGCGCTCGCCGGCACGTGCGGAATGCCACCACAGGTAAAGCTTGCCGCCACGCCCTCGGGGAAGAGCGACAGATAGCTCAGCGTCAAAAATCCGCCGTAGCTCTGCCCGAGCGTGGCCCAGGGCTTGCCGCCAAAGCCCACCAGGCGCAGGTACTCAAAATCGCGCACGATGGAGCTGGCGAGGTGGCGCTTGAGGAAGTCCGCCTGCGAGCGGGCCGCATCTGCGCCGGCTGCCTCGGCGCGCTCGCCCAAGGCCGCGATCGTGCGTCCGTCAACACAGCTGCTGCGTCCGGTGCCGCGCTGGTCGGGCAGGACCACGCGGAAGTGCTTGACGGCCTCCTCGATCCAGCCGTCGCTTGTGGGCGACAGCGGACGCGGGCTCTCGCCGCCGGGGCCGCCCTGCAAAAACAGGAGCAGCGGCAGATCGTCGTTGATGCGGTCGGGCGCGCAAACCACGCGATAGAAGAGCTTGATGCTCTCGGGCGCGCCGGCGATGGGTGCCGGCATAGCGCCGCGGCGCATGGTGCTGCCGACGGCCAGGAGCATCGGCTCCAGGCCGCGCCAGTCGAGGGGGACATCGATGCTGTGGTCCTCGACATACAGGCCGGGGACGTGGTACGAAGTGATGAGGGCCATGTGAGTCTTCCGTTCGTTGCGGTGTTTCGGGTTGACCAATTCTACCGCCGCGGGCGAGGCCATGCGCAAATCGGCTACCATGGTTGCAAACTTCTAGGAGAAAGGGCCGCCCATGTCGGTCGATATAGCCACGTATGTCCACGATCTTGCCGTTGCCGCTAAGGCAGCGTCGGCCTCGCTTGCCACGGCGAGCGACGAGCAGCGCCAGGAGGCCGTGCGCGCCATGGCCGCAGCACTGCGCAACGGTGTCGACTCCATCGTCGCCGCCAACGAGCTCGATATGTCCGCCGCGCGCGATGCGGGTACCTCGTCGGGGCTCCTCGATCGCCTGCTGCTGACGCCCGAGCGCGTCGAGGGCATGGCCGCCGGCCTGGAAAAGCTCGCCGAGCTGCCCGATCCCGTGGGCCGCGTGCTCGACCACCGCGTGCTTGCAAGCGGCGTGGACCTGACCCGTGTGAGTGTGCCGCTGGGCCTGGTCGCTATGGTCTACGAGGCGCGCCCCAACGTGACGGCCGACGCCGCAGGCATCTGCATCCGTACCGGCAACGCCTGCATTCTGCGCGGCGGCTCGCTGGCCTATCACTCGTGTGCCATGATCGCCGAGCTGCTGGCCGATGCACTCGAGGCCAAGGGTTTCCCGCGCGAGGCCGTGTCGATGATCGAGTCCACCGACCGCGAGGCCACTGGCGAGCTCATGAAGCTCCGCGGCATCGTCGACGTACTCATTCCACGTGGCGGTGCAGGCCTGATCCAGCGCTGCGTGCGCGAGTCGCTCGTGCCGGTGATCGAGACGGGTACGGGCAACTGCCACATCTACGTGCATGAATCCGCCGACTTTGATAAGGCGCTCAACATTATCGTTAATGCCAAGACCCAGCGCGTAGGCGTGTGCAATGCCGCCGAGTCGCTGCTGGTCGACCGTGCTGTGGCCGATGCGTTTTTGCCCGCGGTCGTGGCCGTGCTGCACGACCACGGCGTGCTCATTCACGGCGACGAGGCAACCTGCGCCGCATGCGCCGATGCCGGCTTTGTGGAAGGCGATGACTACGTCGCCGCGACTGAGGAGGACTGGGGTCGCGAGTACCTGGCGCTCGAGATGAGCGTGAAGGTCGTGGCAAGCGAGGACGAGGCCATCGCACACATCAACCGCTACGGCACGATGCACTCCGAGGCCATCGTTGCCGAGGACACGGATGCTTGCGAGCGCTTCCTGGATGCGGTCGATGCCTCGGCCGTGTACGCCAACGCCAGCACGCGCTTCACCGACGGCGGCGAGTTTGGCCTGGGCGCCGAGATCGGTATCTCGACCCAAAAGCTCCATGCCCGCGGCCCCTTCGCCGCCGAGGCCCTCACCACTTACAAATACAAGCTCCGAGGCACCGGCCAGGTCCGTCCCTAAACCTACCAAAAAGGGACAGGTTTATTTTGGCAGGTTTTATCTGCGGTTTTGCCGGGCACACGTTCGCCCGGCTTTTTTCTCCTCAAACCTTTTCTGCCTTTCGGCTTGAGCCGCGGCGATATACGATAGTGACACCGTGTCCTAGCACCGAATCACCAGGAGGTATTGCCATGTCCCAGACGCTTTCCGCCGGAATCACCCGCGACCGCGCGTTCGAACTGCTCAACGAGCACAACAAGGACCCGTTCCACATCACCCACGGTGAGACCGTCGAGGGCACCATGCGCTATTTTGCGCGCGAGTTCGACCCCGAGAACGAGGAGTTCTGGGGCATCGTCGGCCTGCTGCACGACTTGGATTGGGAGGAGCATGAGGACGACCCCATGAACCACACCATCTATGCGGCCGAGATCCTTGAAGGCGAGGGCGCATCGCCCGAGCTCATCCGCGCTATCCAGACGCACACGTCCGATTTCAATGCTTCACTGCCTAAGCCCGAACTGCAGATGGAGAAGATTCTGTTTGCCTGCGACGAGCTCACCGGCTTGATCGGTGCCGCCGTCATCATGCGCCCAAGCAAGAGTGTCATGGACTTTACGACCAAGTCGCTCAAGAAGAAGTTCAAGGACAAACGCTTTGCCGCCGGCTGCTCGCGCGACGTGATTTCGCAGGGCGCCGAGATGCTGGGCTGGGAGCTCCCCGAGCTCTTTGACCGCACCATCGCGGCCATGCAGTCCTTCGCGCCCGACCGCGACACCTTCCAGGCCTAACCTGCCAAAAAGGGACAGGTTTATTTTGGCATGTTTTATCTGCGGAAACGCCTCCGTTGTAGTTCTTAGCTGCGGAGGCGTTTCCGTTTTCTTGTGACGCCTCGGGACTATTCTGTCGTTGCCGGCAGGTGACTATGCGGCATTCTTTATAATCCACGTTCCCAACCCGGTTAATAACTGAACCTGTTTGATCGTCAGCCCTTCTTTTCGAAGGGCCAGTATCGCTTCGTTGCGAAGTGCCTTGGAGATGGATTTGAGTTCTGTGGGCGCACATCCCGCGACGTTTTGCACGACTGCCGCACCAAATTCACTTAGATCTTCCTCTCGCACTTTTGCCGTTGCGCTCGGACGATAGGGCAGCGTGGGTACACTTTTCATGAACTTGAGATATGAGCGCGGCGTCGGAAAAAGTGCGTCGACAACGTCCCCGGTGACATGCGGCCGAGACCTTGCTCCCATTAGGTACTCACGATGGCTGCTCCATGGATAGTCGTCATATGTCGCCAGTCCTGCTTTTTGAGGATTCAAATGAATATATCGAATTGCTTCGAGCAGATACTCCTCCGATTTAATCGGCGAATCCCAGAAGCGCTCCTGAAATACGTGGCCGATATGACCCGCGCGTGCATTGTACCTGCCCGCATACGATACGGCTATCGCGTGCATCGCGTCGCTCTTGCGGTCGTCCGGATCGTCGACGAGCAGATGAATGTGATTTCCCATAAGGCACCAAGCGATAAGCTCAATATTGTGTTTGGGGAGGATCGCATCGAGGATTTGAAGCAAGGCGATTCGGTCCTCGTCACCGTCAAACAGCAATTGCCCTCCGTTCCCGCGCAATGTGACGTGGAAAAAACCAGTCGGTGACTTTGAACGAGGTTTTCTCGGCATGGCCCCTCCTTTTAGCTCGGATGGGCTGAAGATACCTTATTGGGAGGTATTGGTTGTCGAGATTCAGTTCACCGACTATAGCTGCTACCTGCCGAAATGTTATTGCGTTTTCAAATTGATGCTTTTTAATGGTAATTGAGCGGGGTGAGAGCCCTCGATGCGGATGTGGACGTTGCCAGCGTCGAGCTGGATTGTTCTTGTGTGAAGACGTCGCAAATGGGCTTCACGCATTTCTACGTAGATAGAAAAATGGCCGGGCGCTCAAAATAAAACGGAGCGCCCGGCCATTTACTAATTGTTCATCGACGTTTGGCCAGATAAAACCTGCCAAAATAAACCTGTCCCTTTTTGGCAGGTTAGTTGAGGGCGGCTTGGGCTAGGCGGGCTTCGGCGTCCTCTTCGGTGACGCCCAGGGCCACGGCGAACTCCTCTATGGAGCGGCGCTTGGCCTCCTTAAGTACGCGCATGTAGTAGGAGCTGGGCTTTTTATCAGCTTCCTCGGCCTGGCGAATGCGGTACATCATGGTCTTTGCCACGCGGACCGTCTCGGGCGCGCCCAGCTTGAGCTGCTGCTTAAAGTGCGTCTCCTCAAGCGAGCTGTTACGCTCGGTAAAGGTGTCGCACTCCAGCTCGTCATAGTGGCTCAGCAGGTGCTCGGCATCTTGCTGGGAGATGGCGGCATGCAAACGATCGGCCTGCGCCACGGGGTACATGAGGATCGTCTGCGCATGTCCCTGCTTGGTCTCGAGCAACAGCATGGGCTGCGGCGTGTCGTCCCTAAAACCGACGACGGTGCAGACTCCCTGACCCGGATGAATGACGTGTTGACCGATTGAGAACATGCTACCTCCAACTTATACGAATTTGCGTATGTCTAGAATACCACGCTGACGTGCGGAAACCCTTACTTTATGCAGGAAAAGCACACAACTCCGATAGGTAAGAGTATTCGATAAAAGACACAGCTCATTCACACCTTTATGCATTTTCAACGCGTGCATAATCTGCAGGCAGACCGGCATCTTTGAGAGACTCCATACAAGCTGTAGTCAATTTTGTGCATATGCAATTTCGATTGGCTTTACCCTGCGATAGTGCCCGTCGCTTGTGATAGAGTGCTACAAACTCTGGCTTTTGCCCTACGAGTGACCAAGAGCTCGGGGGCTTTAACACAAGGAGGATCTATGCCCGAGAAGATTGAAGAGCTGGTACGCGCTGCGCTTGCTGCGGCCCAGGAGGCCGGCGACCTTTCCGCATTTGAACTTGACGATTGCGCTATCGAGCGACCGGCTGACACTTCTCATGGCGAGTGGACCTCTACCATGGCCCTGAAGTCCGCCAAGCTGGCCCACTGCGCCCCGCGCAAGATCGCCGAGGCCATCGTTGCCCATATGCCCGAGGATCCCGCGATCGAGAAGGTTGAGATCGCAGGCCCCGGTTTCATCAACTTCTACCTCTCCGTTGCCGTCAAGAATGCCATCTTTGGCGAGGCTCGCGAGAAGGGCATGGACTTCGCTAAGTCCAACGTCGGTGGTGGCCTGAAGACCCAGGTCGAGTTCGTTTCCGCCAACCCCGTCGGCCCCATGCACATCGGCCACGGCCGCTGGGCCGCGCTGGGCGATTCGCTCTGCCGCGTTATGGACCACGCCGGTTACGACATCCAGCGTGAGTTCTACATCAACGACCACGGCTCTCAGATGAACACCTTCGGCAACTCCATCAGCACGCGCTATATGCAGCTTGCCGACATCATCGCCAAGCAGGGCGTTGATATCGACGAGGCTCACAAGCTGCTGATCGCCGACCGTGACGCCTTCGTTGCCGACGAGAACGACGAGCATCCCGAGACCCATCCGTATCAGGACAACTTTGCCGAGACCCTGGGCAAGGACTCCTACGGCGGCGACTACATCATCGACGAGGCCGCCGAGTTCTGGCGCACCGACGGCGACAAGTGGGTCGACGCCGATCCGCAGGAGCGCATGGAGAGCTTCCGCGAGCGCGGCTATGTAAAGATGGTCGACAACATGCGCGACCTCTGCCACGCCGTCAATTGCGACTTCGATCGTTGGTACTCCGAGCGTTCGCTGTACGTGAAGGACACCGAGGGCGAGACCGCCGGCACCTCCGCCGTCGACCGCGCTTTTGAGAAGCTCGACAAGATGGGCTACCTCTACACCAAGGACGGCGCCCTGTGGTTCCGCTCCACCGACCTAGGCGACGACAAGGACCGCGTCCTGATCAAGTCCGATGGCGAGTACACCTACTTCGCCTCCGACGTTGCCTATCATTGGGACAAGTTCCAGCGCGTCGACCACGTCATCGACATTTGGGGTGCCGACCACCACGGCTACATCGAGCGCGTCCGCTGCGTCTGCGACGCTCTCGGCTATCCCGGCAAGTTTGAGGTTCTGCTGGGCCAGCTCGTCAACCTGCTGCGTAATGGCAAGCCCGTTCGTATGTCCAAGCGCAAGGGCACCATGGTGACCCTGCAGGAGCTCGTCGACGAGGTCGGCTCCGATGCCGCTCGCTACACGCTCATCTCCAAGAGCTCCAACCAGATGGTCGACTTCGACATTGAGGCCGTTAAGAAGCGCGACAACTCCAACCCGGTCTATTACGTGCAGTATGCTCACGCCCGCGTGTGCTCCATCCTGCGCCGTGCCGCCGACGTTACCGCCGAGCAGGCCGACGAGATGGGCATGAAGGCCGTTGCCGCCAAGGCCATCGGTGAGAACGTCGATTACTCGCTGCTGACCGACCCGACCGAGCTCGCCCTTTCGCGCAAGCTCAATGAGCTCACCGACCTGATCGCCAGCTGCGCTCGCGATCGCGCCCCGTTCCGTCTGACGCACTTTGCCGAGGAGCTCGCCGGCGACTTCCACAGCTTCTACGCTGCCTGCCAGGTGCTGCCGAGCGAGGGCCGTCCCGTCGACCCCGAGCTTTCGCGCGCCCGTCTGGCGGCTTGCGACGCTGTCCGCGTGACGCTCGCCCTGGTGCTTACCCTCGTTGGCGTTTCCGCGCCCGAGCAGATGTAATCTGCGGGTCATTTGACCGTGTAGGTTTGGTTTAACTGAGCCCTATAAGCCCGATCTCCCACGGAGGTCGGGCTTTTTTCGCAAACGCCGACGTATTGACGAATTTGGAACTGCTGGAAATACGAAACTATGCCGGTTTACTACGATGAATTGAGGAATTCCAACCACGCTGGCTTTTCGCAAAAAAGCGCAAGGCATCTACCTGCGGTTTTAGTTCAACCGGTTTCGGAGTAGTCGCGGTTGAGCGATTCATCGTAGTAAACCGCCATAGTTTTGGCGGAGGCGGTCAGATTTGTGGGCGGTAAATCAAAGAGTGTCCCTTTTGACTAGTCGTTTAAGAACGTCCCCGATGACTAAGTTGCAGGTGGCGGCGGTTGTGTTACACTAACGCTGCGTAGTTGACGCAATCATCTCGATACAGATCAATGATGTCCGTCGTTTTGAACGGAACTAGACTGTTTAGCCGCCCTGAAGGTTTATGCAGGGAGCATGTGATCACAGGGCTTGAAAAGAAAGTTGAGCAAACACTGTGTCTGATCAACAGCAAGAAAACGAAATAACGACGACGCAAGCCGCTCCCGCTGTACCGGTTGCGTCGGACCAGGTCGCGGCGCCCGCGCAAGCCTCGGCTCCTGAGACGCCTAAGGCTGCTTCGACGCCTATGCCTGTAGCGGCTGAGAAGGCCGTGCCTGCAACTGGTGAGGAGGCTGCTCCGGCAAAGCCCAAGCTCACGCGCCGCACGGCCAAGCCTGCCGCTGACGGCGAGGAAGTCACCAAGTCCAAGCGCCGTACCACGCGCACGACGCGCGCCAAGCGCACCGTTGCAGCCGACTCCTCGGCGCCGATTTCCGATGAGGTCGCGCAGGCACGTGCGTTGGCGCAGATTAGCGAGGCTCAGGTGGTGCGCGCCCGCCGTCGTGCTGCCGAGCGCGAGGCCGCGGCTCTGACCGAGCTTGCAGCTCCGTCTGTGCCCGAGACGCCTGCCGCCATCGAGACCCCTGCCGCCGACCTGCCGGCCGAGAAGCCGGCACCGCGCACACGCCGCCGCACGGCTGCTAAGGCCGAGCAAGTTGCGGAACAGGTAGCCCCCGAGCCCACTGAGGCTTCGCTCCGTTCCGCGGCAGGGGAGGGCGCATCGCCTGCTGAGCCCGCTGCGCCTGTCGAGGCCAGCGAAGTTCCCGTTGTCGATCCGGCTTTGCGCCCGCACCGTCGCGGTCGCAAGCCCAAGGCCTTCGTCGAGGCAGAGAAGGCCGCAGCCGCAGCTGCAGCCGCTCGGGACGCTGCGGCGACCGCCGAGTCTGCAACCGCTGCCGATGCACCCGTCCAGGATGCTACGACTTCCGAGGCCGCTCCCGCCGATGTCGAGCCCGCCGACGTCCGTCCTGGTCGCAGCCATCGTACTGCTGCTAAGCGCACGTCCAAGGCCAAGACTGCCAAGAAGGGTGCGTCCGAGGATTCCGCCGAGACGACCGCCGAAGCATCGATTGATGCCGCCGAGCCCCAGGACGTCGAACAGCCTGCGTCCGAGAAGCCCAAGCGTGGTCGTAAGAAGTCCGCTAAGGCCAAGGCGTCCGAGCAGCGGGCTGATGTCGAAGCGCAGGTTGATTCCGGCGCCGAGGCCAATGACGCCGCTGCGGCCAATGCCGACGCCGCCGCAACCGATGGCGCCGCGCCCGCTGAGGCCGATGACAACGCTCGCCCCAACCGTCGCCAGCACAAGCGCAACGAGGAGCGCAACGAGCGCAAGGACGAGCGCAACAACGACCGTCGCAACCGCCAGCGCGATCGCAAACAGCGCAACAAGGAGCGCAACGCCGCCCCCACCGAGCCCACGCTTTCGCGTGAGGAGCTCGCTGCCATGAAGGTCGCCGAACTGCGCGAGAAGGCCAAGGAGTTCGAGATCGAGACGACCGGCAAGAAGAAAGCCGAACTCGTCGAGGAGATCTACGTCACCGCCGCGAAGGCCGAGGGCTTCCGCGACATCAAGGGCATTCTGCAGATTCGCCCGGATAGCTCCGGCATCATCCACGCCCATGGCTACATGAAGTCCAACGACGACGCCTTCGTGCCCGCCTACCTCATCCGCTCCGCGCGCCTGCGCACGGGCGACGTCATCGAGGGCTCGCTGCGTCCTTCGCGCGGCGGCGACAAGCGCGCCGGCCTCGCCAAAATCACGACCGTCAACGGTCTGGACCCCGAGCAGATTCGCAACCGTCCCAAGTTCGGCGACCTCACCCCGGTCTATCCCAACGAGCCGCTGCGCATGGAGCACGGCAAGGACTCCATTACCGGTCGCGCCATCGACATCGTGTCACCGATCGGCAAGGGCCAGCGCGGCCTGATCGTGTCCCCGCCCAAGGCCGGCAAGACCACGATCCTCAAGAAGATCTGCCAGTCTATCTCGATTAACAACCCCGAGGTGCACCTCATCTGCCTGCTCGTCGACGAGCGCCCCGAAGAGGTCACCGATATGCAGCGTTCCATCAAGGGTGAGGTTGTGGCGTCGACCTTCGATATGCCTGCCGACAACCACACCCGCGTGGCAGAGCTCGTCATCGAGCGCGCCAAGCGCATCGTAGAGCTGGGTGGCGACGTCGTGGTGGTGCTCGACTCCATCACGCGCCTCGCCCGCGCCTACAACTTGGCGGCGCCCGCCTCGGGCCGCATCCTTTCGGGCGGCGTCGATTCGGCGGCCCTATATCCGCCCAAGCGCTTCCTGGGTGCAGCCCGCAATATCGAGAACGGTGGCTCGCTTACCATCCTGGCCTCTGCCCTCATCGACACCGGTTCCAAGATGGACGAGGTCATCTTTGAGGAGTTCAAGGGCACCGGCAACATGGAGCTTAAGCTCGACCGCGACCTGGCCGACCGCCGCATCTTCCCGGCTATCGACCCCGTTGCCTCCGGTACGCGTAACGAGGACCTTTTGGTCGACGAGCAGATGCGTCCGTTTGTCTTTGGTCTGCGTCGCATTCTTGCCGGCATGAACAACACCGAGCGCGCAGCCGCATCGTTTATCAAGGGTCTTAAGGGCACCAATACCAACCAGGAGTTCCTGGTGCGTTCGGCTAAAAAACACAGCGACTACGAGCAGACGTTCTAGGTTGTCATCCACGCGCAGCGATAGTCATCAATGCGATAAAGGGTCGGGGCTTTGAGCCCCGGCCCTTTTCCATAGCGCCGCTCCGCGCTTATTTTTAACCGTAAGACCGACGAGCAGCAGGTTTCCCGTTTCAATCCGACATCGTCGCTTGCAATCGGCAGGGCGGTTTCGCATAATAGCTTTTAAGCTTCGCGACGGAAAACGCAGATGAAACGAACCATATACCGTTGCTTTGGGGCATAGCCCCGCTTCATCTTCTCTCGCGCAGCCAACTGAATGATGCGATTTGGGTGCTGGAAGATGGGGAGAGCTCATGGCTTCTTCTGATGCAACACAACGAGCAGTCCTTGCCGGACTTTCGTGCGGGATCGGCCTTGCCGCTCCCGTGGTTATGTATGCCGCGACGCTGCCGTTTTCGTCGGTGAACGAGACGGTCGTGGCGGGTGCGGTTCCCTTCGCCGTGGGCGCGGTGGCGGGCGTGGGCATCTATGCCGCCTCGCTGGGTATCTCCGAGTATCGTGAGCAGCGTGAAGAGCGTCTGTTCCAGCCCGATGCCATGGGCGGTGCCGCCAATCTCAATCAGCATCAAAGCGAGTTCAAGACCGCCTCGATTCCAGCTCAGCAGCAGGATGCGACTCCTTACGCTGCGACTTCTGCTTCTCAGGCTCAGCCGGAGCAGTCTACCTCGGCATTCCTTTCCGGCCTGACCGGTGCGTTCCAACGCCGTCATGCCGACGATGATGTTCCTACCATTGCTCGAGCCGCAGATGCCATGGACGAGGCCGAGGCTTGGTCCATGATCGACAGCATGCTCGACGACGATTCGCCGGTGAGCTGCGACCCTGCGCGCTCGCGCGACGTCTATCAAGTCGCCATCGACGAGCTCACCAACGGCGGGCAGACCGGCTCCTTCAATCGCGATGACATCGCCGCCGCGGCGCGTGCCGTGTCGGGCTCCCAGGCCGCCCCTGCGGGCAGCACGGCGGCTTTCGTGGCGCTCGTTGCCAACGCGGCATCCAATAACGCCTACAGCGCTAACTCGGCGGACGCGAACGCTTCTGCCGATAATTCGTACGTTGATGAAGACATGACCGCGGACGAGGAGGCCGTTGCCGCCCGCCGCGCCGCCGAAAGCTCGCTTTGGGGCGCTCCTGCCCAGCAGCAGGCGGCTGAGGCTGCGCCGTACAACGCAAACCTCGCCAGCATGCCTATCATCTCCGGTGTCGCGGACATCGATCTCGATGACCTCGATGAGCCTGCAGCCATCACCGCATCGATTGATGCCCAAGATCGCATCGACACCGGCGACCTTCCGGATGCCTCGCTCGAGGTTGATGTCCCCATGGCCGATTACTCGGGCCACGAGGACATGTGGGCCGCCGCCACCGCGATTCTGGATGAGATTGACGAGCCTGCTCCTGTTGCAGCCCCCGCTCCCGTCGCTGCCCCTCAGCCTGCTGCCCCCGCCTATGTCGGCCGTCACAGCGCTGTGTTCCCCGAGGATACCGCCCGTATCTCGCGCGAGGGCATCGAGCGGGCCGAGGCTATTGCCGCCGGCATTATGGAAAATCGTCGTCACGAGCGCGTCAATCAGATCCTCGAGGAAGAGATCGAGCGCCTGCAGTCCTCAACCGCCAAGCGTACGGGCCGTGCCTATCTGAGCGTTATCGAGGGCGGTACCGCCAGCTTCGCGCCGCTCCGCGCGGAGGCATAACTTCTGCATGGTTAAGATCAATCGAAAATGGGCGGTCGTGACCTGCCTGATGGCGCTCTTGATCTGGGGCAATTCGCTGGTTCCCGGCTCGGGGTCGGGCTCGCTGAGCCTAACGGTCATGGAAGCTATCCGCGGTTTCCTGCACGGTGTGGGACTTCCATATGCATGGGTGACCAACTTTGTTGTTCGCAAATGCGCGCATTTTACCGAGTATATGGTGCTCGGCATCCTGGCAACGCATGCCTTTGATTATGAGGGGCGGCGCACCTTTGACGTGCTGCTGCCCACGGCGGTGTTCCTGCTGCTGATTCCCTCGATCGACGAGACGATTCAGCTCTTTGTACCGGGACGCGCCGGCATGATCACCGATGTGATGATCGACTGCTGTGGAGCGGCAACGGGCGTTGTGCTCCGATATCTCTTACGGCCGCTGATGCGCGCCAAAAAAGCCGCCTAGGACGTATTGTTTGGTCCTAGGCGGCCTTTTTTATTTGAGGGCTTATATGAGGCGTGGTGGCGTCGTTCCGTAGGTCGGATTTGCCGGGCGCGCCACGCCCTGTGGGTGCGTCTGCTACTGAAGCGCCTGAGCGCCCAGGGCCAAGCAGCCCATAATGCCCTGTTTGCCCTCGAGGCTGTTGTTGACGATATAGCTATCGATGTCGGCCATCTCGGGCGTGACGATGTAGCCGTTGAGCATCTCGGCGCACTTCTTGCGCGCGAGCGGCACGATGGGGGTGTGGTCGGCCACGCCGCCACCGATGACGATCTTCTGTGGTGCGTAGCACAGGATGTAGGTCATGAGCGCCTGCGCCAGATAGCCGGCGAGCAGGTCCATGGCCTCCGGGTCATCGGCCATCTCTCCGGCGCTCTTGCCACCCCAGCGCTTTTTGACGCCGGGACCGGCGATGAGGCCCTCGAGGCAGTTGTCGTGGAAGGGGCAGCCGCTGTGCTCGCCAATGGTGTCGCGCGGGTCGCGAGTGACCAGGATGTGGCCGGCCTCGGGATGCATCATGCCGTGCACGAGCTTACCGCCCGAGAGCACGCCGGCGCCCACGCCGGTACCGATGGTCAGATACACCACGTCAGTGAGGCCCTGGGCGCAACCAAAGGTGACCTCGCCCAGGCAGGCGACGTTGACGTCGGTGTCGTAGCCGCAGGGAATATTGAGCTCGTTTTGGATGGTGCCCAGCAGGTCAAAGTAGCGCCATGCCGTTTTGGGCGTCTCCAGGATCTTGCCGTATTGGGGCGAGGCAGGGTTGACTGCGGTGGGGCCAAAGGCGCCGATGCCCAGCGCGGCGATGCCCTTGTCGGCAAACCATGCGTTGACGGCCTCAACGGTCTCCTGCGGGGTCGTGGTCGCAATCTGCTCGCGTTCCAGGACCGTGCCGTCTGCATAGCCCGTGGCGCAGACCATCTTGGTGCCGCCGGCCTCGAGCGCTCCGATAAGCTGCTGCTCTGCCATAGTATTCCTCTCTGGGACGAGGTACTTCTTCTCTAAAGTATAGCGCTCTAAACCATTTAAGAAAGCGCTATAAAAAGAAGCCTCGCAACGCGGCGGGCGGCGCGAGGCTTCTTTGGTTACTTTAGCTGCCCGGCCGTCATTACCCGCGCGGCTCGATTTTATCACGCAGAGACTTGAGGTTCTCCAGCGCCGCGTTAAGCGTCTCGTCTCGCTTGGCAAAGTGGAAGCGGATGAGGTGGTTGACGGGCTCGCGGAAGAAGCTCGATCCGGGAACAGCGCCCACGCCCACCTTGGAGGCCAAATCCTCGCAGAAGTCGAGGTCGCTGTCATAGCCAAACTCCGAGATATCCATCATCACGTAGTAGGCGCCCTGCGGCACGTTGTGCGTGAGGCCGATGCTGTCGAGTCCCTGGCAGAACAGGTCGCGCTTGGCGGTGTAGAGGTCGAGGACCTCCTGGTAATAGCTGTCGTCGAAGTTGAGGGCGGTGACGACGGCCTCTTGCAGGGGAGCGGCGGCGCCTACGGTGAGGAAGTCGTGGACCTTTTTGATGCGCTCGGTGATTTCGGCGGGAGCGATGGTGTAGCCCAGGCGCCAGCCGGTGATGGAGTAGGTCTTGGACAGCGAGCTGCAGCTGATGGTGCGCTCAAACATGCCGGGCAGCGTGGCCATGTACACGTGCTCGTGGGGCGCGTAGACGATGTGCTCGTAGACCTCGTCGGTGATGCAGTAGACGTCATACTTTTTGCACAGGTCGGCGATAAAGGTGAGCTCCTCGCGGGTAAAGACCTTGCCGCAGGGGTTGGACGGGTTGCATAGGACGATCGCCTTGGGATCGTTGTCGCGGAAGGCCGCCTCGAGGATCCCACGGTCGAAATCAAAGGTGGGCGGGTTGAGCGGCACGTAGATGGGCTCCGCACCCGAAAGGATTGTGTCGGCGCCGTAGTTCTCGTAGAACGGCGAGAAAATGACCACTTTGTCGCCGGGGTTCGTGACCGTCATCATGGCGGCCATCATGGCCTCGGTGGAGCCGCATGTGACTACGATATTCTCGTTGGGGTTCACCGGCATGCCCATAAAATGCTCCTGCTTGGCGGCAAGTGCCTCACGCATGGCCTGGGAGCCCCAGGTGATGGAGTACTGGTGGTAGAGCGGCTTGGGGTCGGTGGCGATGGTGCTGAGGCTATCGAGCAGCTGCGCCGGGGGATCAAAGTCGGGGAAGCCCTGCGACAGGTTAACGGCGCCGTACTTATTGGAGATGCGCGTCATGCGGCGGATGACCGAATCGGTAAACGTTGCCGTGCGGTTGGAGAGTTCTTTCATGCCGGTCCTTTCGAGCATTTGCAGTGGGGCAAGTTTACTCCTATCAAACCGATGGGATTTGCTCGAAATGGTCTCGAAAAACTCTTTTCAAAATTCTTGAAAATTAGGGCTTGCATCGCGTGGCGTTCCTTGCAATAATAGTCGAGCGCGAAGCGCACAGGACACGGTGGGTGTAGCTCAGTTGGCTAGAGCGACGGGTTGTGGTCCCGTAGGTCGAGGGTTCGAGTCCCTTTACCCACCCCAGTTCTTGCTTCGTGTTGATATCGGGTCGTTAGCTCAGTTGGTAGAGCAGGGGACTCTTAATCCCAAGGTCCAGGGTTCGACCCCCTGACGGCCCACCACACGATATCTCCTCTAAAGTCCGCCATGACGGACTTTAGCTTTGGGTCGTTAGCTCAGTTGGTAGAGCAGGGGACTCTTAATCCCAAGGTCCAGGGTTCGACCCCCTGACGGCCCACCAAAGCATGTTAAAGCGACTGGCTTAGGCTGGTCGCTTTTTTGTTGACCTCGCATGGGGTCGGACCCGAAAGGGCGCGGAGCTGAGGAACCTGACTATCGAGCATTTTGTGTGTTTGGAAACAAGAAAGGCGATCGTCCCTGAGGGTGACTGCACTATCTGTCACAGAGCCCTTGGAGTTTCCGCGTCAATACCGTAGTTCAAACTATTGGCCGCGACTAGCGCGGTCAAGTTGCCTCACCATTTTCGTGACGTCACGAAAATGGTGAGGCAACTGGCGTTTTGCTTCTCCGTGCTTCAGATCACGCTTTCCCGTTCATATGCTTCACCATCCGCTCGAAGTCGTTCTCGTAGGTCTTGTCCTGGAGCTTCTGGAACTCGTGGAAGCGCTCCTTGGCGATCTTGTCCGCCGTCTTCTTGTTGCGGTTGCCGAGGCCCTTGAGCACCTCGCGCCCGCTGAATGTCAGGAAGCCGTCGAGCAGGCGCTCGCAGTCCTCCATGCTCGTTAGGACGTGCCGCTCGGCCCTGTCCTCGAGCGTGTCGAGCAGCATCGTGACGAGGCGGTTCAGCTGCCTGATCTCGTCCTCGGACAGGTAGTTCTTGGCTACGGTGACGTCCGAGGAGTGGATGCGCCCCTCGGGGCCACCCTTCCATGACGTGAGCCCCATGTTGGGCTTGGACGGGTCGGAGCGCCCCTGGACGATCTCGGCCGCGGTATGTCCGGTGACGGCGTAGTGCATCTTGTTCTGGACTGCGGCGTAGAAGTTCTTGGCCATGGTCGAGTCCTTGTCGTAGTCGAAGCTGCACTCCTGGAAGATGTCGGTGATCTTGAGCCACACACGCCGCTCGCTCGCGCGGATGTCGCGGATGCGGGCGAGCAGCTCGTCGAAGTAGTCCTTGCCGAAGGGCCGGCCGTTCTTGAGCATGTCGTCGTTGAGGACGAATCCCTTGGTGATGTACTCCTTGAGGGTCGCCGTGGCCCACTGGCGGAAGCGGGTCGCGCGCATCGAGTTGACGCGGTACCCGACGGCGATTACCGCATCGAGGTTATAGAAAGTCTTCGGCCTGCCTCCCTTGGAGGTTTTTTCGAAAAGTTCTAAAAAACTAGTTGAGCTGGCCTTTTGTAGCTCTCCGCTGTCATAAATGTTCTTCAGGTGCGCCGAGATTGTCGGCACGGTGACGTCAAACAACTCGGCCATCGCCGCCTGTGAGACCCAAAGGGTCTCATCCTTGTAGTAGACCTGTACCGGCACGTTTGCCCCCTCGGACTGGTACAGGATTATCTCGGCCTGGATGGGGTCTTCCATATCTCTTCCTCTCTGGTCGGTGGGCTACGCGTTATTCGCCTTCATCATGTGGTAGCTACATGCCTAAAGAGGATACGCGACCGCGAGGACATAAAAGGGTCTATATCACGGATATGATGGCGTTTCTTTTCTAGCATAATTTCAATGGTGTTAAAGTCGCCGTTGGGCTCAATAAATATCGAGAAGCTGTGTTCTGCTCTAGATGGGTGCTCAGCCTAGTCTGCGCGATAGTGCGATCCGAGACTTTCGGTCCGTGCGCGCATGGCTTTGACCATTTCCTGTGCTAGTTGAATCTGCGATTGCAGGCGGGCGAGGGCTGCGACTTCGCTGTCCTGGACTTTCTGTGTGCTCAAGGTCGTTGCCTCCGTCTTCAAGCCCTCAAGCTCTTGCAGCGCCTTGGAAAGGCCAACTTCGGTCCTGTTGATCATGCAGTAGGTACTCATTGTGCGTTTGAGGCAGCGGGTCAGGCGCTCGGCGTCTGCTGTAGCTATGCCATGCTGGGGGAGGGCGATATCCATCGGAGCGCCCGCCTTGGGAGCGTCCAGCGCTGCTTGAGCCGCTGATGCGCCTGCGATGCGTCCGAACACGATGCCATTGGCACTCGACAAGCCGCCGATGCGGTCGGCGCCGTGCATGCCGCCTGTTGCCTCACCGCAGGCGTAGAGGCCTTCAACGCCCGTGTACGCGGTCTTGTCGATTTTGATACCGCCGTTGGCGGCGTGGGCATACATCGCCACGCGCATCTCGTCGGTCGGCGCGATGCCGTGCTCGTCTTGTAGCCAGGTGGCAAAGGTCTGCACAAACTCGGGGATGTCCTCGCGGGGGAAGTCGTAGTGGAGCGCCAGGCCCTCTGCACCTGCCTGATCTATGACGAGGTCGATGGCGCGGGAGGCCAAGCGCGAGGTGAAGGGGCCATATCCGGAGCGTTGCTCAAGCAGATCGTCCAACTTTTCGTCGGCAATATCGACCGGTTGGTCGAACTTGACGTAACGCCAGGTCTTCTCGTTAAAGACAAGGTTTCGTTTGGGCTCGATAAAGCCGGGCATCATCTGCATGAATTCTATATTAGTAAGCGATGCGCCGTGCGCCAGTGCGATGGCCTGCGAGGAGCTGAGCACATCAGCCGATGTAAGGCTGCGCTCGAACAGGCCGCCAGTGCCACCGGCTGCGATGATCGTGGCCTTGGCAGCAAAGGGCACGATTCGATCTTTGGTGAGGTCGTAGAGCACGGTTCCGGTTATTCTGCCGTTCGTGTCCTCAACAAGGTCTATAAGCTCGTGGCGGGGGAGCAGGCGAATGCCGAGAGACTCGATCTGGGCCGTACACGCGTCCTCAAGGGGTTTGCGGGTAAGGCCGCGCCACATGCGCGTCTTGTGGTCAAAGCAGGGGATAAACTGCTTTTGCTGAGCGCTCTCAGCGCTTTGCGGACGCTGGAGCTCAACGCCCAAGTCTTGCTCGAGCCATTCAATTGCCTGGGGAATGCCGTGGACAAACGTCTGGACAAGCTGGGGGTCGGCGACGCCGCCACCAACGGTCTGGATGGTATCGATGAGGTCTTGTTCGTCGTCTTCGTTAACGGGTCCGATAAGCCCCAGCCCCCAGGTTCCGGGGAAGAAGCTCGATCCACTCATAGTCTTGCCGGCGCTTGCCACAGTGACGGTTGCACCCGTGCGTGCCGCTTCGATGGCGGCACAAAGGCCCGCAATGCCAGATCCAATTACCAGTACATCAGTCGATTCCATCGGATTCCTTTCTCGTCCGGCGCATTGTCGCACGGGTGATCGGTAATGGGGCCGCAAAGACTCGGCAAATCGGTAAAGGGCACATATGACAGGTGGGCGTCATGGACGCTCTGACGTTTCATCTCGTCACATCTCGTATTTCGCCCCAACTGATATATCGGCATTCGCTACCCTGCGATAGCGTAAACAAAAAGAGCCGCTACCCCGAAAGGTAGCGGCTCCAAAGCTCAACTATTTGAGCATCGCGCGGGCGCGATTAGGCCTTGAGGGCCTCCTCGACGGCGACAGCGCAGGCGACGGTGGCACCGACCATGGGGTTGTTGCCCATGCCGATGAGACCCATCATGTCAACGTGCGCAGGCACGGAGGAAGAACCGGCGAACTGGGCGTCGGAGTGCATGCGGCCCATGGTGTCGGTCATGCCGTAAGAGGCAGGGCCGGCGCCCATGTTGTCCGGGTGCAGGGTACGGCCAGTGCCGCCACCAGAAGCGACGGAGAAGTACTTCTTGCCAGCCTCGATGCGCTCCTTCTTGTAGGTGCCAGCGACGGGGTGCTGGAAGCGCGTGGGGTTGGTGGAGTTACCGGTGATCGAGATGTCGACGTTCTCGTGCCACATGATGGCAACGCCCTCGCGGACGTCGTCGGCGCCGTAGCAGTTGACGGCGGCGCGGGGACCATCGGAGTAGGGGATGGTCTCGACGACCTTGAGCTCGCCCGTGTAGTAGTCGAACTGGGTCTTCACGTAGGTGAAGCCGTTGATGCGGGCGATGATCTGAGCAGCGTCCTTGCCCAGACCGTTGAGGATAACGCGCAGCGGCTTCTTGCGAGCCTTGTTGGCGTTCAGAGCCAGGCCGATAGCGCCCTCGGCGGCAGCGAAGGACTCGTGGCCGGCCAGGAAGGCGAAGCACTCGGTGTCGTCGGAGAGCAGCATAGCGCCCAGGTTGCCGTGGCCCAGACCGACCTTGCGGTCCTCGGCGACGGAGCCGGGAACGGTGAAGGCCTGGATGCCCTCGCCGATGATGGCGGCAGCCTCAGAAGCGGACTTAGCGCCACGCTTGACAGCGAGAGCGCAACCGAGGGTGTAGGCCCACTCGGCGTTCTGGAAGGCGATGGACTGGGTGTTGTTGACGATCTCACGCGGGTTGAAGCCCTTGTCGGTGCAGATCTGCAGAGCTTCCTCGAGGGAGGCGATGCCGTTGTCGGCGAGGCACTTGTTGATCTTGTCAGCGCGGCGCTCGTAACCTTCGAACGTAACAGTCATAGTTATTTCCCTCCCTTTCTACTCGTGAACCGGGAACACGCTGGCGACGGAGTGAGTCTCCTCGTCGGTGCGCGGGTCGATGTACTTGGCAGCGTTCTCCCACTGACCATAGTGGCCCATAGCGCCAGCGATGGCCTCCTCGGGGGTCTTGCCGGCCTTGACGGCGTCGGTGAACTTGCCGAGGTTCAGGAACTCGAAAGCGATGATCTCGTTCTTGTCGTTGAGAGCCATGCGGGTGACGTAGCCCTGAGCGAGCTCGAGGTAACGAGCGCCCTTGGCCTTGGTGCCGAACATGGTGCCGACCTGAGAGCGAAGGCCCTTGCCGAGGTCGTCGAGGGAGGCGCCCACGGGCAGGCCGCCCTCGGAGAACGCGGTCTGGCTGCGGCCGTAAACGATCTGCAGGAAGATCTCGCGCATAGCAACGTTGATGGCGTCGCAGACGAGGTCGGTGTTGAGGGCCTCGAGGATGGTCTTACCGGGAAGGATCTCGGAAGCCATGGCGGCAGAGTGGGTCATGCCCGAGCAGCCGATGGTCTCAACGAGGGCCTCCTCGATGATGCCGTCCTTGACGTTCAGCGTGAGCTTGCAGGCGCCCTGCTGAGGTGCGCACCAACCCACACCGTGCGTAAGACCGGAGATGTCGGAAATCTCCTTAGCCTGGACCCACTTGCCCTCCTCGGGGATGGGTGCGGGGCCGTGGTATGCACCCTTGGCAACGGGGCACATGTTCTCCACTTCCTGTGAGTACTGCATGCCTCTCCTCTCTATCGTGTTGGCGTCCCGTCTGGGGGCCGTGGCTGGCGATTGCCGGGCGACCCTTCGAAAGGGACATGACATGCAGCCCCTATAATACCGCGAAATGCACGGAATATTCGGCGAACGGCTCAGTTTTCGTAGCGAGAAGTCCGGAAGTTTTAATTGAAACGGTTTAACTCTATGTTCTGTGGTCGTGAACTTCCGTAGAGGGGGTCCGTCTTGCGCAAGCTATTGGTCAGCTCTTGTAAGCATTGCGGGGGTTGACCTGTTGCAACGATGCCGTTCGCCGCCTGATTACTGCCTTTGGCCGCGCGAGTGTATTGTTTTGCGTGAATGTTTTGATGGCACGCTTCAATCGTGCTGTATTGGATGGCAAGCAGATCCCGGCGAAGGGAGCGCCATGCAGCGCGTTTGGAGAACGGTTACCGGCTTTTACTATGTCTGTGCCCGCGGTACGGACAAGCAGCTCATCTTTGAGGGCGATGAAGACCGGTGGGAGTTTTTGGAGCTGATGCGCGAGTGCTGCCGCGAGGAGGGTGTGACGGTTATCGCCTGGTGCCTTATGGGCACTCACGTGCATTTGGTGCTTGCAGATTACGAGGACAGGATGAGCGCGGCGATGCACCGGCTGCTTTTGACGCACGCGCGGCGGTTTAATAAACGCGCGGGGCGCACAGGCCATCTGTTCCAGAACCGTTTTGACCGGCGCTCGCTCGATACCGACTGGCAGGTGATGGAGGCTATTCGCTCCGTACACGCCGATCCGCAGGAGGCGGGCGTTGGCCTAATCGAGCGTTATCCCTGGAGTAGCTTTGCGGAGTATTTATGCGCTTACGACGGTGACGCGGCTGATGTCGCGAGGGGATTTTCTGATCCTTCTTGCGTGCTTGAGCTTTTTGGTTCTGCCGAGGGCTTTATTGCCTATTCGCTTTCGACGCCCGACGGCGGCGAACCGGCGCTGCGCGATATGAAAGAGACGGAGTGGGAACGCCACGCCTTTGCCAACAAGTTGGCGAAGGAGCTAGGGGTTCCGCTCAACGGGGTTAAAACTGCACCGCCGGCGCAGCGCGATACCGTTATTGTTGGATTGAACAATGCCGGCTTTACGGTGCGCCAGATTGAGCGGTATACCGGGATTGGCAAAAGTACCGTCTCTCGTATCGTGCGCGCCCGCGCGCGAACGGCGATGCGGGCTGGCGGAAACGTGATGTAAGGTCGCCTGTTCATCGCAGCTGGGGTCGTCCATACGCCGCAACCAGCGTTCAAAAGCTTGGTACGGTAACTGCACTTCTTAATATGCATAGAACAATCGTCATCTTGCATAAAATAACGGCTCGGTCCGGGTTTGCCCGTGCCTACCCCCGTCTGCGCCGTGCAAAAAACGGAGTTTTCAGCATCGTGTTGCTGTCGGCACCGCCGCAATCTTGCAACATACGGGTCCCGAAGCTATTGATTCCCGCCGTTGCGCCCCCGAAGCACGTGCCTGCGTCCCGTCAGACCGCGATGCTTGTTCTAAAACACAATATATATGCGCCTAAAGACGTTGATTAACGCTTTGGATGCGTATACACACAGCTTGGCGTGCTGAATACTCGCAAAAATGCACGCCGCTCCCTATGGGACCCGTCTGCGGCAGGCGCGAAGCGAGTCGGAGCTTCGCAGAACGGGGCTTGGCGCATTGCTTGGCGGGCCCGGGGCCCTGCCGCAGGCCTTTGGTGCTGTGGAAAACGCCCGTGCTCGCGTCTGGCTGTGTGGCAAATGTCAGACGGGGCGCCGGACGCGCGGACTTTGTGCGTTCGCGCTCATTAGGTAAAAACAGAGCCGCCCGTATCGGGCGGCTCGGCAATCAAAAACCTTGGATTCGGGGCATAAACTACTGGTTTGTTTGCCCCTCGAGCACGCCGTCGAGGGTGCGCCAGGCGAGCTCGGCGCATTTGACGCGGGCGGGCATGTGCGAGATGTCCTGGAGCTGGGCGGCCTCGTCCAGGTCTTCCAGGTCGTCCTCGGAGAGCTTCTCGCCGCGGATCATGGCGAGGAAGAGTCCCGCCAAGCGACGCGCCTCCTCGACCGTCTCGCCCGTGATGAGGTCGGCCATGATGTCGGCGCTTGCCTGGCTGATGGCGCAGCCGTGGCCGGTAAAGGAGGCTTCCTCGATCACGTTGTTCTCGACTCGTAGCTGCAAGGTGAGCTCGTCACCGCAGCTGGGGTTGATACCGTCGTGCTCGTGCGTGGGAGCATCCATCTCGTACTTATAGTCGGGGTGCGAGTTGTGCTCCATAAACGTGGTGGAGGTGTATAGATTACCCATTGAACGTGCTCCAAACGTGATGCAGACCGGCGATGAACTTGTCGATGTCGGCCTTGTCGTTGTAGAAGGCCACGCTGGCGCGGCAGCAAGCAAGGTTTTCGACGCCCAGCCAGGTAAGCAGCGGCTGCGCGCAGTGGTGGCCGGCGCGGATGCAGACGCCGTCCATGTCCATGATGCTCGCGACGTCGTGCGGATGGATGCCCTTGACGTTAAAGCTTACAACGCCGTGGTGGTTGTCCCAATAGATGGAGCCGATGATCTGGACAAAGTCGAGCTGCATGAGTTCGCCCATCAGATAGTGGACGAGTGCCTGCTCGCGGGCCTGGATGTTCTCGTAACCCACCGTGTTGACCAGGTAGTCGAGTGCCGCACCCGTGGCGAAGATGCCGGCGGCGTCCTGCGTGCCGGCCTCGAACTTCTCGGGGACGGGCGCCCAGACGGCGTCCTGCTCAGTGACAGAGTCGATCATCTCGCCACCGGTGAGCATGGGCGGCATGGCGTTGAGCAGGTCCATCTTGCCCCACAGTACGCCGATGCCCATGGGGCCCATGGCCTTGTGTGCGCTAAAGGCAAAGAAGTCGGCTCCCAGGTCGGCCACATCGACCGGCATGTGCGGCAGCGACTGCGCGCCGTCGACGACCAGATAGCCGCCGTACTTGTGCACGAGCTTGCCGAGGTTCTTGACCGGGTTCTCGACGCCTAGCACGTTGGAGACCTGTCCCACGGCCAGGATCTTGGTCTTGGGACCCACCTTGGCAAGAACCTCCTCGGTGGTGAGCTGGCCGGTCTTGGTGGGGTAGAGGTAGACGAGCTTGGCGCCGGTCTCGCGGCAGACCTGCTGCCACGGAATCAGGTTGGAGTGGTGCTCCATGATGGTGATGACGACCTCGTCACCGGGCTCGAGCACCGTGGGTGCAAAGCTCTTGGCGATCAGGTTGAGCGACTCGCTCGTGTTGCGGGTGAAGATGACCTCGTTGGCCTGGCCGGCGCCGATGAGGTCGGCGATCTGCTGGCGGACCTTCGCGATGGCGTCGGTGGCCTCGACGGACAGCGAGTACAGGCCGCGCAGGGGGTTGGCGTTCATGCGCTGATAGAAGTCACGCTCGGCGTCGAGCACACAGGCAGGGCGCTGCGCGGTGGCGGCGCTATCGAGGAAGGCGATCTCGGGGTGCTGCTGGAACAGCGGGAACTGTGCCTTGTAGGGATTGGTCTCGATGTCGACGGTAGGCCAGCCGCGCGAAGCCTCGTCGCTGGCGTCGAGTTCCATAGGCTCCGGTGCGGTACAGGTATCGCATTTAACGTGCTCGGTGTCGATCATGCGAGCTCCTCTTCAAAGTTGTCGATCAGGTTGTTGCCCAAGCGGACGACGGCTGCGCGGGTGCGCTCGTCGGTGGCGGAAAGCGCGGCGTCCTCCAGCTTGGCGCGGATGAACAGGTCCTCGGCGGCGTTTTGGTCAAGGCCGCGGCAGGCGAGATAGAACAGTTGCTCGTCGCGGACGTGGCCGATCGTAGCGCCGTGGTTGCCGGCGACGTCGTCCTCGTCGCAGAGAATGACGGGAATGGTCTTGTTGTCGACGCCCTTGTTGGCCAAAAGCACCGTCTCGCGCTCGGTGCCGGTTGCACCCTTACAGCCGTGCACGAGGTCGATGGTGCCGCGGTAGACCTTCTTGGACGTGCCGGTCAGCACGCCGTTGGCGTCGATCTCGCACTCGGTCTTGCGACCGCGGTGGCGCAGCTCGTAGTTAAAGTCGCGCACCTGCTCTTGGGCGCCCAGGTAGTCAGTATCGATGGTGATCTTGGCGGTATCGCCCAGCAGGTCGCCGGCAAGGCCGGTGGCGCTGGCGCCAGCACCCAGGACGGTGTGCTGCACGTTGACGCGCGCGCCCTCGTCCAGGAACAGGCCGGTGTCGTCGAGCGCGATCCAGCTATCGTCGAGCGTCTGCGTGCAGGTTACGTTGACGGTGGCGTACTCGTGGGCACACACACGCAGCACGGAGCCCACGACACCCTCGCCGGTAACGGGGGAGTCTAGGGCAATATGCAGATTGAGCGTCGACTGGGGACGGGCGACGACGTCGATGGCGGCGATGGCCGCGGCGGCATCGACACCGCTCACGCGCACGGTAACCGTGGCGTGCTTGTATGCGGGCACATCGATGACGATGCGCTTGGTAGCGTGCTCGGCCAAGTAGGCGTAGGCAGCCTCGCCCATGCCAGTTTCGAAGGCCTCAGCGGGGGAGAGCTCCTCCTCCAGCTTAATGGCACCGGCCTGGTAGACAGAGGTGGCGGGCACGTCGAGCTCGGTCTCGGGCGTGATGCGGGCACGGTCGGCGGCATCACCGGGGGCGGAGGCACGGCGCTCGGGGAAGCGCTCGGCCATGGCGTCCATGGCGGTGCCAAACGCGTCGGCAGCGCCGGAAAACTGCTCGTTCAGCCCCTCGACCTCAATGGTCTCGGCGGGAGCGGCGGCAAGCTCGTCAGAGAGCTCGAGCTTGGTCTGGTTCATCTTGAGCCAACCCCAAGTGGCAGCAGGCATCGCATTAACCTGCTCGAGCGTGGTAGCAGCGGTATTCGTGGCCTGTTTCATTATCCGATTGCTCCTTCCATCTCGAGCTTGATCAGGTTGTTCATCTCGACGGCGTACTCCAGCGGCAGCTCCTTGGAGACCGGGTTGGCAAAGCCGTTGACGATCATGGTGCGGGCCTCTTCCTCCGAGATGCCGCGGCTCATCAGGTAGAACACCTTGTCGTCGCCGATGCGGCCGATGGTGGCCTCGTGGCCGATGTCGACATTCTTGGCGCGGATGTCCATGGCCGGAATAGTGTCGGAGCGGCTCTGGTCGTCGAGCATCAGCGACTGGCAGCTCACGGTTGCCTTGGAACCCTCGGCCTTGGGCGTGGCCACGATGGAGCTGCGGAAGGTCTGGATGCCGCCGCTCTTGGAGATGCCCTTGGTCTCGACGGTTGCCGAGGTATCGGGCGCGTTGAGCACGACCTTGCAGCCGGTGTCGAGGTTCTGGCCGGCACCGGCAAAGGTGATGCCGGTAAAGCTCGAGCGGGCGCGGCGGCCGTTGAGC
Organism: Collinsella aerofaciens; assembly: GCA_021639365.1. Classification (GTDB taxonomy): domain Bacteria; phylum Actinomycetota; class Coriobacteriia; order Coriobacteriales; family Coriobacteriaceae; genus Collinsella; species Collinsella aerofaciens_AH. The sequence goes on from JAJXHK010000017.1 coordinate 32,325, forward strand.
ACGCTCATGGGGTAGAGGTAGCCCACGTGACTGCCGAAGGAGCCACTGATCCACTCGATGTCGCCATCCTCGTCCACGCGCGCACGCTTGGTGTTGAGGTTGTACATGTTCTTGGACCAGTTCTCGATGGTCGAGTAGCGCAGGTGTGCACGCTTGCCCACAAAGAGCTCGACGGCGCCGGCGTGGAGGTTGGCCACGTTGTACTTGGGCGCGGAGCAACCCTCGATGAAGTGCAGGTCGGCATCGTCCTCGACGATGATGAGCGTGTGCTCAAACTGGCCGGCACCCTTGGCGTTGAGGCGGAAGTAGCTCTGCAGCGGGAAGTCGAGCTTGGTGCCCTTGGGCACGTAGACAAACGAGCCGCCCGACCATACGGCGCCGTGCAGGGCCGCAAACTTGTGGTCGGTGGGCGGGATGAGCGTCATAAACTTCTCGTGGATAAGCGGTTCCCACTGTGGATCGTGCAGGGCTTCTTCAATACCGGAGTAGACGATGCCCATCTTGGACGCCGTGTCCTGCATGTTGTGGTAGACCAGCTCGGAGTCGTACTGCGCGCCGACGCCCGCCAGGTAGCTACGCTCGGCGTCGGGGATGCCCAGGCGCTCAAAGGTGTTCTTGATGTCGTCGGGCACCGACTCCCAGTCGTGCTTTTGGTCGGTGTTGGGCTTGACGTAGGTGACGATGTTGTCCATGTCCAGGCCCTCGATGGAGGGGCCCCACGTCGGATCGGGGAAGCGGTTGAAGATCTCGAGGGACTTGAGGCGCAGGTCGAGCATCCACTGCGGTTCGTCCTTCTTTGCGCTGATCTCGCGCACGATGTCGGGTGTGATGCCGGCGTCGAGGCGCTCGAATCCCTCCTCGCCATAGGTGAAGTCGTAGAGGCTGCGGTCGATGTCCGCGACCTCGGTTCGGTTCTTGGTCATTGCGTCGCCCCTTTACGCCTGCTGCTCGGCAGCGGCGGCCTCGGCCTGGGCGCGCTGCTCGGCGGCTTCGCGCTCGAAGGTCTCAAAGCCGTTCTTGTCGATCCAGGGGATGAGCGAGGCATCGTCCTCGCGCACAATGTGACCCTTGACCATAACGTGGACGCGGTCGACATCCAGGTGCTCCAAGATGCGCGTGTTGTGCGTGATGATGAGCATGGAGCCGTCGCAGCTCTTGCGGTAGGCGTCCATGCCGTGGCTGACGGTGGAAAGCGCATCGACGTCCAAGCCCGAGTCGGTCTCGTCGAGGATGGCGAGCTTGGGCTGCAGCAGCAGGAGCTGGAGCATCTCGACCTTCTTTTTCTCGCCGCCCGAGAAGCCCACGCCCAGCTCACGGTTGAGGTAGGCGGTGTCCATGTTGAGCTCGGCCGCGAGTTCCTTTACGCGACGGCGGAACTCCTTGCCCTTCATCTCCAGGCCGGGGCGGCCGGCGATGCTGGCGCGCAAAAAGCTCGACAGCGGCACGCCCGGGATCTCGACCGGAGCCTGGAAGCTCAGGAACAGGCCGGCGCGCGAACGCTTGTCGGTGGTGAGCTCGGTGATGTCTTGGCCGTCAAAGACGATGCGGCCGTCCTGCACTGTGTAGACGGGGTCGCCCATGACCAGGTGGCCGAGGGTGGACTTGCCGGCGCCGTTGGGGCCCATCAGCACATGGGTCTCGCCGGCGGCGACGTTGAGGTTGACGTTGTGGAGGATGGTCTTCTCGTCCACGGAGGCGGTCAGACCTTCGATGGAAAGCAGCGGATTTGCGCTCATGCTGTCCCTCTCTGTATATGGTGTACTCATAGGTGTACTAAACCCTAGGAATCTTCTCGGAATAAAGTTACTATGGGTTCGGCGTTAGTCAAGGGAAAACCCGACTAATCCACTCGAGTTTTCAGATTGTGGGACAAAATAACCAGGATTGTTTGCCCCGCGCGCATAAGATTTGGGACAAACAAGCCTGGTATTTTGTCCCAGGAACAACGGGAGGGTAGGTATGCTCATTTCTTCTAAGGGCCGCTATGCCCTCCGACTGATGATCTATATCGCAGCGCTTGGTGACGCCGAGGGCAAGATCGCCCTGCGCGAGGTCGCCGACCGCGAGCGTATCTCGCAAAAGTATCTGGAACAGCTGGTTCGTCCGCTTATGAAGGCGGGCCTACTTAAGAGCGTGCGCGGCAAGGGCGGCGGCTACATGATGGCCAAGGACCCGGCCGAGGTGCGTGCCGGCGACATCCTGCGCGCCGTCGAGGGCAGCACGGCTCCGGTGGCGTGCGATGGCATCGATAACAGCTGCGCCCGCAGTGATCTTTGCTCGACCGTCAAATTCTGGCGCGGTCTGGACGACGTGATCGAAAAGTACGTCGACGGCGTGACGTTGGCCGACCTTGCTACCGTCCCCGAGATTAACTATGACATCAATCTGTAGGTTGAGCGCAATTCCTTAAGATTTCGCGGAGGGTTGTTGCCGTTTACCGAGGGGTTGTTGTGCAACAACGGGCGAGCTGCAATACTTATTTCTATCTTTGCAAACTGCACTTTAACTACACCAATGCAGGGAGGATCTTATGCAGCCCAAGCATTCTGCGATTGTCGCGGGCCTGACGCTGGCGCTTTCGTTTGGCGCCGTTACCGCACCCGCACCCGCTGCCGCCGAGGAGCCCACACCGGGCGTTGCCTCGGATGCGACCGATATCGATAAGGGTCTCTATACCCAGCAGTCCTTCTCGGGCGTGCTGAGGTCGGTCCAGGGCGTTTCGTTTGTTAACGTGACCCCCGAGATGAAGTACTTTACCAAGTACGAGAGCCATGGCAACTATAATCAGGGCTTTTCGTATGGCGACGGCTATAACGCGCTGGGTTATTACCAGTTCGACCGTCGTTGGTCGCTCATCCCGTTTATGAAACAGGCCTACAACTACAACCCCGAAAAATACAGCATGCTCAAGGATGCGATTGATCGCGGCAGCGAGATTTCCAACACGAGCAATGCCATGTACGAGAATGGCCAGCTCACCGAGTTGGGCCGTATTGCGCAGGAGGCCTTCCAGGGCGCTTATAACACCGACCCTGCTGAGTTTTCGGCTCTGCAGGATGCGTATGCGTACAACTCGTACTATGCGGTGACCGAGGCGTGGCTCAAGAGCGGCTTGGGTATTGATATTTCGGGCCGCGCCGATTGCGTTAAGGGCATGGTGTGGAGCATCACCAACATGTGCGGCACCGGTGGCTGCAGGGACTTCTTCCGTTGGGCGAATCTCTCCAACGATATGTCCGACCGCGAGTTTGTGACGGCGCTTTCCAACAGTGTGGTCAATAACGTGGCGACCAAGTATTCGAGCCAGCCCCAGTATCATGAGGGCTGGAAGAACCGCTACCGCAA
>JAJXHK010000017.1:35769-36904 GCA_021639365.1 Collinsella aerofaciens
AACGGCTCTGCTGCGGGCGATTCGTCTTCAAGCTCTGCCGGCAATACGGACAGCGACGCTTCTGGTTCGACCGGCGCTGGCACCTCTAACTCATCCACCGGCTCGAGCGATTCGTCCGTTGGCACCGGCTCTAACAACGGCTCCGGCTCTGACGCAACCCCTGGTTCCGATGCTTCCAAGGATGACTCGAATAAGGCGCCGGACGTTCCCGTTGCTTCGCCGGACAAGAAGCCTTCTTTCTCCGAGCAGCTTGGTTCTACGCTGGGCTCTTCGCTGATGGCTGGCGTCAATAACGGCTCGACCCAGAACAAGGGCAACTCTGATCAGGTTTCCACGGAAAAGATCGAAGCCGCAAAGGGCGACTCCAAGGACAAGGCTTCCGAGAAGACCGAATCCGATAAGGGTTCTAGCTCTGAGGAGAAGAGCGACAAGTCCGAACAGAAGAAGGACGAGGATAAGAAGTCTGAATCTGAGGAGAAGGACAAGAGCAAGGCCGAGGGCGAAAAGAAACAGTCCGAAGACGACGACAAGAGCGGTGCTGACAACCAGGCCCAGGAGCAAAATGGCTCCAAAACGGTGACCACCACGACCACGACGACTACAACTACCAAGTCATCTGGCGGCAATATGCCCAAGACGGGCGATCTGATTGTGATGGCGAGCCTTGCCAGTGCAAGCTTGGCCACGCTGGGCGCCACGTCTATTGTGAGTGGCAAGCATAAACTCGATCAGCAGAACAAGGCTTCAGGGGAGGACGGCTTGGAGGAGTAATCTTCCAGATCGTTTTCTATAAGAGTTTGGGACGGGGTCCGGTGCGGCGGCATCGGGCCCCGTTTTTGTTGTGCAACGATTTGTTATGCCCCCTCGGGGGTCTGTTGCTACCGTTGCCCGAAACGTTTGCATGTCGATATTGTTGCGCTCTACCCGCTCGCTACAATGGGCATCGTGCTGCGTTAGAAGGAGAGTTTACGGTGTCTGAACAGGCGAATTATGGTGTTGCTCATGCGTTTGGCGCACGGTTGCTCAGTTATGCGGATAACGCAGCTCTGCCGGTTGATGTACACGACTTTTCCGATGCAATCAATCGGTGTTTACTCGTCGATAAGACTATGTTTATTGCCGATATATTGGACAG
>JAJXHK010000017.1:37004-39560 GCA_021639365.1 Collinsella aerofaciens
CTGCCGCTGCTTGCCGCGCCTGATCTGTCAAGACGTGAGGTTCGTCTTATCGAGAGGGCGGCGCGTGGGGTGGCCAGCGATAATGAGACCGATGCGGCGCTTGGCGCGCTCATTAAACTGCTCCAGACGGCTTTCGATGAGCGGGTTGTTCTTCTGATAGACGACTACGACGCGGTATGTCCAAAGCGTTTGGACGCTAAGGACGACGGTAGCGTGGATTCCCTAGAGTCGCTCAGCCGAATGTTGTTCGACACCATTGCCGATGCCGGCGACTCGTTGCGATTGACGTGTCTGATGTGCGAACGCCCCGGTCATGCCGAGTTTGCGTTGTCCCAACGTGGGGTTTCCTATCGGTCGGCTACGCCGCTGTCGAGTTGGTGTGATCGATGGTTCGGTTTTTCGGACGATGAAGTCCAGGTGCTGTTGGATCGCATCGGTCGCAACGGCTGTCTGGATGACGCGCGTGAGTGGCTCGAGGGCTGTCTGTTTGGTGGTTTTTATTGCTCGATCCCGGAGCGCGTGGTGGACTACGCACATCGCGGTTGCGTCGCGCCCGTTCGGGCAGATCTGTATGGTTACGCCGACCGTCTGAGCGCATGCGTCGGCGACTGGAATCTCATGCGCCTGTCCGCATTGTTCGATTTGCTTGAGCCGCATGGGTTTATTGAGGCGCCAGTGCATGTGCATGCCGAGGAGGCCGATGCCGCCAAGCCCGAAGATATCTGGACAGTGCTGTATCTGTCTGGATTTCTTACGACGGACATGACGGGGCATTCGGAGGACGGCGCGTGCCTTCGTTCCCTGCGTCTGCCTAACAACGAAGTGCGTCAGGCGCTCCGTCTTGTAATTCTGGAATGGTTTGAGTGCGCCGTTGAGGACGTTGGAGTTATCGACTCGTTCCATGACGGGCTGTGTCGAGGAGACGAGGACACTGTAAAGCAAGCTTTGAGCTGCGCTATCGGCGATCTGGGCATCGATGTGGGCCAATCAGATATGCCGACAGCCTATCATCTGGCGCTTCAGGGGCTCTGCTTTGGACTGCCCGGCTATTGCAATCCCAGCTCCAAGCGAAGTGGCGTCTCGGATCGCTGGGATATCCAGGTGATTCCTACCGTTCGGGTGTTTGACGTGGCCGACACGCTCGGCATGCTCGATGAGCGACCGCTCATTACGATCAACATGTTGTACGACCCTGGGGTCGATGCCCTGGGCCTGGAACTGTTGGCGGTTCAGGCGCTGCTCGACATAGAGCGCGACGGCATCGATGATATCCGCGTGCCGCGCCCCGCCGTCGGGCGCATGCGTTGGGGCTTTGGTTTTGACGGTCAGCGTGTGTCCGCGGTGTGCCAGCGTCTGTAGGGGCGGGCGAAAGCCCCTTACTACTCGGCGTCCTTCAGGGGCGGCATGGGCTTCCAGTTGGGATCCTTAACGATCTTGCGGGCGTCCTTCATGCCGCGGCGCAGCGCCGGAATGCCGGTCTTAAAGCATTTGTCGACTGCTGCCAGACGAATGAACTCCTTGCAGAAGGTCGCGGCATTGCCCAGGCGGAACAGCATGGGGTGGTAGTCACCGTAGATCTGCATGTAGCGTGCCAGATAACCGCGGTTGCGCATGATGTAGTAGCGGTTGGTGTCGCTCGTGGAGTTGAGCTGTCGTTTGCCGGCGATGTCCCAGTTAGAGACGGCGCGGGCGCGCTTGAGCACCACGTCGGCGACCACGGCGGCGGGGAAGTGCTGGCTGGCCACGTAGCCGTAGCAGGCATCGTCGCCGTAGATAAAGAAGCGCGCGTCGGGCAGGCCAATCTTGTCGACCACGCGGCGCGAGAACATGCCGCCCTCAAAGCACAGTTGGTTCATGGTGCGGTAGCCCTCGGGACCCAGATCCCACTTGGCGATGGGGTTAGGGATGCCGAGCGAAAGGATGAGCTGGTACTGCCAAAAGAAAGCGCCGCCGTCAAAGTCCAGGCGCGAACCCTGGATGACATCGTAGCGGTCGGTCCACTTGGCCAAGCGCTCGATGCCTTCGGGGATGACGAGCACGTCGTCGTCCATCACCCAGAACCACTGGGCGCCCAGGTCGTAGGCGCATTTGGTGCCAGCGGAGAAGCCACCTGCACCGCCGCCGTTTTCGAGCTGCGGGGCGTAGATGACACGGTCGGTGCCGCCCTGCGCGTCGGGCTGCTCGGTGTCGATGCCCCACAGGTTGGCCAGGCGCTCGTTGAATGCAGTGCACATGGCCTCGGTCTCGCGCGAATTCTCGTTATCGACAATCACGATGCGCCAGGGCGTTGCCGTGAGATCGGTCATAGAGTCGAACAAGTTGGCCAGGAGTTCCTGGCGCTTGTACGTAACGACGACGATGGCGAGCTTATCGATGGGAGCGGGAAGGGTTGAAGGCATGGGGCAATATATCCTTTCACGCGCGGCGCGCGAGCGCTGCGCGGAAGCTATCGAATACGTCCTTGGGACTGTCCTATTGTAAAGGCTCGGCGCACCTTGACGGCAAGCTTTGAATAAAACGCAGGAACCTGCCATGGGCGAGGTGACTGCTATACGT
>JAJXHK010000018.1 GCA_021639365.1 Collinsella aerofaciens
CTTGCGGCGTAGTCGCTATTTATTCAGTCCAAGTTTCGGGGTGCAGTTCACAGGCGCCTTTGTGGTGGTTTTGGTCGGTTAGCCTTCGAGCTGAGCTACTTTGTAGCGGTAGGCTGCGGCGATAACGTCCTTGCAGCCCTCGCGACCCAGCTTGGCGCGGTTGACGACGATGTCCTTACCGCTCGTCATCTTCCACTTGCCGGCGCTGTATCGCTTGTAAAACGCCTCGCGCGCCTTCTGTTGCTGCTTGACCAGCTTGGCGCCCTTCTTTTTGTTGAGGCCACGCTTCTTGCGAACGATCTCGACGCGGTCCTCAAAGGGGGCGGTCACCAGCACGGCGATGTGGTTGGGGTTGTTACGCAGCAGATAATCGGACAGACGACCTTCGATAATGCAGCTCTCGGTCTCGCCCAGATCCAAAATCACCTGGCTCATCTTTTGGAACAACTTGTCCGAGTACGAACGCGCGTCATAGCGGTCAGGCAGAAACGCCATGTTCTCCACGGCCAGGCGCTCGTCGTAGGCAGCCATCTTGTCGAGCGACTCACCCGCACGCAGCGACGCACGTACCAGCAGCTCGTTGTCGTACAGAGGAATCCCCAACTCGTTGGCGAGGATGCGTCCGATCTCGTGGCCCTCGGCACCAAAGTCGCGCGCGATGGTAATGACCACAGGACTCTTCTTGTTCTCCAGATCGCTCATCGCGATTCCTTTCTAACAAATGAGAAATAGGCGATTCCTGATTCCCATTTTGTCACTTACGACCGTCCTGGTTTCCCAAGTGCGGCAGATTGCCCCGAAAGAGGAGCGCCGCGTACTAAATGTACGCAAGCGACGATTGAGGGGCAAGGTGCCGTGCTTGGGGAAGCAGGACTACGCTGCCACAATACGGCGTTGATATGCTCGGACCAGCAGCGAGATACCAAAGTTGAGCACAAAGTACATCGCAAACACCAGGCCGTAGAGCATAAGCACCTGCGACAGGTCGATCGCGTGGGCCATCACGACGTTTGCCGTGTACATGAGCTCGGCCACGTTAATACCCGAAAGATACGAGCTGTCCTTAATGACGGTCGTGCACTGGCTAAACAGCGCCGGAATGATCGTCTTGAACGTCTGCGGCAGAATGATGTAGCGCATGGTGGCAAAGAAGCCAAAGCCCTGGCTCTGCGCTGCCTCAAACTGGCCGCGCGGAATCGAGTTGAGGCCTCCGCGCACAATCTCGGCCATAACGGCGCTGGTAAACAGCGTAAAGGCGATGGTCGAAATCACAATGTCCAAACCCTGCACCGTAAAGTAGATAAAAAGGATCCACAGCAGGTTTGGCGTGCAGCGGAACAGCTCGATATAGGCGCTCACCAAAATACGGAACGGGCGGGGCGCATAGCTTTTAACGAGCGCCAGCACCGTGCCAAAGATGAGCGAGAAAAAGATCGACAGCGCCGAGATCTCGATGGTCTTAACAAAGCCGCCCCAAATGTAGAGCAGGTTGGTCGCGTTGAAGATTTCCATGCGCTAGGCCTCCTCTACGTTGTCGAGCCCCAGCTCGGCCAGGCTCACGCCACGCGGACGCTCCTTGGAGCGGCGCTCGAGCCACTGCACCAGCATGGCGAGCGGAAAGCAGATGATAAAGTACATAAGGCAGCAGACGATGTATCCCTGCAGGTAACCGTACAGACTCACAAAGTTGTCGGAACGGTACATAAGGTCGCCGCCGGCCACAAGCGCCAGCACCGACGTGTTCTTGACCAAGTTGAGCGCCTGGTTACACAGCGGCGGCAGAATGATCTTGAACGTCTGGGGCAGTACGATGTACCAGTATGCCTGCGCCCGGGTGAAGCCCTGGCTCTGGGCCGCCTCCATCTGACCGCGCGGAACCGCCTCGATACCGGTGCGGATGACCTCCGAAATGTAGGCCGCGTGATACAGGCCCACGCCCAAGAAGCCCAACACGAACGGCGCGATACGCACCGGCTGGTCGGCACCGGTTATGGCCTGCAAAAACTGCGGACCGGCCATGTACATAAAGAGCACCTGTACGGGCAACGGGGTGTTCTGGTAAAACTCCACGTACACGCGACTTATGGCGCGCAGCACGCGCGAGCGAGTGGTAGAGAACACACCCAGCAGCGTGCCCAGCACCAGCGACAGCAGCAGACCGGCAACGACCACCTGCAGCGTCACGCCAAAGCCCTCCCAGAAGGGCCCCATGTTTTGAAATGTCGTCGACCAACGGTCGGCGTCAAATAATCCTTCGAGCATTTGATTCCTTCCTTGGACGATGCGTCTATACAAGACCCCAGGTCTTGACCTCTTGGTCGAGCCAGCCGTCGGCCAGGCGATCGCAAATCACCTGATTGACCACGGCCGAAAGGTCGCAGCCCTTCTTGGTCGCCACGCCGTAGCCCTGCTCGCCAAACTTGACCTCGGGCTGCAGCAGCTCAACGGTCTCGTTCATGTAACCGGCCAGCGTGGAGCGGTCCATGGCAAAGACGTCGATATTGCCGGCGTCGAGCGAACTCTTGATGATGGGGTAGCCGCTAAAGGCCCTAAACTCGGGCTTGCAGCTAAAGCCGTTGTCCTTGATCATCTGCTCGATCAGGCCCTGCGTGGTGGCACCCTGGCTCACGCCAATGACCTTGCCGTCCAAGTCCTCAATCGAGGTAAAGCCCGAACGCTTCTTGACCATGAGTCCCACGTAGTCGGTGCGGTACGGCGTCGAGAAATCCCAGCTCTTCTTGCGCTCGTCGGTGATGGTGTAGGTCGCCGCGACCACGTCGAGTTGGCCGTTATCGATCAGCGGGCCGCGCGTCTTGGGCGTTACGTCGGTAAACTCGACAAGCTCCTGGGCGCGGGCCTCCTTGTAGCTCACGCCAAAGACGGCAGCGGCGATCTGGTAGCACAAATCGACTTCCATGCCCTCAAAGCGGCCCTTGGCGGTGTCGTAATAGCCATAGCCGGGAACGTCCTTCTTGACGCCGGCATTCAGATGTCCACGCGACTTAATGGCCGCAAGCTTGGACCCCTTGTCGGAGCCCTCGCCGCTGGTGGAGTTGCCGCAACCGGTAAGCGCAGTCCCCGTCAGCGCAAGCATGCCGGCGCCCGCCAGCTGCAAAAAGTGACGGCGCGACACGGCCGCCCTCGTCATATCCGTCATGTCCATCACCGCGCCTAGTGCAGAATCTTGGACAGGAACTCGCGGCAGCGCGGGTTCTCGGGGTTATCGAAGAAGTGCTCGGGCGTGCCCTCCTCCAGAATGCGGCCGTCCTCCATAAAGATGACGCGGTCGGCCACCTGGCGCGCAAAGCCCATCTCGTGCGTCACGCAGATCATGGTGATGTCCTCCTGCGCGAGCTCAATCATAACGTCCAGAACCTCCTGGACCATCTCGGGGTCGAGCGCCGAAGTCGGCTCGTCAAACAGGATGATGGGCTGCTTGGTGCACAGGGCACGGGCGATGGCGATGCGCTGCTGCTGACCACCCGAGAGATTCTGCGGATACTCGCCGGCCTTATGCGCCATGCCGACGCGCTTGAGTGCGGCGATGGCGATCTCGGTCGCCTCCTCCTTGCTCTTCTTTTGCAGCTTGATGGGCGCGAGCGTCAGGTTGCCGAGCACCGTCATGTTGGGATACAGGTTGAACTGCTGAAACACCATGGAACTATACTTGCGAGCCATCTCCAGGTGGTTCTTTTTGGTAAGCGGCGTACCGTCGATGATGACCTCGCCCGACGTGGGCTCCTCCAGATAATCGACGCAACGGATGAGCGTCGACTTACCCGAGCCGGAAGGCCCGATCATTACGAGCTTCTCGCCGCGCTTGACGGTGAGGTTGATATCTTTGAGCACATGCAGGTCGCCAAAGTACTTGTTGAGATGCTTGATCTCGATCATGTCTGCCATGAATGTCCCTTCCCTGCGTTTACACGAGTTGAACTATTGTACGGAAAGAACCACGTTTCCGCAGCCCACACTACATTCCCGTAAAGAACCCGCAATCTTCCACCCACTCATTGGGGACAGACTTAAATGAGTGCCTGCTCATTGGGCACTCATTTAAGTCTGTCCCCAATGAGTGGGACATTGCCGCAACCGCCCTTGTTGAGCATAAGTCAGCGAAAACCCGTACACGCGAGCAAGGTGACGTGAAATGAAAGGGCGCAGACCTTATGGTCGCGCCCTTGAAATTGAACGTCAGATTGCCGTGTGTACGGGTTTGCAGCGTCGAGCCGTTACGCGGTTTGGTAAAACCGCGTAACAAATTACGCGAGTTTCGCGCCGACGATCTTGGCCGCTGCCGGCTTGTCGAAGTTGCCGCCGGTGGCCTTGCCCAGAGCGCCCATGACCTGGCCCATCTGCTTCTTGGAGGTCGCGCCCAGCTCGGCGATAACCTGCTCGATCAGGGCCTCGAGCTCCTCGCCCGAAACCTGCGCGGGCAGCAGGCTCTCCAGAATCTTGACCTGCTCGGTCAGATTGTCGGTACGCTCCTGGTCGGTACCGGCCTTAATGGACATCTCCAGCGTCTCGCTCGTCTGCTTAATCAGACGCTTGATCATGCTGTTGACGTCTTCCTCGGTCACATCGCGGCGCTCGTTGACCTCGATATTCTTCACCTCGGCCTTGACCTGGCGAATGATGGACAGGCGAACCTTGTCCTTGGCCTTCATGGCCGCGATCATTTCCTTCTGCAGCTCTTCGTTGGTCATCTGCAAATCCTCCTCAATAGCGTGGGCGGCACTCGCGCGAGCACCGCCCCATGATTACTCAGTCGTCGACGAATCGTCGTTCGAACTCTTGGTAACGCCCTTCAGACTGACGTTGTACGGCACATCCTTGGGCATGGGGTTAACGGTGATGTCGGCGTCCTTCTTGTACTGCTCCAGCCACTCGCTGTACGCGGTGCTGGCCGCCTGCGTCTTCACCACGTTGGAGACATACTTCTTGATGGCCTTGGGCACCTGATTGATGTCATCGACCTGGTCATCGACGTGGAAGTAGTCGGTGCACTTGATGATGTGATAGCCGTACGTCGACCCGACAACATCGCTCACGTCGCCCTTGCTGAGGCCCTCGAGCGCCGTCTGGTAGCTGTCGACAAAGGTGGTGAGCTTGTCCCAGCCCACGTCGCCCTTCTTCTCCTTGGAGCCGGTATCCTCGGAGTACTGCTCCACGGCGTCCTCAAAACTCAGCTCGCCGGAGTTGATCTTGTCCAGGCACTCCTGCGCCTTGGCCTTGGCGGCAGCCTTGTCCTCGTCGGACGCGTCGGAATCAACCTTGATCAAGATGTTCGACGAACGACGGGCATCGTTGTAGTTGGACAGGTTCTCGTTGATGTAATCGACGATCTCGCTGTCCTTGGGCTTGCTCGTGGGTGCGACAGCATCCTTGAGCTTCTGCTGCGCCAGGCTCTCCTTGAGCGAATCCTTGTAGGTGTCCTCGGTATAGCCGTAGGTCTTGAGGGTCTTCTTAAAGGTCTTGGCGCCGCCCGCGCTCTTGCACGCGTCCTTCCAAGCCTTCTCGACTTCCTCGTCCGAGACGGTCACGCCGTTTTCCTTCTGCGCCTGCTGAAGCAGAATCTGCTGCGTGTAGGAATCGATGAGCTGCTTTCGGTACTTCTTGGGCGTGAGGTCGTTGTCGACCAGGTACTGTGCCCAATCCTCGTCCTTGGTGTAGCCGTAGGACGTGCGCATGCTCATGATCTGCTTGGTCACGGTGTCCTCGGTGAGGTTGGTGCCGTTGATGGTGGCAGCCACACCGCCGGTAAGCTTGTAGCCCGTGCTGGTGTCCTCGGCCTGCGACATCAGGCCGGAGCATGCCATCGCCGAGACGGAAAGCAGCATCGCCAGCACGCCGATGACCACCAGAACGATCTTGACGGTCTTGGACACGTAGGTCTTGCGCTGCTTCTTGCGAGAGCTGGAGTCGGCGCGAGCCTGCTGCTCGGGCGTCGGCGCGGTCTCGGGGTTCTTTTTCTTATTTGCCATGTTTGGCCTTTCGCAAAACGAATCGAACAAACGCCATTGTGTCACAACGCAGCCCCCACGACACGCTTGGTGCATTGGGGACAGGTTAATCTGCACCATTTTGGTGCAAAGGGGACAGGTCTGGCAGGTGGCAGTTAGGGACGCTCCTTTTCTGCCGGCACTTGGGGACTGTCCCTAACTGCCGGCAGAAAAGGAACGTCCCCGGCTGCCGGCTTAGCCCCACCTTAGAAGTGGCGGCGAATGGCGTCGACCATGCCCTGAGGCGTGGTCTGGCCGAGCACATCGGCTGCGGCGTCGGCGTCCATAAAGATATTCATGAGCGCCTGCAGGGCCTCGACCTGGCCGCCCGGCTCGGAAATACCCAGGTTGACGATGATCTGCGCCGGCACCGGAGCGCCCATGCCCGCCATCGCGTTAAACGTCACAGGCGCGGCAGGCTTTACCACGGCAATATAGGGCTTAGCCACAAACCCCGGGTCGGTATGCGGGATAGCGATGTTAGCCGCCGGCATGGCAAGCCCCGTGGGATAGGCACCCTCGCGTGCGCGGACGGCGTCAAGCCAGCCCTCGGCAATGTAGCCGCGCGGGGCAAGCTCGTCCTCGAGCAGCGCAAACACCTCATCCGGCGACGCACACTCCCAATCAAAAAACACCAGCTCAGGCGTAAAAAGCGCTTCGTTATCCGCCATGCGCTCACCTCTCTCACCTAGTCACCTGCGACGTTCTTAAACGACTAGTCATTCAAGAACGTCGCAGGTGACTACTAAAACAAAGGGTGGCCACTTGCGCCTTGGCGCCAATGACCACCCTGACTACTCGGCTAAATTGTACTGTGCGACGCTAGCCGCGAGGCGCATCAATTGCGACCTTGCCGCTGTCCAGCACGTGGACGCGACCGTCGGCGAGCATCTGCACGACCTCGGGATACAGCACATGCTCGATCGCGTGGATGTGCTCCTCGAGCGTATCGACATCCCAGCCCTCCTCGACAGCCAGCGCACGCTGGGCGATGATGGGGCCGTTGTCGTAGATCTCGTTGGCAAAGTGCACGGTCACGCCGGTCACCTTGACGCCACGAGCAAACGCGTCGTCAATCGCATGGGCGCCAGTAAAGCTCGGCAGCAGCGCTGGATGCAGATTGACCACACGATTGGGGAACGCCGCCAGCAGCGGTGTGTGAACCATGCGCATGTAGCCGGCCATGACCACGTACTCGCAGCCGCGCTCGAGCAGCTCATGCGCGATGATCTCGTCGGCGGCGATGGGGTCGGCGTAGACATCCTTGGACAGCGTGAGCGTCTGGATGCCCGCGCGCTCGGCACGCTGCAAGCCCTTGGCCGAAGGACGGCTCGACACCACAAGCTCAATCGAGGCGTTGAGCTTGCCGGCGGCGATCAGGTCGATCAGCGCCTGCAGGTTGGTGCCCGAACCGCTGATGAGCACACCAATCTTGAGCGGCTCAGCCGTATCGGTGCCGGTCGGGCGGGTGTAGGGCACAAAGCCCAGGCCCTCGGCAGCCATCTGCTCGTTAGCGCTCATCGGAGTACACGACCTTACCGGAACCCTCGACGCACTCGCCCACGCGGAACGGCGTCTCGCCCAGCGCGACCAGGGCCTCGGTCACGGCGGCCTCGTCCTCGGGGGCGACGATCAGGCACAGGCCAACGCCCATGTTGAAGGTCTTGCATGCCTCGTTGGGCGCGAGCTCGGCCTGGCGCGACACGTAGGTGATGACGGGCGGAACGTCCCAACCCATCTCGGCGCCGTTGCGGGTGACCACGGCGTCGACGTCGTCGGCGAGCGCGCGGTTGAGGTTCTCGGTGATGCCGCCGCCGGTGATGTGGGCAATGGCGTGAACGTTGGCGCCGCCGCGGAGCAGCTCCAGAATCGGCTTCACATAAATGCGCGTGGGAGCCAGTAGGGCATCGGCGAGCGATACGCCACCGAGCTCCTCGAGCGGACGGCTCAGCTCCTCGGCCTTAGCGGCGGCCTCGGGCGTGCCCGGCTTAATGCCGTCGACGCCGATAACCTTGCGCACGAGCGAGTAGCCGTTGGAGTGCACGCCGGTGGAAGGCAGGCCCAGGATCACGTCGCCGGGGCGAACGTTCGCGGGATCGAGCATCTTGGGACGATCGACGACGCCCACGGTAAAGCCGGCGAGGTCGTAGTCAGCCGGGGCCATAACGCCCGGGTGCTCAGCCATCTCGCCACCCACGAGCGCGCAGCCCGCGAGCTTGCAGCCGTCGGCCACGCCCTTGATGATCTTTGCCATGTGCTCAGCCTCGATGTGGCCGATGGCAACGTAGTCCAAGAAGAACAGCGGCTCGGCGCCCGAGGCCAGAATGTCGTTGACGCACATGGCGACCAGGTCCTGACCCACCGTCTCGTGACGGTCCATGATCTGGGCGAGCACGAGCTTGGTGCCCACGCCGTCGGTGCCGCTGATCAGGATCGGGTCTTCCATATCCTTAAGTGCGGCGGCCGAGAACAGGCCACCAAAGCCACCGATGCCGCCGATAACCTCGGGACGGTTGGTGTCCTTGACCATCTGCTTAATCGCGTCGACGGCGCGGCCGCCCTCGGCGGTATCGACGCCGGCGTCCTCATACGTCACATGCTTGCTGTCGCTCATCTGAGCCTTCCTCTCCCACTACCGTTCGCCGCACGTGCGTCAAACGGTGCTCATAGTTGCCCTCGATTCGGTGCATGCCATAACAACACGCACCGTCATATCAACAAAACAGCAGGTAAAACCTACCAAAATAAACCTGTCCCTTTTTGGCAGGTTTTAGGCCTCGCCGTGCTCCTCTTCCCAGCTGCGATCGACGTATTTCTCGACCACGGCGTCGTCGTCAAAGTGCAGCGGCTTGTCCAGGCTGCGGGGCTTAAAGCCCTCCATGAACTTGTCGCGGCCAAAGCTCTCGGGAATCGCCACGGGATAGCGGCCGGTAAAGCACGCATCGCAGTAGCCGCCCTTGGGCATGACCTTCAGCAGGCCCTCGACCGAAAGGAAGGCCAGCGAATCGGCGCCGATGTACTCGCAAATCTCTTCGACCGTCTTATTGGCGCTGATAAGCTGCGACTGCACGTCGGTATCGATGCCGTAGAAGCACGGCCAGATGACCTCGGGCGAGTTGATGCGAATGTGAATCTCCTTGGCACCGGCGTTACGCAGCATCTTGACGAGCTGCACCATGGTGGTGCCGCGGACGATGGAATCATCGATGACGACCAGGCGCTTGCCCTCGATGTTGTCGCGCAGCGGGTTGAGTTTCATACGCACGCCCATGGCACGCAACTCCTGCGTAGGCTCGATAAACGTACGGCCCACGTAGCGGTTCTTGATAAGGCCCTCGCCAAAGGGAATACCGCTCTCGTGCGAATAGCCCTCCGCGGGCGGCAGGCCGGAGTCGGGCACGCCGATGACCAGGTCGGCCTCGACGGGCTCCTCATGTGCCAGCTGGCGACCCATGTCATAACGGCAGGCGTAGACGCTCTTGCCGTTCATGATGGAGTCGGGGCGGGCAAAGTAGACCTGCTCGAAGATGCAGTTAGCAGGCTCTTCGGCTGCAGGCACGCCCTGCTCGGATACCAGACCCTCGGCGCTGATGCGCAAGATCTCGCCGGGACGGACGTCACGGACGTACTCGGCACCCACGATGTCGAGTGCGCAGGTCTCGGAAGCAACGACCCAGCCGCCGGCGCGCGTGACACGGACGGCGGAGTCGACCGTCGCGGCGCCGTCCTGCGAGGGCAGCTGCGAAACGGCTACGGCATCGGCCTGGTCCAGGCCCTCGTCCACCAGCTTGCCCAGCACGAGCGGGCGAATGCCGTGCGGATCGCGGAATGCGTAGAGCGCCTGCTCGTTGATGAGCGTCATGGCGTAGCCGCCGCGCACGAGCTCCATGGTCTTGCGAATGCCCTCGCGCAGATGGCCCGTACGCTGGGTAAAGTAGCCGATAAGCTTGGTCGCGACCTCGGAATCCGAATTGGAGAGGAATGGCACGCCCAGCTCGATCAGCTGGCGGCGCAGCTCGTCGGTGTTGACGAGGGTGCCGTTGTGAGCAAGCGCGATAATGACGCTGTTGATGGTAGAAAGATGCGGCTGAGAGGCTTCCCAGCTCTTGGCACCGGCGGTGCCATAGCGCACGTGGCCCACGGCCAGCTGGCCGGAGAGCGTCGACAGGTCGGCGTTGGAGAACACGCGATCGAGCAGGCCCAAATCCTTGCGGACCATAACCGTGCCGCCGTCACCCACGGCGATTCCCGCCGATTCCTGGCCACGGTGCTGCAGCGCACGCAGGCCAAAGTACGTCAGTCGAGCCACGTCGCGATCGGGCGCCCATACGCCGAAAATGCCACATTCCTCATGCAGCTGGTCGGAGTCCGGATCATACGTCGACATGGTGTTCACCTGTCCCGCGGCACGCTCGGCCGCGCGGATGGTTTCTTGAGACATGGCATCCCCTCAGAGCCTCGTATTTTTGGCGTTACCCGCCTTATTATACGCACGGCACGACGTGCTCCCCAGCGCATGAGCAGCGCTTTTTAAAAGCCCACCGAGCTAATAATCAGTTTTGTTGCCAAACATTTTATCGGTCTGTCCAGTGCAAGCGCCCGCCCCCCCAGATGGCCGCCGCGTCCACCGTTGGGGATTACAAAGTTGCAATTGGGACGTTCGTCCTGTCTTTTGGCAGGTCGGCGGCGTATCCTTATAACCTACAACAAAGCGAGAAAGGTTCTGTATGGATCGAAACGAACTCGACCCCAGCGTCCCCAGCGCCACGGAGGTCAAGAAGATCCCCCTCATCATTAAGGTGTACGCCGTCCTGTGCATCCTGTCCGGCGTGGGCACGCTCCCGTCGGTCGGCGCCTTCATGTGGCAGGTCATCACCGCACTCATTAACGGCAACGCCGCCGAAAAGCTCGGCGACAACATGCTGCTCGCAGTCGGCCTTATCGTCGCCGGCATCATGCTCTCTGCGGCAAGTGCCGTCATCCTAATCATCTTTGGCCTGGACCTTATCAAGAACCAGCGCCGCAACGCCGCCCGCCTGTCCTACATCCTTATTGCATTCACCGTCGTCGAGCTTTTGGTCGACGTGATGCTCCAGGGCATCGGGCCCTTCCTGCTGCGTCCCGCGATCCAGCTCGGCATCCTTGTTGCACTTTCGGCAACCGTCGACCCCACGCTTCGTCAGGAGCGCGAACTGCAGCGCCGCCTGCAGGAGATGCTCGACCGCGACGCCGCCGCCGAGGGCATGCTCGGGCGCGATGAAACCGGCGAAGGCTACATCAAGCTCAACTACTTCAACCTGTTCTGGGTATTCTTTGTCTGCTGCGTGCTCGGCCTGATCGCCGAGGACATCTGGCACATGACGGTCGACGACCCGGGCGTCTACCAGAACCGCGCCGGCATGCTGTTTGGCCCCTTCAGCCCCATCTACGGATTTGGCGCCGTGCTCATGACCATGGTGCTTAATCGCTTCTACAAAAAGAACCCCATCATCATTTTCCTGGTGAGCGCCCTGCTCGGCGCCAGTTTTGAGGTGTTCGTGGGCTGGTTTATGCAGACCGCGTTTGGCGTGGTCTCGTGGAGCTACTCGCACATAACGCTGTTCGGTTTACCCGATCCGCTCGTGGTCCTCACGGGCGGACGCACCTGCACGGGCTTCGCCTGCCTGTGGGGCCTGGGCGGCCTCATCTGGATCAAGCTGCTGCTGCCGAGGCTGCTCAAGCTTATCAACAAGATCCCCTGGAAGAGCCGCTACTCGGCCACCGTCATCTTTACCGTTATCATGCTGATCGACGGCGTCATGACGCTGCAGTCGCTCGACTACTGGTACCAGCGCGTTAACGGCACGGAGCCGGACATTCCCGTCGCACAGTTCTACGGAGAGCACTTCGATAACGAATACATGGAAAACCGCTTCCAGAGCATGACCATGAGTCCCAAGGATGCGACGCGCGTGTAGCGCTCACCGCGCCCAAAACGCAAAATGCCCGCCGGTATCACACGTACCGGCGGGCATTTTTATAAACGATCCTTCTATCGACGCAAGCCTCTATGCCTCGCGCTCGACCTCACTCACGCATTCGTTCTTGATGGTGCCAACGAGCGTCTGCAGCGCATCGACCACGTGCGGGCGAATGTCCCCGCCGATGAGCACGAGCATGATGTCGTCACCTACGGCAAGCTCGCCGCTTGCCAGCCACACGCGCACATAGCCGATACCCGGCATCGCGCGCGTGGCCTCGATAGCAGACCGTACCTTTTCGGCATCGTAGTCAAAGACCATGCCGCCCACCCTGTGGCCTGGTGCCACGCCATCGGTCTCGACTCCGCGCACCTCGGCCTTGGGCGTCGCGCGCACCACACCGTTATGCGTCAGATACATCCCACAGCCTGCCGCCGAAGCATCGGCCTTGGCCTCGCGCAGCCAAGCATCAATCGAAGGCATCAATTTGCCACTCTCAAGCATCGTTTCTCCCTTACCGTCGTCGAGTAGCCAATTTGGGACGGGGCCTTTTTAGCTACTCTCGAACAACTTATTCCTCGACCGGCGTGAGCACCATGACGGCGCGCGTGTTGCTCAGCGACAGCGAACGGCAGGTCACGAGCGTTACAACCTTAGTTGCCGAAGCGGCACGATCGGTGACATCGCTCGCCACCGCGGAGGCACCGTCGAGCATCTCGGACAGGTAGTTCTTGAGCCCGTCGTCGCCCTCAAAATTGGTCGTACGCGCCTTGGCATACGTGTCCTCGACAACTTTGGTCGCCAGTGGTCGCAGCTTATACGTAGCATCCCGTGTGATGTAATACACAAACTCGATGCTATCGAACGTCGCCTGATCAGTGGTGTCCGAAATCACGTTGAACATCGACCCATCGTTCATATGGTGGCCGTAGATCGTGGTCTGCTGGTCGACCATTCCCGGCGCGGTGTCATCGCTATCCAGGAAAATGGCACCGGACGCGTTAGCCGTTCCGTCGAACAGCGTGTTGAGGTATTTGGAGTTGTTGTTGGTCTGCACCACGGGATAGTTGATGTTGGTTCCCGGCACGTAAATCCAACCCACAATCTCGGGGTTCGTCTGAGCAAGCGCATCAAAGTCGATAATCGGCACGCCGCTGGCGTCCTTATCGTTTACATATTGCTTCTCGATTTTCTGATACGAATCGCTCGCCTGCTTATAGCCAATCTGGGCATTAA
The DNA here is from genome assembly GCA_021639365.1 of Collinsella aerofaciens. Lineage (GTDB taxonomy): Bacteria > Actinomycetota > Coriobacteriia > Coriobacteriales > Coriobacteriaceae > Collinsella > Collinsella aerofaciens_AH. Next base: position 13,199 of record JAJXHK010000018.1, read on the forward strand.
TAAAGATAGCGGCGGCGGCGACAATCAGGCCGATACCGATGATGATGAGCAAAATGGGAATAATGGAGCGGCGCTTTTTGCGCGGCGGCTCGGTGTAATCCGACGGCGCGGCATGCGGTGAAGACCGGGGCGGCTTCTTAGCGGAGCTATAAGACGAAGGACGATATGCGGCCGGCGCGTCCTGTCGACGATGCGTCGCCGGTGTCACGGGGCGCGGCGCGCGCGGCTGCTGAGGAGAGGATGTCCGACCCTGCTGCGCCGCATGGGCAGCACCTGGCTTCGACGGATCGGGAATCTGAGAAGCCTTGAATCGTTTTCCCTGATAATCGGACATGGCTCTCCTTATACTGCGGTGAAACGGCGGAACGCCTAGGCGTCAGCCATCTCCTGCTTCATCTTCTCGATAACCTTGCGGTACTCGGGGTCGCAAGCACCCAGAATCTGCGTGGCATAGATGGCGGCGTTCTTGGCACCGTTGATGGCAACGCAGGCCACGGGCACGCCCGAAGGCATCTGCACCATCGACAGCAGCGAATCCATACCGCCCAGGTCACTCGTCTTCATAGGCACGCCGATAACCGGCAGCGGCGTAAAGGCAGCCACGACACCGCCCAGGTGAGCAGCCTTGCCGGCAGCGGCGATAATCACCTTGATGCCACGATCGGCGGCAGTCGAAGCCCACTCGTGGACCTTCGCCGGCGTGCGGTGCGCGCTCGCAATGACGAGCTCATAGGGCACACCCAGTGCCTCGAGCTCGGCGGTGCAGCCTTCCATAACGCCCAGATCGGACTTGGAACCCATGATGATCCCGACAACCGGCTTTTGATCTGCCATAAACAAAGACCTCCTGTTGAGAGCGGTGACGCAGCGAATCCGCGACCCTTAACTACTGAGAGTAGTATAGCTGCTCCCGTCCCTGCGGTCTGCGTGGTGCTTTGCGGGCGGGCCAGGCTTTATCTTCACTCCGGTTGCTTTGCAAAGTCGTTCAGATAAAGCCTGTCCCGCCCGCAAAGCACCCCTCGACCTACCGGGGATTGCTATGGCGTACGTTGGCTGCAATAAAAACGTGGGATCCGCCGTTCGAACGAACGGCGGATCCCACGCTCACTTTTTATTCAGCCCTAGTCATCGCGCAAAGTCCCTTCGGCAGCACACGGTGCAGCCAAGTCACCGCAGGCCGGGGCGGGAGGGGCCGAGTTTCCTCCTGAGCGACTCTGCTTGCCGCCGGAGCGAAAGGGGGAAATCTCGGCCCCTCCCGCCCCGGCCGGCCAGGTCAACTACACCGTGTGCTGCGGCAGGTCCTGCAGGGCGATGACGTCCATGCCCATGTCGTTGGCGCTGCCGTGACCCTGCTGGTCCTCGCGCACGGCCTCGATGGCACTCACGTACGTGTTGGCGGCAGACATCGCCGTCACGCAGGTCACGCCGCGGCGCACGGCCTCGGTGCGTAGCAGGTAGCCATCGCCGCGCGAGCCCGGACCGTACGGCGTGTTGATGATCACCGCGATCTTGCCATCGGCAATGAGGTCGCCGATGTTGGGGCGCTCGCCGTCGTGCGGGCCGCTAATCTTCTCCACAATCTCGCACGTCACGTTGCCTCCACGCAGCACGCGCGCCGTACCCTCGGTGGAGCAGATGTCAAAGCCCAGGTAACGCAGGATACGCGCGACCGAAAGGATGTGGCGCTTGTCGCGGTCGCACACGCTGATGAATACCTTGCCGGCGCTCGGGTCGGGCAGCTTGTAGTCGATCGCCAGCTGCGTCTTGGCGTATGCCTCGGGATAGCTCTTGGCGATACCCATGACCTCGCCCGTCGACTTCATCTCGGGCCCCAGGATAACGTCGGCACCCGGGAAACGGCCCCAGGGCATAACGGCTTCCTTCATGCAGAACCAATCGAGCTGACGCTTGTCGCTCGGCAGGCCCAGGCTCGCGATGGAATCGCCGGCCATGATGCGCGCCGCGCACTTGGCCAGCGGCACGCCGGTGGCCTTGGAGATAAACGGCACGGTACGGCTGGCACGCGGGTTAGCCTCGATCACGTAGACGGTCTCGCCCTTGATGGCGTACTGCACGTTGACCAGGCCGCGCACGCCCAGCGCCATCGCGATGCGGCGCGTGGTCTCGCGAAGCTTTGCCTGCAGGCTCTCGCTAAAGCTAAACGGCGGGATGCAGGTCGCGGAGTCGCCGGAATGGATGCCGGCCTCCTCGATGTGCTCCAGGATACCGCCGATGTACACCTCCTCGCCGTCGCACAGGGCGTCGACATCGGACTCGATCGCACCCTCCAGGAAGCGGTCCAGATACACCGGGTAGTCGGGGCTGATGCGCGCAGCCTCTGCCATGTAATCGCGCAGATGCTCGGCATCGTAGGCGATCATCATGCCGCGGCCGCCCAGCACGTAGCTCGGACGCACCAACAGCGGGTAACCGATGTGCGCGGCCACGGCCTCGGCCTCCTCAAACGAGGTGGCCTGGCCCGCCGGCGGGTACATGATGCCCAGCTTGTCGAGCAGAGCGGCGAAGCGCTCGCGGTCCTCGGCGAAGTCGATGGCATCGGGCTTGGTGCCCATAATGTTGACGCCGCTCTCCTCGAGCATGCGCGCCAGCTTAAGCGGGGTCTGGCCGCCGAGCGTCACCACGACGCCGTCGGGGCGCTCAACATCGATAACGTCCATGACGTCCTCGTAGGTGAGCGGCTCAAAGTACAGACGGTCGGACGTGTCATAGTCGGTCGAGACGGTCTCGGGATTGCAGTTAACCATGATGGTCTCGAAGCCGCGGGCCGCCAGCGCGTAGCTCGCGTGCACGCAGCAGTAATCGAACTCGATACCCTGGCCAATGCGGTTGGGACCGGCGCCCAAGATCATCGCCTTGGGCTTGTCCGCCGGCGTGGTCTCGTCGGGAGCAACGCACTTCTTGGCGACCGGGCTCGTGCGGTAGATGTTCTCGTAGGTCTTGTAGTGGTACTCCGTGGCGCTCGAGAACTCCGCAGCGCAGGTATCGACCGTCTTCATGCTGGGAACCACGCCCAGACCCTTGCGGTAGGCGCGCACAAAGCGCTCATCGGATCCGGTCAGCTCGGCAATCTCGGCGTCGCTCGTTCCGTACTGCTTGAGCAGGCGCATCGCGTCGGCGTCGATATCCTCCACACGCAGGCCGCGGATGCTCTCCTGGACCTGCACCATGTCATTGATACGGTTGAGGTACCACGGATCGATACCGCAGATGGCATGGATGCGAGCGATGTCCCAGCCACGGCGCAGGGCCTCGACCACAAAGAAGATGCGGTGCTCGGTCGGGGTTGCCACGGCCTGAGCGAGCTCATCGTCGCTCAGCTTGTCGGCACCCTCCTTACCGCCAGCGCAAATGCCCTGGTGTCCGTCCTCCAGCGAGCGCATGGCCTTGCCAAAGGCCTCCTCAAAAGTGCGGCCGATCGCCATAATCTCGCCCACGGCCTTCATGCGCGTGGTGAGCGTGGGGTCGGTGCCCTTGAACTTCTCGAAGGCAAAGCGCGGCACCTTGACCACACAGTAGTCGATCGTGGGCTCAAAGCAGGCGGGCGTTGCCTTGGTGATGTCGTTGACGATCTCGTCGAGCGTGTAGCCCACGGCCAGGCGCGCGGCGGCCTTGGCGATGGGGAAACCTGTGGCCTTGGAAGCGAGGGCGGACGAGCGGCTCACGCGCGGGTTCATCTCGATGACGATCAGGCGGCCGGTCTGGGGGTTCACGGCAAACTGCACGTTGGAGCCGCCGGTCTCGACGCCGATCTTCTCCAAGATGGCGAGCGAGGCGACACGCATGCGCTGGTACTCAAGGTCGGAGAGCGTCTGCGCTGGCGCCACGGTGATGGAGTCGCCGGTGTGCACGCCCATGGGGTCGAGATTCTCGATGGAGCACACGATGATGCCGTTGCCGGCGTGGTCACGCATGACCTCCATCTCGTACTCTTTCCAACCCTCGATGGACTCCTCGACCAGCACCTCGTGGGCGGGCGAGAGTTCCAGGCCCTGGCTCACGATGGAGACGAGCTCCTCGTGGGTGTGAGCGATGCCGCCGCCGGCGCCGCCGAGGGTAAAGCTCGGGCGCAGTACGCAGGGATAGCCCACGCGCTCGGCGATGGCCTCGGCGTCGGCCACGCTGTAGGCATAGCCCGAGCGCGCGACCTCCAGGCCGATCTCGGCCATGGCCTCGTTAAAGAGCTTGCGATCCTCACCGCGCTCGATGGCGGCAAGGTCGCAGCCGATCATCTCGACGCCATACTTGTCGAGCGTACCGTCCTTTGCCAGCTCGACGGCGGCGTTCAGACCGGTCTGGCCGCCCAGTGTGGGCAGCAGCGCGTCCGGGCGCTCTTTCTTGATTACGCGCTCGATAAACTCGGCGGTGATGGGCTCGACATAGGTGCGGTCGGCAAGACCCGGGTCGGTCATGATGGTCGCCGGGTTGGAGTTGACCAGGATGACCTCAAAGCCATCCTCCTTGAGCACCTTGCAGGCCTGGGCGCCGGAGTAGTCGAACTCACATGCCTGGCCAATAACGATGGGGCCCGAACCAATGACAAGGATGCGCTTGATGTCAGTACGTTTCGGCATGTTAGTTCTCCTCGGTCTCGGTCGCGGCGGTCTCGGACTCGGCGAAATTCCAGCCGGCGAGGCGGTCCTTCGCGGTGTCGATGTCCAGGTAGTTCTCCTCGCCGTCCATGAGTCGCGTAAAGGCGGTAAAGAGATAGTGGGCATCGGTGGGGCCAGGCGAAGCCTCGGGGTGGTACTGGACCGAGAAACACGGGGCGTCGAGCAGCTGGATGCCCTCGGCGGTGCCGTCGTTGAGGTTCACATGTGTCAGGCGAATGCGGCCGAAGCGCTCGTTCATCACGACCGGAGCGATTCCGCGGCGCACCCAGACGCGCAGATCTCCATCGGCCGCATGCTCGGTCTCGCCGCCGGAAAGCTCGGGGACAAGCTTGCCCAAGCTGGGGAACAGCAGGCCAAAGCCATGGTTTTGCGCGGTGATCTCCACGCGACGGCTTACCAGGTTCATGACCGGCTGGTTGCCACCGCGGTGACCAAACTTAAGCTTTTCCATCTGGGCACCGCAGGCCAGACTGATCATCTGGTGACCAAGACAAATACCAAAGACCGGCACCTTGCCGATCAGCTGCTGCACCTGCTCGTAGGTCTCCACCACGGCGTCGGGGTCGCCGGGGCCGTTGGATAAAAAGACGCCGTCGGGATTCATGTCGAGCACCTGCTGAGCAGGCGTATCCCACGGCACGACGGTGAGGTCGCAGCCGGCACGGACCAGGCCCTCCAAAATGCCACGCTTCACGCCGCAGTCGTAAGCAACCACTTTGTGGCGGGCAGGAGCGGCGGCAGTGAGCGCAAAGTCATGCGTGGCAGGCAGGTCGGCGACCACAAACTCGTGAGGCGCGGGGCAACTTACGGTCTTGACCAGGTTCTCGCCCACCAGCGTGGGCGCTGCGGCCAGACGCTCGGCGAGCTCGTCGACGTCGAAGATCTCTGTCGAGATAATGCCCATCTTGGAACCATTGTCGCGCAGATGGCGCACCAGAGCGCGGGTGTCGACACCCTCGATAGCGACGATGCCGTGAGCGCGCAGGTACTCCGGCACGCTGACGGCCGAGCGCCAGTTAGAAGGCGTGGCGCACATGTCGCGAACAATCATGCCGCGCATAGCCGGAGCGCTCGCAGGGCGCACGGCGTCGCCGGGGAAGGCCGACTGGACATCGGTCTCGTCGATACCGTAATTGCCGATCTGCGGATAGGTCATGGTTACAATTTGGCCGGCATAACTCGGGTCGGTCATGACCTCAAAGTAGCCCTCGAGCGAGGTGTTGAAGCAGACTTCGCCGGTCGCGGTGCCCTCGGCGCCGCATGCACGTCCATAAAAAATGGTCCCATCCTCAAGATACAGGATACAGGGACCGCAGGTGCCCTTGCTGGTTTTGGCCAGCATACGCTGGCAAAGCTCGCTGGGCGCGAAGGTGCGGGCGGCAGCGCCCGCGGTATGGTTGTTCGCCATAATTCTCCTTCCCGGTCTCACAGGACCGGCTTAAAGGTGTGTAGTTAGGCCTCGCGGTATTGTAACCGCAAGCATGCCTCATGGCGTTAATTTCATCAAATTGTTTACGAAATGATAATTATGACTTTCTATGCATAATGATTTTTTAATCCCCGTCCCAGAAAAATCATCCCGCGGGGCTTGTGGCTCACGCGGGATGATGGCGTCTTACTTTTTCTTGTCCTGTTCCAGCAGATCGGACGGCGTTCGGTCGGGCTTGCCGCCGCGGAAAATCTCGCGGCCATGCAGACGATGCTCCAGGTCACGTTCGGCCTTTTCCTCGTCAATCTTGGTCTGGCTCACCACCGGGTCCTCAATCAACGACGACACCGAGTTCACCTGCTTCTGAATGCGCTCGGCGATGGTGTCATCCATACTCACGATGCGCATCTTCCAGTCGATACTCGTGGCGTTGGATGAGCTCTTGGTCCACACGAACGTCAAAATGGCGCTCTGATGACCCCGCGCGGGGAACATGCCAAAAAAGGAATCGTGCTGAATGTTGCTATCCTCGTCGATATAGGCGTGAACGTTATACACCACGCGGTCAATCTTATCGTTGAGCAGGGCGTTGGTCGCAAGCGCCGCGGCCTGGATCTGCCCGTTGGACAGCAGCTCGAGCTCATTGGCAGACGACGTGTCCAACACCGTCACCTCAACCGTGCCCGTGCGCTCATCGGCCTCGTCGACAGAAAAATCGAGCGGGAACTGCGTAAAGCCGTTGCCCCACTCAAGGCCGCCCTTCAGCGCCGTCGAAACGGTATCGACCGAAACGCTCTCGGACAGGTTGGCGGTGTTCAGACGACGCATCACGCCGTAGCCAATCTGCATGCCCACAATCAGCACCAAGATGCCAATGACCACGGCCATGGCAGTCTTCGTAATGGTATGGCTCACCTGCGAGCCCGAAGGGTCGTCCTCGGACAGCGGGTCGACATGCTTTGCCTGGCTCGCGCGATCCTCGCTGCGCAGCCGCGCCAGCGCCGCCTTGTCGCCGCGCTTGACTGCAGCCTCTTTTTCGCGCATGCGCTCGGTGCGCTTTTTGGCGAGCGTAGGATCCAAGACGCCGGATGCATCGATTTCGGAGAATAACTCCGTCACTTCTTCCGGAGTCAAAGGGTTCTTATCAGCCATAAACTTCCTGTCAAATCAATCAGTCGAGCTCGTGCGCACGCGCACCTTCGAACTGCATTCGATAGTAACGGGCATAGGTGCCGCCACGGGCGAGAAGCTCCTCGTGCGTGCCACGCTCCACAACGCGACCATGCTCAACGGTCGCAATCTCATCGGCATGCTTAATGGTCGAAAGACGGTGGGCAATGATGATTGTGGTACGGCCGCGTGCCAGCTCCTCGAGTGACTCCTGCACCGCCTCCTCGCTCTCGTTATCCAAAGCACTCGTCGCCTCATCCAAAATAAGGATCTTGGGGTTCTTGAGAAACACGCGCGCGATGGCAACACGCTGCTTCTGTCCGCCCGAAAGACGGCTGCCGCGCTCGCCCACGACCGTGTCATAGCCCTGTGGAAGCGACTCGATAAAGGCATCGATGTTGGCACGACGGGCGGCCTCGGCGATCTCTTCAGCCGTAGCGCCCGGCTTGCCATAGGCGATGTTCTCGCCAATCGTACCGTCAAATAGATAGACATCCTGCTGCACCAGGCCGATGGCGCGGCGCAGGCTCTGCTGCGTCACATCGCGCACGTCCTGGCCGTCGATGCTAATGGATCCGGCAGCCACGTCATAAAAGCGCGGCAGCAACGAACAGGTCGTGGACTTGCCACCGCCCGAAGGGCCAACCAAAGCGATGGTCTGCCCGGGCTTGATGGACAGATTCATATGGTCGATAACGGGACGCTCTTCGGCATCGCCCTCGCCCAGCTCAACGTCCTCGTAGTTAAAGCACACGTCGTGATAATCCACGGCGCCGGCGGTCACCTGCAGATCCGTGGCGCCCGGCTTGTCCTGGATATCCGGCGCGGTCGAGAGCACCTCGTCCATACGCTTAAAGCCAGCGATGGCCTTCTGATACGTTTCGGCCGAATTGACGAGTGTCTCGAGCGGCGTGCAGAACAGCGAAATATAGAGTGCAAAGGTCGCCATATCGACCGCCTGCAGCTGTCCCTGGGCGACCAGCCAGCCGCCCAGCAGTACCACGATCACATAGAGCACACCCGAGAGCAGGCCATACGTCGCAGTATAGACGCCCATGGCGTGATACATGTTCTCCTTGGACGAAAGATAGCGATTGTTGGAGGCGCGGAACTTGAAGCGTTCGGTCTCCTCATTGGCAAAGCTCTTGACCACGCGCATGCCCGCCAGCGAATCCTGCAGCTGTGCATTGATGCCGCTGATCTTTTTGCGGTTGTCGCTAAAGACCTCGCGCATGCGCATGTTCTGCCAAAACATGATGACCGCAAACGCTGCCGTCACCACGGCCATGGCGAGCGCCAGCACCGGGGCGATGGCAAAGAGGATCACAAACGAGCCGATGATCTCGATGCCGCAGATGATGATCCACTCGGGCACGTGGTGCGCCGCCTCGCAGATATCGAACAGGTCGTTGACCACGCGGCTCATCATGTCGCCCGAGCTGTTGCGGTCGAAGTACGCAAAGCTAAAGCGCTCATACTGGTCAAACAGGTCCTCGCGCATCTTGGACTCCATGCGCGCGCCCATCACGTGACCCCAATAGCTCACAAAGTAGCGACAAGCGCAGCGGACGGCATACATCAGCACCAAGCCCACCGCGATCATGCCGAGCGCCTGCATAATGGCAGCCTGACCCTGAGTAAACAGCCCACCGGTCAAATTGCGCAGGATAATGGGGAACGCCAGGTCAATGGCGGCAAGCACCAGAGCACAAACAGTATCAGCAACAAAAAGCCCCATCTGGGGCTCGTAATACGAAAGAAACCTCTTAAACATAATCACCTTACGCGGTTTTACCAAACCGCGTTTCGTCTCGACGCTGCAAGTGCTCCATTTGGACAACCTGGCCTTCAATCGTCGGTCGCGTATATCCATACGCTTCCCTCCTCTTTCAGGCCACCTTGCCTCAAATGGAGCACTTTCGCTGACTTATACAAACCTGCGAGGTTACCTCGCACGCTACAGTTCCGCGCCACCTAAACGGTGCGCAATACTGTCGCAGGCGAGTGCGCCCACGACGGTCTTGGCATCCTCGATCTTGCCGTCGAGTACGGCGTCGATCAACTCGTGCAGCGGCACCAGGTCCACGTTGACAAACTCGTCATCATCGGGGTTGGGCGCATCAAACTCCAGCTTGGTAGCCAAGTAGATGTGAATGATCTCGTCGCAAAAACCGCAGGACGTGACAATCGACGTCAAAAAGCGAATGCGACCAGCCCTAAAGCCCGTCTCCTCATGCAGCTCGCGTTTGGCGCAATCGAGCGGGTCCTCGCCTGGATCGAGCTTGCCGGCGGGAATCTCGACCGTCACGCGGTCGATGGCGGTGCGGTACTGACGCACCAGTACGATCTTGCCGCTCTCGGTCAGTGCCACAACGGCCGCCGCACCCGGATGGCGAACGATATCGCGGGCGCTGCGGTGGCCGTTGGGCAGCTCCACCTCAAGACGGTGGACGTCGAGGATCTTGCCCTTCCAGGCGCACTCCTCCGAAAGAATCTTCTCGTGCAGCTCGGCATCGTGCGGGTCGTCATCGCCCAGCACCAGCACCGGCTCGTCAGCGACCTCGCCGCCAGGCTCGCCCTCGGCGTGCCCATACACGCGGCTGTCCTCCTCGACGATCTGCGCATCCACGAGCTCTTCGTTCTTCTCGTCCATCCGTCTCATTCCTCTCGGACTTTAGGCATCCCAGGCGTCGCGGCCGCGCAGCGCGCGCAGGCCGATGTCGTGACGCAGGGTCTTGCCCTCAAAATCAATCTTCTCGCAGGCCTCGTAGGCAAGGTTGCGAGCGTTCTCGAACGTGTCGCCCAGAGCGGTCACGGCAAGCACGCGACCACCATTGGTCACGAGCTGGCCATCCACCACGGCGGTGCCCGCGTGGTACACGGTCACGTTCTCCATGGCCTCGGCGTCGGCGATACCGGTGATGACCTTATCCTTCTCGTAGCTGCCGGGATAGCCCGCGCTCGTCAGGACAACGGCCACAGCCCACTCGTCACGCCAGTCGAGCTCAATCTGATCGAGCTCGCAGTTGGCGCAGGCGAGCATGACCTCAACCAGGTCATTCTTAAGGCGCGGCAGCACGACCTGCGTCTCGGGGTCGCCAAAGCGGGCATTGAACTCCAGCACCTTGGGGCCGGCAGGCGTGAGCATAAAGCCGCCATACAGGCAGCCGCGGTAGTCGATGCCCTCGGCAGCGAGCTCGGCCACGGTCTGCTCCATGACCGCCACCATGGTGGCGTGCTCCTCGTCGGTCACGATGGGCACCGGGCTGTAGACGCCCATGCCGCCGGTGTTGGGGCCCTTGTCGCCCTCGAGCGCGCGCTTGTGGTCCTGCGAGGTGGCCATGGGGCGCACGGTCTTGCCGTCGGTAAAGGCCAGCAGCGAGCACTCGGGACCAACGAGCATCTCCTCGATGACCACGGTATTGCCGGCATCGCCAAAGGTGCCGCCAAAGCACTCGCGCACGGCCTCCTCGGCCTGCTCAAGTTCGGTCGCCACGATAACGCCCTTGCCCGCGGCAAGGCCGTCGGCCTTCACGACCAGCGGAGCGCCCTGCTCGCGCACGTAGGCGAGAGCCGAAGCCTCGTCGGTAAACGAACCATAGGCTGCCGTCGGGATACCGGCGCGCTCCATGAGCCGCTTGGAGAACAGCTTGGAACCCTCCATCTGGGCGCCCTCGGCACCCGGGCCAAAGCAGGGAATACCCGCCGCGCGCACGGCGTCGGCCACGCCCGCCACGAGCGGAGCCTCGGGGCCAATTACCACGAGTCCGCATCCGTGGCTCTGCGCAAACGCCGCCACGGCCGCAGGATCGCAGTCGTCGAGAACAACGTTCTCGCCGCAGCTCGCGGTACCGCCGTTACCCGGCGCGATGTAGAGCTTGCCGGCGCGCGGTGATGCTGCGAGCTTAGCTGCCAAAGCATGCTCACGGCCGCCGCTGCCCAACAACAGGATGTCGATGGTTTGAGTGTCCGCCTTCAAGGGTGCCTCCTCTATGGATGAATGGCCCGCTCCGCGCGAGCCCTTTGCAAGCAAATATACCCCTCGGCCGCCCGTCCGGGCTGCAAAGGGGTATATCGCAATAACCAAATAGTCCCGATTACTTCCAGAATCGGTTGATGATCTGCTCGCGACCAGCGCCAACGCCAATAAACGTCACGCGGGTGTGTGCCAGATCCTCGATAAACGCCACGTAGTCCTGAGCCTCCTGCGGCAGCTCATCAAAACTGCGGCAACCGGTAATGTCGCACTTCCAGCCGGGGAGTTCCTCGTAGATGGGCTTGGCATGCTCAAAGCGCACCTGATGCTCGGGCACGCTGGTGTAGCGCTCGCCATCGACGTCGTAGGCCACGCACACCTTGATGGTGTCGAAGGCCGAAAGCACGTCGAGCTTGGTCAGGGCGATATCGGTGAGGCCGTTGACGCGCGAGGCGTAGTTGGCGATGGGGCCGTCAAACCAGCCGCAGCGACGACGACGACCGGTGGTCACGCCGTACTCATAACCCTCCTCGGTCAGCGTGTGACCGGCCTCGGACTCATAGGAAAGCTCGGTGGGCATGGGGCCCGAACCGACGCGGGTGATATAGGCCTTCATGACGCCCAGCACGCGGTCGACATTCTTCATGCCCACGCCGGAGCCGGTGATGGCGCCGCCGGCGGTGCAGTTGGAAGACGTCACGTACGGATAGGTGCCGTGGTCGATGTCGAGCAGCGTCGCCTGGGCGCCCTCAAACAGCAGGTCCTTACCCTCGTCGATCATGTTGTTGAGCAGCAGGCTCGTCTCGGTGATGTAGGGGCGCAGGCGCTCGGCCATCGGCAGGTACTCGTCGCAAATCTGGTCCACGGTGTAGGTGGGCAGGTTGTAGATGAGCTCGAGCTCAGGGTTCACGCGGGCGAGAGCGGTCTCCAGCTTGTCGCGGAACAGTGCCTCGTCCAGCATGTCCTGCATGCGCAGACCAATGCGGGCCATCTTGTCCTGGTAGCACGGACCGATGCCGCGCTTGGTGGTACCGATGTTCTTCTTGCCGAGCTTCTGCTCAAAGGCGCCATCCAGATCGATGTGGTACGGCATGATGACATGCGCGTTGCCGCTGATCTTGAGGTTCTTGGTGGTGATGCCGTCGGCCTCGAACATGTCGATCTCCTCAAGGACAACCTTGGGGTTGACGACACAGCCGTTACCGATCACCGACACGTGGTCGGAATACATGATGCCGGAGGGCACCTGGTGCAGGCCGTACTTCTTGCCGTTGACGACGATGGTGTGGCCGGCGTTGTTGCCGCCCGAGTAGCGCACGACGGCATCGAAGTCGCCGGCGACCAGGTCGCAAATCTTACCCTTGCCCTCATCGCCCCACTGGGCACCGACCAAAACGGTTGACGGCATGTTTACTCCTTACATTCATGGACTGTCTACGCGCCACGCCGGCACGCAGAAGCACAAAACATTCCCAGTATACCCGTGCAACGGGCGCCTGTCCTACTCCTCGGCATGTGCCCCATCAAGCTCATAGAACTTGGTGGATGCCGGCAGGAACATCAGGTCGACGTCGCCGATCGGGCCCGAACGGTTCTTGGCCACGACGATACGCGTAACGCCCTCGTCGGGTCGATCGTCGCGCGAGGCTTCGGCCTCGTCGGCGGAGCGGTCCAAGAACATAACGATATCGGCGTCCTGCTCGATGGAGCCCGATTCACGAAGGTCGGAAAGCTGCGGGCGTTTGCCGGTACGGGATTCGACCTGACGCGAGAGCTGCGACAGCGCGATGAGCGGGATCTTGAGCTCCTTGGCCATGATCTTCAGACCACGCGACATCTCGGAGACCTCGACGGTACGGCTCTCGGAGCGGCGTCCCGGCGGAGGACTCACCAGCTGCAGGTAGTCCAGGATGATGATGGCCTTCTCCTTGTTGTGGAGCATGCGGCGGCTCTTGGCGCGAATCTCGGTCACGGTGGTGCCGGGCGTATCGTCAATCAGAATATCGAGCTTGGACAAGGTCTGCGTGGCCTCGTTGATGTTGGCCCACTGCTCGGGACTAATGCGGCCCATGCGGAAGTCACTGATCGAGATCATGGCGTAGGCGCAAATCAGACGCTGGGCAATTTCCTTGCCCGACATCTCCAGAGAGAAGAAGCCGACGGTATAACCGGCAGCGGCAGCATTGAGCGCCAGATTCAGGGCGAACGACGTCTTACCCACAGCAGGGCGGGCGCCGATGATGATGAGCTGGCCCTCGCGAAAACCCATGAGCATGCGGTCGAGCGACGGGAAGCCCGTGGGCACGCCCGCAGCCTGGCCACCGGCCTGGCACACTTCCTCGGCCTCGTTATAGGCCTCGACCATAAACTCGGTCAGCGTCTTGTAGCTCGACTTGACCTCGCGCGCCGTGACCTTGAGCAGCTTGCTCTCGGCTAGCTCCACGACCTCTTTGGTATCGGTGGGAGCGTTATAGGCCAGCGCGTTGATCTCGTTGGTCGCGCCGATCAGCTCACGCAGCATCGAATCGCGGCGAACGATGGCGGCATGGTGCTGCCAGTTGACGAGCGACAGGGTCTGACCCATCAACTCCAAAATGTAGGCCTCGCCGCCCACGGCATCGAGCTTGTTGATGCTTCGCAGGTAATCGATCAGCGAGATGGAGTCGATGGGAATGCGGCTGTTGTACATATCGACCATCGCGGTATAGATGGTCTTATGAATGGGCCGGTAGAAGTCATCGGGCTGCAGCTCGACCTGGGCCTCTTCGACCACCTCGGGCGATAGCAGCATAGCGGCCAGTACATTGGCCTCTGCATCTTGGTTTTGGGGAAGACCCAACTTTGAGCCGCGGTCCTCAACCGTCAGCCCGGTCTCCCTATCGTCATATGCCATGAGCATCCTCATTCATATCGCTTGCGAGCATCCATAGTATCAGCCACGGTCCCAAAACGCGCCGCGCGCCGCCAATCATCACCGAACCAAACGGATGAACGGTCCTGTATATAGGACTTCGACGCAACGTTCACCATGACACTCACTCAGCGCAAAAAACAAAAGGGCGCCCTGGTTTCCCAGAGCGCCCTTCTTAGAACAAGATTGTTGCGTTGCAGCAAATGCTACTCGGCAGCAGCCTCAGTCTCGACCTCGGCGGTCTCGGCCTCGGCGACCTCAGCGGCCTCCTCGACCTCAGCCTCGGCAGCGAGCTCCTCGGCGGTAACGCCGACGAGAACGACAACCTCGGCCTTGATCTCGCGGTACAGCGAGATGGCAACGGTGTGGGCACCGGCAACCTTGATGGGCTTACCGAGTTCGACGCGCTTGCGGTCGATGTCCATACCGAGCTGAGCCTTGATGGCGTCAGCGATCATAGCGGCGGTAACGGAGCCAAAGAGGATGCCCTCGTCGCCGACCTTGACGTCAACGGTGACCGTCTTGCCCTCGAAGGCAGCCTTGGTCTCGTTGGCGGTAGCCAGACGGACGGCCTCGCGCTTGGCGATGTTGTTGCGACGCTCGTCAAGCTGCTTGAGGTTGCCCTTGGTGGCGGCAACAGCGAGCTTCTTGGGGAACAGGAAGTTCTCAGCGTAACCCTGAGCGACCTCTACGACGTCACCCTCGCCGCCCTTGCCCTTGATCTCATCGAGAAGAATAACCTTCATGATGCGTCTCCCTTCTTAGCCGCGGTCGCGGTTGCCACGAGAGGAAACCACGGGGACGGTGTACGGCAGGAGAGCCATCTCGCGGGCGCGCTTGATGGCGTTGGCGATGTCATGCTGATGCTGCGTGCAAGCGCCAGTGACGCGACGGGGCTTGATCTTGCCACGGTCGGTCATGTACTTACGGAGAAGCTGAGTGTCCTTATAGTCGATGAACTCAGTGTTCTCCTTGCAGAACTGGCAGTACTTACGACGCGGCTGACGTGCAGAAAAATCATTAGCCATGTCAAAATACCTTTCATTTGGCAACTTCGGCGAACCGAAGCCGCCTCTCACTCAAAAATAGGTGAACAACCCTTAGAACGGGATGTCCTCATCGTAGACGTCGACCGCGGGCGGCGTAGCCACCGGTGCGGCAGGACGTGCTGCGGGCGCGGGAGCTGCGGGGGCGTAACCGCCCTGATCGTAACCACCCTGGCCACCACGGGAGCTCATAAACTCGATCTCATCGACGATGACTTCAAGCTTGCTCCGGCGCTGGCCGTCGCGCTCCCAAGAGCTGTAGCGCAGCTTGCCCTCGATCGCGACCTTGTTTCCCTTTGCCAGGAAACGGCTCACGGCCTCGGCGCGGGTGCCGAACATAGTGCAGTCGACAAAGTTGGGATAGTCCTCCCACTCGCCAGTCTGCGCGTTGCGGCGACGATCGTTCACGGCGACGCCAAAGGACAGAACCTGGGTTCCGCCGGCGGTGGCGCGCAGCTCGGGATCGCGGGTGAGGTTACCGGTGATGTTCACTCGATTGATGCTCATAACTCACTACTTCCTCTTGGGGCACAAGCCCAGTCCAAAACGACAGTCTTACTCCTGGTCGTCGCGACGGACGATCATGTGGCGGACCACAGCGTCGGTGATGCGCAGGACGCGATCAAGCTCGGCGATCTGGGTAGGATCTGCGTGGAAGTTGATGAGGGTGTAGTCACCATCGGTGAGGTCGTTGATCTCGTAGGCGAGCTTGCGCTTGCCCCACTCGTCAACGGAGTCGACCTTGCCAGCGCCCTCAGCGATCGTGGTATCGATACGCTTCATAACAGCGAGACGAGTCTCGGGGTCGAGCGACGGGTCAACAAAGAACAGCAGTTCATAAGCCTTCATATTGTCACCTCCTCTGGGCAAATGTGGCTTCAGGTCGTGAAGGTGCGCCTGAAGCAGGAAAAGACTTGGTAATAATATCTTTCAACCTCCTAGGCTGCAAGAATATGCAGCTATAACCTCATGACCTCCACATATGCCCATACTCACACGACGTTTCATGCGCATTCCAACCAAATGCTGACCAAAAGCTTGACGGATCTGTTGACAAGATACGGTGCCGTGGGGACAAGCTGAGCCAAGCCGCAGGTCAACGAGCACAAGGCTGTGGTCGCAAAATGCATACCAGTGGCCCACAGCACCACCCAAAGATTTTTAAATTCATTGCCAAGTCGCTTATGAATACCTTTTTTTGAACAATTGAGTTGATCAACCACGCTGGTCGGAAGCCGTTTTTTGGCACCTCAAGCCCCACTGCGGCGCCAAGCACGGCCAAGCGTTTTAAAAAATGCCAACTTTTCTGTTTGCACTTTGCGATTCCTCGTGTATACTGACTTTCGCATTTAACGGAGAGTTGTCCGAGTGGCCGAAGGAGCACGATTGGAAATCGTGTAGGCGTCAAAAGCGTCTCCAGGGTTCAAATCCCTGACTCTCCGCCAGTTAATTCCAAAGCAGGCCTTCGAGCCTGCTTTGTTTTTACCCCACGCGGAGGGGTGGCAGAGTGGTTGAATGCGGCGGTCTCGAAAACCGTTTGGCCTGTATAAGGTCACGAGGGTTCGAATCCCTCCTCCTCCGCCATTAGATGGCATAAGCCCCAGCAATGGGGCTTTTTTTCTTTTTGGGCACATTTCAATAACGCGCAGGAGGAGGGATTCGAACCCGCCAGGGCGCGGAGCGTAAAGAAAACGCGCCAGCGGCGCGTTTTTAGCGCAGCGCGGTCGGCGTAAGCCGACCGGATAAATTTTGAGCAAAGCTCAAAATTTGGACATCCCTCCTATTCAACCCACACCCCCATCACGTTCAATCCCAACCCAACATCCCAAACATGTACATCACCCTCCAAAACCGACATTTTTCGACATCTTTGAAGGCTGATGTACATGTTTGGTACCCATGACCGTTCCCAGTCCTGACCGTTTACCGAGCAATAGGGTCGCCACGCCCGCCAACCATGTACTATGTACGGGCATTGTCTAAACCCGCAACCAAAAGGACTCCATCTTGCCCGTCGTCGCCGCTATGACCGTTACCTCACACGCCACGGATGCCATGGTCGCTATCCCATTTTGGCTCGAGATGTTCGCTGTTGTCGCTGCATCGATCTCAGGCGTGTTGGTCGCACGCGAGCACAAGCTCGACCTGGTGGGCGCGGTCGCACTTGCCGTGGTCTGTGGCCTGGGCGGCGGTCTTTTACGCGACATGACGCTGCAGGTGGGCAACGTCTACATCCTCAACCAGCCGATGGCACTCCCGCTTTCCATTGCCACGGCAGCCATCATCTACATTTTCCCGGCAATCGTCGACAAGCCCGAAAAACTCATTCCCCTGCTCGACATCATCTCAGTCGGCATCTACGCCGCCACCGGAGCAGACAAGGCACTGGTCTACGGCTTTGCGCCGGCGGTGTGCATCATGATGGGCTTTTTCACCGCGGTGGGCGGCGGCATGCTGCGCGACAGTTTTATGGGCGTGGTACCGGGCATTTTCCAGCGCACCAACTTCTACGCCATCGCAGCCATCGCCGGCTCGGCGAGCTATGTATGCCTTGTCATGAGCGGCGTCGTCAGCAACATCACCGCGTTGATCGTATGCGTTGCGGTAACCATGGGGCTGCGCTGGCTGTCGCTGCGTTTTGACATCAAAAGCCCCACCGAGGAAGACATCGCACGCTTCTTGCACCGTAAAAAGTAGGTGGCGCGGGCTCATCCTTCGAAATGCAACCGAGAGGTTCTTTTAGAGCGCCCACGCGTTGGGTACCCTGTTAGGTGCATATCGAGCATCTGACGAAGGATTCACTATGCCCCACAATCAATTCCCGTCGACCCAGCGCCGTAAAGCGTGGGGCCGCATCACCATCCTATTCGCGCTCATCGCTCTGGCGCTCACCGCACTTCCCGCTACGGCTCTTGCCGGCACGGACACCGCAGGCAACGTACTTGCAACCGACAATGACGCCACTCCGTCCGGCGTCGAAGGTGACCTGTACTGGGCAGGTCAGAGCCTCAACCTGGACGACACCTCCATCGACCGCGATATCATCGCCGCGGGCGATACCCTCTCGATCCGCGACTGCACGGTGGGCGGCGCCGTTCGTCTTGCGGCGCGCACCATCGACATTGCCAAGACTACGGTTGATGGCAGCGTCACGGTCGTCGGTCAGCATGTCGTGCTCAATTCCGACAGCACCGCCAACTGCTTCTATGCGATAGGCGAGACGGTTGCCCTGCGCGGCTCTACCAAGTCGGCAGCGCTCGCGGGCGATACGGTGACCATCGATGGCACCGTCGAGGGCGATGTCGAGGTCTGGGCCGACAAGCTCATCCTGGGCAAGAACGCCCACATCACCGGCACCGTGAACGCCCATGTTTCCGAGGACCCCGAGCGCGCCGCGGGAGCCGAGGTCGGCGCGCTCAAGATCGACCGCACCGAGAACGAGGATTCTTCCACCACTAACGATGTCATCGGCGGCATCGTCGCCGCGGCGCTCTCGACCTGCTTCATCGCTCTGCTGCTCGAGCTCGTCTTTCCGCGCGCGACCGCCAGCGCCGCCGGAATGCTCCACCAGCGCCCCACACCCCTGTGGGTGAGCGGTCTTCTGGGTACGATTGCCATCGTCCCCGCCGTCCTGCTGCTGATTATCTCAATCGCTGGCCTGCCGCTTGCCGGAACCCTCTTGTGCGGCGTTATCGGCATCGCGTTGGTGTCGAGCGCCTTTGCGGGGTGCGCGATTGCCCGCATGGTCGGACACAGCCAGAACCGCTACGCCATGGCAGCCGCCGGCGGCGTGATCGCAGGCGCGCTTACGGCAATCCCCCTCGTAGGCGATTTCATCAGCGGCGTGGCCTTTGTCTTCACGCTCGGCTACGTTATCCAGATCATCTGGCGCAACGCCCACCTCAAGCCGCAGCAGCCGGCTAATACGCCGGAACTCCCCACCGCTTAGCCGCCAACCACCACAAGGGGGACAGGCACCTTTGTGGTGATGCAAACGAACCTGTTCCCCTTGGACCAAAAAGGGCGCCGACCATTGCGGTCGACGCCCTTTCTTGTTAGTCGTTATAAAGCCCAGCGCTTATTTGTTGACCTGGCCGGCGCGGACGGCAGCCTTCTTGCGGTCGGTGGCATTGAGCAGACGCTTGCGCAGGCGGATGTTCTTGGGAGTGATCTCGACCAGCTCGTCGTCGGCGATGTACTCCAGCGCCTCCTCCAGCGAGAAGGTGCGAGGCGGCACCAGCTGGACGGAGATATCAGAGGTCGAGGAACGCTGGTTGCCCAGGTTCTTGGTGCGGGCGATGTTGACGACCATGTCGCCAGCCTTGCTGCGCTCACCCACGATCATGCCCTCGTAGCACTCGGTGCCCGGCTCAACAAACAGCTGGCCGCGCTCCTGCAGCGTACCCAGAGCGTAGGCAACGGCCTTCTCGGTGGTCATGGAGATCATAGCGCCGTTCTGACGGTTGCCGATCTCGCCGGCGTAGGGGCCATACTCCAAGAAGGTGTGGTAGAACACGCCCTCGCCGTGGGTGACGTTCATGATGCGGTTCTTAAGACCCATGATGCCGCGGGTCGGGATCTTAAACTCGAGGTGCGTCACGATGCCCGAGGTATCCATACTCGTCATGATACCGCCGGAGGTGCCGAAGACCTCAACGACCTTGCCCGAGTACTCGTCCGGGCACTCGACGACGGCCTGCTCGACGGGCTCCATCTTGTTGCCGTTCTCGTCCTTCTTAAACAGAACGCGGGGACGGCCAACCTGGAACTCAAAGCCCTTGCGACGCATGGACTCCATCAGAACGGACAGGTGCAGGATGCCGCGACCCGAGACCTCGACGCCGCTCTTGTCCTCGAGCTCCTCGATCTTCATGGTCACGTTGTTCTCGGCCTCGTTGAACAGGCGCTCCTTGAGCTGACGGGCGCCCACGATGTCGCCGTCGCGACCGACGAGCGGGGAGGTCGAAGCCTCAAAGACGATGGACAGAGTCGGCGGGTCGATCTCGATGGGCTCGAGCTCAACGGGGCTCTCGGGATCGGTGTAGACATCGCCGATATCGGTGCGGTCGATACCCACGACGGCGGCGATGTCGCCGGCGCCGACTTCCTGGCATTCGGTGCGGCCCAGGTAGTCGAAGGTAAAGAGCTGCTTGACGGTAGCGGTGGCGCTGGAGCCGTCGTTCTTGACAACCAGGATCTGATCGCCCTGGTGGATGGTGCCGGAGTACACGCGACCGATGCCGATGCGGCCAACGAAGTTGGAGTGGTCAATGGTCACGCACTGCATGGCCAGCGGGGCGTTCTCGTCAACCTCGGGAGCGGGCATGTCGTCGATGATCATATCAAGCAGCGGATACATGTCCATGTTGCCGTCGTTGGGGTCAAGACGGGCAAAGCCATTCATGGCGCTGGCGTAGACCACGTGCTCCATGGCGAACTCGAGCTGGTCGTCGGTGGCACCCAGGTCGGCCATAAGGTCCAGGCAGTCGTTGTAGGCCTTCTCGGGGTTGGCGCCCGGACGATCGATCTTGTTGATAACGATCATGATCTTGAGGCCGGTGTCGATAGCGTGACGCAGCACGAAGCGGGTCTGGGGCATGGGGCCCTCAAAAGCGTCAACCAGCAGCAGGGCGCCGTCGGCCATACGCAGCACGCGCTCGACCTCGCCGCCAAAGTCGGCGTGGCCCGGGGTGTCGATGACGTTGATCTTGACGTCCTTGTACTCGATAGAGATGTTCTTGGCGAGAATCGTAATGCCGCGCTCGCGCTCCTGGTCGTTGGAATCCAGGACGCGGTCCTCGACCTGCTGGTTGGCACGGAAGGCGTCCGTGGCACGCAGGAGCTTGTCGACCATCGTCGTCTTGCCGTGGTCGACGTGGGCGATGATGGCGATGTTCCTCAGATTGTCTACGCGCATGTAGTTCCCCTATCTTCTATCCATATACAAACGGCACGCGTATGCGGCCCGCCCAGCGATACAACGCTCAGCGGGAATATTGAGCCTTTTACCGAAAACTCGTTTATTTTAGCGATTTTAGATAAGAGGGGTTTCCTCACCTGCAGGTTCAGGGTCGCTCCACATAAAACCATCGCCGGCACCCATGCCCTCATACAGCACGTATGCCGAAAAACCGCTCTCGAGCGTGGTTTCGAAGAAGCTCACGAGCAGGGCGTCGTGATAGCCGCCGTCAATTTCGACACAACCGGTGTAGCCGATGGCATAGCGGGCTATGCGGCCCAGGCCCTCGTCCTTGAGGCCCATCTTGTGCTCGGAGATAAAGTTGGTGGCAGCCTCCAGGCATGCCTCCTCGCCGTCCTCGTCGAGCGCCGCCAGATATCGGTTGGAAGCAGCGTCCTCGATCGCCACAACTACGCCCGGATTCTCACCGGCGGCGAGGTCGTCCAAGAACGCACCAATCAGGTCACACACCATGGCGTCGAGCTCGGCGGAGACGTTACCGGCGTCCTGCATATCCTGTGCCATCTTTAGACCTTCCCATCGAGTCTGGCGTCGTTACAGTTCTTGTGCCTCGGCAGCGATCTTGGCGGCAGCGTCGCGGGCGCGCATCATATCCATCGCGCGCTTGTCGAGTACCTTGATCTGGCTGGTCAGCATTACTGCATCGACCACGCCCCAGATTACCAAGCCTGTTGAAATCGAAAACCCAAGCGCACCAACTGTACCACGAAGGCGCGAGCAGATTGCCGCGACAAGGGCGGAGACGACAACCATCTTGATAAACGAGCCGCGGCGCTCGCGAAGCGTGCGGGCCTGCGTCACATAGGCAATGCGTGCCGCCTCAGAAGCCTCCGAGCGCATCTGGGCCTCGCGCGCAATGGCCGCCGCCTCAGCCGACATACCGCCGGCCATCAGCGAACACTCCGCAACTCTGCCGCCCCGCATTTAGAAGTCATCGGGGGAGAGCGTATGGACGAACTCGTCGAACTTCTCGAACTCCTGCTCGTCGTCGACTTCCTCGGCATGGGTGGAAACAGTGCCCAGGCGATTCATGATGTCGTCCTCCACAAACATGGGGGCATTGCTGCGCACGGCAAGGGCAATGGCGTCACTGGGGCGGGCGTCGATCTTGCGCTCCTCGCCATCGGCCAGTACGACGATCGTCGCGTAGAACACCGGCGGCTCGGCGCGAACGATCTCGATGCGCTCGAGCTTGGCGCCCAGGGCGTCAACGGTATCGAGCAGCAGGTCATGGGTAATCGGGCGCTCGGCGCGGCCGCTATCGATGCCGCGGCTGATGGCAGCAGCTTCAAACGAACCAGTCTGAATGGAAAGGGAACGCAGCGGCGCGGGCGAGTCCGATTTGCTGCTGCGCTCACGAAGCACGATAAGCGATGGCACGGGACCGGCGGCCATGACGATGGTCTCTATGTCGACACGAACCATGGAACACCTCCGGTACGTAGCGGTTAACACGCGACAGCCCGCCGCATTGAATAGCTATACTACCCAAACTTTCGCACAGCACACAAAATCAAAGTAGTTAATTTGGGACGGGGCTTTTTTGACTACTTTCAGTAGGTAAGAAAAAAGCCCCGAGGCAACGCCCCAGGGCTCTTCACGGTTTTGATGGTGGACCTGACAAGATTCGAACTTGTGACCTCCCGGTTATCAGCCGGACGCTC